>JBMNKZ010000014.1:0-313680 GCA_050952465.1 Bacillota bacterium | reverse complement strand
ATCCCTTTGTACATATAAATTGTAGTGCTGTTCCAGAAAGTCTATTGGAATCAGAATTGTTTGGTTATGAGGAAGGTTCATTTACTGGTGCAAAAAAAGGTGGAAAAAAAGGTTTATTTGAAATTGCAAACAATGGAATTATATTTCTTGATGAGATTGCTGAAATGCCTTTACAGGTGCAAGCTAAATTACTTAATGTGCTTCAAGAAAATGAACTATATAGAATTGGGAGTTCATATCCTGTTAAAATTAATACAAGAGTTTTAGCTGCGACAAACAAGGATTTATATAAACTAGTTAAGGATGGGAAGTTTCGTGAGGATCTTTTTTATAGGCTAAATGTTATTCCGATTACTATTCCGCCTTTAAGAGTCGAGTTGAAGATATTCCAGTAATTACAGATTATTTTATTAAAAAATTTAATCAAAAATATGGCACTAAAAAAGTACTTTCAGAAGAAGCATATCAAATATTGTCTGATTATGAATGGCCGGGTAACATTAGGGAATTAGAGAATACTATTGAAAGGTTAACAATTGTATGTCAGGAAGAGATTATTACTAAAGATGATATTAGTAGATTAATTGGTAATAAGATTCAGTCAAATTGTGAATTCTATAAAATTATCCCCCTTAAAGAGGCTACTGACCAAATAGAAACAAAACTTTTAATTCAGGCTTATAAAAAGTATAAGACTACGAGAAAAATTGCGAAAGTTCTTGATATTGATCAGTCAACCGCTGCAAAAAAACTAAAAAAATTAAAAGAACAATTCCTTATTTAAATTTATCCTAGAACAGAATGGTTATTTTCTTATGAATAAAAATGATATTGAAGAGCTTGCCTAAGGCAGGTTCTTTTATTATTTGCATATAAAAAATCTAATATAAAAATTAAATGTAGAGTTATTTAAGTTACCTAGAATGATGATTTATATCAACAAAATTGATGGAATGTATCATCAATAATATAGGAAAGGCAACTAATACACATTATCCAGAAAGGCAGACTACTACAGTTGGAACGAATTTTAAGGATTTATTTTTTTGCATAGTTTTGGCATGTTTATTGCTATTCATTCTAGTATATACCCGGTGTATAAAAGTTCTTTAGGTTTCAGGGGGTTTTTATGAAAATAAAGCTTGAACGAATAAAAAACGATATTGAAAGTATTTATCAATTTAATTCAACTCCCGGTAATGGGTGTACTAGGTTTTCTTATAGTATTGAGGACAAAAAAGCAAGAAAATACTTAATTGACCAATTTGATAATCTTGGACTGAAGACAACTGTAGATGGTGTTGGTAATATTAGAGCACGTTTGGAAGGATTAAACCCAAATGCTCCAGTGGTCATGATAGGGTCCCATATTGACACCGTTCTGCATGGAGGGAAGTTCGATGGTGTAGTAGGCGTAATCGGTGCGTTGGAGGTAGTTAGGGTATTAGTCGAGAATAAAATTCGAACGAAATATCCTATAGAAATTGTTGTTTTTGCAGAAGAGGAAGGTTCGAACTTCGGAGTAACAATGGCAGGAAGTAAAACATTGGTAGGTAAACTTAGTGTTGATGATCTCAAATAGCTAAAGAATGATCAAGGCTTTTCAATGTATGAGGTTGTTCGCGACTTTGGATTGAATCCCGACGATTGCGAAAAGTCCATAATTAAAACCGGGCGAAATAAAGGCTATGGTTGAGATGCATATTGAACAAAGTGTTGTGCTCGACAATGAGAAATATTACTATCGGTATTGTTGAAGCAATCGCAGGGATTAAAACTCTTATAGTTGAGTTTGTAGGAGTTGCGAATCATGCAGGTGCTACACCTATGCATTTGCGAAATGATCCGATGCAGGCAGCTGCCATGACTATTTGCCGGAGTTGATGAGATAGTTAAGAAGAAAGCTAATCTCACTACCGTTGGAACTGTAGGGAAGATTATCTGTCATCCTAATATGCCAAATGTTATCCCTGAAAAGAGTAATGTTTACCGTGGATGTTCGTGATGTTAACCCTGATGGCATCAATGTGACTGTTTCTGAGATTGAAAAGCATCTTAGACATTAGTGGCAGAACAATATGACGTAAGTGCTCAAAATGTCTTTCGTAGGTGAAGCATCGGCTATTGTGTTGTCGAGTACGGTATCTGAAACTATCGAGCAAGTTGCAGCAATAGAGAAAGGGTATAGTCTACAAGAAGATGAACAGCGGCGCGGTTCATGATTCCTCATTAATGGCAGACATTACGGAGGTAGGGATGATATTTGTACCCAGTATTAGGCGGACGAAGCCATGTCCCGGAGGAACTGACAAAATATGAAGACATTGGTGTTGGTACGGAGTTATTATTGAGCTCAATATTAAAATTAGCAAACTGACAAAACTAGAAGCCAGTGTTATAGGAGAGTAGTTGTAAATTGAAAATCAAAATTATTAATCCCAATACAACGTTATCAATGACCGATAGCATTCATCAAGCTGCCTGCTCCGTAGCTCGTTGTGATACTTTGATTACTACTGTTAGCCCTCAGGATGGGCCGGCTTCCATTGAGAATTTTCATGATGAATCTGCATCCGTAATTGGGGTTATTGAGGAAGTACGCTCTGGGAATAGTAGACGATTTTGATGCATTTATAATAGCTTGCTATGGTGACCCAGGCTTATATGCGGCAAGGGAGATATCTCCAGTCCCTGTAGTGGGAATTGCCGAAGCTTCTATGTACATGGCAAGTGTGGTAGCGGCGCGTTTTTCGGTTGTAACTGTTATATCTACGAATTAAAACGTTAATTGAAGATGTGGTGAGGCGCTATGGAATGGCTGAGAAATGTAACGTTAGAACTACTAATTTAAGTGTTTTAGATTTTGAGCGTAATCCTGAACGTGGTATGGCTCGAATTAAGAGAAGAAAGCAATAAGGCTATTGAGGAAGACGGAGCAGAGGCAATTTGCCTTGGCTGTGCCGGAATGGTCAGGTTCGCGGATGATCTGGAAAAGGAGCTCGGTTTACCTGTATTCGATGGTGTAACTGCAGCAGTAAAAATAGCTGAAGGGCTGGTGGATTTGCGCAAGAAGACCAGCAAGAGACTAACTTACAAATATCCAGAAAAGAAAGAGTATAAAGGATTCTTAACCAAAATTAGCTCCTTAAGACTAGTTTGTTGTATAGGCTTGCTTATCTTACGAAATAATAAAAAATAAAAATCAGGAGGAGTGGTTGAAATTATGAGTATTTTAATCAAAAACGGTACTATTTTGACCGCGATGGAAGAATTCCAAGGAGACATTTTGATTGAAGGTGAGAAAGTTATTGCAATCGGTAAGGGTCTAGACCAACGCGCAGATGAAATTGTTGATGCCAGAGGTATGTATGTATTCCCGGGTGGTGTAGATCAACATACTCACTTTAATTTTAGCTTTCTTTCTGCAACGACTCGATCTTTCGAAACCTCAAATGCAGCATTAGTAGGGGGGACTACTACTGTTGTTGATTTTGCTAATCAAAAAGTTGGCTGGAGCGTAAAGGACTCGATAGATGAATACAGGGAACAAAAGGCCGTTGGGAAAGCGATGTGTGATTATGCTTTTCATGGTGTAGTATTTGACCCGAATGATGCATTGTTTAAAGAAATACCTAAGCTACCTGAAATAGGAGTACCGACAATCAAATTATTTATGGCTTATAAAGGGCATCCCTATCACTGTGATGATGCCGCTGTTTTTAAAGCATTACAGGCTTCAAAGGAAGCGGGTGTAACCATCATGGTACACGCCGAAAATGCTGATGTTATTGATGTCCTACAGAAGCAATGCATTACTAAAGGGAAGATAGAGCCTATATATCATGCAGTTTCTAGGCCGCCTCTGGTGGAAGCGGAATGTACTCAAAGAGCAATTAATCTGGCAGCTATGGCAGAGGCACCTATTTTAATTGTCCATGTTACTTGTAAAGAAGCAATGGAAGCAATACGTGAGGCGTTTCAAAAAGGAATTGCTGCATATGGGGAAACATGTTCCCATTATCTGGTCCTGGATACAGATAATTTAGCGAAACCTAATTTTGAGGGCGCAAAATATGTATGTTCTCCTGCTTTACGCTCAAAAGAGCACCGAGATGCATTATGGGAAGCCGTACGAAATGGCTGGTTAAAGTGTGTAAGTTCTGATCATTGCGGCTTCGATTGGAAAGAACAAAAGCATTTAGGAAAGGATGACTTTACAAAGATTCCCAATGGAGCGCCAGGTTTAGAAAATAGGCTAGGTATATTATGGACATATGGAGTCGAGACAGGAAAAATCAGTCGCCAAAGATTTGTAGATTTGTTTACTACAGCCCCAGCTAAAATTAATGGTTTATTTCCGAGGAAAGGAACAATTGCAGTAGGATCTGATGCTGATATAGTGATATTTGATCCTTCATGGAAAGGAATAATGACAGTAGAAAATAGCCTTCAGGGAGTAGATTATTGCGCTTTTGAAGGAATGGAGCAAATCGGAAGGGTAGAAAAGGTATATTTACGTGGGAAATTAACAGTTGAAAATAACAAGTTTATTGGTAAAGAAGGTCAAGGAGAGTTTATAAAAGGAGATCCATTTGGGTTAGCTTATGAAAATTTGAAATAGACTTTGCTCTTTATTTTATTTGGTTAGAAAATATTAGAATGAAAGGAGGTGAAAAAATGGGTATTTTAATTAAAAATGGAATTGTGGTAACGATGAGACAGAATAATAACTTAATTTTAGATGGTGCAGTATATATAGAAGGCAATAAAATTATCGATGTTGGAGAGAGTAATGAGATTGAGAGCAAATATCGTAATAAAAAGTTAGATAAAACTATAAATGCAAGAAATAAAGCGATATTCCCAGGTTTCATCAATCTTCATACTCATAGTGTTCTTTCTATATTGAGGGGTCAAGCGGAAGATGAGCCTTCATATAAATCAGTTTATGAAAAAATGTTTCCGATTACCGATATTATGACCGAGGAAGATATTTATCACATGGCTAAATTAGGTTACCTAGAATTATTAAAATTTGGCTCAACTACAATTGTAGATCATTTTGGCTCTAAAGGTGAGTATTTAGCGAAGGCCGCTTTGGAAATGGGAATTAGGGCATATCTTAATGATACAATATTAGATGTAGATCAAAAGAAAATGAAAGATAAAGTATATGAATACAATGCTTCGATAGGAGAGAGAACCCTAAACAGTAGTGTAGATTTTATTAAGAAATGGCATATGGCAAAGGATGGTCTGATTAGAGCAATTTTAGTTCCGCATGCACCCGATACATGTTCTTTTCAACTTTTAAAAGATATAGCCAATATTGCAAAAAAATACAATTTAAGTATTACCCTTCATCTTGCTCAAAATATAACAGAAGTTGAACAGGTTAAGAAAAAAGTACAATCAAACAGTAGGAGAATTCTTGGAAAGTACTGGTATTTTTAGGCCCGTTATTCATAGGTGCACATGGTATCTTTTTAGAAGAAACAGATATTAAATTGTTAGGAAATTATAGAACAAATTTAGCACATTGTCCTGTGATAATTGCCAAACGTGGTTATACAGCACCAATATTAGAAATGGAAAGAGAAGGGGGGAATATAGGTCTTGGAACAGACAACATGGCTTCAGATATTATTGAAGCCATGAAAGTAGCTCAAATGGCTTTTAGAATTAGAAACACTATGGCATATGAGCCTAAACCTAAAAAAGTACTTGAAATGGCTACAGTTAATGGTGCTAAAGCACTTGGAAGAGACACAGAATTAGGCACGATCGATAAGAATAAATTAGCGGATTTAATAATAATTGACTACAATAAGCCAAATTATATCCCTCTCTTTAAAGAAAATGTAATTTCAAACCTAGTCCATACAGGTCTTGCATCAGATATTGATAGTGTTATCGTTAATGGTGAAATTCTAGTTGAAAATGGTAGATATATTAAAGAAGACGAACAAATCATCTTGGACAACGCTCAGAAAGCAGCTAATAGGGTTTGGAACTTATGGAAAAATCAAATTAATTATACTTAAACAGGTAACTCATTTATTCTTTAATAATTTATATAAGGGAGGTATAGGTTTATGAAATTAAACAATGCAAAGGTTCCTCATTCTAGGTCTATGAATTTAAAAAATATAAAGGTTCCTCATTCATTTGCTCTGCTATTCATTATTGTAGTACTATGTACAATTCTAACTTGGATTATTCCCGCAGGTGATTTTAGTGAATATAAAGATCCAGTTACTGGTGCCACTTATCTTGATCCTAATTCTTTTCATTATACCGAATCTAATCCGGTTGGTCTATTTGAAATGTTTGGAGCTATTCCTAGAGGCTTTATGAGTGCTGCTGATATAATATTCTTTTTATTCATTGTCGGTGGAGCTTTTGGAGTTATTGAGGGGACTGGTGCATTTGCAGCTGGAATTAACTCTTTGTCAACTCGTTTAAAAGGCCGTGAAATTTTATTGGTTTCAGTTTTAACAGCTATTTTTTCTATTGGGTGGTGCACTTTTTGGATTAGCAGAACAAGGCCTCGCCCTAGTACCTGTGAGTCTCTTATTAGCTAGATCTCTTGGATTGGATAGAATTGTTGCGGTAGCAATAATTGTGGTAGGTTCACAAGCTGGTTTCAGTTGTGGTGTTTTTAATCCCTTTACAGTTGCAGTAGGTCATAAATTGGCTGAGCTACCATTATATTCAGGAAAGGAATTTAGAGTGCTAGGTCTTATTATCTTTACAGCTATTACAATATGGTATATAGCTAGGTACATTAAAAAGATAAAAAAGAATCCAAAATTAAGCATTGTTGCTGATTTAGAAGATGATGAATTAATTGATAATATTAAAATTAAAGAACAAGATGTTAAACTTACTGGGAAACACAAGGCAGCATTAAGTGTTGCAGTTCTGGCGATTGTAATATTAGCCTATGGGGTAAGCTTCCAAGGATGGTACCTTATGGAGCTGATGTACCTATTCTTTGGCATGGCCGTTGTAGCAGGTATTGTAGGTGGTAGTGGAATAAATAAAACTGCAGAAGATTTTGTAAAGGGCGCTGAAACTTTAACTATGGGAGCATTAATTGTGGGCTTTGCCAGGGGAATAGTTATTGTTTTAGGAGATGGGATGATTTTAGATACGATAATTAATGGTTTGGCATCACTAATTATTGTACTACCTGAGCAGATAACTGTATTGGGAATGTATGTTGTACAACTTATTATTAATTTCTTTATCCCATCAGGCAGCGGCCAAGCAGCTGCAACTTTACCTATTATGTTACCTCTTGGTGATATGGCAAACATAACAAGACAAACAACTATAGTTGTTCTTGAATATGGTAATGGTCTCACAAATGTAATTTTTCCAACTGTAGGTATTTGTGTGGGTGCTATAGGTATTGCAAAAATACCTTTTGAGAAATGGTAAAATGGGTGGCACCTTTGGTCGGTCTATGGTGTATTGCTGGGGCAGTATTATTATTAATAGCACATGCCATTCAATTAGGCCCATTTTAAATTTATATTTCATTACAAGCTCTAAGGTAATTATAAAAAATGAAATGGAGGTATTATAATGTCTGTTGAAAATAACATAAAAAAGAATACTGTAACTGTATTGCGTGGAGGATGGATTTTAACCTATTCTGAAAACAAACCACATGTTCTCAAAGACCATGACTTAGTGCTAGTAGGAGATCATATTCAGGAAATTGTACCAGGAAGATTTAAAGGCCACGTTGATGTAGAGATTGATGCAACTTCTGGAATTGTAATGCCTGGATTTATAAACTTGCATACTCATGCAGATGCCTCTTTACATGGCACTACAGTTGATCTTTATCCCCCATATGAAAGCGGAAAGGATTCTAACATCCCTATAGATCTTGATACAGTATTTTTATACTCTATATTTTTCCCATTAGGTAATATTTTAGGTGGATATGTTGGAAATGAATCCAAGACTCAAGGAGTATTGTCAGAAGAAGAAAAAGCAGCTTTAGTTAGATTGGCAGTGCTAGGACTTATAAAAGGCGGATCAACAACTATTGTCGAGATGTGCAGTCTCGGTGCAGAATATTTTGCACAGGCAGCTTTAGAGATTGGAGCACGTTCATATATTGGTAGATCTTATTGCAGCGTTGGACGGATGCCTTTCTACGATAAAGGAAAAGTCATATATGATGAAAATAATAGCAAGCCATTTGAAGGATTAGAACGAGCAATTGAGTTTCATAAAAAATATGATGGTACTGCTAACGGAAGAATCAAGGCAATATTAGCCCCCCATGCTACAGATACATGTAATCCGGAATTATTACGGGCAACCCGTGAGGCAGCTGATAAATTAGGCTCAAATATAACTATTCACTTAGCTCAAGGTATACCTGAAATGAACCATATAAGAGAAAAGTTCAATATGACGCCAGTAGAGTATTTGGACGATGTGAAGCTTTTAGGATCTGATTTAATTGCTGCACATGGTGTTTATACTAATAGCAGTGATCGAGCATTACTGAAAAAAACAGATACTACGATCGTTCATTGTACAACATCATTTGCCAAAGGAGGTATCTTTCTTCCACTGAAGCATTATATAGAAGAAGGAATTAACGTAGGTGTAGGAACAGATTCTTTCTCGGTAGATTACCTGATAGAACTTAGAACCGGTTCATTTTTATCTAAAGTTGTTGAGAAGGATCCATATGTTGCAACTGCCCATGATATGGTAAGATGTGGAACCCTTAATGGTGCTAAAGCCTTAAATCGTTCAGATTTAGGTAGAATTACCCCTGGAACAAAAGCTGATTTAATTGTAGTTAATCTTTCCGGGTTACATAACGCACCCGTGTTAGATCCGTTAAGAAAAGCTGTTTATTTATCCAGTCAAAAGGATATAGAGACAGTTATTATTGATGGTCAAGTTATAATAGAGGGTGGGAAATTTAAGAATATAAATGAAGAAGAAGCCATCAAGAATGCTAAACCTGCATTTGATAAGGTTTGGGAAGTAGCTCAAGAAAAGGGTCTTTTTACACTATAAAAAGAGGAACTATCTTAAGTTAGTCGTGATTTACTGAACGTGTTAGACTAAGTTCGATTGTGATAAATTATTTGCTTACACATTGGAACAGGTCTATGAATAACCATTAAACGGTGCAGATGTTAGTACGGTTTTTACCCAAATTTAAGTAAACTAAAAATTAACAACAATGACTCACCCTTCGGACTATTATTAATGCAAATGATCTTAGAGGGGGGTCATTGTTTGTTAGAAAAGAAATGGTAGCATATATTTCATTACCCTCGGTTCACGCAGGGGGCAAATAGAATTTAAAAGGAGAACCAATTATGCCTTATCCAACAGATATTTTATCAACACGTGCGGTTGTAAAGCATGGCGTCTATGCCATTATACCACCTACCGGCTTGGTAAATAATGTAGTGCCCGGCATCAATGGATGCACCATTAGTGTTTTGGCATCACCTAAAATGGGAGCCGGCTTTGTACAGTATCTAATTGAAGCAACGCAGGGCGGGGGGTACCAGTAAACCAATTAACAAAGAACCGGGGATAGAAAGTTTCATTTACATCATTTCTGGGCACGGCGAGTTCCAAGTGGGCAGCCAGAAATACGATGCTCCTCAAGGAGCTTACATATATACGCCACCCGATGTTGGCTTAGAATTCCATAACTCGTCTGCCACCCAAATGAAAGCCATACTTTACAAGCGGGTGTTTATTCCTATTGAAGGTAAAAGCTTACCTCCCGTGTATTATGGAAATGTTAATAATATATCTTACCGAGAGTATGACAGTATGTCCAATGTATTTATCAAGGATTTACTACCTGTGGACATCGCCTTCGATATGAACATGCATATACTTTCATTTGCGCCAGGTGGTTGCCATCCTTTTGTAGAGACCCACGTGCAAGAGCATGGAGCTTATATTTTGGAAGGAGAAGGTTGCTATTATATAGATGATCAGTGGACTATGATTAAACAAGGAGATTACGTCTGGCTAGGTCCCTATGTTGCTCAGGCAGCTTATGGGGTTGGCACAAAGAATTTTACTTATATTTATTCCAAAGATTGTCACCGTGACGTACAATTATAAAGAATGTACGCGCATAGTTCACCACAAAGAGAGTTTAAGTAGGCGAAAAAGGCTATGGTAAAAGGATTTTAAGGGGGAATTCAATTGCTTAGGAGAAGAGACCAATTTTTCATAGAACAACAACCCCATCTAAAAGGAGGGCAAGGTTGTGTAGAGTTACACCATATCCTAACTAAGCAAGAAATGCTGGGTAGCGGTAGGTTGTTTGCTATTAGCATATTGCCACCTGGTAGCACCATTGGATATCATCAACATAGCGGAGAATTTGAAGTATATTATATATTAAAAGGAAAAGGTCAACTGATCCTTAATGGGAACGTCATTGAACTCAACCCTGGTGACATGACCTGCTGTGGTGATGGAGATTCTCATGGTTTGGAAAATGTTGGGGAGGGGAATTTGGAATATATTGCGGTCATTCTCATTATTCCAGAGTGCGCTGCGAATTAAGATTAACCAAGGAATTCCTCTAGTGCCATGGAAACTATGGAACGTTTTCATGACTAGCGTTGTATATTTCTACTTAAAGTGGGAGGGGACTAATAAAAATGAACCAACGAGAATATCTATGTGGTGTTTGTAAAATCCATACTTGTAATATGGGAAATAGAGAAAAAATGCCAAGGAATTGTCCCTGCCTTGATGATCAGTCCGGTAATGAGATTAAAGAAATGTATGTGGATGATGATCTTTTTATAGCCCAGCAGGCCGCCCGGGTATTATCCGAGGGACATAGCCAGAAAACTCGGGTGGAAGAGATTATGGATTTTGCGCGAAAATGCAGGTTTTAAGAACTTAGGCGTAGCTTTTTGTATTGGCCTGAAAAAAGAAATGGCCGTACTAAATAAAATTTTATCAGCTAACGGCTTCACGGTAAACTCAGTAATCTGTAAAAATTGCAGTATACCTACGGAAGAGCTTTTAGGGAGAAGTGATCAAGAAAAAGTAAGTGCGGGTACCTTCGAGGCTATGTGTAATCCTATTGGACAGGCGGTTTATTTAAACAAAGCAAAAACAGAATTAAATTTGGTGTTGGGGTTGTGTGTTGGCCATGATACTCTTTTTTTTAAGCATTCCCAGGCACCGGTGACGGTGCTGGCGGCCAAAGACCGGGTACTAGGGCATAATCCGTTGGCGGCTTTATACTTAGCGGAAGGCTATTATAAGAAGAAGCTCTTCCCCGATTAAGAATAAGCGAAGGCAGGTTATTTAAGGTATAAACAAAGCAAAAACCGCTGCGACAGAGGCAGTAAACCAGGGGGGCAAGCGTTCGAAGAGCCAATATGGGGATATGTCGCGTGGATCATTCGGATACCCTGGAGTTTATAAAATGCAAAGAAAATAAGGCAGAATTGACTAATTTTAACCTAAGTGTGGGTATTACAGAAAGTTTTTGTCACCACCCAGGAGATCACTCCCTATTGGCATGTGTGGATTCAGGCTGCATTTCAAAAATATACGGACAATGGGGTGAGTAAGACCATTAACTTCCCTCAATATGCGGAGTCTAAGGATATTGAGGAGTCTTTCCTACTGGCATACAAATTGGAGTGTAAAGGTATTACCGTATACCGGGATGGTTCCCGAGAGGGACAGGTCTTAAATACTGGTGGAGCTAAACAAGAAGAGAAATCTTCCGGAGCAAAACAGCCTATTGCATCAGGAAATATTTCTCCCCGTAAGAGACCGGAAATAACTCAGGGGATGACGGAAAAAGCCATCGCCGGTTGTGGTAATCTGTATATCACAGTTAATTATGATTCTTCAGGAATCTGTGAAGTCTTTACTAATCTGGGTAAAGGGGGAGGTTGTCCCTCCCAAACAGAAGCAACCAGCCGGCTGGTATCTTTGGCTTTGAGGTCAGGGATCAGTACCGATACGGTAATCGAGCAGTTGAAAGGAATCCGATGTCCTTCTACCCTCAGTAAAAAATCCAAGGGGGCCAATGTACGGGTGCTCTCTTGTCGCGGATGCCATTGCCCGCACCTTGGAAAAGGTGATGAATATTGCTGTAAACGAAAACAACGGTCATGATCTGGATGATATTGCGGAAGAAATTGAAAAGATGTATGTTAGAAAGGAAAAAGATAAGAAGAAAGATTGCCCGGATTGTGGAGGCAAATTAGAATATGAGGGTGGGTTGTGTGCTCTGTCGGTCTTGCGGTTATAGTAAATGCGGATAAAATGTTTTAATGAATAGTTTTGGTAAAAAAGGTTCATTTTTGCCCCTTTTCCTTAAGTGGGTCAAAAATGAACCTTTTATTTTGTTAAATGATTTCTTTTTTAGATAGATTTTATGATTACCCTATGTCCTGTCTAAGGGAATTCGCTCCTGTAAATTGTGGTATAAGCAAGAAGTTACACGATATTTCGTAGGGAACGGTTCATAACCGTTCCGAAAGATCTTTTGTTAAAGATCTTATTATTTTTTTGAAGAACTAATTCATTTGGCATTAAAATTGCTTATTGAAAATAGGATAAAGCTTTCAAAAAAAGTTAAGGAAGAGATGCTTATGCAAAAGGTTGCAAAAACAGCTTTGTTAGGAGTATTCATTAATGGTTTGGTATTCATCATCAAGTATCTACTTGCCCTTTATTCAGGAAGTATTGCGATTAAGGCGGAAGCCTTTCATTCCTTGGCCGATGTACTGGCATCTATTACGGTATTTGGGGGTGTAATCTTCGCTAATAGGAAAACACGGATGTTTCCCTATGGTCTTTATAAGGTGGAAAATCTTGTTTCCATGCTGGTCGGATTGATTATTATTTTTGCAGGTTATGAGATTGTCATGAACGTTTTTACTAAGTCTGAGGTTGCCATAAACAATAGTTGGTTAAATATCATAGGTATCTGTGTAGTAATTTTTATTACCTATGCTTTTTCTCGGTATGAAGCAAAAATAGGTAGAGAAGCCGAATCTCCCGGACTTACTGCTGACTCTGAACATATTATGGTGGACATGATTGGCAATGTGCTTATTTTAGCTGTGTTAATATCAAACTATGCCGGATTTAATATCGACAAAATGGCTGCACTTGTGGTTGCCGTTTTTATCTTTTGGGTGGGTGGTAAGGTTATTTATTATGCGATCCGGGTACTCTTAGATGCTTCGCTGGAAAACGAGATTTTAAATCAAGTAAAAGACGTAATTTTAAGTAATCCCATGGTTGAGAGAGTGCAAAGTATCACCGGCAGAAGCTCGGGCCAATTTAAATTCATCGAAGCCAATATTTCCGTAAATATGCAGGAATTAAGCAAGGCCCATAGTTTAGTAGACGAAATAGAGAAGGATGTAAAAAAAAGAATAAAAAATGTTAATCGCATTCTCATCCATTATGAACCAGCACAAAAAGAATCATATCTTTATGCAAAAGGGGGTGATTTCATGCCGTTTTTAGATGGTTCAGGCCCACCCAGGAAGAGGAAAAATGGGGGGATCCGGTTTCGGGTTAGGTGGTAATTGTGTCTGTCCGAATTGTGGAACTTCTGTACCCCATCAAAGACAAGTTCCTTGCACTTCACTAAATTGTCCAACATGTGGCAGCAGAATGGTGAGACAATGATTAAAAATATATAGATTTGGAAGGAAACAAAGAATGCAAAAAACAATAAAGCTTACGGTACTGGTTAATAACAATGTTTATTCATCAGGTTTACAGGCGGAACATGGCTGGTCTCTCCTAGCTGAAACAGCAGATGGGTTAATTTTATTTGATTTGGGTCAAAGTGACTTATTCAGAAAAAATGCCGCCATATTGGGCTGTGATTTAGAGAAGGTTGATAAAGTGGTACTTAGTCATGGACATTATGATCATACCGGGGGTTTAGATTCTTTCTTGAGTTTAAACCCCGGTGCAACTATTTATGCCCATCCTGATGTTTTTAAAAAAAGATTTTCCGTGGAAGCAGGTAAAAAAACCAGAGAAATTGGGATGCCTGATACAGTTAGGAGATATCTGAGATAGCTTTTGTTTAAATCCAAAACCCAGTCAGATTTTGCCCGATGTTTTTTTGACCGGAGAAATAGGGAGAAAATCTGACCCACGGAGCAATAAATAAGGGGCTTTATTGTGATCTGTGAGGGGAAGGAATTAGATTACGTCCTGGATGACCAGGCTATAATTCTTAACACTGGCCTAGGATTCGCTGTGCTTTTGGGCTGCTGTCATTCCGGGTTGGCTAATACTTTAGAGTCGGTGGCGGAAATCACAGGAGAAAGGCAGTTTTACATGGTTTTGGGGGGAATGCATCTGAGCAAAGCACCTGAAGATATTCTAAGGGAGACGGTTCAATGCTTAAATAAGTTCCATGTTAAAAAAGTTGGCCATGCTCATTGCTCAGGATGGTTAGGAATGCAAGCTTTAAAACAATTTTTTTCCGGAGAGGTTTTTTCATGTGACGTAGGAAAAACAATTAAGATTTGAGTTGCAAGTTAATTGTCCGGCGTTACAAGCAGTCTTTGATCTGAATTTAATTATTTTTGTAAAGCATAATTATTGATCAACCAAGTGGCAATAACTTAGGCTAATGAAATGCTTAAAATATAATACATATTACGGGGAGGAACTAGTAATGAAAAAAATCGGAATTATTATTTGTGGTCGTTATCAAAATTGTGGCGGGGGGAAATGTTTACGAGCATTAAGAGAACATGCGGGTGGCTTTTCCATATATCCAAAGGAAGAAGAATTGGAACTTGTAGGCTATTCTTATTGTGGAGGATGTCCCGGTGGTAATATTGAATATGTACCTCAAGAAATGATAAAAAATGGGGCGGAAGTAATTCATTTGGCAACGGGAATGATTGTTGGCTACCCTCCATGCCCAAGAGTAAATCGTTTCAAGGAGTTTATTGAGAACTATTATCATATCCCGGTTGTGATAGGGACACATCCAATACCATTAAAATACTTTAATGCTCATAAAAATTTATCGTTTTGGAGCAAAATGAATAAAAATGCAATTAAACATTTATTTGAAGAAGATAAAAATATTATGGAAGCATATGATTAAATTGCGCCGAGTGTGTCAGCTACCATTTTTTTCAGGAGTCCTATAAATCAAACAAGTGATGATAACCAGATTTATATGCAAGTGGAAGAATATGAGACTATTCGTCTTATGGATCTAGAAGGGCTAGACCAGGAACAATGTGCGCAAAGGATGAATGTTGCCCGATCAACGGTTCAGAGAATTTATAATCAGGCAAGAAAAAAGATTGCCGACAGTCTGGTTAACGGAAAGATGTTGAGAATTGAAGGAGGAAATTTTCTTATTTGTGATGGGAATACTGAAACAAACAGATGCCCGAACTGTTACCGGAGAAGACGTCAGCATGGGAGAAACCAGAATCGCTAATACAACTTTTACGTCATAAGTCAACAAGCAAATGGGAATCTCATAATTATAGTTAAAAACAATTATTTGCCTATTAAGCTAAAATCTTCTTTAAACTGAAGCTGAGGTAAAATGGTTTCCTAATCAAAAGAGGTTTCTCTTCACCCTAAACATTTTATTTTTTATTATTAAGTACTTACTTATTGGAAGCTAAATTTGTATTTAACGACTCTCTTTCTGACTCATAGCTTCACTGAGACTCGTGAATTAGCAGTCAAAATTGATATTTTGATCAATGGCGAGTTGAAGCAAAATGGGCTCAAACCAGGATATTTTATTCGGCTGGCTGAGAAGTATAGGAGCTCATTACTGCAGTCAATGCCGATAAACCTGAGAAAAAAGAAAAATGGATTTTTATCAAGAAATAAAAGGAAAGATGTATCAAATAGTACAGCAACACGAACTCAGACAGAAGGAGATTACCATTAGAACAGCTGCCCTTACTCCGGAAGAAGCTATTGGAATTACCGGGAGGAAGGACTTTCCTCTATTAAAGGGTAAGGAAGTACTGATGAATGCTTATTTTAAAGATTCCATTGGACAGGCCTTTACTGATCAGCCCAGTATCTTTAAAGGAAGTATCAAACAACTCATAGATCTAGAACTAAATACCAATGGTAACAGGGCGTTATTTGTCGCTTCAGTTAATGCGATTTTAAGAAGGTTTAATTGAGAAAACTATTCATTGCAAAAATGAAGAGCCGGAAACTTGTGCCAGGAAAATAAAAGAATCTTTAAAGGATAAATATCAGGGAGGGAACATCGCATTAATTGGTTTGCAACCGGCTATGCTGGATCATTTACGCCATGATTTTCGATTGAGGGTGCTGGATTTAAACAAGGATAATATTGGAGAGAAAAAGTGTGGAATTACTATTGAAGATAGGGATATGCCCCTATATGAGGTAATTAGTTGGGCTGATTTAATTTTGGCCACCGGGAGCATGGTGACAAACGGTACGATATTGAATTTCATTAATTTAAAGAAACCGGTCTTTTTTTACGGTACTACAATTGCGGGTCCGGCTTATTTAATGGGACTGCACAGGTTGTGTTTTTCTGCTTCTTAATTCATCGGAGTAAATTTATATGTCGAGAAAAAGAAGGTTGTGACCGAAAGGTTGGGAAAAAATAAAAAAACACTTATACGTGTTTAAGAAGTACTCCTTTTAGGGAGTCTTCTTTTTTACTCTACAGTAATTGCAATTGCGGAAAGATTAAAAAAATTAAGAAGATTTAGACAAATTTGTGATTCTGTTGTATAATAGTTTAATATTTTTAATTATTTTTTAAACCGTAGAGAGGATGAGTAGTTTTTTAAAATGATTAGTAATGCAATTAAAGATAAATTTCGTGAAATCGTAGGAGCTAGAAAATGTTTTGGATTCAAATTTAGATCTGCTCAGTTACTCCTACGATTCATCTTTTGTCCCTTTACTGCCTCCGAATAAACCTCATCTAGTTGTGCGCCCCCTAACCACGGAGGAAGTTTCCGCCTGTCATGAAAGTTGCTTTTGAGCATGACATTATGGTTACTCCTCGGGGGGGCTGCCAGCGGACGCACAGGAGGAAGTATCCCGTTAAATGGCGGTATTTCTTTGGCCCTTGATCGGATGACCAATATTATTGAACTTGATGAACGCAACATGATGGTTACTGTGGAACCTGGGGTCCGTACCATTGACCTTTATAATTACTGTGCTGAGAAAGGATTATTTTATCCTCCCGATCCGGCCAGTTGGAAATATTCCACCATTGGGGGCAATGTGGCGGAAAATGCCGGGGGGATGCGTGCTGTCAAATACGGCGTGACAAGTAATTATGTCATGGGTTTGGAAGTAGTCCTCGCTGACGGCCGGGTTCTGCATACCGGCGGGAAGGCCATAAAAAATGTGACGGGTTATGATTTAACCAGCCTTTTTACCGGTTCCGAAGGTACCCTGGGCATTATCACCAAGGATTATTTTGCGGGTAATCCCCATGCCCGTGGTGCGAAACACCATGCAATTAATGTTTAAATCCTTGGATGACGCATGTGCCGTCATTCACAATTTGCTCCAGTCCAATGTTATCCCTGCTTCTGCTGAATTAATGGATAAAATGAGCCTACAGGCTGTGGCTCAGCCATAATAAACTTGATTTCAGCCCGGAGGTTGAAGCTTGTCTGGTAATAGAAATAGATGGCGAAGATGCAGGGGAACTGGAGAAACAATCTCAGCGGATTTCTGAAAATAGCCAAAAAGCTAGGTGCGTTTTTGAAGTGCGCGATTGCGGCCACCCTTGAAGAGGCTGAGGCCATCTGGGCCATTCGCCGGGGGTTAAGTTCCGCAGTGGCGACACTGGCCCCGAATCGTCTTGGCGAAGATATCTCCGTTCCCAGGGATGCTTTCCTGAGGTAGTACGAAAGATTACCGCGATCTCAGAAAGGCATAACCTAAGAATTGCGGTTTACGGGCATGCCGGAGACGGCAATATTCATCCTTCCATTCTTTGTGATTTGTCAAATCCAGAGGAAGCGGAACGGGTGCACCAGGCAGCCAATGAAATTTTTGCCGCGGCCCTTAGTGTTGGTGGAACCTTATCCGGGGAACATGGAATTGGCATCACCAAACGGGATTATATCAAAGATGCCTTAGGGGAGGTTGGAGTTTCTGCCCTAAAAGCTGTGAAACAAGCATTTGACCCCAAGGGTATTCTTAACCCAGGGAAAATATGGCGATAAAGATTTAAGGAGACAGAATTTGATATGCATAAGGGAGAAGAAATTTTACAGAAAACTAAAGATATTGTGAGTCAATGTGACGGTGCGGCACCTGTCTGACGGTTTGCCCTCTTTTTGGGGTGAAGGATATTGAAGCTTCCAGTGCCCGAGGTAAAAATAATATTGCCCGAGCTTTGGTTGAGGGTGGTATTGAGGCAGATTCTCAGGTAAGGGATGCAGTTGACTTTTGTTTATTGTGCCGCGCCTGCGTCAGCCACTGCCCGAATAAGGTGCAGACAGACGAAGTAATGATGAATATCCGTCAATATATTACCGACCAAAAAGGCGGTCCCGGGATAAAATATCGGGTGGTAGGAATAGCTTTAAAAGATAGAAATATCCGCAAAATGTCCGCTGCTGCTTTGGGGCTGATCAATAAATTAAGGCTAAACCGCCTTGTTCCCTTTGGCATGGCGCCCCGCAGGTTTACCCGGGAAGAATATTTGGATAAATTTGGCGGCCCTGCAGCCTTGAAAGGTAATGTCCAGCCTTCTCAGATAACAATAGATAAAAATATGAAAATAGCATATTTTAAGGGCTGCGGCATGGAGATGTTTTTCCCGGAGGCCGCCTCCGATACCATAAAAATCTTAAACAGTTTCACAAAAGTACAATTAGTTGATAACGTGTGCTGTGGATTACCCCATATAGGCCACGGTCTCCGTAGAGATTTCTTTGAATTGGCTAAAAAGAATATCCGTTTATTTCAAGATGCTGATATTATCGTTAGTGATTGTGCCAGCTGCAGCAGTACTCTAAAGCACATTGCCTCCTATTTTACTGATGATAAAGAATGGAAAGATGAAGCGGAAAAATTCAGCAAGAAAATTATGAGCTTATCCGAATTCTAGTAAAAGCAGGATACCGGCCGGCAAAGCGTGTAGGTGTTAAGCTAACCTTCCACGAACCCTGTCATTTGGCCGGGGTCAGGGGGTGAAAAAGGAACCTCGGGAATTATTGAATTTAGCCGGAGAATATATTGAGATGCCCGGGGCTGACGTTTGCTGCGGGGGTGCCGGGTCGTTTCATACTGACTACCCGGAAATCTCGGATGCCATATTGGACAAGAAAAGGCTGAATATAGAAAAAACCAAGGCTCAAGTCGTTGTTACTGAGTGTCCCGTATGCCTTATTCAATTAAGCAAAGCCGCTCAAAGGAGCGGAGGTAAATTTAAGGCTATGCATATTAGTCAGGTGATTTAATTAGCTTTTTGATAAAGAGAAAAGCATGAGTTGGCAGGAATCCTTCAGATCTCATGCTTTTCTCATAAAAAGATGATTTTTAACTATGAAATTTTATCTTTCGTTCCAGGCAAACAATGGCTTTTTCTAAAGGCTGATTCTTAGTTTCTGTAACCTTAATTCTAAGACAAAATGCTTCTAATTCAGGTGCGCTGCCGTTATTTGGAAACCCTAATAGATCGAAAATTAGGCTCCAAATGTGTCATATTTCACGGCTGAGAGCAATATACTCAGTTGTTTTTATGTAGAAGCCTGTATTTCCAAGTATGAAAGTTATCCTTTCCATTTATGGTGTTCTTAATAGGTTAGGATTTTCCTCGCCTAAATCTCCTACAAGCGGTTTCAAAAGGTCTCTCCAGCTGGTGATACCGATCTTAAACTCATTTTCATAAACGAATGTTAGTTATCATTCTAATCTATTAACCCCCTTGTAAGATAAATATATGGGTTAGGTTTTTAAACCCTCCCGAACGTTCTTTGAAAATCATACTTTAATGTTCAGATGAATCAGTGACACTTTTAAATCTCTATCCCTATATTTCATGCTATAATCATTTTTGTCAGAGAGATAGATGTGCATACCTCCTGGATCCCTCTTTTGAGGCCTTATCCGTAAAATAGCGTGTCACTCCACAAGAATGATTCGATGTTTAGCTGGTTGGGTCACCTTATGGTGTTACCCGTTTCAAATGCAAGGTTGTTTGACATTCTTCTTAAGTGGATGCTCTGATTCAGTTTCATTTCTACCTGAAAGGTTGTGTTATTTTGTCACAGTTTCTTAATGATTTTGTTGTTGGAATCGATGTTTCCTCAGAGTTTTCAGTTATTGCTATGCTTGCACCAACTGGCGAACTTATCCGTAAACCTTTTAGGATTGATCACAATCCTACCGGCTTTCACAAACTGCTCAATATCCTCAAAAAAGAAGAAGAGCGGTTAAAACGAAAGCCCATCTACTTCGTAGAATCTACGGGTATCTTTCATTTGCCACTCTTCTTCTTCTTGAAATCGAATAACCTCAAAGGATTTGTCCTTAACCCTTTGTGCGTCCATTCTACCAAGAATTTTGATCTAAGAAAAGTGAAAAATGATAATAAAGATGCCGAAGCTATTGCAAGACTTGCGAAATACCAAGATATTAAATTTTCTTTAGTTCCTGAGCCACAAATTCTTGCCCTTCGCATGATGACGCGGGAGTATTATGCCCTCTCGGACATGCTTACTGAGATGAAGAATAGGCTCGCAACAGATCTTTACCTGCTCTTTCCGGGCTTTATAGATGTTTTTTCTAATGCTTTTGGTAAAACAGCTTTGGCGGTTCTGAAGAGCTATCCTTCGCCGGAGTCTATACGTGAAGCTGATATACAGGAACTGACTGACCTCATTGCTAATAGCAGTCGTAAAAGTCCAGATTGGGCCGCCAAGAAGGTTAATAAGCTCCTTGAAATCTCTCAGCTTGCATCGTCAATGCCCTCTGAATTTTCTTCGATTAATACCAAGATTAAAATTCATCTTGATGGTATCGAGAGCTTTCAGAAGAACCTTAAGAGCCTAGAGGAGCAACTTCATGACATGATTCAGTCAGAAGATTTCCCTGCTGCTTCTCGCAAACATATTGAACTGCTTAATGCTATGCCGGGCATTGGTTTCATCTCAGCGGCTACGCTGATTGCTGAAATCGGAGACTTTAGCCTCTTTAAGTCACCCAAGGCATTTACGGCCTTCTTTGGTATTGACCCAAGCGTGAACCAATCAGGCAAGTTCAATGGTGATCGCAACAAAATCTCTAAACGCGGGACACGAATTGGTAGAAGAATACTCTTTACTATTGCCATGGCCTCTATTCGAACAACACGTAAAGGTGAAGCCATCAACCCAATCCTTCGGGATTTTTACGCTGCCAAGTGTGTTAGCAAAAAGAAAAAAGTAGCTCTTGTTGCCGTCATGCATAAATTACTTCATTACATTTTTGCAGTACTTAGAGATAACAAGCCATACGAGTTTAGGAAACCAGAAAATCATCAAACATGGAGAACTACAAAGAAGGAGTTAATTGCTGCTTAATAGCCTAATAAAAAATTTACCTTTCCAGCCATTGTTCGTGTTTTTTAATGGCTTGTTTTCCTGTACTCTTTTTTCTGGACCCATAGATAGAAAAAAATTTAAATTAAGTCTTGACTTTTATTAGCTGGTCTACTCATTGATGGTAGGGGGTTAATAGGTTTACACAATTAATTCTGGTTGTAATAATGTGCTTAGAAGTAAACAAATAACAAAATTTAAAAACAATACCAAAAAGGAAAAATTTCAATATTACAGGAGGAATATGGAATGTTTTGCAGAATATATAATTATAAGCTCCTCCTCATTGATGAGGAGGAGGAGCTTATAAACGTGAAATAATTTTTCTGTAATAGGGGCGTGATTAGATCTGAAATCTATAACGATATCTCAATTAGAAGAATTGGATGTTTTCAATTCAAAGTCGGAAGTTATTAAATATCGCATATTGGATTACCTAAAAGAAAGTAAAGCTGCAATAGGTTCTTGGTCGCTGCAAGCAATGCTTAGTATGGAGGGGGAACGCATAAGTACAGCAACTATTGGCAGATTACTTAAGACTTTAGATGCAGAAGGTTTAACGGAGCAAGATAGTGGACGAGGTCGTGTGATTACCCCTAAAGGTGAAGAATTTATCTGTCAAATATCCGAGAAAATCGTACAAGCGAGGCTTCACTACAACATTATAGCCGCATCGAACCCATACGTTCTTAAAGATTTGATTGATTTGGTCGGAGCGCGTAAAGCACTAGAATGTGAAGCTGCCAGATTAGCGGCAAAAAGGGCAACACCTTATCATCTGGAAATGATTCGAAATGCTTTAAACAATCATTATATAGTTATTGAGAAAGGCCATGACCCATCATTCGCTGCGTTAGACTATCATGATGCGATAATTACAGCATCTCAGAACAAATTTATAATCGCAACTTTAGGTCTTTTAAACTATCAGAATCGCCGTTTAGAAAAGCGTATCGCAAAGTTAGAGACTAGAGAACGTGGGTCTCAATACGTGGCAGAGCATGAATTGATTACAAAGGCGATTGAAAATAGAGATGCTGAGAATGCTGGCAAACTTATGTGGACACATATGGAAGCTGTGTATCGTTGTTTACAAGAGGAAATAGAGGACAAGGAAGGAGGAGCGAGGGTAAAGTAAATTTAAATGTAGCTAAAGAGAAAAACTAGGAAGGAGGAAAAAATATAAAAAAACATTATTACTAACGTCATGTTAAAAGTTGGCACCTAAAAAATTCATGTAAAAAATTCTTAGGGTAACCCAATTTCTTATTTGATTGAAAAAATTAAGGGAGGTTAGTTACATGAAATCTTTTATTAAACATTCGTTCCTTTTTACATTACTCATAGGAATGTTGCTTTTGGTAGGTTGTGGCGGTGGTGGCGGTAATTCTGATAGCGAACAAGCCGAGGATCCTACTGAACAAACTGATGTTGTAACTGAAGGGGGCACCCTTACTATCGCTATACCGGTTGATATTGTTGGTTTTGACTCGGCTAAACTCGTTGATGTACCTACCCTTATGCTTCTAAAAAATATTTGTGAGAATCTCGTTTCTGTCGATTTTGATGGCAACTATTTACCTCAACTAGCCGAAAGATGGGAGAATTCGGAAGACTTGATGACATGGACTTTTTTCTTGCGTCAGGGAGTCAAGTTTAGCGATGGCACACCATTCAATGCTGAGGCTGTTAAATTTAATTATGATCGTTACATGGATAAAAACGTAGCTGTAGCCTGGAGCAAATTTTCCAACATTGAAAAAGTAGAGGTAGTAGATGAATTCACTGTTCGTTTTATACTCAGTAAACCTATGGCAGCTTTTATTGATACATGCATAGCTGAGCATGCTCCTATGATGAATAGCCCGGAAGCTGTAAAAAAATATGGAGATAAATACGTAGAGAACCCAGTGGGCACCGGACCTTTTGTATTGAAAGAATTTTCAAGAAGCCAGCGAGTTGTGTTAGAGCCTAATCCTAATTACTGGAATGGCTCTGTTAAGCTGGATCAGCTCATTTACAGAATCATTCCTGATACGGAAACAGCACTTCTTGAACTGGAGTCAGGCGGGGTCGATATTGTGACAACTATTCCACCAGAACAATTTGAACGACTTAAGAGTAATCCGGATCTTAATATTCAGTCAGACCCTAATCATACTATCCGTGGCATCTTTTTCAACTTCGGTTCGCCAATTGTACAGGATGTTCGGATGCGTCAAGCTATAGGGCATGGCATTAATGTGGATGAAATTGTTAAGTCTTTATGTGGAGATGTTGTAATTCGTTCAGCTGGGCCTACACCAGTGGTAAGCTGGGCACACAAAAAAGACTTTAAAGAACCAGCTTATGAACCAGAAAAAGCAAAACAGTTACTAGAGGAGATGGGATGGAAGGTCGGTTCTGACGGGATACGAGTAAAAGATGGTGAGAGATTATCACTCAAACTTTTAGGTTCAAATGGTCGTTATATTAAGGACAAAGAAATTGCTGATGCTGTCCAGAATGACTTAAAAGTAATTGGTATTGAAGTTGTCTTGGATATAGTAGAGGGATCTCAATTATGGACCAAGTTAGAGACTAAGAAAGGCTTTGATATTGCTTTTGCAGGCGTTGGGCCACGACCGTCGACAGATCCTGCTGAACAGCCAATCTCAGTATTTTTACTGCAGGGTGCTTCAATTAACTTTTTTAATTATGCTAATCCTCGTCTAGATGAATTAATGGATGAGGCTAACAAGACCGCAGATAAGGAACAAAGGAAAGAAATTTACTATCAGGTTCAAGATATGTTGGAAGAGGAAGTAACAGGGATTTGGATGTACTCTGATCAATCCCTGGCTGCGGTGAGTAGTAAGGTTAAAGGATATAAGCATAGTGGTTCACGAACAGCGTGGTTGTATAACGACGTAACTGTGGAGGAATAGCCATATGATGAGGTTCTTGGTTCGCCGTTTGCTAGCGGTGCTGCCTACTCTTATTGGTGTAACTATAATAGCGTTTTTGATTTTGCATCTTACTCCTGGTGATCCGGCCCGCCTTATTGGCGGTCCGGATGCCACAGAGGCAGATCTTCAGACTATTAGAATTCAGTTGGGTTTAGACCAACCTTTATTAGTACAGTATTGGGAGTTTATCTCTGGATTGTTTACCGGTGATCTGGGGGAGTCATGGTACATGAGAGTCCCAGTTAACCAATTAATCAGTGAAGCACTTCCTCGAAGCTTGGAATTGATTGTTGCTGCTATGATATTAGCTACTGTCATCGGTGTACTCTGTGGAGTAATTGCGGCTAAATGGCGCAATTCGATTATTGATCGTCTAACAATGTTAGGAGCTATGGTTGGTATTTCGATGCCAAACTTCTGGCTAGGGCAATTGTTAATTCTGTGGATTTCGGTAAAGCTGGGTTGGTTACCAGTATCCGGATTAGGCAACAATCCTTGGTCAATAGATGGCTTGCGCCATTTAATTCTTCCTGCCGTTGCTGCTGCTGTACCATCAGCTGCTTATTTAGCGCGCCTTACGAGATCAACCATGCTTGAAATAATGCGCCAGGATTATATCCGTACAGCAAGGGCAAAAGGTTTAGCTGAAGCAATTGTATTGTTAAAGCATGCTCTGCGCAACACACTCATACCAGTGGTTACGTTGATAGGGATGCAATTTGGATCCCTTTTAGGAGAAGCAGTAATTGTGGAAACTGTTTTTGCTTGGCCGGGATTAGGTCGATTAATCATTAATGCCACCTTTTCACGCGATTTTCCAGTAGTTCAGGGTGGGGTTGTAGTTATTGCCGTTGCATTTATTATCATTAATATATTAGTAGATATATCCTATAAGTTCCTTGATCCAAAAGTATCCTTAGATAAATAGGAGGTGATAACAATAACCGCCTTATTGAAACGTATAAAACACGATCCAATTACTATTATGGCTGGACTTGTGTTAATGTTTGTGGTATTCCTAGCTTTATTTGGGTCATACATTACACCATATGATCCTTACAATCAGGATCTAAGTGCACGGCTACAGGTTCCTTCCGAACAGCACATGTTAGGAACTGATGCTATGGGTCGTGATATTCTTAGTCGACTAATAATAGGAGCGCGCTATTCATTGCTTGTTGGGTTTGTATCAATTGCAATAGGACTTTCTTTTGGTATCGTCTTAGGTATTTTGTCTGGTTATTATAGGGGCGTTTTGGACATGATGATTTCGCGTTTTATTGACATCTTAATGGCATTTCCGACTGTGTTATTAGCTATTGTTGTGTTGGCAATACTAGGCCCCGGATTATATAATACTATGATTGCTGTAGGAATATGGTCTATTCCTATGTTTACTCGCTTAATTCGGGGATCAGTAATGTCAATTCGAGAAAGAGGCTTTGTTACTGCTGCTGTGTCATGTGGCGCTTCTAACATTAGAATCATGTTTCGTCATATTATCCCCAATTTGGTACCGACTTTAGTTGTACTATGTACAATTAGAATGAGCACTGCAATTCTTAGTGCAGCCGGACTTGGTTTTATTGGTCTTGGGGCACCGCCAAACTTTCCCGAGTGGGGTACTATGCTAAGCGATGCAAAGTCATATTTACGTGCTGCTCCCCATTTAGTTTATTATCCGGGGTTAGCCATCATGATCACAGCTTTAGCTTTTAATTTATTAGGTGACGCTTTGCGAGATGCCCTTGATCCTTATTTAAAGGATTAAAAGTTAAATTCAAACTTATGGTGTAATTTTCAGTTGCCAAATTTTTTAACTGCTTAAAAGGAGGAGTCGCGAGTGGATCATGCAGATATACATCAACGGGTTTTGAAAGCTGTTGATAAAGATGAGGTATTAAGTATAGTGCAAAAGCTGGTATCGATACCGAGTCACTGGGCACAACAAGATCGCGAGAAACCGATAGCTACTTGGCTAAAGAATTATTTTGTTTCAGAGGGTATAGAAGCCTATCTTCAGGAGGTAAAAGACGGGCGTTCTAATGTTATTGCAACATTAAAAGGCAATGGCTCTGGTCCAAGCCTAATGTTTAACGGGCATATTGATACTGTTCCGCCATTTGGTATGCTAAAGCCATTTGATTGTTTGATTAAAAATGGATGTTTATACGGACGGGGAACCGCAGATATGAAATCCGGAGTTGGCGCAATGGCATATGCGTTAGTCGTTTTAAACCGATTAGGTATACAGATGCAAGGGGATGTGGTCTTTGCCGGTGTTATTGATGAGGATGCAGCCGGAAGTGCAGGTACCCGCTACCTTGTTGAACATGGACCAAAGACGGATTTCGCTATTGTTGGAGAGCCCACATTATTGCATCCTGTAATCGCTCATAAGGGTATCGATTACTTTGAAATTATTTTTCTAGGAAAATCAGTTCACTCAAGTGTGCCGGGAAATGGGGTGAATGCAATATATGCTGCAACGGATTTTGTGAATCGAGTAGAGCGGCAACTAATTCCACGTTATAGTAAACTCATTCACTCACTTGTAGGAGCACCAACCGTAAACGTAGGCTTAATTCAGGGTTTTGCCAAAGCAAATAAAACATACTTACTTGGTATGAGTGAGACTTTTTCTGGCACTGTACCTGATGTATGTAGGGTATATGTGGATATACGGTGGACTCCGAATCAAAATCTTGAGCAGATAAGTTGTGATATAAAAGAAATGGCAATTGAGGTTGCTAATATGAGGTCGGGAATCAACGTCGAAGTTAATTATATTCCATTACCGCGCCCGGCAATGGAAATCAATGCGGACAACTTATTAGTAAAAACGGTTGCATATAGTTTAGAAAAAGTATTGGGATCGTCGTTGCCGGTCAAGGGAGAGACCTATTGGGGGGATTCAGGTTTATTATATGGTTTAGCAGGGATTCCTACTATTATGTTTGGCCCAGGTGATATTAGTTGTGCTCATTCAGATCACGAGTGTGTGGAAATTAGCCAATTAGAATCAGCAGTGTTGGTTTACGCCCTGACCGCTCTGAATATCTGTGGAGTAAGTGAATAAAAGGGGATGGTATAGATGACAGCTAATACAAATAAAAAAGTTGATGTTTTAATACGTGGTGGAAGATTAGTGACAGAAGGTGGTAGTTTTCAGGGTTCAGTGGCGATTAGTAAAGGAATAATAGTGGGCTTTTTGGCACCGGATACGCAATTAGAGGCGGAAAAAGTTATAGATGCTGATGGGTGTGTTGTACTTCCCGGGTTAATCGACCCTCATGTGCATTTGTTTTCGCCAGGTTCCCTAGAATTCCGAGAGGATTTTTACTGTGGGACACAAGCAGCTGCTGCAGGTGGCGTCACCACAATTATTACAATGCCTTTAGATATTCCGCCCTTAATTGATCGAGAGTCCTTTGATTCTAAACGGGAGGCTGCTAAATCACAGTCAGTGGTTGATTTTGCTTTTTGGGGAGGACTTATTCCAAAGAATATTCAAAATCTTAGTGATCTCCATGAACTAGGATGTGTAGCGTTTAAGGCTTTTATGTCTTATGGTGAAGATTTTTATCCAAATATGCCGGATCAATTTCTATTTGAGGCAATGAAAAAGGTTGCCAGTTTCAATGGCCTAATAGGGGTACACGCTGAGAATGCTGATATTGTTGCGCATTATAGTAAATTGTTAAAAGAGAATGAAAGGGTTGATGGCGAGGCACATAGTGATGCGCGACCTGAGATTGCTGAATTGGAAGCAATTCAAAGGGCTATTCTCTTTGCGGAATATGCCAACTGTAGACTTCACATTTGTCACATGTCGACAGATAAAGGGGCAGAAACAGTATGTTCGGCAAAAAAGCGAGGAGTTCGAGTAACCAGTGAGACTTGTCATCATTACCTTACGCTTGATAGGTCTGAACTTTCCCTGAAAGGTAATTTTGTCAAGTGTAATCCTCCATTGAGGGATAAGGAAACTGTGGAAAGATTGTGGCAATATGTACTAAAAGGATACGTTGACTGCATCGCATCAGACCACGGTCCATTTACCGACGAGCAAAAACAGGGAGGCGGAAAAAGCATATGGGATGCTCCGGCTGGCTTCGGTGGTATTGATGCCATGCTGCCATTAATTATAGATGAGGGAGTTAAGAAACGTGGACTTGCCCTTGAAACTCTAGCTAAAATTACATCCACTAACGCCGCAAAAATATTTGGATTATATCCTAAAAAAGGTAGTTTGCTAATCGGAGGGGATGCGGATATAACTATTTTGGATCTCAACAAAGAATGGGTTTATAGTGGCAAAGCTACTTTGTCTAAAACAAAGTCTTCGAATTCCCCATTTGAAGGTCGGAAAATACGGGGCAAAGTGGTTGCAACTTTAGTAAGAGGACAGACAGTTTATCAAGAAGGCCAAATACTGGTGAAACCGGGAACAGGTAGATATATATCGAGATGTATTTAAATTAATTCATATTAATATTTGATAAGCGGGGATATGATAATGAATTTTGAAAGAAAACTTGAAGAATTAGGAGTTAGTATACCAAATTTGCCTAAATTGGAGTCTTCATTTGTTCCGGCAGTAATATCAGGAAACCTCGTGTTTGTGTCAGGAAATACACCAACAGTAAATGGTAAGTTAAAGTATCTGGGGAAGTTAGGAAAAGAAGTGTCACTAGAACAAGGCCAGGATGCTGCCCGGTTAGCTGTAATTAACTGCTTGGCTGCTTTAAGGCAAACTCTGGGTAGCTTAGACAGAGTGACAAGAATTGTTAAGTTAAACGGCTATGTTGCATCAGGGATAGGTTTTAATCAACAGCCTTTAGTGATTAATGGGGCTTCTAATTTGTTGAAAGAGATTTTTGGTACAGCAGGGGAACATGCACGTGCCGCTATAGGTGTTGCTGAATTGCCGGGAAGTGCTCCCGTTGAAATTGAATTGGTTGTTGAAGTTCAGAGAAAAATTCCT
The DNA here is from genome assembly GCA_050952465.1 of Bacillota bacterium. Taxonomy (GTDB): domain Bacteria; phylum Bacillota; class Dehalobacteriia; order Dehalobacteriales; family Dehalobacteriaceae; genus DUPU01. The sequence continues at coordinate 284,125 of JBMNKZ010000014.1, read as the reverse complement.
TTAAAAGTTTCTGGGATATAGAGATATTATGTGATACTTATTAAAACGATTGTTGCAGGCTGCGAGGAGGGATACAGATAAAAGAACTAATTAAGAATCTCTGGGCGATGATAGACAAAGAGGAATTGCTTTCTATATGTCAGCGCATGATACAGATTCCTAGTAATCGGGAAGTTGAAGGACAAGAAAAGGCCGTCGCTATTTACCTTTATAATCTTTTAAGAGATGAAGGAATTGAAACTGAGTTGGTAGAGGTTACGGAGAATCGGGCGAACATATTGGGATATATAAGAGGTGACGGAAGCGGCCCAACGCTAATGATGAACGGGCATCTCGATACCGTAGAGGTCGGAGCACATTTAAATGCTTATAGTGGAGAGGTGCAGAACGGAAAGATATATGGACGTGGGGCTGCGGACATGAAGTGTGCAATCGCAGCTATGGCCTATGCTCAAATAATTTTAGCCCGAGCACAGGCTAACTTAAAAGGTAACTTAATCCTAGCTGGGGTGATTGACGAGGAAACTTGTAGTAGAGGAAGTCTGCATCTTCTGGAGAAGGGTCCCGTCCCGGATATGGTCATTGTTGGTGAAGCTACTTCATTAAATGTAGGGATAGCACATAAGGGTATTGTTTGGTTGAGGGTATGCTTCGAGGGAAAAGCCGCCCATAGCAGCCATCCTGAAGCAGGTATCAATGCTATATACAAAGCAAGAAGATTTATTCAAGCATTGGAAGAAGAAGTGATTCCAGCCCTACAGAAACGCATCCATCCGCTGTTAGGCTCTCCTAGCTTAAATGTTGGGGTAGTACGAGGAGGTCAAAGGGCACCGACAGTACCTGCTTATTGTGTCGTGGAATTTGATCGGCGCTGGATACCAGGAGAAACAAAAGAGTCGGTTATACAAGAAGTGAAAGACATCCTGGAACGCCTAGCTTCAGAAGTATCTGATTTTAAATACCATCTTGGCGAAATGGAACAGAGTGCCAAGTTTATTCATCATACTCTGAACACCGAACCGGATGCCCTTATTGTGAAAAAAGTGCAACAAGCTAGGTTATTGGCGGGATTTCCTGAGGCATCTGTGGTAGGTGTACCATTCTGGAGTGACGGTGCATTATTTTCAAGTCAAGCGAAGATACCTACAGTAATCTGTGGACCAGGTTGTGAAAAACAAGCTCATTCCGATAATGAATGGGTGTCTGTAGATGAGGTGTATCAGGCAGTGAAGATATACCTTGCAAGTGCCATTAATATTTGTGGGTAGTATAAACTAGTATGTGTGAATTCTGGTTTATATAGTGCACTGGTCATGCAGTAGAGATAGAGAGGTGGTAACAGAATATGATCGATCATCTGTTAGAAATTAAAGATCTTCAAACTTGTTTTTATACTTCAGACGGCATTGTTCCTGCCGTGGATGGTGTTAGTATGCATATTAATCGCGGTGAGACATTATGTGTGGTTGGAGAGTCAGGATGCGGCAAGAGCGTTACCTCGTTGTCTATAATGCGGCTAATACCAAAGCCTCCTGGTCGGATAGTTGGTGGTGAGATTATTTTTGAAGGAGAGGATCTATTAAAAAAAAGAGAGGCTGAAATGCGTAAGATACGGGGAAACATTATCTCGATGATATTCCAGGAACCAATGACTTCGTTAAACCCGGCGTATACCTGCGGTAACCAAATTGTAGAAGCAATTGAACTTCATCAGGGTCTAAAGCATAAAGAAGCTTTAGATAAAGCTGTTGAAATGCTTCGCCTTGTTGGTATTCCTGAACCACAACGCCGAATATACGAGTATCCACATCAACTTTCCGGTGGAATGAGACAACGTGTAATGATCGCTATTGCGCTTTCTTGCAATCCCAGACTACTTATTGCTGATGAGCCCACAACAGCCCTAGATGTAACTATTCAGGCTCAGATTCTTGAACTTATGAAAAGGCTCAAGAAGGAAATTGGTATGTCTATTATGTTTATCACTCATGATCTGGGTATTGTAGCAGAAATGGCTGAAAGGGTTATAGTGATGTATGCTGGAAAGGTAGTTGAAGAATCTAATGTTGTTTCCCTCTTTCGAAAGCCTCTTCATCCTTACACTGAAGGTCTTCTCAGGTCAGTTCCCAGGTTAAATGAAAAAAAAGAACGTCTCCATATCATTAATGGAGTTGTTCCTAATCCTATGAAAATGCCTAAAGGATGTCGTTTCAACCCGCGTTGCCCATATGTCAAGGATATATGCCGTGAACAAGAGCCTCCAAATATCGAAGCGGAGCCGGGGCGATTAGTGGCTTGCTGGTTGAGAAGTTGAGACAAAGGAGGACGCCCAGTGAGTATAACAGATAAAAGCAGTTCCAACGTTTTGAGGAGTGACAGGAAACTACTGGAGGTAAAAAATATAAAAAAGTATTTCCCAATTACAGGTGGAACTTTTTTACGGACGGTGGGTTATGTTAAAGCTGTCGATGGAGTCAGCTTTTCTATTCGTCAAGGAGAGACATTTGGACTGGTGGGTGAGTCGGGATGTGGTAAATCCACTTTGGGGAAGGTTATTCTACGCTTGATTGATTCAACGGAAGGTGAAGTATTTTTTGAGGGTAAGAACATCTTTGAGCTAAACCAGGGAGCAATGCGTAGTTTGCGCAGACAGATGCAGATTGTTTTCCAGGATCCATATGATGCGCTTAATCCACGGATGGATGTTCTTGACATTATTAGTGAACCATTGGAGATTTACGGTATAGCTCGAGGAGCAGAGAAAATGAAGAAGGTTAAGGAACTGTTAGAGGTCGTTGGCCTTTCCTCATATCATATTAAACGCTATCCTCATGAGTTTTCTGGGGGTCAGCGGCAGCGTATTTGTATTGCTCGGGCACTTGCTTTAAACCCGAAGCTAATTATTTGCGATGAACCGGTGTCAGCATTGGATGTATCCATTCAGTCGCAGATTTTGAACTTATTCTCTGATCTTCAAAAGGAATTTGGACTAACTTATATTTTTATTGCCCATGGGCTTGCGGTTGTAGAGCATATTTCTAATCGCGTTGGTGTGATGTACCTGGGGAAATTAGTTGAGCTATCAAGTGATGATGATATCTATCGAAATCCCATCCATCCTTATACACGAGCTCTTATGTCTGCTGCACCGATTCCAGATCCGGAAGTTACTCGAAAAAAAATAATATTAGAGGGTGATGTGCCAAGTCCGGTAAATCCACCTAAAGGATGTTGTTTTCATACTCGTTGTCAATATGTTAAAGCTATTTGCAAAGAGCGAGAACCTGAATTTGTCGATATTGGTGGTGAGCATTTTGTTGCTTGTCATTTGGGAAAAAGATAATTCACCATAACGTGTCTCTATAAAATATGTATTAAACTCAATGGGACTCTAAATGATGATTTATTTGTTTTGTGATAGGTTTGAGAAAGTTATCGGAGGGTTAAAAATGTATGAAAAACTGGAAAACCTGAATCGTATTGTTAGTAGCGGTATCATTGCTGTAGTTAGAGCTAAAAGTGCTGAACAGGCGTTAAAGATTGCTGAGGCTTGTAAAGTTGGGGGAATAGAGGTTATTGAGATTACTATGACCGTGCCGAATGCTGCAGACGTAATTAAAGAAATTGTGAAAGCTTATCCCAATAAAGAGATTTTAGTAGGAGCAGGCACAGTTTTGGATCCGGAGACTGCACGGGTCGGCCTTTTCGCGGGAGCTGAATTTATCGTCAGCCCTAATATTAGTGAGGATACCATTAAGCTAGTGCATCGTTACGGGAAAATTGTTATGCCTGGCACATATACAATAACTGAGATCATAAGGGCTATGGAGTTGGGCGGTGACATAATCAAATATTTCCCAGGAAGCTTAGGTGGAATAACTGGAATTAAAGCAATTTCCGGGCCACTTCCACAAGTTCCATTCTGTCCTACTGGTGGAGTCAGCCTAGAAACAGTAGCTGATTGGATAAAGGCTGGGGTTGTGGCTGTTGGTGTGGGTAGTGAACTCACAAAAGGAGCAAAAAGTGGGAATTATGAGGGCATTACTGCTACAGCTCGTGAGTTTGTGGCACGAATTAAAGCGGCACGACAAATAATTAAAGGAGGTGATTAATGTGACTAAAAAAGTTGTTACATTTGGTGAAATTATGATTCGCCTTACTACTCAAAACTTCGAACGATTTTTGCAATCAAAAGGATTTGAAGTTACATTCGGAGGTGCTGAGGCAAATGTGGCGGTTTCCCTTGCTAATTATGGTCTTGATTCCTATTATGTGACAAAGATCCCGAATAATCCTATTGGCCAGATGGCTATTAACAGTTTGCGACAATATGGTGTTAATACTGATTTAATTGTACGTGGTGGGTCACGCTTAGGTGTATACTACCTTGAAAAAGGAGTTGCACAGCGACCATCTAAGATTGTTTATGATCGGGCTGGTTCTTCGATTGCACAAGTAAAATCTGACGATTTTGAATGGATAAATATCTTTAAGGATGTTGACTGGTTTCATGTAACTGGAATTACCCCGGCTCTAAGTGCTGAATTAGCCGAAGTTACCATTGATGCTGTTCGCATAGCGAAGGAAATGGGGGTTAGGGTAAGCATCGATCTCAATTACAGGAAAAACCTTTGGACTCCAGAGGAAGCCAATAAGGTTATGTCTAAAGTTGCTCAATATGTGGACGTCTGCATTGCTAATGAAGAAGACGCAGAGAAAGTATTCGGTATTAAAGCGAAAGGCACTGATATTGTTTCGGGTAAGCTTGATGAGGAAGGGTATCATGATGTTATTCACCAACTGGTAGATCGTTTTGGTTTTAAATATGTGGCAATAACATTGCGAGAGAGCTTTTCGGCGTCTCGTAATGGATGGTCTGGACTTCTATATGATGGAAATAATTTTTACCGGTCTCAGCACTACGATATAACACCTATAGTGGACAGAGTTGGTGGTGGGGATTCTTTTGGAAGCGGTCTGATATATGCTTTACTGAGCGGAAAGGGACCTCAAGCAGCGGTTGATTTTGCTTCGGCTGCGTCTTGTCTGAAACATAGTATCCCAGGTGACTATAATCTATTCAGCCTAGATGAAGTAGAGTTTCTTGCTCAGGGGAATGCTTCAGGGCGGGTACAGAGATAGTTCTTACCATCAATGGAGGTTTGTATTATGGATAAAGCCAAGAGCGATGTAGTTAAAACAATTCTTGAGGAACGATTGTTAGCTATTATTCGGCATGTAGGGGAAAAGCAGTCGCTAAAAACAGTAGAGACAATGTTGCAGTCTGGAGTTAAAGTGGTTGAGATTACTTTGAATACAGTGTCGGCCATAGATATTATACATAAGTTGAGAAAAGAATTCGGGAGCGAAATTAAATTGGGGGCAGGAACCGTAGTTTTGGCAAATGAGGCGGCGCAGGCCATGGAAGCAGGAGCAGAATTTATTGTTACGCCAGTTATAGTACCGGAAGTCATTACTTATTGCCGATATAGAGAGGTTACTGTAATTCCAGGTGCTTTGACACCAACTGAAATAGCTACAGCCTATCGATTAGGAGCCGATATCGTTAAAGTATTTCCTGCTAATGTCATGGGAGCATCTTACTTTAAGGTGCTACAGGGTCCTCTTAGTCATATTCCTTTGGCAGCTGTAGGAGGTGTTACTCTTGAGAATGGCCGTTCCTTTTTGGACAATGGAGCTAAGGTTCTTGGAGTTGGGTCTTCTTTATTCGCAAATAGGTTAATCAAACAGGGTGATTGGAAAGAGCTAAGAGAATTGGCCAATAAGTTTAAGATAATGGCTGGAGGTAAAGGAGTATGAAAAAACAATTATTAATGATACCGGGTCCTTGCCCATTAAGCGAAGAAATCTTAGTCGCTATGAGCCGCCCAATGGTACCACACTACGGTGCGGAATGGGCATATAACTTTAACAAAGTCAGAGAAGACTTAAAGCCTCTCTTTGGTACAAAAGAAGAAGTATATATACTTGTTGGCTCCGGGTATTTGGCCGTGGAAGCAGGAGTTAACGCTTTGGCTGGCCCGGGAGACAGGATATTGGTTGTTACGAATGGATTTTTTGGCGATCAGATTGCCATGTTGGCTCAGCATTATGGCATAGAAGCAGTTTTCTTGAAGGAGGAGTGGGGACGGCCTATTGATCCGACAGCAGTTGAGACTGCCTTAAAGGACAAGAAAATAAAGGCAGTAGCTGTTGTCCATGGCGATACATCGGTAGGCATTTTAAATCCGGTGAAGGAAATCGGAAGTATTACTAAAAGGCTAGGGATTCCACTTTTTGTTGATGCTGTCTGTTCGATAGGGGGGACAGAAGTTCTAATGGACGAATGGGGTATAGACATTTGTGCTACTGCTTCTCAGAAAGGACTATCCGCGCCTCCAGGACTTGCTATTGTCACCGTTAGTAAGAGAGCATGGGAGGTAATTGAATCTAGGGAAACATCTCCAATGGGATGGTATCTGAATTTAAAAAATTGGCGGGTTATGGTTGAGGAGAACAGGGGATATCATCCTCATCTAACAACGATGGCCGTAAATAACATTTGGGCATTACAGACAAGTCTAAAACAATTTTATGAGGAAGGTATTCCACAAAGATTTCAACGTCATCGAAAACTAAGTAGGTATTTGAATGAAGGATTAAGGGGGCTAGGGTTGGAAATTTTGGCTACAGGGGAACCATTACCTTTAGTAACAGCGGTTAAATGTCCTAATAAGTTAAAATCAAGTGAAATTATTTCGTATCTTAAAGAAAAGCATAATATTTTGATTGCAGGTGGACTAGGGACCTATAAAGATAGCATTTTTAGAGTGGGACTTATGGGTAACAGTGCTCGAAAAGAGGCAATTGATGATGTCCTGAACGCCCTAAGAGACTTTATAAAACATCAGAAGTAAAGCGCTGGGCTTTAGCTCTAAGAAGTAATCAAGGAGAAAGGCAAAAAATTGAGAGTTCAAATTTTTGTTCGAAGAGAAGGTGAGGAAAAATGAGGATTAAAGTTATCAATCCTAATACAACTCAGTCAATGACAGACGCGATTTATGAGGCTGCCTGTCGTTATGCTAGGGCAGATACGGAAATAATAGCAGTCAGCCCAAAAAATGGACCTGTTTCTATTGAGAACTTTCATGATGAATTTACTGCTATCATTGGCATGATGGAAGAAGTCCACAAGGGTGTACAGGAAAACGTTGATGCCTTTGTTATTGCTTGCTATGGCGATCCTGGGATCTATGCTGCTCGGGAAATTGCGATGGTTCCTGTAGTGGGTATCGCGGAGGCTTCAATGTATATGGCAAGTATCGTGGCATCCAGGTTTTCTATTATTTCAGTAATACACCGCGGAAAGATGATAACTGAGGAATTGGTTAATAGGTATGGGATGAGGGATAGATGTGTCTCTATTCGGACCACAGGGTTGGCAGTTCTTGACTTTGAAAAGGATCCCGAACAAGGAAGACGGGCTCTTGCTGAAGAAAGCAGAAAAGCTATCATGGAAGACGGGGCTGAGGCAATTTGTCTTGGTTGTGCCGGAATGGTGCAGTTTGCTAAAGACTTAGAGAATGAGCTTGGCGTTCCAGTTTTTGATGGAGTTACTGCAGCGGTAAAGATGGCAGAAGCCCTAGTTGACTTAGACAAAAAAACAAGTAAAATACTATATTTCAAAAATCCTGAGAAAAAAGAGTATAAAGGTTTTCCTGCTATCCTGCAGCCTTAAAGAGAATTCTACAGTCGAGGTGCACGAAATAGGATTTTTATATAAACTAAAGGTTAATAGCTTGAAGGAGGGAAAAGAATGGCTAAGAGAACTAAGATTGCCGGTGCGGAGTTTATAGTTGCCTTTGATGGAGTCAAGCACAGACTAATACCTAATGGAGATATAATTTATCAAGGTGACACTATTATTTACGTCGGTCAGGATTATAGTGAACCGGTGGATGAAATAATTGACGCTTCTGATTATGTTGTTATACCAGGATTGATCAGTCTTCATGCACACCTGATGTATGAATCCAAGTGTAAAGGTTTTATTGAGGAAGTAACCAGCCGAAAACTATGGAAGACATCGTTGTACGAATACATAATGCCATTAGAAGAAGCTGCTTTTCCCGAAGACGCTATGTGGGTGTTGCGTTATGGGCTGACTGATATCTTAAAAGGCGGTTGCACAACCGTTGCTGATATGAGCCACCCGACAGATGAAGCAATCGAAGTTTACGGTGAATCGGGAATACGTGCTTATGTGGCATACATGTATCGAGATGCAAGCTGGAATACACCTAATGGACACGAACTATGCTATAAATGGGATTTGGAAAAGGGAAGAGCTGGTTTGCATAGGGCAGTGGAGTTAATTGAGAAACATAGCGGACGGTTTGACGATCGTTTTCGTGGTTACCTCTGTCCACTTACGGTAGATAACTGTACCCCTGAACTTTTGCGCGAAACCAAGGTGATTCAGAAGCAATTAAAAGTGCCGGTGCAGATACATGCTTCACAAGCTGTAGCTGAATTTTGGGAGATGATGCGGCGGCATGGCATGACGCCTATAGAATGGTTGGGTAGTCTCGGTTTTCTTGATTCTGATACCATTCTTGGTCATGCGGTATATTTGAATCACCATACTAGTATTCGATATAGAGATCATGATGATTTGGCATTAATAGCTGAAACTGGAGCAACAGTGGCGCATTGTCCGTGGGTGTTTGGACGACGGGGTCAACACCTTGAGTCTTTTGGTCGTTATCTTCAGAGGGGTGTAAACCTTGGCATTGGGACAGATACCATACCCCTAGATATTTTGGAAAGTATGCGGTGGGCGTGTGCATTTGGTAAGAATGTCGAAGATGATCCGGCTTGCCCCACAGCAGCCCAAGTTTTTGATGCTGCAACTTTAGGTGGGGCAAAAGCGTTAGGCCGTAAGGATTTAGGTAGGATAACCCCTGGGGCAAAAGCGGATATGGTACTAATTAATGCCAATACAATTCCCATGCGTCCGATGCGGGACCCTATCAAGAATATTTTGTACGCAGCTACCAGTAGGAGTATTGACAAAGTGATTGTAAACGGGCGGGTAGTCGTTAATAACGGGCGCGTTCTGTTCTTGGATGAGGATGAACTTACTCGGGAGATGCAGAGGATAGCCAAACGCACCTGGGACAATATACCGAACCATGACAGTCAAAGACGCACAGTTGATGAGTTGTCTCCTCTAAGTTATCAACTTTGGGATGGAAAAGTGCGAAATAAGACCGCTGAGTAACGTTTTTTATAATTCTATCAGCGAGGTGATAATGTGATCATAAATCAAAAGCGCCTTTTAGAGCGCCTTGATGAGCTTGCCGAATTTGGACGTGATAAGGATGGGGGCTGGACAAGGTTAAGTTTTACTTCTGAATATATCAAGGCACAAAATTTAATCCGAAAATGGATGGAAGAAGTAGGGATGAAGGTAAGGAACGATGCTGTTGGAAACCTTATTGGTCGATTGGAAGGAAAGTGTAATGACTTACCGGTAGTAGCCATGGGATCTCATATAGATACTGTGAAAAATGGGGGTAAATTGGACGGTAACTTTGGTGTTGTAGGTGGTTTGGAGGTTGCTCAGACTATTGCAGAAAGTGGATTGCAGCACAAGCATCCAGTTGAAGTAATTGCTTTTGTAGAAGAAGAAGGGGTGCGTTTCGGGTACGGTGAGTTAGGCAGTAAGGCAATGGTTGGTGAAATAAGCAGGGATCTTCTATATACCAAAATAGACAGTGATGGAATGAGTATTGCAGACTCTCTTAAAGCTTTGGGGCTAACAGCAGAAAGGATTGATGAAGCTCGTGTTAAACCCGGTTACTACAAAGCTTATCTTGAGATGCATATTGAACAGGGAGCTGTTTTGGAATCAATGGGTATTCCTGTTGGAATTGTAGAGGGCATCTCGTCGTGTCTCTGGCTTAAAGCTTGCTTAGTAGGTAGTTCTGACCACGCAGGAGCTACTCCTATGAACATGCGTCGTGATGCTCTTGTAGCAGCGTCTGAGATAGTTCTTGCTGCGGAAAAAATCGCACGAGAAGAAGGAGAATCTTCAATAATTACGATAGGTCAACTAACACTTCAACCCGGAAGTCCCAACGTTATACCGGGACAGGTTGAAATGATGTTTGATATCCGGGATATTTCTCTAACACGGCAAGAAAGAACGGTAGAGGAAATTAAAGCGGTAAGTGCGGCTATTTGTGAGAGTCGAAAGATTAGCTGTAAAATAAAAGAAGTAAGCAGAACTGATCCTGTTATTTTACCCGATCATATGAAAAATAAAGTTATTTTTGCTGCTAATGAACTCGGAGTATCATATTATCGAATAATTAGCGGTGCTGGTCACGATGCCCAAACAATGGCTAAAATTGCTGATACAGCTATGATTTTTGCACCTAGTAAAGGTGGACTTAGTCATTGTCCGGATGAATGGACAGATCCGGATGATCTTGTAACCTGCACTAAAGTACTTCTGAAGTCTGTATTGAAACTGATATAGACGGTAGAAAGAGCTATACGAGGGAGGGTATCAAATGAGCGCGAACTCTTACACAAGAGTAGATACACTTATACGCAAGGGCACCGTAGTAACGGAAAAGGGTAGCTTTTCAGGCACTATAGCGATAAAAAATGGATTAATCGTGGGTATTTTGTCACCTGATACATTCATAGAAGCTGATGAAGTTTTAGATGTACCAGGTTGTCTTGTCCTTCCTGGGCTGATTGATCCTCACCTACATTTGTTTGAGCCTGGTGCTGAAGCCTACCGTGAAGGTTTTTATTTTGGCACTCAGGCTGCTGCTTCAGGTGGAGTTACTACAATTATTGAAATGCCTTTAAGTTTTCCCCCTGTACTTGATCAAGAATCCTTCAACCTTAAACTTAAGATTGCTCAATCAAAGGTAGTAGTTGATTTTGCTCTTTGGGGAGGACTTATTCCAGCTTCCTTAAAAAATATTAATGAACTTAAAGAACTTGGCTGTATAGGATTTAAGGCTTTTATGACAAATGTAGAAGAATTTTATCCAATTACCACCGATTACCATCTTATTGAAGCAATGAAACAAGTAGCTGAATTTGATGGCCTTATAGCAGTACATGCTGAGAACGATGATATTGTTGCTTACTATACAAAGTTGCTTAAAGATAGTGGAAGGTTAGACAGTGAGGTACATTCTGATAGCAGACCGGAATTTGCAGAATTGGAAGCAATCAAGCGCGCTATTCTTTTTGCGGAACACACTAACTGTCGACTTCATGTTTGCCATTTGTCCACAGCTAGTGGGGCTGAAGCAATACGCCAAGCCAAACAGCGGGGTGTGCGTGTAACGACAGAAACTTGCCATCATTACCTCACATTCGACCGTTCAGAATTATCCCGGCGAGGGAATTTTGCAAAATGTAACCCTCCCTTAAGGGATAAAGAAAATGTGGAAAAGCTATGGCAATTCGTACTTAAGGGCAACGTGGATTGTATTTCATCAGATCATGGGCCATATAGCGATGAAGATAAACAGCGGGATAGTGGCAGTATATGGGATGCCCCGGCAGGATTCGGTGGGATTGATGTAATGCTTTCTCTTATTTACGAAGAGGGCGTTCATAAACGTGGACTAAGTTTAGAAAAGTTGGTAGCTTTAACCTCAACAAATACGGCAAAAATTTTTGGCCTTTATCCCTGGAAAGGCAGTATGTTAATTGGAGCAGATGCAGATATAGCTATTCTTGATCCTAATAAAATATGGGTCTACAGAGGCGTAGACTCCCTATCTCAGACAAAATCAGTAAATACTCCCTTTGAGGGGCGTAAGATGAAAGGTAAGGTGATTGCTACTATAGTTAGAGGGCAGACGGTTTATCGCGAAGGTAAAATACTGGTGGAACCAGGAATAGGAAAATATATACCAAATAATTATTATGGTATGGATGGTGCAATTAAAGATAAAAAAGCGCTTTAGAAAATCGACAGAATGTAATCGTAATCATAATTGGTGGTAGCGACTTAGGATCAAAAAAACCTTGGGTACAATGAAAGGGATGATAGTATAATTAAAAAAATAATTATAACTCTAACTCCCAGTGAATCAAAAAGGTTGATAGCAAAAGGGGTTTGTAAATTGCCAGAGGTACAAAGGGCGTTTAAAGAAGGAATTATTGGGCTACCTCTTTGTACTACCAATGGGTATGTTTATGAGGAGATGAGCGGGAAAACAATTAATAAAGGAAGCTATTGTTGCGGCTTTATTTTTGCGTCAGGCTTTTGCAAAACGAATTTTAGTCAACTTCATTCTGAAGTAGTCTTTGTAAAAGGTGAAGAGAAATATCTCAATTTTCCTGAACAGAATTTATTGCACTATATAAAATCTATGACAGATAACGATGTAATAATTAAAAGTGGAAATGTTATAGATGTAGATAAGCAAGCTGGGCTCTTAGTAGGTGAACCAAATGGGGGAGAGTTTGGTACCATTTTATCTTTTGTTTTAGCTAAAGGGATTCGCTTAGTCATCCCTATGACATTAAATAAAACTGCACCTATTAAAATTAATGAGGTTTGTACCGAGATCGGGTTGGAAAAAATTACCGCAGAAATGAGTCATGGAACGAGTGGAATGTTACCGATGCATGGAAAAGTAATTACAGAGATAGAAGCTCTTAAATTGTTGACTGGCACAACGGCTATTCCTGTTGATATGAGTGGAGTTGGCACGGGAGTTGGGGCAGTTACTTTGATGTTAAAAGGTAAAGAAAATAATATTAAGGAAGCATGGGAACTAGTATTATCGATAAAAGGGGAACCACCTATTGAACCCATTCATCAGTGTCCCAAATGTAAGGCGGAAAAAGCTTCAGGAGTGTGTGAAGTAAGATTAAAAAATGCGTCTAAAATTTAATGTGTGATTATCAAAAATGAAATGGAGGTATTATAATGACTTTTGAATCCAATAAAAACAAGAATGCTATAACTGTCGTACGTGGAGGCTGGGTTTTAACCTATTCTGAAGATAAACTCAACATTCTAAAAGACCATGACGTAGTTATAGTAGGAGATGAAATTCATGAGATTGTTCCGGGGAGGTTTAAAGGAAACGTAGATGTTGAAATTGATGCAACTTCTGGGATTGTAATGCCTGGATTTATAAACTTGCATACTCATTCTGATGCTTCTTTGCATGGTACTACAGTAGATCTTTATCCACCATATGATGGTGGAATAGATTCTAATATTCCTATAGAACTTGACACAGTATTCTTATACTCAATATTTTTCCCGTTAGGCAATATTTTAGGTGGGTTTGATGGGAACAAAAACAAATTTAAAGGTGTACTGTCAGAAGACGAAAAATCAGCGTTAGTTAGATTGGCACTACTAGGACTTATAAAAGGTGGATCAACAACTATAGTTGAGATGTGTAGTCTCGGTGCAGAATTGTTTGCTGAGGCAGCTTTAGAATTTGGTGCACGCACTTATGTAGGTAGGTCATATTGTAGCGTTGGACGGATGCCTTTCTACCATAATGGAAAAGTGGTATATGATGAAAATAATAGCAAGCCGTTTGAGGGGTTAGAATGTGCAATTGAATTACATAAGAAATATGATGGTGCTGCTAATGGAAGGATCAAGACAATATTAGCACCCCATGCTACAGATACATGTAACCTTGAATTATTACGGGCAACGCGAGAGACTGCTGATAAATTGGGTTCAAATATTACAATTCATTTAGCCCAAGGTGTACCAGAAATGAATCACATAAGAGAAAAGTATAATATGACACCTGTAGAATATTTACAAGATGTGAAACTATTAGGATCTGATTTAATTGCAGCCCATGGTGTTTATACAAATAGAAGCGATAGAGCATTGCTCAAGAAAACAGATACTACGATAGTTCATTGTACAACATCATTTGCCAAAGGAGGTATCTTTCTTCCACTGAAGCATTACATAGAAGAAGGAGTTAACGTAGGTGTAGGAACAGATTCTTTCTCTGTGGATTACCTAATCGAACTTAGAACCGGAGCATTTTTATCTAAAGTAGTCGAGAAAGATCCTTATGTTGCGACCGCCCATAATATGATAAAATATGGAACACTTAATGGTGCAAAAGCCTTAAACCGTTCGGATCTGGGAAGAATTAGTCCTGGAGCAAAAGCTGACTTAATAGTAGTTAACCTATCTGGGTTACACAATGCACCTGTATTAGATCCGCTAAGAAAAGCTGTTTATTTATCTAGTCAAAAGGATATTGAGACAGTTATTATTGATGGTCAAGTTATAATAGAGAATGGAAAGTTTAAGAATATAAACGAAGCAGAAATTATTAAGAATGCTATACCTGCATTTGATAAGGTTTGGGGTGTAGCTAAAGAAAATGGCCTTTTTAAACTATAAAAAGAGGAGCTAACAGTTAAGTAGGCTTTTGTAATGTGTAATCAATCAAATAGATATCAAAAATTGGTTATTGGAAGTACTGTTTAGCAAGACTATTCATTATTAAAGAAGATCATTACTTAAATTTATCGCTACACAAGCAACTTCTTAAAAAGATTGCTGCATTTCTGAGTTTTAATCATAGTATTATTCTAACTTATTGTCATCTTTTAATTTGCCTTATTATCTGTGTATTGTATTTTATTCCAAAATGTGTTAGTATTGATTGAGAAACTAAATAGTGGATTTAGGTGCTCTTGATACTTTAGTCAAGGGTTAAAAGGGAACCAGGTGAAAGTCCTGGACGGTCGCGCCACTGTAAACGAGGAGTTTTGCTTTCGGAACCACTGGGTTTTACACCTGGGAAGGGAAGGCGAAGCGATGATAAGTGAGTCAGGAGACCTGCCTAATATGCTAAGTGTCTTTGCCTTTCGCTGGAAAAGGGGTACGCTGATTACGGTAATGTTTAACCTCATTTTCTTATAAGGGAAATGAGGTTTTAATTTTTAAGCCATAACAACTCCTTTCTTTTGCCCGGCCTGATCGGGCCGGGCTGTAATTTTTTTAAAAATCAAAGGTGACTAGTACCTTCACCTCTAAAACTTTTATAACAGCTTTACATGTCATCCTGAGCGCCAGCGAAGAACCTTTGCCTATTCTTGCCTATCAGGATTCTTTGCTACGCTCAGAATGACAACATTTAGATGTTACAAGGTACTAGTAAGGCTTTAAAGTAGGTGAAATTTATGGGAATTGCCGATTTTGATATACCGGTACCGGGAGTTAGATTATTCGAAAAGAATAGAATTTTGGTACTTGCCTCTAAGAAAGAACTTTTTACTTTAGATTCGTCAGTTTGGGGAGGAGGGTTTAATAGCCCTTGCTATGTAGTGAACCAGCAGGTTGACAAGGGGTACGATGGTGATGACCCCAGGGAAGATCTGATTAAGGGGATTACAGAAATTGGACTTAATCCGGATGCCTGTGTGGGTATGATGACTGCGGCTCATGTCAAAGACGCGGCGGTGGAATTTGAAAAGAGTGGTCAATTATCCGTTACCGCAATAGCCACAGCAGGGACAAGCAATGCCATGGCGGCTGGGGGAACCCCGCCTGCATTTACCTTTATTGGAGCGGGAACAATTAACATAATTCTTTTGGTTGATGGAAATTTAACCGACGGAGCAATGGTAAATGCGGTGATCACGGCTACGGAAGGAAAAACTATGGCTCTAAATGATTTAAAGATAAAAGATGTGTTTACTGGAGAACTTGCTTCCGGCACATCTACTGATGCCCTGGTCGTTGCTGTTACCGGTAAGGGGGAAAAACTCCCCTATGCTGGGACAGCCACCGAAGTAGGGGGAATGATTGGCCGCACTGTGCGGAAATCTGTTACTGAGGCTGTGAGACGTTATCTGAAATTCAAAGAACAAGAAAAGAATCATCAATGAATATTGGAGGGGAAAACCAATGAAAAAATCTATAGTGCTTCTAATAATGATGCTGTTGATCTTAAGTTTTACGTTAGGCTGCGCATCGAATAATCAAGGTGAAAATGAAACCGAAGTGGGGACAGAAGCCAAAACAATTACCGACAGTCAAGGGAGAGAGGTAATAATTGAAGAGTACCCAAAGAAAATCATCTCTATTGCACCGGCGATTACAGAAATACTTTTTGCTATAGGCCTGAATGAGGAAATTATTGGTGTTTCTGATTATTGTGACTATCCTGAAGATGCTCAAACAAAGGAGAAAGTGGGAGGATTTGAAGACCCAAATGTAGAAGTTATTGTAGCGAAGAATCCGGATATTGTATTTGCGTCCGCAGGGGTACAGGAAGAATTAATTAAAAAATTAGAAGAATTAAATATTAAAGTAGCTGTTTTGGATGCTGATAATATTGAGCAGGTTATCGAGAATATTTTAATAACCGGTAAGATTACCGGAAAGGAAGAGGCAGCAGAAGAGATAGCGATAGACATGGAAGAGAGATTGGCAGATATTACAGCTAAGGTGAAGGAACGGCCTCAGCCCAAGGTTTTTTTCGAGGTGTGGGATGATCCATTAATGTCGGCAGGAAGCGGCAGCTTCATCCATAATATCATCGTAGATGCCGGTGGGAACAATGTCGCGTCTGATAACAGTGAAAGGTACTATACCTTCAGTATGGAAAAACTACTGGAAGCTAATCCGGATATTTATATAATTAATACTCACAGTCATACACCTGATGATATCATAAATAGGAATGGTTATCACGTCTTAAGTGCTGTCAAGAATAATAAAGTATTTAACATTGATGATAACTTAATCAGTAGGGCCGGCCCCAGAGTGATTCAGGGTTTGGAAGAAATGGCCAAGATAATTCATCCGGAAATCTTTGAGTAAGTAACAATTTACTGCTTTAATGGAGACGAACATGGATTTTATCGAGAAAAGAAAACGCTGGAGAAAAATGTTGTTAATGACCAGTATCGCCTTAGTAGTGATTAGCGTTTATACCACAACTATTGGCCCGGCGGATATTTCATTTAAAGATGCAGCGGGGATTATTTTTGGTAAAATCCCTTTTCTTCAGCAGTGGATTGATATTGACAAATACTCTGAAGTGCACCGGACAATTATCTGGTCTCTCAGGATGCCCAGAGTAATTTTGGCCGGGTTGGTCGGTGGTGCTTTAGGTGTTGTGGGAGCCACTTTTCAAGGGTTTTTCAAAAACCCTATGGCTGATCCCTCCGTCATTGGGGTATCTTCCGGGGCAGCTTTAGGAGCAACGATCGTCATCGTGACAGGAATAGGGGATTCTCTGGGCATGATGAAGATTCCCACATTTAGTTTTTTTAGTGCTCTCCTTACCACTTGGCTTGTATATGCTTTGGGGCGGATGGGAAATAAGGTCGTGGTTCATACCTTGTTACTTGCGGGGATTGCTCTCAGTTCTTTTATGCAGGCTATGATCTCCTTTTTAATGGTACTTAATACAGATCAAATGGAGAAAGTTTATTTTTGGCTCATGGGAAGCTTCCAAAATACTACCTGGGGAAAAGTGGGGATTGCTGTACCTTTGATTCTCTTAGGAGTAATTCTTCTAATCTTTTTTGCCAAAGAACTAAATGCCATGGTTTTTGGAGACAGTACCGCACACCATTTGGGTATTGATCTGGAAAGGTTAAAAATCGTTTTGCTGATTCTAGCATCCCTAACTATTGCGGGTGCTGTTTCTGTTTGCGGCATTATTGGCTTTGTCGGTCTAATCATTCCTCACATTGTGCGCATGATGGTGGGGCCTGACCATCGGATCCTGCTTCCCATGGCTTTTTTAGTTGGGGGAATTTTTATGGTGCTAACTGATACCTTTGCCCGAACCTTTTTTGCCCCGATGGAAATTCCCATTGGAGTTATCACTGCTATGTTCGGCGGACCGTTTTTTATTTATTTACTTAAGAAAAAGAAGGACAGTATCTTTTAGGGGGAGATGAAGTGGAGCGGTCAATTGAGGCAAAAGATCTTACCTTCGGCTATGGAAATGGCAGTATTTTAGAACAACTAAATTTTGAAATAAATAAGGGAAGTTTTATTAGTATTATTGGACCTAATGGTTCAGGTAAATCCACTTTGTTAAAAAATATATGTGCTGAACTTGTCCCACAGGCGGGCATGGTTCTTTTGGAGAACCAGGATGTCTTTAAGATCAAGAAGAAAAAGTTAGCCCAAAACATGGCGGTAGTTCCTCAGGATACGGGGGTTGATTTTGCCTTTTCTGTGATGGAAACTGTTTTGATGGGCCGGATGCCTCACCAAAAAAGGTTTCAGGGTGATAGTGAAGAAGATCTGGAAATTGTCCAGTGGGCAATGGAACTTACCAATGTATGGCATTTAAGGGAACGGAATATTAATGAGTTAAGCGGCGGGGAGAGGCAGAGAGTAATCGTGGCAAGAGCCCTGGCCCAGGAGCCGAAAGTTCTGCTTTTGGATGAGCCCACTTCCCATTTAGATATTCAACATCAGTTTGAACTATTGGAGTTAGTCGAAGACCTGAATCGGATCAAAGACATAACGATAATTGCCGTATTACATGACCTTAATCTGGCAGCTCAATTCAGTGAAAAAATTATCCTGTTAAGTAAAGGTAAAATTATGGCTTATGGTAATCCCGGTGAAGTTTTAACCATAGAAAACATTCGTGAGATCTATCATATCGAAGTAGCTGTTTCCACCAACGAGATTACGGGAAAATTAAATATTGTTCCTTTAAGCAAGGAGAAAAGGAGAAAAGAAAAAGCGGAAAAGATAAAAATTCATTTATTGTGCGGCGGAGGCAGCGGCGTTTATTTAATGGAGCAGCTTCACCAATACGGATATCAAATCAGCTGTGGAGTTTTAAATGTCGGAGATTCCGACTGGAAAAAGGTGAAGGAAATCGGGGCGGCAGTTTCCGAGGAAGCACCTTTTGCCCCTATCTCAGATGAGGCGCTAAAAAATAATTTAGAGTTAATTCAGGGGGCAGATTTAATTATTGTATTGCCTGTTCCTTTTGGGGAAGGTAATCTGGCAAATTTAAGGCAAGTTTTTGAGGCACAAAGAAATCATAAAAGAGTAATTATTGTAGAACAAAAGGAGTTCAGTAAAAGAGATTTTACCGGCGGGGCAGCAGAGAGATTAATTCAGCAAATGTATCTCCATGGTGCTGTCAAAGTAGATAATATAAAAGATGTATTAGATAGTATTTAAAAAAATATTAACCTTTACAAATCCAACGGAATAAATTATACTATAACCGTACCCCTTGGGGGTACAGGGTATAGCAAATATTTATTTCACAGGAGGTTAATAAAATCAGCATGTCTAAGAACTATTATATTAAAACAAACCGCACCTTTAGTGTATTAAGAAAAAATGCCTGGATCTTTACTTTGTTGGTGGCCATCGGGGGGCTATGGGAACCGAAACTTGGATTACTAGTGATATTGATTATGGCTGGACTTATGATTACCGCTTTTTTTACAGGAAGGTTCTGGTGCGGTAATATTTGTCCCCACGGAAGTTTATTTGATAGGTTTCTCCTGCCCTTCAGTCGTAATGTAAAAATCCCTGCTGCTTTAAGATCAAAGGTATTTATTATCGGGTTTTTTATTTTCTTTATGTTTAACTTTTCCAGAAAGATATTAAATGCCTTTCACGCATGGGGAACTTTCGATTTCTTAGACAAATTAGGGTTTGTTTTTGTCGGCACATATTTGGTGGTTTTAATTATCGGTAGTATTTTTGGGCTAATCTTTACTCCCAGAACCTGGTGTCAATTCTGCCCCATGGGCTCCATTCAAATAGCAACTCATGGGTTGGGCAGAGTTACCGGGGTTGCAAAAAAGACGGAAAAGAAGATTGCCATAGAAAGTAAAGAGAAATGCCGTCAATGCGGTAAATGTGCCCGCGTCTGCCCTTTTCAATTAATCCCTTACTTGGATTTCTCGGCTAACAACCAGTTTGATAATATTAATTGCATTAAATGTGCTACTTGTGTAGAAAACTGCCCAGCAGGAATTTTATCTCTAAATAAAGGGGATTAGGGGGTCGGGGGTAAAACAGCCGGCGAATCGTGACTCGCCACTACATATGTAAAATTATTGTAGGGGCGATTCGTGAATTGCCGATATTATAACCAAAAAGGTTAGTCCAATATATTATAGGAACGATGATTATTACTGATGGCGTCTACCAAGGCGCTTTTTTCTATGGTACAATAAATACCAGGGGTTTTATGGGGGAGGTCGTTATGTACCTAAAAAGTATTGAGTTACACGGTTTTAAATCCTTTATCGATAAAACAAAATTGGAATTTAATCCTGGGGTATCGGTTATTGTGGGTCCCAACGGCAGCGGCAAATCCAATATTACGGATGCGATCCGTTGGGTTTTGGGAGAACAAAGCATTAAGACCCTCCGAGGAAGTAAAATGGAAGATGTAATCTTTGCCGGGACAAAAAAACGTAAGCCTCTTGGTATGGCGGAGGTTTGTCTTACCTTAGATAACAGCGATGGTTTTTTGCCTTTAGAATTTAACGAGGTCACCGTCACCAGGCGCACCTACCGGTCAGGTGAAGGGGAGTTTTTAATCAATAATGTGCCCTGCCGTTTGAAAGATGTACATAGTCTTTTTGTTGATACGGGTATGGGGAGTGACGGCTTTTCCATTATCGGTCAGGGTAAAGTTGATGAAATATTAACAGCTAAGCCGGAAGAGAGGAGAAGCATTATTGAAGAAACCGCGGGCATTGTGAAGTATCGAAACCGAAAAAAAGAAGCGGTCAGAAAACTCCAAGATACGGAGGAAAGCCTGAACCGGATCCAAGATATTATTTATGAATTATCTGCTCAATTGGAACCATTAAAAGAACAGGCAGAAAAAGCTGCCGTGTACCAAGAGTTAAAGGCGGAAAGCGACCGGCTGGAAATAAATCTTCTTGTTCACACGATGGAAGATGTGAAAGAAAAGTTAGGCGAGACCAAAGAGGTTACGAAAGAGAAACAATTAAAGTCATATGAACTGGAAGCATTAAGGGCAAAAAGTGAATCCCATATCCAAGAATTGCGTTTAAATATTGAACTATGGGATGAAGAAATCAATCAACTGCAACAGGAAGTGTTTAAATTACATAGTCAGGCGGAGCAAACAGAATCTGAAGGAAAACTCATATCTGCGCGCCGGGAAACCCTTCATGGGGACTTAATAAGACTTAATCAAGAGATACAGGGATTGGAGGAAAAGATTATCTTTCTTACCCAGTCTATTAGGGAAGAGGAGGAGCACCGGCGTACCCTGTCTGAGTCAATTAAAGGCGAACAAGAATCATTATTTGATCGGGAAGGTGCCCAAAAAGAAAAAGCAGATAGTATTATCGTCCTGGAAAACCAAATTGAGACTTTGAAAAATAACGCCTTTGATCTAGTACAGGTAATGGCAGATCTAAGAAATAAGATTTCCGGTTGTGAGCAAAAACTTCAAACCCTTGACCACCTTTTAAATAAATTGACAAACCAGGAAAAGGAGTTTCTTAGCTTTATTCACAGCAATGCAGGGAAAAAAACAGAATTAACGGAAAAGTCACGTCTGATCCAAGAGGAATTGAATATAATTAAGTTAAGCATTTCAAAACGGGAAAAAGAAATTGGGCAGTTGATAAGTTCTGAAGGAGAATTGGCAGAACAAGAACTAAAAAAAAGAGAACATCTTCAGACTTTAAAGGCGCGTTTGAA
The DNA here is from genome assembly GCA_050952465.1 of Bacillota bacterium. GTDB lineage: Bacteria > Bacillota > Dehalobacteriia > Dehalobacteriales > Dehalobacteriaceae > DUPU01. The sequence goes on along the minus strand of JBMNKZ010000014.1, from coordinate 262,386 downwards.
CCTTTTATCCGAAATGCAGCATGATTATGAAGGATATTATCCGGGAGTAAAAGCAATTTTATTGGCGGCACGGAAAAAACACCCCAGTGCAGTAGGGGTAGTAGGAGTTATGGCGGAGTTAATTAAGGTTCCGGATCAAGTACGGGTAGCAGTGGAAACTGCCCTAGGGGGCGGGCTTCAGGATATTGTCACCGAAACGGATTTGGATGGCAAAAAAGCTATTCAGTATTTGAAAAGCGTCAGAGGGGGAAGGGCTACCTTTTTACCCCTAAATGTGATTAATCGGCCGGATAATAAAGATATGAAAGCAAAAATTCAGGGGTTAAAGGGTGTACTGGGTTTCGCTTCAGAATTGATATCTTGTGACGACAAGGTGCGTCCCGCTGTGGATTTCTTACTTAAGCGGATTGTGGTTACAAAAGACATGGATGCAGCTTTGGAAGCAGCTCGGGTTCTAAAATATCAGGCCAGAGTGGTTACTTTAGAAGGGGATTTGGTTAATCCGGGGGGATCTCTTACGGGAGGCAGTCAGCAAAAAAGGGCCGGTAATTTACTAACCCGAATGGCAGAAATTGAAGAACTGGGAAAGAAAGTCGAAGAAATGTCCCAAGAACTTCAGAAAGCAGTAGGTGCATTGGAATTATTACGGCAGGAAATTAGTGAACAAAAAAATAGACTGGTGATTGATGAGAATTGCCTTAAAGAATTAGAACACACTTTAGCTGAGTATCAGCGGGATCAAATTCAGCTGAAACAGGCTCAGGAGATGGCAGAGAAAAACCTGGCTGCCGTCCAAATGGAAATAGCTGACCATCATCATCAAAAGCATAATTTGGCTGAGGAAAAAGTTGGTTTTATAGTAGAACTCAAGGCGAAGGAAAAGGAAAAAGATGATCTAACCGATTTAATATCTACGCTACAGGAAAAATTGAAAGCTCAAAAGGAAAGTCTTAATGAAAAAAGCGAGAGTTTGACAGAAATTAAAATCAAGCTGGCCGCTATGACTCAGGAAGAAACAGCTCTGAAAAGCACCATACACCGCTTACGGGAAGAAAAAGAGACGAAAGTGGCTTTGATGGAGCAAAAAAGGAGAGAAAAGGAAAGTTTAGAGCAGAAGTTAACAGAAATAGAAATTGATATTCAAAGGTTAAAAGATAATAGTTTACAGCTAAACCGACAAAAAGAAGAAAAGGATCTTATCTTAAATGAAAAAAAACATCAGCGTACGGCGGAAAGCCAGCATTTAGCAGAGGTAGAAAAGGAAGAAAAGGAAATCAATCATCAATTAGTTAAGATTGGTCAAGAACTTCATCAGTGGGAACTAAAACAAAACCGGCTGGAAATGGAATGGGAAAAACAACTAGAAAGGCTTGAGGAGAAGTTTCATTTAAGTTTTAGCCAAGCCCTTCTAAAAAAAGAGGAATTACCCTCCAGGAAGGCAGCTGTATCCCGGATTAGCGAAATTATAAAAGAAATGGATTCATTAGGTACTGTCAATCTTGGCTCAATTGAAGAGTACCAACGGGTTAATGAGCGTCATAGCTTTTTAACCGGTCAACAGCAGGATCTTTTGGACGCCAGATTAGCCCTTTTTAAAGTGGTCGAAGAAATGGATCGAATTATGATCAAAAGGTTTCAGGAAACCTTTAATCAAGTGAGTATCCATTTTAATAGTACTTTTAACAAGCTTTTTGGTGGGGGAAATGCGGAATTGCGCCTCACAAACCCAGAGAATATTCTGGAAACAGGTATTGATATTGTGGTGCAGCCCCCTGGGAAAAGGTTGCAGCATATGAATCTTCTTTCCGGGGGAGAAAAGGCCATGACAGGAATTGCACTGCTTTTTGCGATTCTTAATGTAAGACCAAGTCCTTTTTGTGTTTTGGATGAAATTGAAGCTGCTCTAGATGAGGCAAATGTGGATCGTTTTGCTGCTTATATGTACGAGCTTTCCTCCAAGACCCAGTTCATCGCTGTTTCTCACCGTCAAGGGACGATGGAAATTGCTGATGTTTTATATGGCATTACCATGGAAGAAAGCGGCGTATCTAAGAGTTTATCTGTTAAATTGGCAGATTTGGGTGAGATTAGCGCATGAGATAATCACATGGGCCAAATTAATATATTAAAAAGTACACTAGCTTTGTGGTAATTTATAAGTAAATTTGAATAATTAAAATATTCTCAATATTTAATTATGCCATTGCATCTTTTTACTATTTGTGGTATAATAAATCATTCAATAAAAATTTTTAGGGATTATTTCAACTAAATAATGATCCTCGATCGCTGAATTCTTTAAAAAGAAGCGGGGGAACCAAGTTCCGGGGTGAATCCTCGTAAGAGGTAGGGTTATACTTTCAACCCGAATCCGTCAGCTAACTTCGCAAGCGTGGAAAGGGAGGACTTAAAGCATAGTTATGCTTAATTTGTCGTACCTTTTTGCTCCGGACTTATCTGACCGGAGCATTTATTTTTATAAGACTAAAAAGAAAAGGAGGTAATTCTATATGTTGATGGAAGTTGAAAGACCATTTAGTAGCTTTAGTGAAGAAGAGAAAAAGAACATTGCATTAGATCGGGCTGCCGAACTTAAGAGGAAGATCGGTGATTATCTGGAAAAAAAGCATACTATTAAGTCCGGGTTTGAATTGGATGAAATGATAAAAAGCAACAAGGAAAAATTACTTGACTATTTTAATGCAACAGAAGAGAATTGGAATAATTGGCGGTGGCAGATGTCACACCGAATTAATAATGTTTCGGCCTTATCCCATTTATTTGGCCTTAGCGAAGAAAAGTTCGCTGAAATTGAACAGGTTGGTCAGAAATATCGCTGGGCGGTATCTCCTTATTATGCTTCTTTAATTGTTGAAAATTCATTCTCAGATCCGATCATGAAACAATCTGTACCATCCTGGGAGGAAATGGATGAAGCTGGTTACGATGATCCTATGGCCGAGGAATTTACCTCACCGGCTCCGTGTATTACCAGGAGATATCCTGATCGCTTAATTATAAATGTGACAAATCAATGCGGCATGTACTGCCGGCACTGTCAGAGACGCAGGAATATCGGAGAAGTGGATAGACACCAGACTGAGTCAAACCTCCGAGCTGCCTTGGATTATGTTCGAAAGCATCATGAAATTCGTGATGTTTTGATTACCGGAGGAGATGCTTTATTATTAAGCAATAGGCAAATTGACTGGTTGTTGACGGAACTGGATAAAATAGAGCATATAGAAATCAAACGCTTAGGTACTCGAACCTTGGTGACATTGCCTCAGCGTATTACCCCGGAATTATGTGCGATACTCAAAAAACATCCACCACTCTACATTAATACTCAGTTCAACCATCCCAGAGAGATAACACCTGAAAGTAAGAAAGCTTGTGACATGCTGGTAGAAGCAGGCGTAATTTTAGGTAACCAAGCAGTGCTCCTAAAAGGTATTAATAATAATCCCAATGTAATGAAGAAGCTGAATCAAGAATTATTAAAAATAAGAGTACGTCCATATTATATCTTTCATGCTAAAGCTGTGAAAGGTACTAGACATTTTATTACCACTGTAGATGAAGGAATGGAGATTATGAAAAAACTTAGGGGGTATACTTCGGGATTAGCTGTACCTAACTATATTATTAACGCTCCCCATGGTTATGGCAAGGTACCGATTCTGCCCCAATATATTCAAAAATACAGTGGTCACTGGATCCGACTCCGTAACTGGGAGAATCGGGAAATGGAATTTTCTCTTATCCCGGAGGCCGAATAAAGCATATAATACCCTAGTTTAGCCGTTCTTGCAGAGTAAAAAAGGCTGTTGCAATTAATTAACGCGACAGCCCTATTTAATGACCATTTACAAAATATTAGATACCCTTTACTCTTCCCTACTCAACCAAACCCTTCTGCACTATTGCTAAACCTTTGCCAAGTTCTACAGGTATGCCTGCCCTGTATAATGCTCTTTCTATTGATCCAATTACGGATACAAGGTCATGTTTATCAATATTGCCCATATGGCCTAGCCGGAACATTTTTCCTGCATAGGCAGCCAAGCCTCCTGCTACCATGATGCCTTCTTCTGCCAATAGCCCTCTGAATTTTACATCATCTATTCCTTCAGGATATATTAGGTTAGATAATGTCACCGCTCTGCAGCCTTCTTTTGCTAATATTTTGAAGCCAAGTGCTTCCAGTGCTGACTGCATAGCTTTGGCATATTTCTTATGTCTATCGTACCTATTTTCAATCCCTTCTTCTTTTATAATCCTTACAGATTCTTTAAGGGCCCATACCAAGTTGACAGCAGGTGTTGCAAAATACTTAGCCGGATCATGCATTATTGGAAGCCATTTTTCAAAATCTACATATAATTCCGGAATAGTTCCCAAAGTTTTGCGTCTTTCCAAGGCTTTTTGACCTACCCAGAGCATCGTAAGTCCTGGAGCAACTCCGAATGCCTTTTGGGAACCTGTAAAAAGTATGTCTATCCCCATATTATCCACATATTCTTCTTCACCTGCGGTAGCACACACACCGTCAACTATGTATATCGTTTCGGGGAATTCTTTCATCATTTCTCCGATTTCCGCTATCGGTGCGCATACTCCGGTGGAAGTATCTACATGAGTAACTGTCAAAGCAGCATACTTTTTCTCACTTAGCTTTTCTCGAATTTTTTCTACAGGAACTATGTGACCCCATTCACTTGATAGGACATCAACATTTAATCCTTTTCTGCTGCAAAGGTCTATAAAACGATCCCCGAAAAATCCGTGGGAAACTATCAGTACATTGTCGGCTCTCTTAGTGGTATTGGCAATAGCAGCTTCCATACCCATGGTTCCGGTTCCTGCCAATACAAATGTCTCTCCGCTGCAATTAAACATAACTTTTAAGTCCTGAAGGAGTTCCTTAAAATCCTGGACAAATGCCGGATCGCCGAATGCTACAGTTTCTCTTCCCATTTGATCCTGAATGGATCTTACCACAGGAGTTGGTCCAGGTATCATTACTAGTTTTCTTGTTTTCATACAAACACTCCTTTTACTATTAGTCAATACATTTTTACCTATATTTAAATTATGCTGTTATGTTATTATTTTGTCAAGTATTTACATAAATAATATACTTGATAATTTTCTACATTATTTGACATAATCACGATATTGTAATATGAATTAATATATGTGAAACTATCTGACGGTGGTTGATCTAAGCATGACACGGGATAGTGACGGTCATGCTTATTTTTTTATTTTCGAGGAATAATAGTTTTATGTTAAAATTCGGAGGTGAAAAGGATTGCAGATTAAAGGGATTGCCCGGGAAATCGTTAATAAGCTCGTTGCGAAAACTTTGGAACTGGGCCAAGGTCGAAATGCCGGTTGTATTGGGTTTATCGATCAAGATGGAATAATTAGCAACAGGACGCCTTTGGTAAACGGGGGTTTAAGCGGAGTTCCTTTAAGAATGCTTCTTAATAAAGTAGTACCAATGCGTAATCGTTCCCTGGTGGAAGGAATTACTTATTTACCGGACAATGCCGTTTTTATTATGTCTCGGCCGGGGAAAACCGGGTTAATCACCGATGTTAGTGCGGTGGATTTTTTTAATTTACCTGTGATCAGTATCGGAGTAAAAGAGCCCCGAGGATTAACGGGAGTAGGGTTAGTAACGCCAAGTCCTAAGTTTTTTGATTTGGCTACTAAATCGGAATTAGTAGATATTCAGACACTCTCCGCATCCAGTATGGAAGAAGAGCGAGAAGTGTTGAGACAGGGTATTGAACTAAGTTTGGCATATCTGGATGTCAGTGAAGAAGTGGAGATAATTGATATACCCAGTAAAGAGGTGGCGGAGGGTTCTATCAGGGGACAAGGGATTGAGTTTGTCCGAAAACAGGTGCATTCCATCGATGAAAATTTAGCAAAAAAACTAGTGGAAAAGTCTTTGGAAGCCGGATCCGGACGAGAAGTGGCGGTAATTGGCATTATTGATGAAAAAGGTCACGTTACCGCTTCCGGACAAATGGTAGTAGGAGGTATGGGATATATTCCCTCTCGTATGCTGGCCTCCAGTGCTGTAAATATTGAAGGGAAATCTCTGAAAGATATTTATTCATCCTTAGTTCCTTTTGAAGGTATATTTGTTCATACCCACCCCGGAGGTACCGGAGTAATGCATATTGGGGACGCCAATGCTGGCCCAGGCTCCTGGAATAGGCCGATCATTGCCATAGGCCATGATGCCGAAGGAAAAGTAAAGGGGGCTACTGTTATTGAAGTTAGTGATAAGCTATATGATTTGGCAGATGAGGATGAGGAACTAAGTCAAGCATTTTTCACTGCTAATGATCCCGAAGAAGAATCAATAATAAGAAACCGGAAATTTGGGATCGCTCAGGAATATACGGCCTTGTGTAAACCTATAGAAATACAGTAAATGTGTTTGACTTACATGTATGTGGAAATAATAGAGAACGGTCTCTGTGCCGCCCAGTAATGGTCTATTGTCGTAACATGGATAGTTGTCAGGTTGTCATTAGTATTATTGGTATGGTAAAATATGCATAAGGTTAAGGTAGAAGAATACCTTAACCTTTATTTACGTTAGTACTACAGCGAAAGTTAGCAATAAGCTGTGCCGTGGGTGTTCCCGCGGCCTAGCTGAAAGATAAAGGAGGACTTTTAGGTGGGCTTTTTTAACAAGTTAAAAGAAGGGTTGAGCAAGACCAGGCATGGTTTTGTAGAGAAAGTTTCCGGTGTTCTTTCCTTTAATAAAGCTATTGATGAAGAGTTGTTTGAGGAATTGGAAGAAACCTTAATTCAAGCGGATGTGGGGATTAATACTGCCCTTAAGCTGGTGGAAACCTTAAGAACCAGGGTGAAAGAACGAAAATTGAAAGATGCTTCTGAACTACGGGAAGTAATGAAAGAAGAGATCGCTAAAATTTTAATTGGGGATCAAGAAAAGAATAGCTTGCTTTTGGAAAAGGGTAAGACAAATGTAATTTTAGTGGTGGGGGTTAACGGAGTTGGGAAAACTACCACTATTGGAAAGTTAGCTCATCGCCTAACCAAAGAAAAGTATAAGGTAGTCCTGGCTGCCGGCGATACCTTCCGGGCAGCGGCTATTGACCAATTGGTAATCTGGGGTGAACGAGTAGGTGTAGAAGTAATTCGGAATCAGGAAGGATCAGACCCGGGAGCAGTTGTCTTTGATGCGTGTAGGGCTGCCGCCTCTCGTCGGGAAGATGTACTGATTATTGACACGGCAGGCCGTTTACATAATAAGGCCAACCTGATGGAGGAACTGCGGAAGGTAGGGAAAATAGTCCGTCGGGAACTACCGGAAGCCAATGTGGAAGTACTATTGGTTCTGGATGCGACTACCGGTCAAAATGCCATTTCCCAGGCTCGGACATTCAGTGAAGTGGTAGATGTCACGGGAATTTGCCTGACAAAACTGGATGGTACCGCAAAGGGAGGCGTAATTATCGGAATTAGGGATGAACTGAATATTCCGGTGAAGTTGATAGGAATTGGAGAAGGAATGGATGATTTAAAGGATTTTGAGGCAAATGATTTTATTAAAGCGTTATTTGCTGAGGAGGAATAATTAATGGCACCCAAAATTGCAATTATCGGAGGTACCGGTGTATATAATCCGAATATTTTAACCGATGTGCGGGAAGAAATTTTAGAGAATGCTTATGGACAAGCCAAAGTGGCTATGGGTACATATTCAGGGAAAGAGATTGTCTTTTTGACCCGGCACGGGGTGACACATTCCGTCCCGCCCCATTTAGTCAATTACCGGGCAAATATTTGGGCTTTAAAAGAACTGGGGGTAGAACATGTCCTAGCAACCGCGGCGGTCGGTTCTCTTAATGAGGGCATGGCCCCCGGCAGTTTTGTACTGGTGGATCAATTTTTAGACTTTACAAAAAACAGGCTCTCTACTTTTTTTGATGGGGGAGAAATGGGTGTCACTCATACTGATATGACCCATCCCTATTCACCTCATTTGAGAGGAATTCTGGCTGAAACGGCAAAATCTTTAGGCATTAATGTACACCAATCAGGGACTTATGTCTGTACCGAGGGACCGCGTTTTGAAACACCGGCAGAAATTCGTATGTACAGGATATTAGGAGGAGACGTTGTAGGAATGACCAGTGTCCCGGAAGTAGTTCTAGCCCGGGAAGCAGGACTGAGTTATGCTACCATTTGTATGGTTACTAATTTTGCCGCCGGTATTTCTCCCATTGAATTAACCCACCAGGAGGTTCTAGATGTAATGGCTCAAAACGAAGAGAATCTATCTAAACTGTTGATGAAAACTATCGAAAGCATCAATTAAATTAGCGAGGTAATTTCATATGATTGAAACCATGCGCTGGGAAGATAATAAGTTAGTCTTACTGGATCAAACGAAGCTTCCTATCGAAGTTAGTTTCTATACCTGCCAACATTATCAGGACGTAATCAATGCCATAAAACGGCTGGTGGTGCGGGGAGCTCCTGCTATTGGGGCTGCTGCTGCCTATGGAATGGCCTTAGCGGCATGGGAATGTTGCCAAAAGAAATTTAATCATTGTCAGGAGTATCTTTTAAAAGCCAGTGAAGAACTGGCGGCATCACGGCCTACTGCCGTTAATCTGTTTTGGGCATTGGAGCGCATCAAAAAAAAGATAACTAAGGATAAATCGCCAGGTCAGCTCTTCTGTGATATTTTGGAGGAGGCTCATCGTATCCTCCGAGAGGATATCTTGATTAACAAGCAGATGGGACAATATGGTACCAACTTGATACCCCAAAAAGCTTCAATACTTACCCATTGTAATGCAGGAGCATTTGCTACCGGAGGGTATGGTACTGCTTTAGGTGTAATTAGAGCAGCTCACGAGGCAGGAAAATCCCTTAAGGTTTTTGCCGATGAAACAAGACCGCTGCTCCAGGGAGCGCGATTGACTGTCTTCGAGTTAATGGAAGATCGTATTCCTGTTACTTTGATTACTGATAGTATGGCCGGTTACGTGATGCAAAAAGGTTTAGTTGACCTGGTGATCGTAGGAGCAGACCGGATTACTGCCCGGGGGGATGTAGCCAATAAAATTGGGACATACAGTTTGGCGGTGTTGGCAAAAGTTCATCATATTCCCTTTTATGTAGCGGCTCCTGTCAGTACCTTTGATTTATCCCTTCAATCAGGAGAGGATATACCCATAGAAGAAAGAGATGCTCAAGAGGTACGGGGTGTTTTTGGTTATCAGACGGCTCCCCCCGATGTTCCCGTATTTAATCCGGCCTTCGATGTTACACCTCATAATCTAGTATCTGCCATTATTACGGAAAAAGGTATCATTTATCATCCTAATGAGGACACAGTAAGGACGGTTATTCTAACATAAATTGATTGCAGGAAATTATGAAGGGAGGGTTCTTATGATCATTCACACTGCTGTACAGCTAAAGGAACAAGTAATCGAAATAGGTAAAAAACTAGTGGACTATCGTTTAGTAGTAGCTACTTGGGGTAATATCAGCTGCCGAATCCCTAAAAAGTCCCAATTCATTGTGACGCCCAGTGGTATGCCTTATCATGATTTAAAAATTAGTGATTTAGTCACGATGAAATTAGATGGACAAATTGTGGATGGCATGAGGAAGCCTTCTACGGAAACAATGCTGCACCAAGAAATCTATCGTGCGCGGCCGGATGTTTCCGCGATCATTCATACCCATAGTACTAATGCTTGTGCTTTTGCGGTCGCCCAAGAGGATATACCCCCGGTACTTGAGGAGGCGGCTCAGTTAATAGGCGGATCCATAGAGGTTGCAAAATACGCCATGCCTGGGTCAAGGGAGCTGGCTCAAAATGCCGTAAGGGTCTTGGAAAATCGAAATGCTGTTCTTCTTGCCAATCATGGAGCCGTTGGTGTAGGACGATCCCTGGATGAAGCATTAACTGTAGCCATTTTAGTGGAAAAATTAGCACAAGTTTTTTTAAACGCCAAATTGCTCGGTACTCCCCATATTTTAGATGACCTGGAAACGAAAATTTTAAGGGAGAATTTTTTAAAAAATTATGGACAGTAGGGGTTGCATACCATGCAACCCAGCCCTACAATGGATTCCAACTTATACAATTTACGCAATTTGAGTTGCATAGTATGCAACCCCTACATGATTTCATGTATCAAATTCATACAAATTAGGTTTCATGGTTAACTCCAACCATATCAAGAATGAAAAATGATATAAAATGAAGTGTCGCCGAATGAAGGCAAAACGGGGGTAAATAAATATGAAAATATTAATTAAGGATGCCCAGATTATTCCCATGACCAAGGAGTTTGGAGTAGAGAGTAATCAGGAAAATTATTATATTAATGGCAATATTGCCATCTATCATGGAAAAATCAGCGGTATTGGTAATATTCCAGAAGACGGTGACTTTGACAAGATTATCGATGCGTCTGGTTGTGTGGTTCTGCCGGGATTTATTAATGCTCATACCCATGCAGCCATGGCCCTTTTCAGGAGTTACGCAGATGACTTACCATTGATGGAATGGTTAAATACTAAGATCTGGCCCATTGAAGCGATTATGACCGGTCAGGATATTTATTGGGGCACGATGTTAAGTATTTTAGAAATGATTAAATCTGGTACGACCACCTTTGTTGATATGTATAGCTTTATGGATGATGTAGCGCGCGCTGTGGATGAAAGCGGGATACGGGCGGTCTTATCCCGAGGGGTAATTGGTATCGCACCCAACGGTGAATCTGCTCTTTTGGAATCTGTTGGCTTTATTAAGAATTGGCAGGGAAAGGCAGAAGGGCGCATTACAACCATGCTTGCCCCCCATGCTCCCTATACCTGCCCTCCGGATTATCTAAAAAAAGTGATGCATTATTCTGATCAACTAGGAGTGGGTATTCATATTCATTTGGCGGAAACCCTTAGCGAGGTGGCAGATATTAAAAAGGCCTATGGTAAAAGGCCGGTAGAACTAATGGATGAGATTGGATTGTTTAATCATCATGTTTTAGGTGCCCATGTGGTTCATGTCAATGAGAAGGAAATAGAAGTACTGGCAGAGAAAAAAGTCGGGGTAGTACATAATCCCCAGAGCAATATGAAGTTAGCCAGTGGAATAGCTCCTGTGACGAAAATGTTACAAAAAGGGATACCTGTAGCTCTGGGAACGGACGGTGCATCCAGCAATAATAACTTGGATATGATAGAGGAAATGAGGTCAGCTAGTTTCCTGCAAAAAGTAGCTGACATGGATCCCACCTCAATCCCTGCCTATCAAGCATTAGAAATGGCTACTCGTAACGGGGCATTAGCTTTAAAAATGGAAAGCCAAATTGGGCAGATTTCCGTAGGGAAGAAGGCGGATCTAATTATAGTTGATTTTCATAAACCGCATCTTTATCCTCGGCATGATGCATCAGCTCACTTGGTGTATGCTGCTCAAGCCTCTGATGTGAAAACTGTGATTATTAATGGAAAAGTAATTATGGAAAACCGACAGGTATTGAGTATAGACGAAGAGAGGATTCTTTATGAGGCGGAAAAGTGTGCTCAAAAGCTGGTAGACAGGGTTAAGTAATTTTCCTTCTAATCAAGTCTATTTCTGCTTTAGTATGTCCTTATTAAGGTTAAAAATATTTTACCATATATGCACAAAAATATGCACAAAAAAGTTACTATACCCGGCAGAAGTTGAACGGACTGGAGTGCTACGGAAATAAATCCTTATTATTATTTAGAATGGTCTAAAGCAGGACAAGCTTTTAGGAAATTTCTTTTTTTAGATTAAATCTAACAAAAAATGTAGTCCCGCCCGGAGCTGTCTTTATTTTTATCACAGCATTGTGCCGGGTGGCAATACTATAACACACGGCCAGCCCCAAGCCTGTCCCGCTTTCTTTAGTAGTAAAAAATGGTGTGCCTATTTTCTCCAAAACATTTGCTTCTATACCTGTCCCTTCATCTTCCACCATCAGTACCACTTGGTCACCTTCAGCAGATGTTTTTATCGTAAGAGTACCTCCGGCAACCATGGCGTCGAGCCCATTACGTACCAGGTTAAGCACAAGTTGACGAATTTCTTTTTCATTTAGGAGCAGGTCTGGGATATGCCCCAGTTCTACATTAATATCATTGTCGCTTTGCATACCGGAAGCTTGGATTAACGGGTATAGTGCTTCGATGATATTATTTAGATTCTGAATCTTTAGATCAACCGGTTTGTTTTTAGCCAGGGAGAGAAATTCCGTGATGATGGAATTGGCTCTGTCCAGTTCGTCAATCATCAGGGTAAAGTATTCGTTATCTTTTTGATATTCATTCTTATCTGCTAAAAGCTGCAGGAAACCTCGGACAGCGGTCATGGGATTTCTAATTTCGTGACCGATACCGGCAGCCATTTCACCAACCAAGTTTAAACGTTCCAGGCGAGCCATTTCTTTCTCCAGTTGTTTCTTTTCAGTGATATCTTCAACCATCAGGATGAATTCTTCTTCTTTTTCCAGGCGTCCACCGGTTAAACTGATGCTTAATATCAGTTTTCCTGCCCGAGGGGAATCACATTGGCATTCAAATCCGGTAAAAGTACTGTATGATTGGATCGTGTTTTTTGCTCCTGCTGATAATCCGATTAAGTTAAGCACTTCAATTAGAGGTTTCCCCGTTATTTCCTCAGGGGAAACCAAAAATTTTTCACAAAAGCTTTTATTTGCAGAGGTTATGATTTCAGTAGATTTATCAAAAACCAAAAGTCCTGAAGGAACTGAAGCCACAATATTTTTAAGAAAATTCTTGTTTTTGTCCAGGGCTTCATTTAAATTATGTAGTGTAATACTGGCTTCCAAATAGCCTCTTTCAAGCATATCAAATGTAGATAAATTCTCCATAAAAAATTCCGTAATCCGTTCTATTATTTGGATGATATTGGGGGATACGGGGATTTGTCGAAGAGTAGCCATCAGTGTTTGATGGTAGATTTCTGCTATTTCCAATACTCCCAAACCTTTTAATACGGCTGTCCGTCCAATGTTATGGGCTAGCAATAATGCTGTTTCACCGCCACCTGCAAGATATTCCCGGAGTGAAAAGGCGTAATGATCTTTTAGTTCATTGAATGTGCTGTTCATTTTATACCTCCAAGATAACGAGCGACTAATACCAAGGCATCATCATTACCCTTAGCATGGTGCTTCATAATATTTTCGGCAATTTGCCGGGGTGGATTTTTTAGGTTAATTCTCTTAGAAAAATTGTAGTCGATGCCGTCTGTGGTAAGAATCAAAGTGTCACCGGGAATAATCGGGATAGTTGTCGTATCTAGCCGAGGTAGGGTGCAACCAACTATGCCCGGACGGAGTAAGAGCGATTTTTGGGCTGGTTCCGGATGGGAACCGGAATAAAATATTATGCCTTCTACATTACCCACTCCCAGCCATGTCAATGTTTCGCTAAGAGTGTTAAAGGACGCCAAGCTTATGGCAACGCCCCGTGTCTCCTTTAAGAACCTGTGGCATTGCTCCACTAGCCATATAATTGATTTATGAGGGAAAGCTGACAGAATGTCAGATGCAGCCTGAGCAGCTTGGGCAGCTAATGAACCGTGTCCTAATCCGTCAATTACTGCTACCAGCATGCCGTTACTGAATGGTTTAACCAGGTGCAGATCACCTGATTCCTTTTGGCCTTTTAATTTTTGACTAGCCACACCCCAGTCTAAAACCCTATTCAATTTTATTTCCTCCATTTTTTTACGGTAACAATTGTTCCTATGCCTACTTTAGAGATTATTTCAAATTCATCCATCAGTCTCCTGGTACCGGGCAACCCTAATCCCAAGGCTTCCCCCGGTTGAATAGCCGTCCTGCATGGCCCGTTCAATGTTAGGAATACCTGGTCCGTTGTCACAAGCGATAATGACAATGCCCTTCTTGCCGTTTTCTTCTGTAAGACTTAATCTGATTTCTCCAATTCCTGCGTAATCAAGAATGTTCCGTGCCAGTTCGGAGATGGCAGTGGCAATGGTAGTTAATTCGCTACTGGAAAAACCTAACTTAGATGCCAATTCACGCCCCTTTTGTCTGGCCTCAACAATGGAACATTCCAACCTGATGCGAACGCATTTTTCATCTGTCATTATTGTCGTACATTCCTTTCGTCATTTGATCTAGATAGGATAGACCTTCTTCTAGATCCAGGGCAGTTGATATGCCTACCAAGGTTAAGCCCAACTGGGCCATGGCAAAAGCAACTTCGGGCTGAATGCCTACAATAACTGTTTCCGCTCCACGCAATTTGGTAATGTGGGCGATAGCGCGTAGGGTACGGACAGCAAAGGAATCCATTACATCCAGAACTGTTACATCTATGATCACCCCTCGAGAACGAAATCTGCTCACCTGTTCTGCTAAGTCGTCCCGCAGGTGCAAGAAGTCGGTATCAGTCAAAATTGATTGAACAGAAGCAATTAGATAGTCATTTAGTTTGAGTATTGGTACCTTCATCTTTATTCCACCTTATTGAATTACATATATTGTAATTTTCATAAATTAAACAGTTTTATAGCTGAGTAGTCGGTCGGCTTCTTCAATACCGCCTTGAAGATCTCCTACAGTGTTTAATCTGCTTAAGTCTATGCCCAAGGTTACCAGGGTTTGGGCTATCTCCGGGGAAACACCTGTGACAACCACGTTAGCCCCCAGAAGGCGAGAAGCCTCCACTGTTAGTACCAAATGATTGGCAACTTTAGAATCCACATTGGGAACACCGGTTATATCCATAACAACTACTTTAGCGCGGTTGGCTCGGATAGCAAAAAGCAATTGCTCAGTTAACTGCCGTGTTCGGTGAGTATCTAGTACACCGATAATAGGAAGAATCAAGAGGCCCTGTTTTAGCTGCAGCACCGGAGTGGAAAGTTCACGAATAGCTTCTTCCTGCTGGCGAACCACATTCTCACGTTCTTCGATAAAGGCCAGGGCAACAATAGAAAGAATCTTATTAGCTACAGGTTCATATATGTCTAATGCCGCCGACAGCCTTTCTATGTCCTGTTGATAACGCTCAAATAGGCTTCTTCCGTATATATCACGCAGAGTAAGAAATCCCCCGATGATTTGCTCGGTGGTCATTCCATGCAAGACACCACGTTCCGCCAGCATGTTAGCATAGGTTTGCGCGGCATGATACTTGCCTGTTTCCAAGCAGTCGATACAGGTATCATAGATAGTGCTGGACTCATTTTGGAGTTCATCCGGAGTTAAACCTGCCACTAAGTCTTTTAAAGTCATTTGCTCTACCCATTGCTGGCGTAAGGGATCACTGTTGGTTCGAAAATGAGCCACCAGTTCGTGCAGCAGCTCGTTATTACTTGGCATTAAAAATGAATTGTTTGTGTTTTCCATAACATTTACCTCCAAATAACGTCATAAGATAGTTGTATTTGACGTTAATGATAATTATCCTTCGGGAATAATGTCGAAAATTACCATATTGAATTTTTTTGAAAGGAGTTAGGGGTTTAACCTGGAATGTTCGATAAAATAACTGGGAAATATAAAGGAAAATCGCATCTGACGCATAATAATCAGAATTAGATTATAATAAGTAATGTGCCAAAATTCTGCTGGAGCTAAAGGGGTGTTCTTGTAATGGAGATTAAGGTGTCCCAGCCGAGAGATTTGGGTGCGAACCGAAAGAGGTTGCTGTTTTTGAAGATGCTCTTCATTGTGTAAAACGGCAAAAAAGGCCGGTTTTTATCGAACAATACTCTTGAACTATTAATCTATTTATCAGAAATTATGGCTTTGCAAGATGCACTACTTTATGGAGGATATATATGCTCAAGTTATATAAATTCTTAGAACCCTATAGCGTTATGGTTGTAGGGGTACTGGTGTTTGTATTTTTACAAACACTAGGTGATCTATATCTTCCCACATTGATGGCGGATATGATTAATGATGGGGTTATGCAGGGTAATACGGAAAAGATTATAGAGATAGGTAGTTTAATGCTTCTTGTGGCAGGAGGGGCAGGGATTTCTGCTATTATTGCCAGTTTTCTCTCGGCAAGAACTGCCGTTGGTCTTGGTACCATTCTTCGGGACAAGGTATTTAAGAGGGTGGAGAGCTACTCCTTACATGAGTTTAACAAAATTGGCACCGCGACTTTGATCACCAGAACTACTAACGATATTAACCAAATTCAAATGGTAACCATCATGATTATGCGCTTGATGGTCAGTGCGCCTATGATGGCGATAGGCGGGATTATTTTAGCTTTACAAAAGGATCGGGAACTTACTTGGGTACTGGCTGTAGCCATTCCTGTCCTGGGCCTGGTGATTGCTTTAATTGCCTCAAAGATGATTCCTCTTTTTAAATTGGTGCAAGTAAAGATTGATCGAATTAATCTTGTCTTAAGGGAAAAACTCACCGGCATTCGGGTAATCCGGGCTTTTAATACGGTGGAGCGTGAAACGAAGCGTTTTGATGATGCCAATGCAGATTTGACAAATAACTATATCAAAGTCAACCGAATTATGGCATTTATGATGCCCAGCATCATGCTGGTCATGAATATCACTGCTCTGTCTGTCCTTTGGTTTGGCGGCATCCGCATCAGTCAGGGAAATATGGATTTAGGTGCCTTAACTGCCTTTACCCAGTATGCTATGCAAATTATGTTTTCCCTGTTGATGTTGGCTATGATGTTTATTATGGTTCCCCGAGCTCAGGCTGCTGCCGTAAGAATAAATGAAATCTTGGATACGGTTCCGGGAATTATTGATTCGGAAGTAACAAAGGATGTTTCTGCTAAAGGAGGTTATGTGGAGTTTAATAGCGTCACGTTCAGTTATCCCGGAGCAGAAGAACCGGTTTTAAAGGATATATCTTTTGAAGCGCATCCCGGAGAGGTAATAGCTATTATCGGAGGGACCGGTTCCGGGAAATCAACTTTAATTAATCTCATCCCCCGTTTTTTTGATGTGGACAAGGGAAGTATTTTAATTGACGGGGTAGATGTACGGGAGATGTCTCAAGAGGGTTTACGGCGGAAAATTGGTTTTGTGCCCCAAAAAGCAGTTTTGTTTTCCGGCTCTATTGCCGAAAATATTAAATTCGGTCATGAAGATGCTGGGGAAGAAGAGATTAAACATGCCGCAGAAGTAGCCCAGGCATCTGAATTTATTGAGAATCTGGACGGGGGTTATCAGCATCAAATTGCTCAAGGGGGGACAAATCTCTCCGGGGGACAGAAACAACGTCTTTCTATAGCCCGGGCATTGGTAAGAAAACCAGATATATATATTTTTGACGATAGTTTTTCCGCACTCGACTATAAAACCGATTCCCGTTTACGTGCTGCTTTGAAAAAGGAAATCACTGATGCAACGATGATCATAGTGGCTCAAAGGGTCGGTACGGTGAAGGATGCAGACAGAATTATTGTACTGGACGAAGGAAGAATTGCCGGTGCCGGGACCCATCAGGAACTTCTAAAAACTTGCCGGGTTTACCGGGAAATTGTCTCATCTCAGCTGGCGGGGGAGGAACTGGCATGAGTGACGATGATAGAAATCTAAAAAATAATCCTAGACCAAAAGATAGCAGAGGTTTCGGGCCGGGAGGAGGCCATTTTGGAAGACCGGTGGAAAAAGCCAAGGATTTTAAGGGAAGTTTAAAAAGGCTGGTCAGATATTTAAAACCTCACAGAGTTAATTTAATTATTGTCCTGATCTTTGCTGTTTTAAGCACAACATTTACCATCGCTGCTCCTAAAATAACCGCTAAAGCCATGAACAAACTGCAGGACAGTTATATGGCCAAAATGATGCTAAATAGTTTAGCTGAGGCACAAATTAAGATTCATGAAGAGATAGTGAAACATTTGGAACAAATAGAAAAAGATTCGAACGCTCTTGACAGTCAAGAATTGCAGAATCAACAACCATTAAATCCGGAATTAAGGAAGAACATGGAGGAGATTTCAAAACTTCCTCTGCTAAGTGAAGTGAAAGATGCTGATGAAAAGGCGGAAATTGCCCGGAAGATGGTTGATTTGGTGGGAAAAATGCCCGAAGGAAGTGATACCCAAAGTGCCAGGCAAAATATTCAATTTACTGAGGAGCAAATTAACGGGACAATCAGAGCTATCAGAGAAACTAATGGTGAATATGACTTTCATTATATTGGGCAGATTGTTTTAATACTTTTAGGGATGTATGTCATCAGTGCTTTATTTAATTTGATTATGGGTTTGGTCATGTCCGGGGTAGCGCAAGAAACCGTGCGTAACATGAGAAGGGAAGTAGATATAAAACTTAACAGGCTGCCGTTAAAATATTTCGATAAGCATCCTCATGGTGATATATTGAGCCGGATGACCAATGATATTGATACTATTGCTGGCACTTTGCAGCAAAGTTTAACTCAGATTATTACATCAGTGATCACAATTATCGGCTATATTATTATGATGCTTACTATCAGCCCCATACTTACTTTAATTATACTTGCCACCCTTCCTTTATATATTGTTACCACCGCGATGGTTGCGCGAAAATCCCAAAAGTATTTTGCTGCCCAGCAAAAAGAGTTGGGGGATTTAAGCGGCCATGTAGAAGAAGTCTATACCGGACATAAAATCGTAAAGGCCTTTGGTCGGGAAAAAGATGCTATTGAGAAATTTGCCCATATTAATGATCGCTTGAATAGTGCCGGATGGAAAGCCCAATTTGTTTCAGGTATTATGTTTCCGCTATTGAGTTTTATCAGTAATTTAGGATATGTCGGCATCAGTATTGTGGGGGGAATCTGGATTACTAGGAATATTTTGGGGCTGGGGGATATTTTGGCTTTTATTCAGTATTCCAGGTCATTTACTCACCCAATTATTCAGACTGCAAACATTGCTAATATAATTCAATCTACAGTGGCTTGTGCTGAACGAGTATTTGAGGTACTGGATGAAAAAGAAGAAGTGCCGGATAGCCCTTCAGCAAAGTTTATTTCATTTCCTAAAGGCGGCGTTAGATTTGAACAGGTAGATTTTCGTTATGAAGAGGATGTTCCGTTGATTGAGGATATGAACTTGGAGGTTAAACCGGGGCAGACTATTGCTATTGTAGGTCCCACCGGGGCGGGGAAAACTACTCTCGTTAACCTGCTGATGCGTTTCTATGAAATTAAAACAGGCAGAATCTTGATCGATGGCATTGATATTAAAGAAATTAAACGAAGCGAATTACGCAAAATGTTTGGTATGGTACTTCAGGACACATGGCTTTTCAATGGAACCATCAAGGATAATATTGCTTATGGCAAAGAAGGAGCAACTCAAGAAGAAATAGTTCAGGCAGCAAAAGCGGCCTATGCAGACCATTTTATCAGAACTCTTCCTGAGGGTTATGATACTGTGCTAAATGAGGAGGCCACCAATATTTCTCAAGGCCAAAAGCAGCTTTTAACCATTGCCCGGGCTGTCTTGGCTGACCCCACGATTCTGATTCTTGATGAAGCCACCAGCAGTGTTGATACCAGGACAGAGTTGCTAATTCAAAGAGGGATGGCTAATTTGATGAAAGGAAGAACAAGCTTTGTAATTGCCCATAGACTCTCAACTATCCGGGATGCGGAAAAGATTCTGGTAATGAACAAAGGAAAAATTATTGAAATGGGCAACCATCAGGAACTGCTTAATAAAGGCGGTTTCTATGCCGAACTTTACTACAGCCAATTTACCGGTTAGTCATCATTATTTTTCGAGCAAAGAATGCTGTTTATGGGACAGAAATAGGAGCATGTAGCAGAAAAGTTATAAATTTATAGGTAAAATCAAAAACAATAGTGTAATTTCATAAATTATTGTAATAAATGGGGAATAAGCAGTTGGAAATATTTTACTCACGGTTTTATAATTATTATAGGAAAATTATATTAATGGAGGATAGGTGGCGATTTTTATGGAAAAGAAGCTTTTCCATAACTTTTTCCAAACGATGCAGAAGACCCCTTATATTGTCCGTTATTGGGACGGAAAAGAGGAAAAATACGGGCAGGGAGAACCGGAGTTTAAAATTATTTTCCATGACAAAATTCCAGAAAATAAGATTTTAAATGATGTATCCTTGGCCTTTGGTGAGGCTTATATGGATGGGGTTATTGATTTTGAAGGTGATCTGCAGAAGATAATCGAAGCAGCTTATCAGGCAGGCAGTTCCTTATTTAAGAAGAAGGCTTTTAAAGAGGTGAAAGGGCTATTTCGTCCTAAGAGAGGAACATCCCTCAAACAGCAGGAGAAAGACATTCAACACCATTATGACTTGGGAAATGATTTCTATGGGTTGTGGTTAGATGAGACCATGAGCTACTCCTGTGGGTATTTTACTACTTCCCAAGATTCCTTGTATCAGGCACAGCTAAATAAAATTGACTACATTTTGAAAAAACTCCAGATTCGTTCTGGAGAAAGACTTTTAGATATCGGAAGCGGCTGGGGTTGGTTGATTATCCGAGCTGCAAAGCAGTATGGAGTAGAGGCGGTAGGCATTACTCTAAGTCAGGAACAGTATCGAAAGACCAAAGAAACCATAGAAGAACTAGGTTTAACTGGGCAAGTGGATGTGCGTCTTATGGATTATCGTGATTTAGCAAAAAGCGGTGAAAAATTCGATAAGGTGGTAAGTGTGGGTATGGTGGAACATGTAGGGCATGTTAATCTGCCCAAGTATTTTTCTGCAGTAGAGAAGCTCTTAGTTCCTCAAGGAGTATCTTTACTGCACAGCATTACCGGGCTGATTGAAGGGCCATGTAATAAGTGGATTTTAAAATATATATTTCCTGGGGGCTACATTCCCTCAATTCGAGAATTAATTGGACTTCTTCCGGATTACGATTTCCACCTGCTGGATGTGGAAAGTTTACGCTTGCATTATGCCCAAACTCTTGATTGTTGGGCAAAGAATTTTGAAAAGCATGTTGATCTGATTCGGGAAAAATATGGCGAACGCTTTGTACGCATGTGGCGTTTATATTTAAATTCATGTGCCGCTTCATTTCGGGCATCAGGGCTAAATATTCATCAGATACTTTTTTCAAAAGGTTTAAACAATAACTTAGAAATGACCAGGTCATTTCTTTATCAATAGCCAACAGTTTTCAGATTACCTCTTCTTAAATAAAGCAATATAGTACAATATAGATCTTAAGGGGAGTTTAAGGGACGGCTTTTTCTGGAAAAATAGTCGTCCCTTATTACGCTTGACAAAGGGCTATTTATCCTTTAGAATGTGTAAAGTAAAATTACTTAACAGGCGGGTGTAGTTATGACCGAAATAGAAAAATTAGCCCGCATGGCCATGTTGTTTGATTTTTATGGTCAGTTATTGACAAAGAAGCAGCAAGAAATAATGGAAATGTTTTATGCTGATGATCTATCCTTATCGGAGATTGCCGAGGAATGTGAGATCAGCCGTCAAGCTGTTTATGACCTTTTAAAAAGGACTGAAAAGATACTTGAGGGTTACGAAGCAAAATTACGGTTGGTGGATAAGTTTACGGAGCAGAACAGGAAAATCGCTTATATTAGAGATTTAGTTTCCTTGGCCCAAAAAACAAAGGATTTGAAGTTGCTTGATCGGATATCTGAAATCATCCAGGAAATAAATGAGCTGGAAAGAAAGTAGGTTTTAGCATGGCTGTATTTAGTTCTTTAGCGGAAAAACTGCAAGAAACCTTTAAAAAACTAAAAAACAAAGGGAAGCTGACGGAAAAAGATGTCACTGAAGCTATGCGGGAAATCCGCGTGGCCCTTTTGGAGGCGGACGTTAACTTTAAGGTGGTAAAAGACTTTATTGCTAGAGTTAAGGAAAGAGCTATCGGTCAAGAAGTATTAGAAAGCTTGACTCCGGGGCAGCATGTAGTAAAAATTGTTCATGAAGAATTAACCACCTTAATGGGCAGTAGCCAATCGAAAATTGCTATTTCCTCTAAGCCGCCTACTGTAGTGATGTTGGTGGGCTTGCAGGGGGCAGGGAAGACCACCAGCGGAGGGAAACTTGCCAATTACTTTAAAAAGCAGGGAAGGCAGCCTCTTCTGGTTGCAGGAGATGTTTACCGTCCCGCAGCGGTGAAACAGCTCCAGGTATTAGGTGAACAATTGGGGATTCCTGTGTTTAGCCTGGGAACAGAAGTAAGCCCGGTGGATATTGCCAAGAAATCCATGGAGCAGGCAACGGCAAAAGGAAACGACTTGGTGATTATTGATACGGCCGGACGCCTTCATATTAATGCGGAATTAATGGACGAATTAAAAAACATCAAATCTGCCGTTAAACCCCATGAGATTCTTCTCGTGGTTGATGCTATGACCGGGCAGGATGCGGTGAATGTGGCCGAATCTTTTAATAATGAACTGGGTATTGACGGGGTAATACTGACGAAATTGGATGGGGATACCAGAGGCGGAGCTGCTCTTTCCGTAAAATCTGTTACCGGTAGGCCCATTAAGTTTGTAGGCATGGGGGAAAAGCTGGACGCATTAGAACCATTCCATCCTGATAGAATGGCTTCTCGGATATTAGGCATGGGTGATGTTCTAACCCTCATTGAAAAAGCCCAAATTAATTTCGATGCCAAAAAAGCCAAAGAAATGGAAGAAAAGATGCGTAAGGCGGAATTCACTTTCGAGGATTTTTTGGATCAATTGCAGCAATTCAAAAAAATGGGTTCTTTTCAGGATTTGATTAGTATGATACCCGGTGTCGGTGCCAATAAAAAGTTAAAAGACCTGCAAGTGGATGAAAAGGAATTTGTCAAGATTGAGGCCATGATTCAATCCATGACACCCCAGGAACGCAGGCACCCGGAAATTATCAATGGCAGCAGAAAGCAAAGAATTGCCAAAGGCAGCGGCACAAAGGTACAGGACTTAAATAAACTTATTAAGCAGTTCATGGATACTAAAAAACTCTTGAAGCAATTTGGCGGCAGTGCCATGATGAAAAAGGGTAAAAAGGGTAGAATGCCTTTTAAACTGCCCTTTATGTAAAAATTTGCTTGAAATTTTTTAAAGGAGGTGAGAAACATTGGCAACTAAAATCAGATTAAAAAGAATGGGCGCGAAAAAAGCTCCGTTTTACAGAGTAGTGGTGGCAGATTCCCGCTCACCTAGAGATGGTCGTTTCATTGAGGAGATAGGTTTTTACAATCCGACCAAACAGCCGGAAGAATATCAAATTAATGAAGAAAAAGCCTTAAAATGGCTTTCTGAGGGGGCTGCGCCTTCCGATACAGTGAAAGCACTATTTAGAAAGGCGGGTCTATTAAAAAAATTCGCTGAGAAATAATCATGTCCTAACCATGAAACTGGGGGGAATTAAGAAGAATGAGGGAACTCGTAGAATATTTAGCCAAATCCCTTGTGGAGAATCCCGATGCAGTTTCCGTAGAGGTTGAGGAAAAAGACAGACATACTGTGTTGGAATTAAGAGTGGCGCCGGAAGATATGGGAAAAGTCATTGGGAAACAAGGCCGAATTGCTAAAGCAATTCGTACTGTTGTCAAAGCGGTGGCCACCAAGGAAGGGAAAAAAGCAAGCGTAGAAATCATCTAAGAAAAGGGGGCAGGGTTGTCCCCTTTTTTGGCTTGAGCCGGCAATGACTGCTATGGCTGGTTTCATTGCTGTGGCTTTATTTAGTAAAAGGATTAGAAAAGGAGTTTTTTTTTGGAGCGGATAATAATCGGAAAGATTCTTTCTCCTCATGGCGTTAAAGGGGAGCTAAAGGTACAACCTTTGACTGATTACCCGGAACGCTTTCATAAAACAAAAAGTGTCTGGGTAGATGCGAAAAAAACTTACTTAACAATTGAAAATCTTCGTGAACAACAGGGGCTCTTATTAATAAAATTTCAGAGTATAGACAGCCGGGATCAGGCAGAGGCATTAACCAACAGCTATCTTACCATTGACCCGGAACAAGTAATGGAGCTTCCCCCAGATCATTATTACCATTTTCAGATTATTGGTCTTAAGGTTTATGATGATGGGGGCTATCTTGGGGAGCTTATCGATATTTTAGAGACAGGGGCAAATGACGTTTACGTTATAAAAAGAGAAAAAAAGAAAGATTTATTAATTCCCGCATTAAAAAGTATTGTGCAAGAGATTAATATTAAGGAAAAGCGAATGATTGTTAAACTACCGGCAGGACTTGATGAGTAGGGGTGTAATAAAATTTGCGGATTGATATTTTGACCCTTTTTCCCGGCATGTTTGCTCCCTTGAGGGAAAGCATTATCAAAAGGGCGCAAGAAAAAGGGATTGTTAATATTAACATTACCGATATTAGGGATTTTGCTTTTAATAAGCATCGGATGGTTGATGATCTGGTTTACGGTGGAGGAGCAGGTATGGTGATGAAACCGGAGCCTATTTACGAAGCTGTAAAGCATTTGAAAAATCAGGCCTTTGGGGATACCTCTCCGAAAATTATTATCACCAGTCCTCAAGGAAAACTTTTCAGCCACAAAAAGGCATTGGAGTTATCTAAGGAAGATCACCTGATTTTTATCTGCGGCCATTATGAAGGAATTGATGACCGGGTAAGAGAGCTTCTTCAGGCAGAGGAATTGTCCATTGGAGATTTTGTGCTTACCGGCGGAGAATTGCCCTCTATGATTATGGTAGATTCTGTAGTTCGTCTTCTTCCCGGGGTTTTGGGAGATGATGTTTCTTCTGAGGAAGAATCATTCTCTGATGGTTTATTAGAGTATCCTCATTATACCAGGCCGGCGGAATACTTGGGTTTGAAAGTCCCGGATGTTCTATTAGGGGGTAATCATGAAGAAATTAGAATTTGGCGTCGGAAGCAATCCTTAATGAAAACATGGGAAAATCGGCCGGATTTATTGAATAAGGCTCCTCTGGATTTGGACGACCTAAAATTCATGGAAAAGATCAAAGAAACTGCTAAGAATAATTATCGCTTATTTACTGCTTTAGTTCATTTTCCTGTTTATAATAAAAAAAGAGAGGTCATTAATACCTCTTTTACCAACCTGGATCTTCATGATATTGCCAGAGCATCAGCTACTTATGGCGTGGAAAAATATTTCGTGGTGCAGCCTATAAAGGCCCAGCATGAATTGATTAATACTTTGATAAACCATTGGGTGAAGGGTTATGGGGCTCGCTATAATCCTGATAGAAAACATGCTCTAACTAAAATTGCCCTAATAGATTCCATAGAGGAAGTTAAAACTCAGATTACAGAAGAATATGGAGAGGCACCTAGGGTAATTTCTACTGGGGCCAAGGCATATTCTAATAGTGTTGGTTATGAGGAGCTTAGGAATATTATGGAACGACAGGGGGGCAATTATCTCTTGCTTTTTGGAACGGGCTGGGGATTGGAACAGTCATTAATAGAGAGTTCAGATTTTGTCTTAAAACCTGTGTATGGGCCGGGGGAATATAATCATCTCTCGGTGCGGAGTGCCGCATCCATTATTTTAGACAGATTACAAGGGGAATTGTTATGTAGGGGCGATTCATGAATCACCCGAACTGTTAGTTATGAGAAAGAATTCTGGAAAAGAACGATCAAAGATAAAATGATCGTTCTTTTCTTTATGACTTTTAATGAAACGAAGGAATTAGGCCGGGGGGTGTCGAATATTAATGTAATTAAAATGTTATTATATTTTTCATTGTACTTACATATTTCAAAGGATTATATCTTTTTTGATTCTCTGCTCTTTTTCTTGAATTTCCTCATTTTCTGGATTATATTATGTTAAACTGGGCTCATTTAGATTAAGAGATATATTTTATCTTCATAATTCTTATATTTATTTGTTGTTATGCTGATACTTACTTGTTGTTTTCAATAATATAAAAGGACAAGAAGGTGTGAGGATGAATAATTTATTTCATATGGGGATTGATATTGGGTCTACGACAGTTAAGGTGGTTATTCTTAATAGCAAAAAGGCTCTTATCTATAGTAGATATGAGCGGCATTATGCCGATATTAAAAATAAATTACAGCAAATATTGGAGGATTCATCTAAAATTCTCACACAGAATAACGCTCAATTTACCATCATGGTTACCGGTTCCGGGGGTATGAGCATTGCACAGAAACTAGGGGTTCCCTTTATCCAGGAGGTTGTTGCTGCTACTAAAGCCATTAAGACCTATCATCCGGAAACAGACGTGGCAATTGAATTGGGTGGGGAAGATGCCAAGATTACGTATTTTAAAGATGGCATTGAACAAAGAATGAATGGTACTTGCGCCGGGGGAACCGGTTCATTTATAGATCAAATGGCAACACTTTTGAGGATAGATGCGTCCGGATTAAATGAACTGGCGAAGAGATACAAGATGATTTATCCCATCGCAGCCAGATGTGGGGTTTTTGCTAAGACAGATGTACAGCCTCTTTTGAATGAAGGTGTGGCCAAAGAGGATATTGCAATTTCTGTTTTTCAATCTGTGGTAATTCAAACTATCAGCGGTTTGGCCTGTGGCAGACCAATTAGAGGGAATGTGGCCTTTCTAGGGGGGCCTTTATATTTCTTATCAGAACTTAGGCAAAGGTTTATTGACACATTAAAGCTTAAGGATAATCAGATCATCTTTCCGGAAAATTCTCAGATTTATGTAGCAATTGGCGCGGCTTTATCTTCTTTAAACGAAGAACCAGTTTTATTTAAAACCTTCATCAACAGACTGATTAATTGCGGGAACATATCGCAAAATGAAGACGATAAGTTGGCTCCGCTTTTTTCTGATCAGGAAGAATATCAAAATTTTAGAATAAGGCATGAAAAAAATTCCGTAAAAAGAAGAGATTTATCGACTTTTGAGGGTGTATGCTTTTTAGGGATAGATGCGGGATCGACCACGACCAAGGTTGCGCTGATCGATGAGGAGGGTGCACTTCTTCATACTTATTACGGGAGTAACGAAGGAAGCCCTATTAAGTCTACGATTAAAGCACTTAAAGAGCTTTATCACCTTTTGCCCCCTAAGGCAAAAATCGTTAATTCCACTGTTACAGGTTATGGGGAAGGTTTAATCAAGACCGCCCTAAATATCGATATTGGGGAAATAGAAACCATTGCCCACTATAAAGCTGCCGATTTTTTCTGCCCGGGTGTGGATTTTGTTTTAGATATCGGCGGTCAGGATATGAAATGCCTCAAAATAAAGGATGGTGTGATTGAGAGTATCCTTTTAAACGAAGCTTGTTCTTCCGGCTGCGGGTCATTTTTAGATACCTTTGCCAGCTCTCTTGATTTAAGCATCGAAGAATTTGCTAAAGAAGCGATAAAGGCAGAAAAACCCGTTGACTTAGGCTCAAGGTGTACTGTTTTTATGAATTCCCGGGTGAAGCAGGCACAAAAGGAAGGATCCACGGTTGCTGATATTTCTGCCGGACTATCTTATTCGGTGATCAAAAATGCCTTATTTAAAGTGATAAAGGTAAAAAACCCCCGTGAGCTGGGAGAAAAAATAGTTGTTCAAGGGGGAACATTCTATAATGATTCCGTGCTTCGGGCCTTTGAAATCCTCTCGGAAAGGGAAGCTGTTCGACCGGATATAGCCGGGATTATGGGTGCTTTTGGAGCAGCTTTAATCGCTCGGGAAAGGTTTGAGGAGGGTTATCAAACTCATTTATTAGACCAAAGGAATCTTAATGATTTTTACATAGAAACTGACATATCCCGGTGCGGGGGATGTTCTAACCGTTGTTTATTGACGACCAATAAGTTCGGAAATGGGAAAAAGTTCATCTCCGGAAACAGATGCGAGAGAGGAGCAGGTAAGGAGAAAGAAGAAAGTTTATTGCCAAACCTTTATCGGTATAAATATAAACGGCTATTTAATTATCAACCTCTCGCCAAGGAAGAAGCAAAAAGAGGTACTGTCGGAATTCCCAGGGTTTTAAACATGTACGAGAATTATCCTTTTTGGTTTACCCTGTTTACTAATCTGGGGTTTAGGGTGGAGCTTTCTGATCGCTCGTCTAACCGTATTTATGAAAAGGGAATAGAAACAATACCTTCTGAATCCGTATGTTACCCGGGGAAAATGGTACATGGCCATGTAATGAATTTAATTGAGAAAGGTATTAAGTTTATTTTCTACCCCAGTATTATTCATGAAAAGCAAGAACAAAAAAATGCAGATAATCACTTTAATTGCCCGATTGTGATCTCCTATCCTGAAGTGATCAAAAATAATATAGATGCGATTCGAGAAGAAAATATCATGTATTTGAAACCTTTCTTACCGTACCATCATGAAAAGAGAATGATTAAGCGGCTATGGGAAGAATTAAAGGTGTTTAATATTGAGGAAAAAGAAATTAAAGAAAGCGTGATCAAGGCTTATCGGGAACAAGCAGCTTTTAAAAGGGATATGGAAAAGGCGGGAG
This sequence comes from Bacillota bacterium, assembly GCA_050952465.1. Taxonomy (GTDB): domain Bacteria; phylum Bacillota; class Dehalobacteriia; order Dehalobacteriales; family Dehalobacteriaceae; genus DUPU01. Next base: position 233,879 of record JBMNKZ010000014.1, on the reverse strand, counting down.
AAAATGCTCTCAAGTTTATTAAGGAAAAAGGAATTAAGGGAATTGTTCTATCAGGCAGGCCTTATCATATAGATCCTCAGATTAATCATGGTATTCCGGAAATGATTAATTCATTAGGTATGGCGGTATTAACGGAAGATTCGGTAGCTCATTTAGGCCAAGTGGAAAGACCTCTTAGGGTAGTGGATCAATGGGCATACCACTCCAGACTTTATGCCGCCGCAAGTTTCGTCGCCCAGGAGAAGAATTTGGAACTGGTACAACTGAATTCTTTCGGTTGCGGTCTCGATGCGGTAACCACCGACCAGGTACAAGAAATACTTCAAGGTAATTCTAAGATTTATACCACTTTGAAAATTGACGAAGGGAATAATCTTGGGGCGGCCAGAATCAGACTTCGTTCCCTAAAGGCAGCTATGTGGGAACGGGAAATAAACGGTTATCAACTGAAACGGGTAGACAATCGGTATCATAAAATTAAATTTACCAAGAAGATGAAGAAAAATCACACTATTTTAGTACCCCAGATGTCACCTATTCATTTTCAGTTTTTGCAGGAAGCATTTCGGCTATCTGGCTATAATTTGGAAGTTCTGCCCTCCATAGATCGCAAAGCCATTGACGAAGGCTTAAAATATGTCAATAATGATGCTTGTTATCCGGCGATTATTGTCATTGGACAGTTGATTGAAGCATTAAAATCAGACAAATATGATTTAAATAACACCTCGGTAGTCATGTCCCAGACGGGGGGGGGTTGCCGGGCCACCAATTATATTGGCTTTTTGCGGAAGGCTTTAAGAGATGCGGGTTTTGGGAAAATACCGGTGATATCGGTTAATCCCAATGGTATGGAGAAAAACCCCGGGTGGAAATATTCTTTGGGTTTATTAAATAAGGCCATGATGGGTTTAATCTATGGCGATCTTTTAATGAACGTATTGTATCGGGTGCGGCCCTATGAAAAGTTTAAAGGCTCTGCTAATAAATTATATGAAAAATGGGTGAAGATTTGCCTGAGCTCCCTTTCTTTTGCTGACAAAGCTCTTTTCAAGGAAAACATTAAGGACATTGTGAAAGAATTCGATGAATTGGAAATAACCAACGAAGTAAAACCAAAGGTAGGATTAGTAGGAGAAATTCTTGTAAAGTTTCATCCTACGGCAAATAATAATGTAGTGGATATTGTGGAGGCTGAAGGGGCGGAGGCAGTGATGCCCAGCCTTACAGATTTCTTATTATATTGTCTTTATGACAAAGATTATCATTATAAGTATTTAGCCGGGAGTAAGCTTTCACAAATGATATCATTAGGTGTAATTAAGATTATTGAATTGTATCGAACTACTTATCGGGAGGCGTTAATAAACAGCAAACGATTTTATCCGCCAAAATCCATAGAAGAGATTGCTGAAGGAGCCTCATCTGTTGTTTCTTTAGGACATCATACGGGAGAAGGCTGGCTATTAACAGGAGAAATGGTTGAACTGATCCAAAGCGGGGTTAAAAATATTATTTGTATGCAGCCCTTCGCTTGCTTACCTAACCACGTCACAGGAAAAGGAATGATTAAGGAGTTAAAACGGGTTTATCCCGGTACTAACATTGTGGCCATTGATTATGATCCGGGGGCTAGTGAGGTAAATCAGCTGAATCGCATAAAACTGATGATAGCTACTGCCTTTGACAATTTGGAACATAATAGACAGGATGTACAAGTATATGAAAAACAGGATTGTAAGCGGGTGACAGGACTTGCCAGTGTCGTAAATTAGCAGTGTTAGGGGATGACAAGGGAAAAATGATGGTAAAATATTGCCACCCCGAATTTGTTGTGTTATAATAAATCTCGGTCATTGGCCATAATAAACGGGCGGTCCTCTGCTGCAAGTTAGTCTAGGCGGTTATGAACGTCTTGGAAGGAAGGAGGAGCAGGACAATGGATTTATTAAAAATTGTGGAACAGGAACAGATGAAGACGGGTATTCCTCCCTTTAGACCTGGTGATACTGTGCGAGTACACGTGAAGGTAGTTGAAGGTACCAGGGAAAGAATTCAGATCTTCGAAGGCCTTGTAATTAAGCGTAAAGGCGGCGGCATTCGTGAGACTTTTACTGTTCGACGTGTCTCATACGGTGTAGGCGTGGAAAGAACCTTCCCGCTGCACTCTCCCAAAATTGATAAAATTGAAGTAATGCGTCGAGGTAAAGTACGCAGGGCGAAACTATATTACCTAAGAGAACGCACCGGTAAAGCAGCCAGAATTAAGGATATTCGTTAGAACTTTAGGGACTGAGTCAAATCGGTCCCTTTTTATTGTAGTTGTTTAACAAGTCTGAAAGTTCTAATTAGGCAATAAAGTCTACAATTGACAATAATTTACTCTTGTTACTGGTCTAACATAATTTTAAACTTATAGTGTAACATAGAATTTCTCATTAGATTTGGGGGCAAGTGTTTATTGGGCAGATTTTTTGAATCGCTTTTTGGGGGATTAAGAGGTATTTTGGGCGAAGTAGTCGAAATACTCTCCCTGGCAGTAATACTGGCGATTATAGTACGCATTTTTTTATGTGCTCCTTATACGATCCCATCCTGGTCCATGTCTCCTGTGCTTCAATCTGGAGATAGGATCTTGGTTAATAAATTTGTCTATCGCTTGAGGGACCCGGCGCGGGGTGATATTGTCGTATTTAAATTTCCTCTTGATGAAAGAATAGCATTCATAAAAAGAATAATTGCCTTACCAGAGGAAACTATAGAAGGAACAGAAAACGGAATCTATATTAACGGACAAATGCTAAAAGAGGAATACCTTCCCCAAGGGGTTAAATATGATCACTTTGGACCGGTTCAATTAGGAGCCGGGGAATATTTTATGATGGGAGATCATCGGCAGGATAGCCAGGACAGCAGATTTTGGGGAGCGGTAAGCCGGGAAAAGATTTTAGGTCAATCGATATTAATTTATTGGCCTTTAAATCGAGTTTCATGGCTTAGCGGAAAATAGCCTATATGTCTTTATCATGCTTAAGATGATAATGGGGGAATTAATAAGGAAGCGGTGGTGGTTTTAGTGGAGGATTATAATCAAGCTAATGAGCCAAGAAAAAACCAATTTCATAATAATAGAAGCTTACCCCCGATTCAATGGTATCCAGGCCATATGGCAAAGGCCAAAAAACAGATTAAAGAAAGTTTTGCTCTGATTGATGTAACCATCGAGGTGGTAGATGCCCGACTTCCTCAGAGCAGCCGGAACCCGGTTTTAGATGAAATTATCAGCGGTAAGCCGCGGATTATTGTCTTGAATAAAAGTGATTTGGCCTATAGTGAAATGACCCGTCAATGGATGGGTTACTTTAAATCCCAAGGGTTAGGGGCAGTAGCAGTTGACAGTACCTCAAAAAAAGGAATTAAAGAATTAATTAATGAGATAAAACAAGAGGCAGAGCCTCAAATGAAGGCTTTAGAAGCAAAGGGAAGAAGAAGGCGGCCCGTTCGGGTAATGATTGTGGGCATACCAAATGTAGGTAAATCAACTTTGATTAATGCTATGGTTAATCAGGCCTCAACCAAGACAGGTAATAAGCCGGGAGTCACCAAAGGCACCCAATGGGTTCGCGTAATGGAAGGTGTGGAATTATTAGATACACCAGGTATGTTGTGGCCTAAATTTGATGACCAAGAAACAGGATTTAAATTGGCCGTTACCGGAGCGATTAGCGATCTAGTCTTTTCTTTGGAGGATGTCGCAAAATATCTGGTGTGCTATCTTCTGGAAAATAAACCGGAAGCATTGCAAGAACGTTATAAAATTGAAATTACGGATTCCGATCCCGAGAAGGTGATTGAAAACATTGGGAGAAAAAGAGGTTTTCTAGCTTCAGGTGGGATTGTGAAAATGGATCAGACTGTTGTGATGCTTCTGTCTGAGTTTCGCAGCGGAAAATTAGGTAAGTTTACTTTGGAAAAGCCTGTGACAATCTGAATAAACAAATGAGTTAACAGTCCTTAGGAGGCAAATTTTGATTAAACAAAAGGATCAATCAGAGCAAGCACTTCGAGTGGAAGAGGAAAGACTATATCATCTCTTTCAATATGAACGGGGCTTGTACGAAAGAGGTGTCCAGTATATCGCCGGTGTTGATGAGGCAGGCCGGGGTCCCCTAGCGGGTCCGGTAATTGCGGGAGCTGTCATTTTACCTCGGGAGTGTTTTATTTTCGGTCTCAATGACTCCAAAAAAATTGGGGAAGCCAAAAGGTATGCCCTAGAAAAAGAAATAAAGGAAAAAGCCCTGGCTTGGGCAGTAGGAGCGACAGGTGCCTATGATATCGATAGGATTAATATATATCAAGCCACGATTCTTGCCATGACTCGGGCCGTAAAAAACCTTAGTGTTAAGCCGGAACATTTATTAATAGATGCCATTAAACTTCCTCAAATTACCATCCCCCAGACTACAATTATTAAGGGGGATGCCAAAAGTGCCTCTATTGCAGCAGCAAGCATTATAGCCAAGTGCCATCGGGATCGGTTAATGGCAGTCTATGATAAACGTTTTCCAGGATATGGGTTCATTAGACACAAGGGATATCCTACTCGGGAACATATTGATTTGGTTTTAAGGCTAGGACGAACCTGTATCCACCGAACTTCTTTTCATATCAAAGAAAAAATAGATGAGAAGTAAAAACAATTATGTGGTCAGAATCAATCGCTTACATTATTTTTACTTAGGGACTAACCTAAGTATTTAAAATCTGGTACAATACAAAAGGAGGTGAGAATTATGTTAGAGCAGTATGGTGGTTTAGGGATATATCTCGTTGCCGCTATCATATTTCCTTTTATTATCGTATTTGCAGCTTTGATTTTAGGTCCGAAACGACCGAATCCTGAGAAACTCACAACTTATGAGTGCGGTTTGGATACTCAAGGACCTACTTGGGTTCAGTTTAAAATTAATTACTTTTTATATGCTCTAGTATTTGTCGCTTTTGATGTAGAAACTATTTTTCTTTATCCGTGGGCTGTAAAATTTCAGGCCTTGGGGTTATTTGCCTTTATTGAAATGATTATTTTTATTGGGATCTTAGTAATAGGCCTATGGTATGCCTGGAAGGAAGGAGCATTAGAATGGATGTAGCAAAACAAGATGTACCCCAAAATATCATCTTGGCTTCTGTAGAAAAAGTGTTGAATTTTGCCCGGGGAAATTCTTTGTGGCCGGTTACTTTTGGTCTAGCCTGCTGTGCTATTGAAATGATGGCTGCAGGGGGAGGACGTTATGATTTAGCCAGATTTGGTTATGAAGTTTTTCGGCCGTCACCCCGTCATGCCGATCTGATGATCGTTGCCGGCACTGTGACCAATAAAATGGCTCCCCTCTTGAAAAGAATCTACGATGAGATGGCTGAACCAAAATATGTGATCGCTATGGGCAGTTGCGCCATTAGTGGAGGGCCTTTTGTAGATTCATATAATGTAGTGCGAGGTGTAGATACTCTGATTCCTGTTGATGTATATGTGCCCGGTTGCCCGCCCAGGCCGGAAGCATTAATCTACGGGTTCCTTCAGTTAAAACAAAGGATTAATAATCCAAATATTGCGGGGTTAAAGATCAATGGATAATGTTAAAGTTTTAGCGGATAAGTTAAATCAAAAGTTGGGCGGAATAGTCGGGGTGAGTGAGGATGAAAAATCAATTATCATTGCTCCGGCCGAGATTATTAAAGTATTAAAAGAAATAAAGGAGAACACGGATTTTACCTTTTTAGAAGATATCACAGCAGTTGATTATCCGGATAATCTTACCGTAGTGTACCATCTAATGAGCCTTAAGGATGCCAAGATATTAAGAGTGAAGTCTGCGTTGGATAAAGAGGATCCTCATATTGATTCCGCAGTTTCTCTTTGGAACTCAGCTAATGTGATGGAAAGAGAAACCTATGATCTGCTCGGGGTAGTATTTGACGGTCACCCGGATCTAAAAAGGGTTCTTTGCCCGGATGACTTTGAAGGCCATCCTTTAAGGAAAGATTTTAAAGTGGAAGCTGCCGAAAGACAGTAGAAAAGAGGTGGAGAGATGGCTATTGCCAATAAAGAAGGTAATTTTCGTACGCAAGAGTTTGTTTTGAACATGGGCCCTCAACACCCCAGCACCCACGGAGTTTACCGGGCGATCCTAACCATGGATGGGGAATATGTGGTTGATTTAGAAAATGTAATTGGTTATCTGCATCGGGGCATCGAAAAATTAGCAGAAAGCAGAACCTATACCCAGTTTATTCCTTATACTGACCGCATGGACTACCTAGCGGGGATGCTCAATAACTGGGGTTATGTATTGACCGTAGAAAAAGCACTGAACTTGGAGATTCCTGAAAGAGCGGAGTATATCCGGGTGATTGTCGGGGAGTTACAGCGGATTGCCAGTCACCTGGTGATGGTAGCCAGTATGGCTCTGGATATGAACGGTTATACAGCCTGGATGTATGCTTTTTATGATCGGGAAAAAATCCTGGATCTTTTTGAAATGATTTGCGGCTCCCGGCTTACCACTAGTTTCATGCGGGTAGGCGGTGTGCCTAATGATATTCCCGAGGGTTTTCTGCCGAAGTTGGAGGAGTTTTTGAAAGAGTTTCCCAAAAGGCTGGACGACTTTGACAATGTGATTACCGGGAATGAAATTTTTCTTGGCAGAACAAAAGGCATTGCACCAATAGATGGGGAAACTGCTCTGAACTATGGCCTGACTGGTCCCAATTTAAGGGCATCCGGCGTTAATTTTGATCTAAGAAAGGTTCGCCCCTACAGCATCTATGACCGTTTTGAGTTTGACGTGCCCGTGGGGAAGATGGGGGATAACTTTGACCGGTATAACGTGCGCATGTTGGAAATGCGTCAAAGCCTGAGAATTATTCGGCAGGCGGTAGATAATCTTCCCGAAGGAAATATTATGGCGAAAGTGCCTAAGGTATTAAAAATTCCTACCGGAGAGACTTATGGCCATATTGAAGGAGCGAAAGGAATTCTTGGTTTTTATCTGGTGAGTGACGGGGGAACAAAGCCTTACCGGATTCATGTGCACGCACCCTCCTTTGTCAATTTAGGGATCTACCCTTATATGGCAAAGGGAACGATGCTTCAAGATGCTATTGCTTCTTTGGCATCCATTGATATTGTTTTAGGTGAAGTAGATCGGTAAAGAAAAAACGGTAATATAGGGGAGAAGGTAAATGGATAATATCTTTATTAATATTGCCGGCTTGATTAGGGACTTTATTGCTGGATTTGGCTTAAGTGATGGACTAGTATACCTGGCTATGGTTCTGGTAAAATTTGTAGCCGTTCTGGTCTTTGTCTTGCTTAACGTAATATTTCTGGTATATATGGAGCGCCGTGTAGCCGGTTTCTTCCAGGAACGTTTGGGACCTAATCGTGTTGGCCCACAAGGTATATTTCAGTTAGTGATGGATATATTAAAGCTTTTGTCAAAGGAAGATATTGTTCCGGCATCAGCGGATAAGTTTGTCTATAAGGCAGCCGCTTTTGCTATTTTTGTGCCTACTATGATGGTGTATATGGTAATTCCATTTGGTAAAGGGATGAATGTCATTGATTTAAATATGGGACTATTTTATATTTTGGCGGTTTCCTCCATCACCACCCTGATTATTTTTATGGCTGGGTGGGGCTCCAAAAATAAATACTCTTTAATTGGAGGAATGCGCGCGGTAGCCCAAATGGTTAGCTATGAAATCCCCTTTGTCTTTTCATTTTTAGGGGTGATTATGATTGCCGGCTCTTTAAACTTATCAACGATTGTGGAGGCGCAGCAAAGTGTCTGGTTTATTGTACTTCAGCCTATTGCCTTTATTATATTTTTAATTGCCGGTAATGCGGAGATTAACCGGGGGCCTTTTGACCTGCCCGAAGGGGAACAGGAATTAGTCGCCGGTTACCATACAGAGTATACAGCCGGTCGTTTTGCCATGTTTTATATGGCTGAGTATGCCAACCTTTTGGCTATGTCTGCCATTGGGGCCACTGTTTTCTTAGGTGGTTGGCATGGACCTTGGCTGCCGGGCTGGCTCTGGTTCTTTATTAAAATGTATGTTTTGGTCTTTGGTCAGATGTGGGTGCGCTGGACTTTCCCCAGAATCAGAATAGATCAGATGATGCATTTTAATTGGAAGGTTCTTTTGCCGATTTCCATAGCAAATATTTTGGTCACGGGCATCGGGATTAAAGCTTATGAGATGTTTCGTGTCATGGGGTGGTGGTAAAAAATGCTTGGTGAAGGTTTATTGAAAGGACTGGGTGTGACCATAAAACATTTCTTTGCACCTAAGATTACAGAATCTTATCCGGAGGTTAAACCAAAGCTTCCTCCTCTCGTGAAGTCCCGTTTTCTTTTGGATCGGGAAAAATGTATTGCCTGCGGGATTTGCGCTAATGCTTGTCCCAACAAGGTGATTACCGTAAATAGCATGAAGGATGAGAATAAAAAGAAAAGATTAACCGGATATGAAATGAACCTCCAGTACTGTCTTTTCTGCGGCCTTTGTGAGGAAAGCTGTCCGACCAAGGCCATTAAGATCGATCAGGACTTTGAACTGGCAACCTATACTCGGGAAGATACGAAACAAATTATGTATCGGGAAACTGAGACTAATCCTCCTGGCAGTGCAGCCGAAGATGATAAAGGAGGGGTAGATGTATGATATCAACAATTGGCTTTGGGGTTTTATCGGTGGTAATTATCGGTTTTGCTTTAGCCATGGTTTTATCAAAAAACCTGGTGCATAGTGCCATTTTTATGGCAGCCACTTTCATTGGTGTCGCCGGCATTTATCTGACCCTCTCAGCGGGTTTTCTGGCTGCAGTCCAAATATTAATCTATGTGGGTGCCATCTCGATCCTGATGGTGTTTGGTGTGATGCTCACCCGGCGGGGGGATATTTCCGCCAGTAACCTTTTTAATAAGAATATCTTAAGTGGCGGGATTGTTTCTTTAGCTCTTTTGGTGATTCTGGGACGTCTAATAATGACCAGCAGCTGGACTCCTTCCAATTTCAGTGTTCCGGAAAGCACGATTGGGCCCATCGCCGACTTAATGATGAATGTATATGTGATCCCTTTTGAAGTTGCTGCTCTTCTTTTATTAGCGGCTATGGTGGGGGCGATTATTGTGGCGAAAGGAGTGAGGCATACCCGATGATTGGATTAGAACATTATTTAATTTTAGCAGCAGCTTTGTTTTGCATTGGCTTATTTGGTGCTGTAGCCAAGAAAAACGCGGTTGCGGTTTTAATGGGGATTGAGTTAATGTTGAATTCAGTGAACATTAATCTGGTAGCCTTCAATCGCTTTTTGGCTCCCAGCGAGTTGGTTGGTCATGTGTTTGCCATTTTTGTGATTGTAGTGGCGGCAGCCGAAGTGGCTGTGGGTTTAGCTATTGTGATTAGTATTTACCGTGATAGATTCTCTACTGAGGTAGATAATTTAGACTGGTTGAAGTGGTAAAAATCAAAGTATAAGGCAGGTGACAAATTAAAATGTTAGAATTAGCATGGTTAATACCCATCTTTCCCCTGATAGCCTATACCTTGATCATTTTTCTCACCAAAAAATCAAAAAGACTTAGTGTTGCCGTGGCTTTGGCCGGCATTGTTGCTTCTTTGGTCATATCTATTGGGGTGTTGGTAGAGACCATTCAAAAGGGAATCACTATGGCTGAACCTTTTGAGGTGGCGGTTAAATGGTTAAGACTATCTGCAATTGGTAATTTTTCAGGCCTAAACATTGATATGGGTATTTTAATTGATCCTCTTTCTGCAGTTATGATGTTTGTAGTCACAGCTATTGCAACTTTAGTGATCATTTATTCTGTAGGTTATATGCATGGAGATCCTGGGTTTTCCCGATATTTTGCATATATGTCCCTTTTTGCTTTTTCCATGCTCCTTCTGGTGATTGCCAATAACTTTTTTGAGATGTTCATTGGCTGGGAGTTGGTGGGCTTATGTTCCTACCTCTTGATTGGTTTTTGGTTTGAAAAGCCGTCAGCGGCAAAGGCTGCAAATAAGGCTTTCATCACCAATCGGTGGGGCGATTTTGGTTTTATGCTGGGGATTATCCTTCTTTATGTAAACTTTCAGACTTTTAATTTTGGGGAACTTTCAGGGATTATTGGCAATGGGGCTCATGGAGTAGGGACAGCTACCCTGATTTTAATCAGCCTTTTGGTCTTTGCCGGCCCCATGGCCAAATCAGCCCAGTTTCCCTTGCATGTTTGGCTGCCGGATGCGATGGAAGGGCCGACACCTGTATCGTCCATCCTACACGCAGCAACCATGGTAGCCGCAGGGGTATACCTTTTGGCCCGGGGATTTGTACTCTTTAATGAATCCACAGAAACTCTTTTATTTATCGCCTATATTGGCGGAATTACCGCTTTTATTGCTGCCAGTTTCGCTTTGGTACAGCGGGATATCAAGAGAATCTTGGCTTATTCCACTTTGAGTCAATTAGGCTATATGGTAATGGTGATTGGAGCGGGAAGTATTACTGCCGGTATGTTTCATCTTACAACCCATGCTTTCTTTAAATGTATGCTCTTTCTAGGGGCAGGTTCTGTGATCCATGCCGTGCATACCCAGGACATCTTTGAAATGGGTGGTCTTGCTAAGAAGATGCCTATTACCACCTGGACCTTCATTATTGGTGCGCTGAGTTTAGCGGGAATTTTCCCCTTAGCTGGGTTCTGGAGTAAGGATGAGGTTTTGCTTGCTACCTATGAAGCCGGATTTACCGGACTATATTGGCTGGCTACCATCGTTGCCGGCATGACAGCTTTTTATATGTTCCGTTTAATTTTCGTTGCTTTCTTTGGGGAAAAACGGACGGATCATCATGCCCATGAATCTTCTCCCTGGATGACAGTACCATTAATCATTCTTGCTTTCTTTGCTGTCTTTTCCGGCTGGGGTTTAATCCAAATGGGTTACGCTGAAATGGTCTTCTTTGGCGAAGCGCATCATGCAGGAATTAATATGGGTATTGCGCTGATATCAACACTGATTGCCGTGGCGGGCATTCTCCTCGCCTGGTTTATTTACTACAAGAAAGCCGTTGATACGGACTTGATGGTAGAAAGGTTCCGACCCATTTATACTTTACTTTGGAATAAACTATACATTGATGAAATCTATGAGTGGTTTTTTGATAAAGTGATGTTGGGGTTTGCTTGGCTCTGCAACCAAAATGACCGCAAGGTGGTGGACGGTATCGCAGACGGTTTAGGCGATACTGTTAGACATACAGGGGGTTGGATGCGTTTTGTGCAGACCGGAAATCTCCAGAATTATGCTTTAGTAATATTCGGAGCGATAATTATCATCGTATTATTAATGGCGACTCCGGTGTTGGGAGGTGTGATTAGATAATGGCAGCAGCGATACTTGCAATAATTATCCTGGCACCAATTGCGGGAGCTCTGACGATCCTTTTTATTCCGGAAAAAGAAGATGTGATTATTAAATCCACAGCTGCTTTCTTTACTTTTATTTCGTTGGTTGCTTCCTTAGCCGCCTATTTTATGTTTGATCTGGCTAAAGACGGAATGCAATTTGTCTTGGATATTCCATGGGTAAGTGAATTTGGGATTAAATTCTCCCTGGGTGTGGATGGGATCAGTCTTCCGTTGATTTTACTTACGTCAATCGTTATTTTTACCGGGGTATTTGCTTCCTGGGATATGCATCATCGGATTAAAGAATTCTTTATATTCCTGTTAGTGCTGGTATCCGGGGTATTTGGGGTATTTGCCTCTCGTGATCTGTTTTTCTTCTATCTGTTCTTTGAAGTTGCGGTAATCCCTATGTATATTTTGATTGGGGTTTGGGGAAGCACCAGAAAAGAATATGCCGCCATGAAACTGACTCTCTACCTCTTAGTAGGTAGTGCCTTTATCCTAATCGGAGCCATTGCCATGTTCATTTATGCGGCAGATCCAGTGAAGGGGTTAGGCTATCGCACCTTCGACATTGCCGCTTTAGCAACGGTTCAATTTGACCCGGCCTTCCAGAAGTTTGCCTTCTTCCTGATGATGATTGGTTTTGGTTTTCTGGTACCCATGTGGCCTCTTCATACCTGGTCTCCGGATGGTCACGTGGCGGCCCCTACGGCAGTAAGTATGCTTCACGCCGGGGTATTAATGAAGTTAGGGGGATATGGTTTAATCCGGGTAGGGTTATTATGTTTCCCGGAAGGGGCTCATTACTGGGCACCTCTCATTGCTACCCTGTGTTGCGTAAATGCTACCTATGGTGCTTTTGTAGCCATGGTACAAAAAGACTTGAAGTTTGTGATCGGCTATTCTTCCGTAAGTCATATGGGCTATGTGTTACTGGGTATTTCCGCCCTGAATGCGGTGGGCATTGACGGTGCCGTGGCTCAAATGTTTGCCCACGGGATTATGACCGCCTTGTTCTTCGCCATTGTTGGTAATATTTATCATAAGGCGCATACCAGAATTATTGCGGAATTTGGGGGCTTGGCCCATCAGATGCCTCGCGTAGCATACAGCTTTTTGATTGCCGGCTTAGCTTCCTTGGGATTACCCGGCTTATATAACTTTGTTGCGGAATTTGCTATCTTTACAGGTGCGATTCAGGTATATCCCATCCGGGCTGTTATTTCCATCTTTGCCATTGTCATTACGGCTATATACGTACTTAGGGTGATGATGAAGGTATTTTTCGGCCCCAGGAATCCCCGATGGGATGAGCTACGGGATGCCCGAGGGGTGGAGATTGTACCCTTTGTCATTCTCTCCGGCACTCTGATTCTTTTTGGAGTCTTCCCGGATTTACTGATGGGTATGATTGATCATGGGGTTGTTCCTCTCGCCGAGAAACTAGCCACTTTTAAGATGGGAGGGATATTCTAATGAACCTGTCACTTTTAACTCTTGAGATTCTCGTGGCAATTCTTGCTTTATTTGTTTTGGTTTTGGGTCTGGTAACCCCTCCCGGCCAAAAGAGAGGTATTGGCTACTTTACCGTGCTAAGTTTGGTTGCTGTTTTAGCCGTTTCGATCATTCTTTTTGGGAAAACAGGTACTGCCTTTGGCACTATGTATGTAGTGGATGCTTTTAGCAACTACTTCAAGATTTCTTTTATCGTGGCCGCTGTTTTAGTAGCAATGTTTTCTATTAGTTTTGTGGAAAAACTGGGTTATAACCAGGGTGAATTTTTTGCATTCGTGTTATTGTCCTTACTGGGTATGATGGTAATGTCCTCGGCTGCGGATTTTATTACCTTTTATTTAGGCTTGGAGCTGATGACTATCCCCTTTATTATCTTGACCGCTTTTCGTCACGGCGACAAGGCATCATCAGAAGCAGGCATGAAGTATATGCTGTTAAGTGCCATGTCTTCCGGTGTTTTGCTTTATGGCCTAAGTATTATTTATGGGGCTGCCGGTTCTACCTATTATTCCGATGTGATTAATGTGATCACAGGTGATATGCAGCCTCTTACGGTGATAGGCCTGGTATTCTTGCTGGCCGGTTTTGGTTTCAAAATATCCATGGTACCTTTCCACATGTGGTCACCGGATATTTATGAAGGAGCACCTACTCCGGTGACAGCATTTTTGGCCATTGGTTCTAAGGCTGCTGCTTTGGCCGCCATGCTTAGAATGTTTATGATTGCTCTTCCCGAGACCAGGGAAATTTGGATGACCTTAGTAATTGTACTTTGTGCTATGACTATTATTTTGGGGAATTTTGTAGCTATTCCCCAGACTAACATTAAGAGGATGCTGGCTTACTCAAGTATTGCCCACGCCGGTTATCTGTTAATGGGTTTGGTAGCCTTTACTAATCTAGGTGTCTCTGCTATTCTCTATTATTTGGTGATCTATATCTTTGCTAATGCCGGGGCTTTTGCCTGCGTCAATGCCTTCGGCAATATGACGGGAAGTGATCAAATTAGGGATTATACCGGGATGTGGAAGAGATCCCCGGTCATTGCTTCGGTGCTATTACTATGCCTTCTTTCTTTGGCTGGAATACCGCCCCTGGCCGGTTTTGTCGGGAAATTTTATCTCTTTACTGCCATCATTGACCAAGGGTTTATCTGGTTAGCCTTTTTAGGGATTGGTATGAGCATGGTATCGGTTTATTATTATCTAATTGTGGTAAAAGTGATGTTCTTGGGAAATCCTGTTGAGGACACCCCGGTTCATGTTTCACTGGGAACTAAGACGGTAATGTATGTTTCAGCATTAGCATCTTTATTCTTGGGACTGTATCCGGATCCATTGACAAATGTTGCAACAAAAGTTGCCCAATTATTTTTCCCAATGTAAGAAAATTATATTGTAGGGGCAGGTCTCTGTGCCTGCCCCTACAATTTTAAAATTACAATGGAACCAAATTGCAAGTGGGGGTTATTCTACTATGACCTTTGCCAGAATAGCTACAGGAAAAAGAGGCGAAGATGAGGCGGCAAAAGAACTCGAACGTCGAGGTTATAGGATTATTACCCGGAACTACCGCTGCCGTCTCGGTGAGATAGATCTTATCGGCGAGAAAAACCGCCAACTTGTTTTTATTGAAGTAAAAGCCAGGACATCTTTGGCATTCGGCTTACCCCAAGAGAACGTAAATTATCGAAAACAGATGAAAATAAGAAAGGTTGCCCAAGTGTATCTGGCAGAAAACCATCAATACCACCGGGATATCAGTTTTTGTGTGGTAGCGGTACAGTTTGACAGAGAAGGTAAAACGGTAAAGATAGAAGTAATTGAAGAAGCATTTTAAAAGGGTCAGTTAACAGTGCAATTTTTTGCACTGTTAATTTTTTTAAACTTTACATAAAAGGATGTTCCCTCCGGACCAGTATCAAAGGTTATAGATGCATTATGCCGGGTGGCGATGCTATAGCAAACAGCTAATCCTAGGCCGGTACCATTTTCTTTACCAGAGACAAAGGGAGTACCGATTTTATCTTGGATTTCTTGATCTATCCCTTTGCCCTGGTCTTTTACTTCCATAATTATATCAGAGTTTTGCATATAAGTACTGATGGTGAGCATGCCGCCCGGTTCCATTGCCTCTAATCCGTTGCGGCTAAGGTTAAGGAGGAGCTGGCGAATTTGGGTTTCATCTAAAAGTGCATTCGGGATATCTCCCAACGATAATTTAAGACTTTTGTCGGAAAAAGTAGCATCTGTTTCAAGTAACGGGGCGATAAAAAGAATAATATTATTCAGGTTTTTGGAGGTAAGGTTTAATGCCTTACTTTTTGCCAGGGAAAGATATTCTGTAATAATATTATTAGCCCTGTCCAGTTCCTCAATCATTAAGGACATATTTTCCTCTAAGATGGCAGCATTAGGTTTAATTTGATAAAGCTGCATAAAACCTTTTACTGTAGTAATAGGGTTTCTTATTTCGTGAGCTATACCGGCAGCCATTTCTCCTACCAGGTTTAGTCTTTCCACCCGGGCTATTTCTTTTTGAAACTGACTTTGTTCAGTAAAGTCGATAATAACGCATAAAAAACCTGACTTTTTCCTTTCGTTATCATAAACAAAAGCGTTATTAAAAATTAACTCTCGCGGGGATCCTTCATTATTGGTAAGAGTTAATTCCAAATTGGGCAGTTCATGGTCTGCAGATATCTGAGAGTTAATGTAAACTTTTTCCGCAATATCAACAGGAAAGATATCCCAAACGGTTTTGTTTATGATCTCCTCCTGGGAGAGTCCGAAAAAATCTTTAAATGCTTTATTACAGCCGGTAAAGACAAGATTTAAGTCAGTATAGTAAATTGGGTTGGGAATGGTGTCAATGAGGTTTTGCAGGAATTGAAGTTGGTTACTTATTTCCTTTTCTGCCCGTTTTCGAGAACATACCTCAGACTGCAGATTCGATCTAATCTGATATTGGGTTTCAGTCATTTGACCTAAAAGCCAAGCCAAAAGAGTCATGATTCCTATAAGCATAATATCGGCATTTATTGTAGAATAATTATGCAGGTAGCTTAGGTGTAAAACAGTTGCGGCCGATAGAATAGCTGCGATGAAACCTATTTTTAAGCCATACTTTAGGGGAATTATAATTACCGGCATAAATATAGTTAATTTAAATAAGTATCGAAATTCATACCTTAAAAATTTAATAACTAGTAGTAAATAAATAATGCTGACTATTAATTCGAAAATCCATGCCCAGATAGTATATGCTTCTTTTTTATTATAGCTCAGTGTCTTTATGCACATTAAAAGAAGTATGATTGAGAATATAATCAAAATTAAGAAGGACTTTTCAAAGAAATTGTTAAAAGTCAAGTTTGATGAGTTTAAAATAAAAATACTGGCTAAAAGAAAAAAAATAACCTCGCAGATAAGGATATAGTTGTTTATAGTTTCGTCCTGGTAAACATGGAATAGTTTTTTACTCATTAAAATATCCTCTAATTTAATAATTGCTGTAAAAATATCTTTTAGTTATTGTATAATATTTTGGGGAATAAAACAATAATTGTCATATTATGTTTATTTAAATAGGGTTTTAATAAAGCAAGCACAGGTGTGATAAGAAACCCGTGCTTTAATAAAAGACAAATATTTTAGCCCAGTTTATTGACTACTAAACCGGAAATAACTTTTGGATAAAAAAATGTGGATTTTTGGGGCATTTTTTCTCCTGCTTCTGCTACAGCAGTTACTTCTTCAATTTTTGGCGGATTCATTATTAAGGAAAATTGATAATCTCCCTGGTCTACTGCCTCAATGGCAAAGTAGTCATCCCTGGTATAGGCGAGAAATTCTTCCGATGCCCTTTCTTTTGCGCCGATACCTAAGATGTTCTCCAGGATCAGGTTATGTAAAATTGTCACATCCAAGTTTCTCCAGGAAACTGATCTTTCTTTCTCTTTTATTTGCTCTAAAGCATTGTCTGATTTAAGTTTTAATAAATAGAGATTATCTGTCCCTGCGTATAGACCAAAACTATGACTAGTTTCCCCGGCTTTAGCCATATTTTGCAGTAAGCTGTTTAAAGTAGTCTTTTTAGATTCTAGGACGGGTAAAGAAATGACCTCAAAATATGATTTAATTTGCTCAAGAAGTTTGGGAAAATTAAAGTTAGGAAGATTCTTTACCAACCGGTGGGTAGGCAGTACCACTAAACCCTCGTCATATAGGTTAACCAAGTTAATTAATATATAATCAAATCCGGTCTTGCCTTGTGCAGCCATTTCTTTACCAAAGGCCGCTGCAGTTTCATATCTATGATGGCCGTCGGCAATATATATTTTTAAATTTTTCATTTTATTGATCACAGTATTGACCACATTTTCGTCACTAATCACCCAAATACGGTGTTTTTCATCAGCCCAATCAGAAACTTCGATATCCGGCTCTTTTCCATGAGCATTGTTTAATAATGCATGGTCAATAATTTTCTCCGGATCCGCATAAAGGCCGAAAATTGGGCTAAAATTTGCCTGAGTTGCCCGCATTAATTCTAAACGATCCGCCTTATGATTGGGAAGGGTTTCTTCGTGGGGAAGCACCTGTCCTGAGGAATAATCCTCGGCCTTCAGTCCGCACATAAATCCTGTCCGAATATATGTAATATCGTTTATTTTAAATTCCTGCTGGTAGAGATAAAGGGCATGTTTGTCTTCCTGGATTATAATACCTTCTTGCTGCCATCTTTTAAAGGAATCGGCTGCCCTAGTGTATACATTGTCATAATTTGAGTCTTGAAAATATTTTTTACCTAACTCCAGTCGAATAAAGTTATAGGGATTTGCTTGATAGAATTTATCTTGTGCTTCTTTGTCAATAACATCATAGGGAGGGGTAATAAGTGGGGAAAGATCCTTAAATATTTCAGGATTATAACGATATCCTTTAATTGCCTTGATTTCTGCCATAATTAATGCATATCCTCCTATCAGGGAAATTTTACTATTAGCTAATTGTATTATATCTCGAAAAGAAACTCAATAAACACAAATAGTAAAAACTAAACTTTCGTTGGAAGAATATAAATATTCTGCATATTATTTCACTTATTAGGTAGGAAAAATTAAATTTATGTCGAAGTAGAATTAGATATGTAGCAACTTAGGGAGGCTGAAAAAATGGAAATGTCGTTATTAAGATTATTACTTTATGGGATACCGGAGAATATTGCTCTTGTTGCCGTGGCGTTCGCACTTTCCAAAGTAAGGTTTAATTGGAAACAGATTAGTCTGATGGGGATTCTTATGGCTGGTACTGCATATGTACTAAGATTAATTCCCATAACCTTTGGTGTGCATACCATTGTATGCTTGGGATTATTAATTTTTTTATTGATTTATTTTGCTAAGGTTGATTTAACAAGATCCATTACATCTGTTTTAGTAACTTATATTATTTTAGCAATTGTTGAAACCGGTTCCCGCACAATTATCATAAAGTTGTTAAACTGGTCTTTAGAAGAGGTTATAAAAAATGAGTTATTAATAACTATAACTGGGATACCCGAGGTAATTATATTGTTTATCATCGCTTTTTTTATAAAAAAATATATTATAAAGGATGTTAAATAAGGTGAGTTACTCAAAGTTTAGTACGTCAATTGCTGATTACATATCCCGCGAAATTAAATTGGACGATGAAAAGAGACTTGTGGTTGCATATGCCATTGAGAATTTGCTCTTGAGTATTCTTGGATTCTTCCTGATTCTTTTAGTTGGAGCGCTTTTTGGGGCAGCTTTGCCGGCTGCAATTACAGCTCTTTCCGGAGGATTGTTAAGAAGGCTTTCCGGTGGGGCTCACGCCTCAACCCCTCTTAAATGTATGCTATATAGTTCCCTTGGGTATGGATTGGTGGCTGCCGGAGGCTATCATTTATCTAAATTAATTGTTATTAATAACTTATATCTGATGTTAGTCTTATTATTTTCTCTCTTGATTGTGACAATTTATGCTCCGGTTGATTGTCCGGCAAAACGTATTTACTCTGTTGGTTTGCGAAAAAGACTGAAAACCGGATCAATATGTTTTGTTTTATTAAATATGGCTTTAGTAATGTTTATTGATTTGGAATCAATAAAGTTATTTATGTCTTTGGGCACATTAGTACAGACATTTACTTTATTTCCTTTTTTTAATAAAAACTAAAGGAGGTGAATTAAATGAAAAAGACATTATTTATTGCTATGGCATCGGCATTAATGTTATTAGCCAGCGTTAGCTCAGTTTTTGCCTGCGCACTATGGGGCTATCAACCTGAAATGCCAAAGAGTTTGCAAAAGTAGGTTAGGAAGAAAAATGAGGCGGCGCGGCCGTCTCATTTTTCAGTTAGCGTCAATTAATATTGAATCGGAAAAAGGCTTTGCTCATTGCCAAACTTTTTTATTATAGGAAGTGCAATTTTATGAAGCTGTTTGAAAATAAAAGAAATACATATGTGCAAAAATATATTATTTTGACCCAGGTAGTTTTCTTTATGTTAATAGGTATTTTGTTGTTTAGAATTTCTAATATTTCTTTTGAAAGTTTGATTAAGTCCGTATAATTGTGTAAAAAGGAAATGAGCCACGAACTCATTCCCCTCGGTTATAATATAAGTATCACCAAATATACCAAACCGAGGAGGAATAAATCCATGACTCAGTTTAATATTACACTAACCGAGGAAGAATTGCACGGACTTTTTCTAAGCAACAGCCGTGATAAAGCCGTTGCCAAGCTTCTTGAAAAGATATTTAACGAAATCTTAATCTGCCAGTCTACCGAACAACTTGGTGCCAAACCCTATGAGCGAACCGATAATCGCAGAGCATACCGCAATGGTCATTACGACAGAGATCTTGTTACCCGAGTAGGGACACTGAACTTAAAGATTCCCCGCCACCGTAATGGTGATGAATTTAGCACTGAACTCTTCGAGCGATATCAGCGAAGTGAACAGGCACTTCTAATAGCCATGATGCAAATGGTGGTAAATGGTGTCTCTACCCGTAAAGTAGAAAACATTACCGAAGAGCTTTGTGGAAAGAAGTTCTCCAAATCCACAGTCTCAGCCCTTTGCAAAAAGCTAGACCCCATTGTCGAGGCTTTTAGGACAAGGCCAATAAAAGTCCATTATCCCTTTTTAATGGTAGATGCCCTCTATATCAAAGTGCGAGAGGACCACAGAGTTAAGTCTAAGGGGCTACTCATTGCCGTTGGAGTAAATGAGGAAGGTTACCGTGAAATCATCGGCTTTCAGGTATCCGATACAGAAAATGAAAGTAGCTGGGGAGAACTCTTTTCCTCCCTTAAAGAGAGGGGATTAAAAGACGTTCATCTGATTACTTCCGACAGCCACCAAGGTCTTGTGAATGCCGCAAGGAGACATTTCCAAGGGGCAAGCTGGCAGCGGTGTCAAACCCATTTTTCAAGGAACATACTAGATCACACTCCAAAAGCATTGCAGCCTGAAATAAAAGAAGAACTACGTAAGCTATATGATGCGGTCGATATGGACAGTGCCCGTAAAGTAAAAGACGAAATCCTAAGCAAATATGAAACCAAAGCCCCAAAGGTTGTTAGCCTGTTAGATGAAGCCTTCGATGACATTACAGCTGTGCTTAGTGTCCCTCTAAAATATCGGAAACGACTGCGCACTACCAATGGCGTAGAAAGGTTAAACCAAGAGGTTAGACGCAGAGAAAGAGTGATCTAAATTAAATACAGTTTATCTATTTATGTTACTGTTTGCTTTGGTTCCTTTATTGCAAACTCTTAATTTAAAATTCGCCAATTATCAAGTTTTTTGTGATCTTGTAATTATCGTCATATATATTATAGTATCCACATTGTTTTTAGTAAGAGAGCAGGAAGAATTATCAAAAGTTGTACTCTTAATGCCGGTTATAGTTATGGCCCTTAAATACGGTTCTTTAATGGCCTATGGTGCCGCCGTTTTTTCCTCTGTTTCATTATTTATCGTGGGGTTGTTAACTGATTTTAAGTCAGCGGATATTGATATTATGTATTGCAGTATCTTCCTATTATTGGCCTGGCTTTTAGGTAATATGACGGAGACTGAGCATGAAATCAGGATGGAGCTGGAGAGGTTAGCTACACATGATGGCCTTACTAATATTTATAATCATCGAAGCTTTCAGAATATCTTGGATTTAGAGCTGGAAAAAGCCAAAAAAGAAAATTCTAAAGTGAGCCTGGTACTCTTAGATATAGATTATTTTAAATACTATAATGATGCTTATGGTCATCAGGAAGGAGATAAGATTCTTCAGGAGTTGGCTAAATTATTGACTAGTGCGATTGGATCGCTTGGATATTGTGCTCGTTATGGGGGAGAGGAGTTTGCTGTAATTTTACCTGATTTAGGTATAAATGACGCAAAAGAGGTGGGAGAAAGAATCCGGGAAAACATAGAGAATTATAACTTCCCCGGAAAAAATGTTTTTCCTGAGGGAAAATTAACAGCTTCTATCGGGGTGGCGGAATACCCCCTTAATGCAGATAATAAAGAAAAGTTGATAAAAAAGACTGACGAAGCTTTGTACCGGGCCAAGTTTGTCAGTAAAAACCGCGTGGAAAGTTATTATTCCATTTTTGATGAAGTAAGTTTAGTTTTAAAAGAAGAAGAAAAAGAGTTGTTTAATTCTATCAGTGCTTTTACCATGGTAATTAACGCCAAGGATCGTTATACCTATGGCCATTCCTTACGGGTTATGGAGTTGGCCAAAAATCTTTCCCTAAGGATGGAAGTCAAGGCTGACTTGATTCAAGATATCACCTTTGGAGCTTTGCTTCATGATATCGGAAAGGTGGAAATTTCACGGCAAATTTTGAATAAACCTAATAGATTAAACTCTTTAGAATGGGATGTATTTCGACAGCACACGATATGGGGAGCTGAGATTATCGACCCATTAAAATCTTTGCACGGTGTGAAAGAGATTGTGTTATATCACCATGAAAATTTTGATGGTACTGGATACCCAGAGGGCATTTCCGGAGATAATATTCCATTAGGAGCTAGGATCCTTCGTATTGTGGACAGTTATGACGCCATGACTACAGATCGGCCATATAAGATGGCTATGTCCTTGGATCAAGCTTTGGAAGAGTTGGATCGGTATAGTGGCATCCATTATGATCCTATTATTCTCTTGGAATTTAAAGTTATGATGCTAGAAAATAGGATTACAGGCATAAAATAGGTGGAGCACCATAAAGGTATTAAAAGATGATTTGTTTGGAGGGTTTTAAAAATGGATAATAAACAATTAGTTTGGGAGTCATCTCAAGAAATGTTGGAACAACTGCCGAAAGGAGCTTTCCTGACTTTAAGTGATGGGGAAAGAATGAATGTCATGACCATAGCATGGGGTAGTATTGGATTTATCTGGGGTAAGCCGGTATTTACCACTCTAGTCCGTTATTCCCGTTATAGCTATGATCTAATAGAAAAAAGCGGTGAATTTGGGATTTCCATACCTGCAAAAGAAACCTTAAAACAGGAATTAGCTTTTTGTGGTTCAAAGTCCGGGCGAGATTTGGATAAGTTTCAAGGCTCTGGTCTTACACCGGTAAAAGGTCGAATAATATCAGCCCCAAGCATCAAGGAATGTTCTCTGCATCTGGAATGCAAGGTGCTTTATAAACAGGGAATGAATGAAACCTTTTTAGATCCTAAGGTTAAAGATATCAGCTACCCGAATGGGGATTTGCATGTTATGTATTTTGGTGAAATAGTGGCCTGCTACTAAAATGAATAAAGAGCAACAAGGGCTATCGCACTAAATTAATTAGTGCAACAGCCCTTTCTTGTTGTATGATGCCCTTTGGGTAGTCCTGAAGTCTTATGCGGAGGTAAGGATGTCCAGAAGATCATAAAATTATTTTTGATAAAATACCTTACCTTACCATACTTCCTTAACCCCTTCAAGACTTTTTTTTAAGTCGTTATGATCCACATCACCGCAAATTATTATGACTATGCTATCTTCAATTTTTATGCAGCATTCACATTTCTTATCGTCTTTGCATTTATCGAAATCTTTTTCTCTATCGTATGCCATTGTATTCCCCCCTCTCATCTTATGTAGAGGATGGAAATGCTCCGATGAATTGAGGGGTTATGGGCTTGTCTTCTTCTAGGAATGTCTGGCATACTTTTAAATTATGTTTTTTGATTTTTATTAGGTCTAATTTATTATATGCTAGAGTTGTCCAAGATGTGCCAGCAGTTATGAAAAAATGGTAGGGTGTATGTAGTTGTGCTACAGAGGAAGATGTGGATTATTAAGAAGATTTTAAGGTAAAAGAAGGAAACTCATTTTATGAGTTTTAAATCGATTGAGATAATTAAAAGAAAAAGGGAGCTAAGGCTCCCTGCCTCGGAGTGTAGTGGGCGGTAGATCCGAGTGCATCTGCTTATAGTAAACGACTCACTGGGAGATAAGTTTTGACATTGTTGGTAATGTTATTGCAAGGGATTATTTATTATTTTTGTTTCCGGTGCTTTCCATTTTTATAATAGTACTCTACAATATGTTTGTCTAACTTTTGACTTATTTTTTCAATGGTATTTTTACTTAAGTTCATATTAATTGCATTATAGAGAATATTTCTTGATATTTCTATTTTATTTTTTATACTCACTTTTTCACACTCCCTGTATAAATTTTACATTAAATATTAGCTTATTGCAAACACTAAATATGTGCAATGTGCTAATTACGATAAGGGGCAAAGTTCGATAAAGTACTTTTAAGAACGGGAGTGAAAAAATGGTAGACAAAATTAGGATAGACAATAAAGCTGTTGGTCAGAGAATTCGGAAAGAAAGAGAAAAGTTTGATCTTTCGAGGGAAGAATTCGCAGAAATTATCGGACTTTCAGACTATTACCTGGGACAATTGGAACGAGGACAAAGACAAATGAGTCTGCCTGTTCTAGTTAAAATAGCAACTAGTTTACACGTATCCCTAGATTATCTTATTTTTGGCAAAAACAAAATTGATAATTCTTGTTACTACATTAATGAGATCCCTAATGAAAATGATAAACATTACGAGATTGACTTAAAAACGGAAATAATTGAATTAACTAATAAGTGCTCGTATAAAGAATTTCGGTTAATCAATAAGATTATAAAAACTATTCTTCCTTATATTAGGGAATCTTAAGGTTTGATAAATTGAGTAAATCTCATGATCCTAAGCTAGCCTTTAAAAAAGTAAGTTTGGGATTCAGGCTATGATTATAGAAGAGAATTTAGGGAATCGCAAAGACCCTGGATTAGAGACCTACATTAAAAATATATGGAAGTTATTAAAATATGGGGGTAGTGATATGTATTATAGTCCAGAACAACTTGAGAGAATGAAAAAAGGAGGTGAAGAACATTTAAAAAAACAAGAGGAAGAAAAAAAGGGCTATAAATACAAATCGGGAAATGGTATTCAAGTAATTTGTATCCACTGTAAACACGACCATTTTCATAAGGGAAGTGCCCTCTTAAATACCAGAGGTATGACTTTTTTTGATTTAGATTGGTTGAATCAATCTGCTACAACGCTTATTTGTGCCTCTTGTGGATATATTCATTGGTTTGGAAAGGAAGTAAAACAAATATAATAATAGCAAAACAATTCTGTAAAACAGAAAGAATAGAAAACAATAGTATGCTTATAAAAAAATAAAGTATTTAGAATTCAATAAGGGAAATATTTTGGAAGGCATTGTGCCTTCTTTTTTATCAGGCATTAAAGAATGTGAAGAAGTAATATTATCTAATTTTGACAGGTTAACAATCCCACCCCTCTAATGTCCTTGGCACACCTTAGAAATATAACTCATAGAATAACGTAAAACATAATGAAAGGAATGACCCGCATGAATAATTATTATAAAATGTATTCATGTCCTTTTCACGCTTACCAAACAATGTATTCTTGCCCCCACGCTGCTAACGTACCAATGGATAGCTTAAACTATGCACACAGGTTTGGCGGTCAGTATAGTCCATCTACTAATAAAGAAAAGAATACCGGGTGTATTGATTTAAGAGATTATGGGCCGGAACCCTTTGTAATTAATATTGACGAGGCTGCCAAGCAAAATAATAATTATCGTCTTGCTTTATGGACTGGAGACCATTTGCAGGTTACCTTGATGAGCATCAAAGTTGGGGGAGACATCGGTTTAGAAATACATCCTGACGTTGACCAATTCATACGTATTGAACAAGGTCAGGGGTTGGTAAAGATGGGTGACAGACAAGACAGGTTGAATTTCCAAAGAGCGGTTTATGATGACTATGCGTTTGTTATACCAGCTGGGACATGGCACAATCTAATTAATACAGGTAATGTACCAATTAAATTGTACTCTATTTATGCGCCGCCTCAACATCCTCGGGGGACAATTCATAAAACTAAAGCAGATGCAGAAGCTGATGAATAAGGGTTTACAGGTATAGAATTATTATCACTTCAGGTTAACTAAAGATGTAGTCTATCCTGTGAAAAAAAGAAGAAGATTCGGTTATTCCGGCAGTCTATTCTAATAAGATCTTTAGGTAAAGTTATCCAAACAGCTTAAGACCTATATTCTAGGACTGAGGCTGTTTATTCTAAATAAAAATTTATACCCGAAAACTCATTGGCTTATTGACCTGGTTTTTTATTTAAACATTACGCAATGAACATTTGAGTGGGAACAATATTCTCGGGCGGACTATAGGTCTTGGCTTTTTATATATAAGACATTGGAAACATCCTTATAAAAGTTTTTTATGATTTCCGGATTATTTTCTATTGTTGAAAAAGCTTTTTCTGCGGTTATATTTGAAAAGATAGCAAGACATAAGGCGGCATAGTTTTTAGTAAGGTGTTTATTCATTGTATAACCTCCTAGAAAATCCGAAATTATAAAAATATTTTTCCCACTGAAAATGATACTAGTCAGAGGATTAATGGAATAACTTCCAATGTCTGTTACTAAAAAAGTTCCCAATCTAGCCTTTTGATCATAGGATATAGTACAACTAAATAATTTAAACCCACCTCCAACACAAAGACCTTTGCATAAAGTAAGGGTCTTTTGTGTTGTACCCCACGACTGCGTTTCATTAGTATTAAATTCCATAAATTTATGATTTACATTGTCCCTCGGTATTGGATTGCCTCGGCAATATGATGCAATTGAATTACAGTTGACTGTTCCAAGTCGGCAATGGTACGGGCGACCTTTAAAATCCTATCATGGGAGCGGGCACTTAATTTTAGCCGGTCAAAGGCATCCTTAAGCAGTTTTTGGGCATCCGGGGAAGTCTGGCAAAATTTTTGGAGTTGCTTTCTTTCCATATGGGCATTACAGACGATACCGGTACCTTTCAAACGTTCCCCTTGAATTTGCCGAGCTATCTCCACCCTTTGCCTTATCTGGGCAGAGGACTCACCTTTACTGTCTGAGGAGAGATCCTGGTACATTACTCTAGGGACATCCATGCGAATATCAATTCTGTCCAGGAGCGGTCCGGAAATTTTACCTAAATATTTATGAATTTGGTGGGGAGTGCAGGTGCATTCTTTCACTGGATCACCGAAGAATCCGCAGGGGCAAGGATTTAACGAGCCCACCAGTTGAAATTTAGCGGGAAAACTATATGACGCTTCAACTCGGGTAATGGTGACAAATTTATCTTCCATGGGCTGACGTAATGCTTCTAAGATGGTTTTTTGATACTCCGCCATTTCGTCCAAAAACAAAATGCCGTGACAAGCAAGGCTGATTTCTCCAGGACGGGGGATTCTTCCTCCGCCGATCAGGCTGGCACTGGAAGCACTGTGGTGCGGGGCTCGGAAAGGCCTTTGGGTGATTAAAGCTTGGTTTTTAGGGAGCAAACCGGCAATACTGTAAATCCGGGTTAACTCCAGGCTTTCCTCTAAGGTGATAGAGGGGAGAATAGAGGGTAGGCGTCTGGCCAGCATGGTTTTACCGGAACCGGGAGAGCCGCTGAGTAAAACATTGTGGCTCCCGGCAGCTGCTACTTCCAAAGCTCTTTTGACCCCTTGTTGTCCCCTTACCTCAGACATGTCACAAGAATTTTCCTGATAGGTTTCCTTGAGTAGTCGGTCCACATCAACCTCCAAAGGGTTGATTTCATACTGATGCTGAAAGAACCGGGCTAAATCACTTAAACAACTCACCGGGTAAATTGTTTTCCCTTTAATCAAAGCTGCTTCGGGGGCATTTTCTTTCGGTACCAGGAAAGATTGAAATTCTTTTATCTGGGATATTATATCTGATATAGCTAGTACCCCCGGAACGGGACGAACTTTGCCGTCTAAAGAAAGTTCGCCCACCATGGCTGAAAGTTTAATTCTTTCATTCTCCGGGATTTGTTTGGTTGCGGCAAGGATACCGATAGCGATAGGTAAATCAAACAAGGGTCCTTCTTTTTTTAAGTCTGCCGGGGCAAGATTTACAGTAATTCTCTTCATAGGAAATTTAAAACCGGAATTTTTAATGGCCGTTCTTACCCTTTCCTTACTTTCCTTTACCGAGGCATCAGGCAACCCCACTATGTCAAATCCTGGAAGGCCTTCGCTCACATCCACTTCTACTTGAATTGGGTGGCCGAACATTCCATATACGCAACAACTATTAATAATCGAGAGCATGCTTCATAATTCCCCCATTTGGTAAATTTAGCAGATGGTTAGTTATTACAATAGAACGTATATTCGCCGCAATTTATGAGTTTCCTGCTAAGGTTATAAAAAATTAATAATTTTTAATTATTGTCAGTGTGGGATTAATTGTCAGACATACTTATTTTTTATAAGGTACAAATTATCTATAGAGGGGGTAAGAAAAATGACGGTATATTCGAAATTAAATGAAACATTGTGTACGCTTCAAGGTATCACTGGTACCTTGAAAATTTATGCCGCACAATCTGACCATCAGGATATAAAGAATGCTTTTACCGATGCCGCCTTGTTTGTAAACCAGGTAGTAGCAGATTTGGAAGATAGAATTAAAACCTTAGAATTTGAAGAACCGCAATACAAAGGATTATAACGCAACAGGGGGTGGGTTTATGCCTGTTTGGACACAAGTTTTGTTAAGAAGTATTCTGCTTTTTATTATAACTTGGTTCTTGGTTAGGATCACGGGAAAAAGAAATATTGCGGATAGTACCCCATTTCAATTTGTCAGTTTCTTGGCAACCGGAGTGATTGCCGCCTTAATTTCTGTTGGGGTAATCAATAATTTAATATTTGGCCTGATTGCGTTAATCACGTGGTCGTTGTTTCCCATTTTATTGGACTATGCATCTATGAAGAGCAAGTTCATTCATGACTGGGTCAAGGGAAGAGAGACGGTTTTAATCAGCCACGGGAAAGTTTTAGAAGAAAACCTAACCAAAGTTAGAATTACCGGAGATGAATTGTTAAGGTCTCTTCGCTCCAAGAATGTTTTTAATGTGGCTGATGTGGAATTTGCTCTCATGGAAAATACGGGAGATATTAATGTACTCCTTAAATCTGACAAACGACCTTTGGTGCCGAAAGATTTTGGCCGAAAAATCTCCCCGGGTACAGAACCACAAACGGTGATCCTGGACGGAAATATTGTAAATGATGCCTTAACCAGAATTGGTCTAAATCAGGATTGGCTGGAAATTGAATTAAGAAAAATGGGGGTATCCTTGGACAATGTTTTTATTGGACAGGTAGATACTTTTGGTGAATTATATTTAGATCTCTATGATGATACCATCGAACTTCCCCAGCCAAAGGTAAGAGAGCTTCTTTACGCCAATTTGGAAAAATGCCAGGCCGATTTAATGTCTTATGTATTGGAAACAAATAATAAAGAAGCCAAAGAAATGTATCTTAAGAATACGAAGAAGTTGAAAGAAATTAAAGATAAGCTGAAGCCATATCTAATACGCTAGAGGTGATATTGTGTCAAATAAAAAAAAGAAAAGGTTAACCCTGACTCAACAGGAGTATCAGGATTTTGCCAAAGCTCGGGAACCAAAGCGTCCTGCCCTTATAAACTGCGTTAAAGCTTTCTTTCTCGGGGGACTAATCTGTACTATAGGTCAAGGTTTACAGTGGATTTTTATTAAATACTTCAATTTTACGGAGACTACAGCGGGAAGTCCGGCCACTGCAGTTTTGATTATGATATCCGTATTATTGACAGGATTAGGCGTTTTTGACCATATTGCCCAATGGGGCGGAGCAGGCAGTGCTGTACCTGTTACAGGATTTGCCAACACTATTGCCTCTGCGGCCATAGATCATCGGAGCGAAGGATATGTACTGGGAGTAGGGGGGAATATGTTTAAGATTGCCGGGCCGGTAATTACTTTCGGAGTTTTTTCCGCGTTTGTGGTGGCTATTATCAAAATAACAATTAAAGCTTTAGGTGGAATGTAAAATGATTGAAGGACATCGCACTTGGATATTTAAATCAAAACCGGTAATTCTTGCCTCAGCCGCTGTGGGGGGGCCTTTCGAAGGGAAGGGAAACTTGGCGAAGGATTTTGACATTCTCCACGATGATATTTGGTTAGGCCAGGTTAGTTTCGAAAAAGCAGAAAAGACCCTTTTAGAAGAGGCTTGTGAAACGACGATCCATAAGGCCGGTTTAAAAAAAGAGGACGTGGGTTTTTTTCTATCTGGGGATTTAATGAATCAAATTATCTCCAGCAGCTTTGCTGCCCGTACTTTAGCAGTTCCTTATCTTGGCCTATTTGGAGCATGTTCCAGTGCCATGGAAGGTTTAGCCATAGCTTCTATGATTGTAGACAGTAAATTTGGTGATAAGGTATTGGCTGGGACATCCAGTCATAATAGTGCTTCAGAGAAGCAATTCCGTTATCCTACCGAGTATGGGGCGCAAAAACCTCCTACTGCCCAGTGGACGGTCACGGGAGCAGGGGCGGTATTGGTGGCACAAAGCGGGACAGGGCCGAAAGTAACTTCAGCCACCATCGGACGGGTAGTGGATATGGGGCTTTCAGATCCTTTTAATATGGGTGGAGCCATGGCACCGGCTGCTGTGGATACAATTGAGGCTCATTTTCGGGACCGAAATATTGAACCGGATTATTATGACCTGATTGCTACAGGTGATTTGGGGAGAGTTGGGCATAGAATTGCGGGAGATTTACTAAAAAAACACGGATTAAATATTCCCCCAGAAATATTTACGGATTGCGGTATTTTAATTTATAAAAGTGATCAACCGGTAATGGCGGGAGGAAGTGGATGCGGTTGTGTCGCTACGGTTACATATGGGCATTTATTAAAACGCATGAGGCAGGGGGAGTTGAAAAAAATTTTGGTCGTTGCCACTGGGGCTTTACTGTCACCCCTTTCTTATCAACAAAAAGAAAGCATTCCATGCATTGCTCATGCTGTTTCAATTGAAAGCGAATAGGAGGAAGATGGTTTTGGAACAATTTTTTTGGGCTTTCGTCATAGGGGGAGGTATCTGTGTGATTGGTCAAATCATGATGGATGTATTTAAACTTACCCCTGCCCATACCATGAGCACTCTGGTAGTATTGGGAAGCATCCTTGGTGGTTTGGGCCTTTATGAACCCCTGGTAAAATTTGCCGGGGCAGGAGCATCCGTGCCCATCATGAGTTTTGGTAATTCCTTAGTTAAAGGTGCCCTTTCTGAGGCAGAGAATACCGGGATTATCGGAGTACTGACCGGGATATTTGAAGTAACCAGTGCCGGAATCTCGGCTGCAATAATTTTTGGCTTTTTAGGGGCTTTGATTTTTCGTCCTAAAGGTTAAACTCTTTAAATATTTAGATAACTTAAGACGAAGGGAGGTGATAGTGAATTGACTGTCGGAACTCAAATCCAGCAGGTCATTGCCAGCGTGCAAAATGCCGCTGCCAGCCTGAAAACTTTTTCTTTAGAAACCCAGGACGTGCAGGCAAAACAAACCTTTGAGCAGCTTGCAAAAACCCTAGACAGTGCTGTTAATACCTTGCAACAGCGGCAGCAATATATCGAGAGCCAGGAACCTCAATACAAACAATAAAAGATTTTAAGCCATCAGATGCAGTTTATGCTATCTATGTTTAGCTATCCGAAAAAATATGATATTATAAAAATTAGGGGACGATTTTTGTCGTCCCCTTCTCATATTATTGCCAATGCCTAGCGCGAAAAGAATAAAATTTTGTTATACTAGGTAGGAAAAATAAAAATTTATTAGAAAAAAAGGAAAAAAGTTCGAACTTTAGATGAACTTACTACGTCTATGGTATATAGAATAAATATATTATACCAGAATTGGCAGACATCAGGAGGCTTATCATGAGAAATAATAAATGCCGAAAGACTAGTAAGCTCAATTTATTACGGGCAACTACATGGGGTGAGTTTTTTCTCACTATAATATTAGTTATTTTTTTATTTCCCAGCAGCCAGTTCCTTTATGCCAATTCAGAAATCCTTCCGCAAAAGAAGGTTGCCGATGTTACGCATTCACATAAGGATATCGTTCCCGAAAAACCAGTTGCTTCTTTGCCGGAGGTCATCACGGAAATATCCAAGACTAAACCTAAATATGAACCTGAAATGTCGAAAACCTCAGAAACACTGGAGTCACTGGAGTCACCGGAGATACCGAAAACACCGGAAGAATCTAACGACTCTATGGCGATAAAAGAATCGGGATCTGAACATATTATATTAGGGGAGAGTTCACCCGTGCCGGAAACACCTACACCGGAAAATCCCTCTGTTTTGGCAACGGTTTTCCGGGGTAATCCTCAGGCAGGGAAAAAAGTTGCAATTACTATTGATGATGGTCCTTATGCCATCTGGACAGCGGAATATTTGAAGGTTCTGGAAGAGTATCAGGTTCCGGCTGTTTTTTTCCTGGTTGGGTCAAGAGTGGAAAAATATCCGGAAATTGCAAGAAAAATCACAGAAAAAGGATTTGAAATCGGTAGCCATTCTTATCGCCATGCTAAGCTGACTTTGCTAAAACGGGAAGTACTGGATGAGGATTTTCGGAAAACTGTAGCTGCCATAAACTTAGCGGCTCCGGTGAAATACTTCCGCCCTCCTTATGGGGACTATAACCAGCTGGTGACTGATACCTCGGAAAAATTCGGCTTAAAAACTATCGGGTGGAATGTGGATCCTCGGGACTGGGCTACAGATGATGCAGAAAAGGTGATCCAAGATGTACTGTCTAATGTCAAAGACGGTTCCGTGATCCTCTTGCATGAGGGGAGAAAGAGCACATTAGTTGCTTTGCCTAAAATCATTCTTGGGCTTAAAGATATGGGTTACCAAATAGTAAGTTTATCAGAACTAATGAAATAAGCAGGATTTTCTTTTTATTTGCAGAATAAACTTAAGTCTTATCTGACTATGTATAAATGTCGAAAAAAATACATATAAATTATGGGGCGAATGGTTACAAGGAGGTTTTTATAAATGGAACAAAAAATCAATGTCGGTATTCTCTTTGGCGGAAAATCGGCAGAACATGAGGTCTCGATTCAATCTGCGAAAAATATATATGAAGCCATTGATAAAGAAAAGTACAATGTGAAAATGATCGGTATCAGTAAAGAAGGACATTGGCTATTGGATCATAATTTTGAAAATGGTATTGTCCCCCAGATTGTGGAATCCCCCCTAAATTTTGAAGATACATTGGCTGTGGTAACAGGATCAGGTGAAAAGCAGTTTGTCACTTTACATGGGGAAAATGTCTTGGAAAAACTGGATGTAATCTTCCCGATACTTCATGGGCCTTTTGGGGAGGACGGTACCGTTCAGGGTTTACTGAAATCAGCCAATATTCCTTTTGTAGGTGCTGGTGTTTTAGGATCCGCTGTGGGCATGGATAAAGATATAATGAAGAGATTACTGAGAGATGCTAAAATACCCAATGCCAGGTATGTGCTCCTCCAAAAATATACTGGAGATGAAGGAAACCCCAGTTTCCAGGATATCATAAAAGAATTAGGCCTTCCCTTATTTGTAAAACCGGCTAATTTAGGCTCTTCAGTAGGAATTAGTAAGGTTCATAGCGAAGATGAGTATCATCAGGCGATCAACGAAGCTTTTAAATATGACCACAAGCTAATTGTTGAGGAGGCTATTACGGGACGGGAAATTGAATGCGCAGTTTTAGGAAATGAAAAACCCATTGCTTCAATTCCGGGAGAAATCATTAACCTTAAAGGTTTCTATACTTATGATGCCAAGTATGTAGACGAAAATGCTTCGCTTTTGGAGATTCCGGCTAAACTAAGTACTGAGGAAATTGAGAAAATTCAGCAAGTAGCACTCAAAACCTTTAAGGTGTTATGCTGTGAGGGTCTTGCCCGGGTTGACGTTTTCTTGACACCGGAGGGAGAAGTTATCGTAAATGAAATTAATACGTTGCCTGGTTTTACTAAAATCAGCATGTATCCTAAGCTTTGGGAGATTACCGGGATTCCCTATACAGAATTGATTGATCGATTAATTAGCTTGGCCTTAGAAAAATACGAGCGTGATGCGGCATTGAAAACGTCGAAATAGTTGTTATTTTGGAGGACCCATATGAAACCGATATATTTAAGTGAAGTAATCAGCGGAGTTCAAGGGAAATGTCGAAACGATGACGCTGATATCCTCATCAACAATATCAGTACTGACAGCAGAAAAGTCAAAAAAGGGGATCTTTTTATCGCTTTACAAGGAGAAAATTTTGACGGCCATGATTTTATTCCGATAGCTGTTAAAAAGGGAGCAGCTGTCGTTATTGCTCATAAACCTGTCATGGGGGAATTGCCCGTACCGGTTATCATGGTTTCCGATACAGGTCAGGCCTTGTTGGATTTGGCAAGAAGTTACCGGCAAAAACTCCAAAAGCCTGTGATTGCGGTTACCGGAAGTGTAGGAAAAACCAGCACTAAAAATATGATTGCCGCAGCTCTTTCTTTTAAGTGGCAAGTACATAAGACGGAAGCCAATTTTAATAACAATATAGGCCTACCTTTGACTATTTTGCAATGGGAAGAAGAGCATGATCTGATGGTCGTGGAAATGGGTATGCGAGGGTTTGGGGAAATCAGTGCACTTACTCACGCTGCCCAGCCGTCCATCGCAGTGATTACCAATATTGGCATTTCTCATTTGGAAAGGTTAGGGTCTCAGGAAA
This sequence comes from Bacillota bacterium, assembly GCA_050952465.1. GTDB lineage: Bacteria > Bacillota > Dehalobacteriia > Dehalobacteriales > Dehalobacteriaceae > DUPU01. Next base: position 199,617 of record JBMNKZ010000014.1, on the reverse strand, counting down.
ATATACTTAAGGCAAAGTTAGAAATTGTGGAAGGTATGGAGAAAAACGGTGTTTTAATGCTTAATGCCAATGATCCCCTGTTAAGTAAGTCTACCCCAAATTATTCAGGAAAAATTATTTATGTAGGTAGGGAAGTTGAGGCTGACTACACCGCTTATGATATTATTAATGATGGGGAATACGGTGTTAGTTTTAAGATTGAATTAAAAGGCCAGGAGTATTGTTTCAATATTCCGGCAGTAGGTGAACATAATGTAGCTAATGCCTTATTTGGGATTGCCTGCGGCATTGAATTGGGCTTAAGCCCTATAGAGATTATGAGGGGCTTAGAGAGCTTTCGACCGGAAAAACTAAGATGCGACATAATAGAGCGGTCGGGGATTAAATTTATTAACGACAGTTATAATGCCAGTCCTGATTCTATGAAAGCAGCTTTAGATATATTAGCGCATTTGGCGCAGGGTAAAAGATCCATAGCAGTGCTGGGAAACATTTTTGAGTTAGGTGAGATGGCGGGCCCCGCTCATTTCCAGGTAGGGGAAATGTGCCGCGATCTAGGTGTTGATTTTACTGCAATTATTGGTGAAAATGCCTTCGATCTAGCCCGAGGTATTGGCGACAGCAAAAAATATAAGATTTTTGATAACCATGAGGAAATTGTAAAATATCTTAAAAGCTATCTAAAACAGGGTGATGTGGTGCTAATTAAAGGCTCCAGGGGAATGAGAATGGAAAGGATTTTAGAGTTATGGTAAAAAACAGGGGCTTGGGTTAGGAAACCCCTGTTTTTTTTATTGCGCTTTCTATATTTTATGGCATAATAAGGAATAAAGTCATGGTCGGTTTTTCCAAACTTTCCAGGCCATACGAGCAAAAATGATTACAACAGCCACAGAAAGTATTTCAGGTAAATTCACAGCCAGAAAATTCATTAAAACTTCCATATACTGCCTCCTTCATTAATTAATTAAATTATAGCACAATTCTTCTTGATTGGCATTGAAGTTGAAAAGTTGTGGAAGTGCTTCCCTTCAGTTTAAACTTTAAGAGAGCAGGTGATTAGTAGATGGAAGAAAATGAATTAAAATATCTCTTAGCGATATTCAGTCTTCCTGCCATGGGTCAGCGTCGCTTAAAAGTTTTATTTGACTATTATCAAAGTTTTGAGTATGCTTGGCAACAGAGTGACTTTTGGGCACAAATTCCTGAATCTTCATTGGGGCATGGGGAACCACCTGAGAAAAACTGTACGGAGAGTCAGGTGGAACGACTATTTGAAGAATTTCTAAAATCAGAAGCACGAGTGATTACTTTTTATGACCATGAATATCCTTCGTGGTTAAAAAATATTTATGACCCGCCTTTTGTGCTTTTTTATCGGGGAAAGTTTCCGAAGGAGGAAGACATTTGTGTGGGGATGGTCGGTTCCCGTAAAGCTACGGCATACGGACGTTTGATGGCTGAAACTTTAGCCCAGGGCTTGGCGGAAAAAGGCGTTTGGGTGGTAAGTGGAATGGCTCGGGGAATTGATACATTTAGCCATCAGGGATGCTTGAAAGCAGGTGGCAGAACTATTGCAGTCTTAGGGTCAGGTATTGATGTGATTTACCCTAGAGAAAATCGGGGTCTTTATGAAAAAATTATTACTTCCGGTTTAGTTGTAAGTGAGTTTCCCCTGGGAACACCTCCTCTTCCTCAGAATTTTCCGGCAAGAAATAGGATTATCAGCGGTTTAAGCCGTGGTGTGATTGTGGTGGAAGCAGCAGAAAAAAGCGGTTCTTTGATCACGGTAGATTTTGCATTAGAGCAAGGACGAGATGTTTTTGCCCTACCTGGCCCCGTAACAAGCCCTTTGAGCAGAGGAACCCACAAACTAATTCGGCAGGGGGCGAAACTGGTAGAGACGGCAGATGATATTTTAGAGGAGTATTTTGAGAATTATTCCGGAGAAGTAGAAAAAGAAAAACAAGGTTTTGATTTATTTACCTTTTCCCAAAGGGAACGGGACATTTTAGAACTTTTACTAACTGGCAGCATACATTTTGATGATTTAGTAAGGCAATCTGGGTTAAATCCGGCTGAATTGGCTTCCTTGCTAACCCAATGGGAGATAAAAGGTTTAGTAAAACAAACTCCTGGTAAATATTATATTATTGGAAGCATAATAAGTAGTTAAGTAACAAGTTGGAAAGCAGACAGTTGGAAAGTTGTAAAGAGGAAAGCCTGTATAGTCCTTTTTTCCCCATTCAACTTACCAACTCTACAACTATCATTAACCTTGTCAGAGGTGAGTATATGTCAAAAACATTAGTAATTGTCGAGTCGCCCACTAAGGCAAAAAGTATCGGAAAGTTTCTAGGAAGAAATTATTTTGTAAAATCCTCTATGGGACATATCCGAGATCTACCTAAGAGTCAGTTAGGCGTAGATGTGGAAAATAATTTTGAACCTAAATACATTACCATCAGAGGAAAAGGTGAGACTCTTAAAGAATTAAAAGAGAGTGCCAAAAAAGTAGACAAAATATTGCTTGCTGCTGACCCGGATAGGGAAGGGGAAGCTATTGCCTGGCATTTAAAAACCTATTTAAATATTAAGGATGGGGATAAATGCCGAATTGAGTTTAATGAAATCACTAAGCCGGCAATTCAAGCCGCTGTGAAAAAACCTCGACCTATTGATATGGATCGGGTTAATGCACAACAAGCCCGGCGAGTTTTGGATCGGTTGGTGGGTTATAAACTCAGTCCTCTCCTATGGAAAAAAGTAAAAAAGGGACTTAGTGCCGGTCGGGTACAATCAGTGGCAGTATGTCTAGTTTGTGATCGGGAAGCCGAAATTGAAAAGTTTGTACCAGAGGAATACTGGAGCCTCACAGCTGATTTTTTAGCCGAGAATCAGCCTTTAACGGCGAAACTGTTTAAAGTGGAAAATGAGAAGGTGGCCATTGGCAGTCAAGAAGAAATGGATCATATTTTGTCCGGTCTAGCCGGCCAAAGTTTTGTGGTTGATAGTGTTACAAAAAGAGAGAAGAAAAGAAATCCTTCACCGCCCTTTACCACCAGTAGTCTGCAGCAAGAGTCTTACCGAAAGTTAGGTTTTACGGCACGAAAGACGATGCAGTTGGCCCAGCAGCTTTATGAAGGGCTTAACGTCGGACAGGAAGGGGTAGTAGGTTTAATTACCTATATCCGTACTGACTCCACCCGCTTGTCCGAAACGGCTCAACAAGAAGCTCGAGATTTTATTATTAATAAGTATGGAGTCAACTTTGTACCGGAGAAGATCCGTCAGTATGAAAATAAGGGAAAAAGCCAGAATGCTCATGAGGCCATTCGACCTACCTCAGTGCTTAGAACCCCTGAGAAGCTGAAGGAATTTTTAAAGCGGGATCAGTATAAACTATATAAATTAATTTGGGAACGTTTTGTGGCTAGCCAGATGAGCCTGGCAATACTGGAAGTTACCACTGTGGATATTCTGGCAGATAAATACCTTTTCCGGGCCACCGGAACCATCATCCAATTTCCTGGATTTATGCAGGTTTATATTGAAGGAAAAGATGATGATACAAAGGAAGATAATGATCTTATCCCACAAGTGCAGAAAGGACAATCTCTTAAATTAGAGAAGTTTATTCCTAAGCAGCATTTTACCCAGCCTCCTCCCCGGTTTACAGAGGCTTCCTTGGTAAAAACATTGGAAGAAAAGGGGATTGGCCGGCCCAGTACCTATGCTCCCATTATTGATACCATTTTGGCCAGGCGTTATGTAATACGTCAGGATAAACAGTTTCTTCCCACGGAATTAGGAAAAATAGTAGTAGATTTGTTAAAGGAGTATTTCCCTGAAATTATTGATGTGGAATTCACTGCCGGTATGGAAGAACAGCTGGATCAGGTGGAAGAGGGGAACATTGACTGGAAAAAAGTTATTGGAGACTTTTATCCGTCCTTCCAAAAGAAACTTGAATATGCCGAAGAAGAAATCGGTCAAATTGAAATAGAAGACGAAGAATCGGACGAAGTATGTGAAAAATGCGGACGCAAAATGGTCTACAAGATGGGCCGGTTTGGTAGATTTTTAGCCTGTCCGGGCTTTCCTGAGTGCCGAAATGCCAAGCCGATTCTAAATGAAATTGGGGTCAAGTGCCTGGAATGTGGTGGAGAAATAGTTGAGCGAAAAGGGAAAAGAGGACGAACCTTTTTTGGCTGCAAAAATTACCCTGATTGTGAATATGTTTCTTGGGATAGACCTATCGGCCTGGCATGTAACAAATGTGGAGCCATGATGGTGGAAAAAACGGGTAAGAATAAAGAAAAAACTATCATTTGCTCTAAATGCAAAATTGAAAAAGGATCGTCCGAAACCGTTGAATAGAATCGTACTACAAATATTAATAAATGAAATAATAAAATTTGCGAGGAAAATAATTTCTAGGGGCAGGTTTTTGCGGTCTGCCCAAAAAGGAGTATACACGTTGATATGCCTGAAGTTTTAATTATTGGTGCCGGTTTGGCTGGGGCTGAAGCAGCTTGGCAGGCGGCGGAAATGGGTTGTTCTGTTAAACTGATCGAAATGCGCCCAAAAAAAATGACTCCTGTGCACCATACAGGAGATTTTGCCGAGCTGGTATGCAGCAATTCATTAAGAGCAGCAGCTATTGAAAACGCTGTTGGCTTGCTTAAGGAAGAGATGCGCCGGTTTCATTCCATTATTATGGAAAGTGCCGATTTACATCGGGTACCTGCTGGAGGAGCTCTTGCTGTTGATAGGGAAGGGTTTTCTCGTTATATTTCGGAAAAGTTGAAAAAACACCCGCTAATCACAGTATACAGAGAGGAGATTAAAGATATCCCCGAAGAAGGTATAACTATTATCGCTAGCGGTCCTTTGACCTCGAATCCTCTAGCTGAATCTATTGCAGAATTTTTGGGGACGGAGTATCTTTATTTCCATGATGCTGTTGCACCTATTATTACGGCGGATTCAATTAATTATGACATAGTTTTCCGGGCATCTCGCTATGGAAAAGGCGAGAACGACTATCTTAATTGTCCCATGACGGAAGAAGAATACCACCGTTTTTATGATGCTTTGATGGACGCAGCTGTCCATGAGCAAAAGGAATTTGAGCAGGAAACCTACTTTGAAGGGTGTATGCCTGTGGAGGAAATGGCTCGTCGGGGAAGGAAAACCCTGTCTTTTGGGCCCATGAAACCGGTAGGCCTAATCGACCCCCGTACAGGAAAACAGCCTTATGCGGTGGTGCAGTTAAGACAGGATAATGCGGCTGCGACTTTATATAATATTGTGGGTTTTCAAACTCACCTTAAATGGCAGGAACAGCGTCGAGTATTTCAGTTGATACCCGGTTTGGAACGGGCGGAATTTGCCCGTTTTGGTGTAATGCATAGGAATACTTTTATTAATTCTCCTACTGTGCTAATTCCTACGATGCAGGTTAAGAAACAACCGCGCATATTTTTTGCCGGACAAATTACCGGGGTAGAAGGTTATGTAGAATCTGCCTCCAATGGCCTAGTTGCCGGCATAAATGCTGCTCGGCTGGCTTTAGGGAAAGAACCTTTGGTCTTCCCCCAAGAAACTGCCATAGGAAGCCTTTGCCATTATATAACCAATACTGAGGCCAAGCACTTTCAGCCTATGAATATTACCTTTGGTTTAATGCCCCCTTTGGAAAAGCGTATCCGAGATAAAAAAGAGAAAAACCGGCAGCTGGCAGCAAGAGCCCTAAACACCATAGAAAAATTTCACCAGACTAACTTGGCGTAAGTCTCCCGCATCAATGGCGGGAGTCAAACGCCAAGTTAGTTATGCATTTGCAGTTGTAAAATGTCATTCTGAACACAGTAAGAATTTAAGGTTCGTTAACAAATCAAGGGGTGAGGGACTTGGATCTGTTCATGGAAAAATTTATGGCATATTTAAAGATTGAAAAAAATGCCTCGCCTCATACCTTGGCGGGGTATAACCATGATTTGACAGAGTTCGCTTGCTTTTTAGCGGAAGAATCATCAAAGGATATTGACCAGGCAGATCCTGTTAATGTAGATTATTTAACTATTCGGCGCTTTCTGGCTGAACTGCAGAAAAGGGGTATAAATAAAGCAACTATGGCCAGAAAAGTGGCTGCCCTAAGATCTTTTTATCGATTTTTAGCCCGGGAAAATTTGATTAAAGTTAATCCAATGCTTCATATCAATACACCTAAGCGGGATAAAAAATTACCCAAATTTCTATATTATCCTGAAATAGAGGCACTTCTTAATGCTCCCGATTCTTCACCTTTGGGGCAACGGGATCTGGCCCTTCTAGAGACGATATATGCCGGGGGGCTGAGGGTAAGTGAATTGGTGGGATTAAACCTTAAGGACCTGGATTTCACTCTAGGTTATGCAAAGGTCTACGGAAAGGGTGGAAAAGAACGCATCGCACCTCTTGGCAGTCTTGCCCTAAAGGCTCTTCGATCCTATATCGATTGCGGGAGAAGAGATTTAGCAGGTAAAAACAAGGAAACAGAGAATGCTCTTTTTCTAAATAAATTTGGCACCCGCTTGTCTGGGAGAAGCGTACGAAATATTATTAATAAGTATGTGGAACAAATTGCTTTAAAGAAGAAAATCAGCCCGCATACCCTCCGGCATTCATTTGCTACCCATCTATTGGAAGGTGGCGCGGATCTAAGGTCGGTTCAAGAGTTGTTGGGTCATGTTAATATGTCTACCACGCAGATTTATACCCATGTGACCAAAGGACGTATGAAAGCGGTTTATGAGAAATCCCATCCAAGAGCGTAGAATTTTAAATGGAGGTGTGTGAGATTGTTTCATGGAACGACAATTGTAGCTATTCGCCGGGAAGGAAAGGTGGCGATGGCCGGTGACGGCCAGGTAACATTAGGGAATAGCATTGCAATGAAGCATGGGGCAAAAAAGGTCCGGAAAATTTATAATAATCAGGTAGTAGCAGGGTTTGCCGGCTCAGTAGCTGATGCCTTTACCCTTTTAGACAAATTTGAGAAAAAGCTGGAAGAATACCGGGGGAATCTTCAGCGGGCGGCCGTAGAATTAGCGAAAGAATGGCGCATGGACAAATATATGCGTCAGCTGGAAGCTATGTTGATTGTGGCTAACAAGGAAACTCTTCTGGTACTATCCGGGACGGGCGAAGTGATTGAGCCTGATGATAATATTACAGCAGTAGGTTCCGGAGGACCTTATGCTCTGGCTGCTGCTAGGGCTTTGGCGGCCCATTCAACGCTTAAACCTAAGGAAATTGCGGAAGAAGCTTTAAAGATTGCCGCAAGTATTTGTGTTTATACTAATCAAAATATTACGGTGGAAGAACTGTAAGAGAAGGAGGAAAGAGATGGAAAGCTTAACTCCCCGGCAGATTGTGAAAGAATTGGACAAATATATAGTTGGTCAGCAGAATGCCAAAAGATGCGTAGCTGTGGCCTTAAGGAATCGATTCCGCAGACAGCGGCTAGGCCCGTCCATTCAAGACGAAATTATGCCTAAAAACATCATTATGATTGGCCCCACCGGGGTGGGAAAAACCGAAATTGCCCGGCGTCTGGCAAAATTGGTTAATGCTCCTTTTATCAAGGTGGAAGCAACAAAATTTACAGAAGTAGGATATGTGGGACGAGATGTGGAATCCATTATCCGGGATCTTGTAGAAACTGCCATTCATATGGTTAAAAATGAAAAAATGGAGCAGGTAAGAAGCAAAGGGGAAAGGATGGCAGAAGCCCGTCTCTTGGATCTTTTGGCACCCTTACCTGGGAAGAACACGGGACGGAATCCCATGGAAATGCTATTTGGCGGTGGCATGTCTAATACAATGGAGCAAAATCAAAGTGCTCATGAGGAAATAACCAGAAAAAGAGCCTTCATTAAAGAACGTCTAGCTCGGGGAGAGATGGAAGAGGAGATCGTTGAGGTGGAAATAGAAGAACAATCCTCTCCCATGTTTGAGTTTTTAGGCGGAACCGGGATGGAGGAAATGGGTATTAATCTCCAGGATATGTTGGGAGGGATGCTTCCGAAGAAAAAAAAGAAGCGGAAGCTGCCGGTCGCTGAAGCCAGAAAAATTCTCACCCAAGAGGAAGCCCAAAAATTAATTGATATGGATGAAGTTGTACGTCAGGGCGTATATCGAGCGGAACAATCGGGAATTATTTTCTTGGATGAGATTGATAAAATTGCCGGCAAGGACTCCCATGGAGGGCCGGATGTTTCCCGGGGCGGAGTACAAAGGGATATTCTTCCTATAGTAGAAGGTTCTACAGTGATGACTAAACACGGGCCCGTAAAAACTGACTATATGCTTTTTATTGCCGCGGGAGCTTTTCATGTCGCTAAGCCCTCGGATCTAATTCCAGAACTCCAGGGCCGTTTCCCTATTCGGGTGGAACTGGATAGTTTATATCGAGATGATTTTAAACGCATCTTACTGGAGCCTGAGAATTCACTTATCAAACAATATGTTGCCCTTCTGCAAACAGATGGGGTAAATATAAGTTTCACTGAAGACGGAATTACGGCCATTGCGGAAATAGCCGATATGGTCAATGCCCAGACGGAAAACATAGGTGCCAGAAGGCTCCATACCATTCTAGAAAAGGTATTGGAAGATCTTTTATTTGATGCCCCCGACGCTGCTCCGGACTCAATTTATATTACCAGGGAGTATGTGGAGAAGAAGCTGGAAAACGTGATTAAAAACGAGGATTTAAGTAAATATATTTTGTAAAAACTTGCAAACTACGGTCACTTCATGCTATACTGTTTCAGGTGTTAATACACACGTCTCCGGATGTATCACCGGGGTGCCTTAGGGTTCGGTGGGACAAAAGAAGGAGACGGAGGAACAACAAAAAGGAGGATGAATATGTCAATTATTTCCATGAAACAGCTTTTAGAGGCAGGTGTACATTTTGGACACCAAACTCGACGTTGGAACCCTAAAATGGCTCCTTACATTTTTACTGAGAGAAACGGTATCTACATTATCGATTTACAGAAAACTGTAGGTAAGGTAGAGGAAGCCTACAACTTTATTAAAAATGTGGCAGCAGAAGGGAAAAGCGTGCTTTTTGTCGGTACTAAAAAACAAGCTCAAGAGTCTATAAAAGAAGAAGCTATCCGATGTGAAATGTTCTATGTTCATGAGCGTTGGTTGGGTGGTATGCTTACTAACTTTCCCACCATCCAAAAACGAATTGACCGCTTGCGTGAGTTAGAAAGAATGGAAGAGGATGGCACTTTTGAATTACTTCCCAAAAAAGAAGTATCTCAGTTGAAAGCTCAACAAGAGAAGCTGGAGAGATTCTTAGGCGGGATTAAAGATATGAAACAGCTTCCGGGTGCGATTTTCATAGTGGATCCTCGGAAAGAAAGAATTGCCGTAGCAGAAGCACGTCGATTAGGGATACCTATTGTGGCTATTGTTGATACTAATTGTGACCCTGATGAAGTCGATTATGTGATTCCTGGTAACGACGATGCCATCAGAGCGGTAAAGCTTCTCACTGCAAAAATTGCTGATGCGGTAATTGAGGGTAACCAAGGTCAAACTATGGCTGAATAATAATGAGTAATAGGTAGGGATGACCAAGGGTAGTATGACCCTATCTCATCTCTACCTTTTTTATGACATTCCTCTTTGAGGGAGGTGGCAGCGTGGCTGACGGAAGGAGTAAACTAAGAAAGCTAAGCAAAGGATTTGAACTCCCCCTGTCACTGCGTGATATCCTCCTCAGGGAGCGAGATTATTACCAACTAACAACTGTCTAACTTAAACTAAAAACTAAATGGAGGTCGAAATAAAAATGATTACAGCAGCAATGGTAAAAGAATTGCGCGAGAGAACCGGCGCAGGAATGATGGATTGCAAAAAAGCTCTTACTGAAATGAATGGCGATATGGACAAAGCTATTGAGTTTTTGAGGGAAAAGGGCTTGGCCGCAGCAGCCAAAAAAGCGGGCCGGATAGCCGCGGAAGGATTAGTGGAGTCTTACATACATGGGGGCGGAAGAATCGGTGTTTTAGTAGAAGTTAACTGTGAAACTGATTTTGTAGCCAAAACTGATGAATTTCGTCAATTGTGCCGGGATATTGCGATGCAGATAGCCGCATCTAAACCGGAATTTGTTTCTCGGGAAGAAATTTCTGCTGATGTCATTGCCAAGGAAAAAGAAATCATTCGGGCACAGGCTCTAAATGAAGGTAAACCGGAAAAGGTTGTAGACAAGATGGTAGAAGGAAGAATCGAAAAATATTATAAGGAAGTATGCTTATTAGAACAGCCTTATATTAAAGATCCGGATATGACCGTTCAGGATCTGATTACGGAAAAGATATCAAAAATCGGTGAAAATATTTCTGTAAGAAGATTTGTCAGATATCAGGTCGCAGAAGGTATTGAGAAAAAAAGCAATGATTTAGCGGCAGAAGTACAGGCAATGACCCAGGGTAAAAATTAAAAGAGCACAACTATTGTGCTTTTTTTTTAGAAAAACTCCTTCTTTCTTAAAAGGATTTATGTCATTAATGTAGAAACATATTGTGGTAGACTGGAGGTAGCATTATATGGGTCATCCTAAATATAAAAGGGTAGTTTTAAAGCTTAGCGGAGAAGCATTGGCCGGGAACTTGGGTTATGGGATTGATCAGGATATGCTTAGTTCCATTGCAGAACAGGTGAAAGAGGTTCGCTTGGCAGGGGTCGAGGTAGCAATAGTCGTAGGTGGCGGCAATATTTGGCGCGGTATTGCCGGTAGTGCCAGAGGGATGGATCGGGCCACGGCAGACTATATGGGCATGTTAGCCACTGTAATGAATTCTTTAGCTCTGCAAGATGCTTTAGAAAAGGTAGAAGTAGATACTAGGGTTCAGGTGGCCATTGAAATGCGGCAAATTGCTGAGCCGTACATCAGGCGTCGTGCCATTAGGCACTTGGAAAAAGGTCGAGTGGTAATATTTGCCGCCGGCACAGGGAACCCGTATTTTTCAACTGATACCACGGCGGCTCTTCGAGCAGCCGAGATTGAAGCCGAAGTGATTCTAATGGCTAAAAAGGTAGATGGAGTCTATGATTCTGACCCAATGAAGAACCAAAAAGCAAAGAAATATGACAATCTTAGCTATATGGAGGTCTTAAATCAAGGACTTGGTGTGATGGATTCCACAGCGGCATCTCTATGCAAAGATAATGGCTTACCCTTAATTGTTTTTAATATTAATCAGCAGGGTAACATCCTAAGAGTAGTTTTAGGTGAAGAACTAGGAACCTATGTAGGGGAGGGAAAATAATGATTCGCGAAATTCTTCAAGAAGCTGAAGAAAAAATGAACAAGACGTTAGATGTTTTAAAAAAGGACTATGCCTCGTTAAGAGCGGGAAGAGCGACTCCAGCCCTTTTGGACAAAATTCAAGTTGATTATTATGGTGCCCTTACTCCCGTAAATCAGATGGCCAACATCAACGTTCCCGAAGCCCGACTACTTGTAATCCAACCATGGGATAAGTCTACTATTCCGGCCATTGAAAAGGCGATACTAAAATCTGATTTAGGGCTAAACCCCAGTAATGACGGTAATGTAATTAGGATTGGCATTCCTCAATTAACAGAGGAGCGTCGCAAAGAGCTGGTTAAGGTAGTTAGGAAAAAAGCCGAAGAAGCCCGGGTCGCTGTAAGAAATGTGCGTCGGGAAGTTAATGATATGGTTAAGGAACTGGAAAAAGAGCGTGAAGTTTCCGAAGATGAAAGTAAACGGGGTTTGGACGAGGTACAAAAAATCACCGATAAATTTGTAAAAAAAATAGATGATGTAATGAATACAAAAGAAAAAGAAATAATGGAAGTATAACGAGGATAAGTGATGATTAATTTTTCTGTACCGGATGTTTTAGGATTATATGAAGATGAGGCTGTGAAAATTTTAAAACAGCATGGTTTTGTCGTGACGTCGGTTGGTATAACCAAATCTACTAAAGGCGGGCAGCCTGAGGGAGGCTGTCGGGTAGTTCGACAACGCACATCTGGACAGGAAGTAGAATTAATATTGTCATTTCAAAAGTGGGTGTGTAGTTGAAAGGAGGTGTAGTGGTTGTATAAAATTACAGATGAATGTGTTGCTTGTGGTACTTGTATGGATGAATGCCCCAACGATGCCATTAAAGAGGGTGACATTTACGTAATTGACCAAGATGAATGCGTAGAGTGCGGCGCATGTGTCGATGCTTGCCCAAGCGGTGCAATAATTGAAGAGTAATCTTCAGACCCCCTCTTTGAGGGGGTCATTTTAAATAAATTGGGTAGGATGTGTGTGTCCCTAACCATAATTGGGGACTGTGTCCCTCCTAACCTTTAAAGGAGGTTCGCTTGTGCGGAAGTTTTTGACCTATATTTTCCAAAATAAAAAACAACAGAATTTGGAGAAAAAATTACTTGCCCAAGTGGACAGGACTAAAATACCCCAACATTTGGCAATAATTATGGATGGGAACGGCAGATGGGCAAAAAAGAGGGGGTTACCCCGTACTGCCGGACATAGGTATGGGGTAGAAGCACTGAGAAAAGTGATTGAAGCCTCTGTAGAGTTAAAAATACCAGTACTGACCGTTTATGCTTTCTCTACAGAAAATTGGAAAAGACCCAAAGAAGAAGTTAGTGTGCTCATGAATCTAATTGTAGAATATTTGCAAAAAGAACTTGATGAACTTCATCGGCAGAATATCAAAATTCGTACTATTGGTTCGATCAATGAACTTCCGACTGAAGCAAGAGTTGAATTATCCAAGGCAGAAAAAACAACAGCTCAAAATTCGGGACTCCAATTAAATGTGGCTCTTAATTATGGGGGGCGCATGGAGATAGTGGAAGCAGCCAAAGCTTTTGCAGAGGATGTCAAGATAGGGGCATTAAAGAGCAGCGATATTACAGAAAAGTTATTTTCCTCGTATTTTTTTACCGCGGGGCAACCTGATCCTGATCTTTTGATCCGGCCCTCCGGAGAATATAGAATTAGTAATTTTCTCTTATGGCAGTTAGCTTATGCGGAATTATATTTTACAAGCATTTACTGGCCGGATTTTAATAAAGTGGAATTTTATCGTGCGATACTAAGTTATCAAGGTAGAAACCGCAGATACGGAGGAGTGTAGTTAATGCTTTGGCAGCGAATAATCAGTGCTTTGGTAGGTATTCCTCTTATTATTTGGGCTTCCTATATCGGAGGATTCTGGTTTAAGTTTGGTGTAGGAATAATCATTTTATTAGGACTTTATGAATATGGTAGGATGATGAGAAATCGGGGATACAAGACATTTTTTATTTTTGGATATGTGGCCGGCCTTTTAATCATAGGTTCCGCATGGGTGACGGCTTTGATACCAGGTGAAATATTATTTGTAATACTTCTACTCCATGTCTTCCCTCTTATCTTGGGGATGGTATCATTAGAAGAGTTGACATATTCCTTTACAGGGGTATTTCTTTTCGCCTGGACCCTTTCTCATTTACTAATAATTAGGGAAACTTTTCCTCAGGGATTTAATTATATAGTTTTATGCTTTATCATTACCTGGACCACAGATACAGGAGCTTATTTTTCCGGACGCTTTTTAGGACGGCATAAGCTTAGCCCCATTATTAGCCCTAATAAAACGGTAGAGGGGGCAATCGGCGGTACACTCCTTTGTGTTCTGGTAGTTTTTTTCTTAAGTGAATATTTCAATAATTTGCCTCTTGGGGTTTTGCTTACTGTAACTTTTTTGGCATCTTTAGCGGGGCAGGCGGGAGATCTTCTGGAATCTGCCGTGAAGCGGTGGGCAGGTGTGAAGGACTCCGGAAACATCATCCCCGGTCACGGTGGAATTTTGGATCGTTTTGATAGCTTAACCATGGTTGTACCTTTGGTGTTTTATTCTTTAAAACCATTTTTAATTGGATAGTGGAAAGTTGGATTATTTGTAGGGGCACCATATTTACGGTGCCCGCCCATCGAAAAATAGCTAGGTGGAGGTGAATTGGATGGATCGTCTGATTAAAGCAGGTACTGTTACGGCTGTTTGTATTAGTTTGTATTTAATATATTATTTCATTATGCCGGCCGCCGGTGAGATAATTTCCTTTGTTTTTCCGGCTCTTATACCTTTTATTTTTGCTTTGGTGGTAGCAGTGTTAATAGACCCGATAGTAAAATGGCTTACTAAACATTTGAAACTGCCCAGAGGATTTGCTGTTTTATCGGTATTATTAGCTGTTTTTGGGACAATTTCCGGGATATTGGTCTTAATTATTTCTAAACTCGTCTTTGAGTTGCAACGATTGTCCGGAAATATGCCTGATTTTAATAAGATCTTTACCCGAATCTTTCAAGAAGCCGAGTATTTATATTATACTATTGATCTTAAGCCGGAGGTAATGGCCCAGATCCAGCAGACTATTACCAGTATTACGGGTACAGCAACAGATTTTATTTATTCAGCGATTAATGCAATCTTGCATTTACTGACTTCATTACCTAATATCTTTATTGTATTGGTCATCACCATTATTGCCACTTTCTTTTTCAGCCGGGATAAGGAAAAGATAGAAAAGTTCTTCTTAGGTTTAGTACCAAAGAAATGGCAGGGCAGGGTGGAACACGTTTATCGAGACTTAACAAGAGCTTTAGTCGGTTATATCGGAGCCATCCTAACCTTAGTCAGTATTACAGCAGTTATTACCATTACCGGCTTATCAATTTTGGGCATGGAATATGCTTTTACCATGGGCCTTTTGACAGGTTTTTTTGATATCTTGCCGGTCTTGGGGCCAGGGATGGTATTTGTCCCTTGGATTATTATTTCCCTGGTATTAGGGAACATAAAACTGACAATTAGTTTGCTGGTACTCTACATCATCATCATCGTGCAAAGACAGATTCTGGAGCCTAAACTAGTTGCGGATACTATTGATGTGCATCCTTTGGCTACCTTAGCTGCTATTTTCATTGGCCTGCAGTTTTTCGGTGCCGGAGGAGTGATCCTGGGACCAGTCATTTTAGTAACGGGAAGAGCAATTAAGAAAGTTATTTAACCGGAGGTAGTATGAAACGTATTTCTTTACTTGGGGCCACAGGTTCCATCGGCCGACAGACCGCGGAAGTAGTGGATTGGTTTCCGGAGGATTTTCAATTGGTAGCCTTAGCTGCCCATAGTAGTATTGATTTATTAGCTCGGCAGGTGGAAAAATACCGGCCTGAAGTAGTAGTAATTTATGATGAAACTTTTTTAGACGAACTAAAAGAGAAGGTTCCTTTTTTTAAAGGTGAAATATTAACTGGGATGGAAGGCTTAATTAGGGCCGCAACCTTGGAGGCAGCTGATATCGTGCTCACTGCTGTTTCCGGGGTGATCGGCCTTTTACCGACCCTTAAAGCCATTGAGGCGGGGAAAGACATTGCTCTAGCAAACAAGGAAACCCTGGTTGCCGGGGGCTCAATTGTCATGAGTTTAGCCCGAAAACACGGGGTAAAGATTTTGCCTGTGGATAGTGAGCATTCTGCTGTCTTTCAATGTTTGGAGGAGGGTCAGGAAATAGAAAAAATCCTACTCACCGCTTCCGGAGGGCCTTTTCGATGTATGGATCGGGAGGAGATGGTAAGGATTACACCGGCCATGGCCTTAAAACATCCTACCTGGCAGATGGGCAAGAAGATTACTATTGATTCCGCTACTATGATGAATAAAGGATTGGAGGTTATCGAGGCCAGGTGGCTTTTTAATGTGTCATATGATGATATTAATGTCGTAGTGCACCCCCAAAGTATTATTCATTCCATGGTACAGTATCAGGATGGCTCTGTTTTGGGACATTTAGGTAAAACGGATATGCGTATTCCTATTCAATATGCTCTTACCTATCCCAATCGTCGGAAAAACAATTTAACTCGGATAGATTTTGCTAAATTAGCTCAAATTACCTTTGAGACACCGGACTTTGAACGATTCCCTTGTTTGAAAATAGCTTTTGAGGCAGGGCGAGCAGGGGGAACTTACCCTACCGTTATGAATGCCGCCAACGAAGTCTTGGTTGATTTGTTTCTCCGGGAGAGAATCGGTTTCATGGATATACCTTTATTTATTGATCAGGTACTTAGTAAACATCAAAATAAGGAAAAGCCTTCCCTTGAGGATATTTTAGAAAGTGACAGGTGGGCAAGAAATATGATTCGGGAGGTTATTTAAATGTCAATCTTCTGGTCGATAATAATCTTTGGCTTACTGATTCTGGTACATGAGTTTGGCCATTTTATCACCGCTAAAAGAAATGATGTAAAAGTAGAAGAATTTAGTTTAGGTATGGGACCAAAGGTTTTTGACAAGAAAAAGGGTGAGACCATCTATTCACTAAGACTCCTGCCTCTAGGGGGGTTTGTGCGCATGGCAGGAATGGAGGATCAAGATCAGGAAGACCCTCGCGGCTTTAATAGAAAGACTGTTGGCCAGCGAATGGCGATTATTTTTGCCGGGCCTTTAATGAATTTTATTACTGCCCTGCTCTTATTTATTCTTGCTTTTATGGTAGTGGGTATTCCTTCTAATGATAATGTAATCGGTCAAGTCATAGAGGGACACCCAGCTGTTCAGGCGGGTTTACAGCCGGGAGATCGCATCGTAGCTATTAATGAACAAAAAGTTGAAACTTGGCGGGAATTAGTTACCATCATTCACGAAAGCCCAGAAGAAAAAATAACCCTCACGGTTCATCGGGATGATAAAGTTCAAAGAATACAGGTAGTACCGAGGAAGGATCCAGACAGCGGTTTTGGCATGATTGGAATTATGCAATCATGGGAAAGAAAGGGCTTGTTATCCGCTACGGTTTTAGGTCTGGAACAGGCTTATGAATTTACAAAATTGATCATAGTCTCACTACTCCAAATGATAACCGGGGCTATCGAACCGGAAGTGGCAGGTCCTGTAGGAGTAGTCTCTATGGTGGGAGAAGTTTCTCGGTTCGGTATAGGCAGTTTAATGACCTTTGCAGGAATCTTAAGTATTAACTTGGGATTGATTAATTTATTTCCCATTCCGGCCTTAGACGGGAGTCGTTTAGTTTTTTTAGCCTTTGAAGGACTTAGAGGTCGCCCCATCGATCCGGCCAAAGAAAATTTTATTCATTTGGTGGGTTTTGTGCTTTTAATGGCTCTAATGGTGATCATCACCTATCAGGATATATTGCGGGTGTTTAGTTAAAGATCCCCTTCCACGAGGGGGATGTCACGCAGTGACAAAGGGAGTTATTCCCTCCGTCAGCTACGCTGACACGGATAGTTTACTGGTAGGGGTTGCATAATATGCAACCCGTACGTATTTGTTTTAGCCCCAAAATATTACGATGCCCCAAGCCCAAGGAACGGTCCCCGATACACAGGTGAATCGTTTCTTGAAATGTGAAAAGAGGTAAGCATATGATTAAGCGCAGAAAAACAAGACAAATTAAACTTGGTTCTGTTCTCATTGGGGGAGATGCCCCGATTTCTATTCAGTCTATGACTAATACCGATACCGCTGATGCGGATGCTACTATAGAACAGATTAAAAGGCTGGAGGAGGTAGGATGCGACATTGTCCGAGTAGCCGTTCCCCATCAGGAAGCAGTGGCTGCTCTTCCGGTGATTTTGTCTAAGATTGGCATTCCCCTCGTTGCCGATATACATTTTGACTACCGGTTAGCCTTAGGGGCGATTAAAGCCGGTGTTCATGGGTTAAGGCTCAACCCCGGTAACATCGGGGGAGAGTCACGGGTGAAAGAAATAGCTGAGGCTGCTAAAGAACAGGGCATCCCCATTCGCATCGGAGTGAACGCCGGCTCTTTGGAAAAGTCACTCTTAGAAAAATATGGACACCCTTCGGGGGAAGCATTGGTGGAAAGTGCCCTGGGGCATATTGGCATGTTGGAAAAGTTAAATTATAATAATATTAAAATATCCCTGAAGTCTTCTTCTGTTCCGCTAATGTTAGAGGCATATCGGATGCTTTCAAAAAAAACCGATTATCCCTTTCACTTAGGGGTTACAGAGGCGGGTACTCCTAAAAGAGGCAGTATTAAATCTGCCGTAGGGATTGGGGCACTCTTGGCTGAGGGTATTGGAGATACTATTCGAGTATCCCTTACAGGTGATCCGGTGGAAGAAGTAATTGTGGCCAAAGAAATTCTCCGTGCACTGGGTCTTAGAAAGAATGGCATTGAATTTATTTCCTGCCCTACCTGCGGCCGAACTAGGATAAACTTAATCTCCATTGCAGAACAGGTGGAAAAACGACTTTCCGGGCTAGATATATCCCGACCAATTACTGTAGCTGTCATGGGCTGTGCGGTTAACGGCCCTGGGGAAGCCCGGGAAGCAGACTTTGGCATTGCAGGAGGGAGCGGCACCGGGTTATTGTTTAAAAAAGGTGAGATCATTCAGAAACTCCCAGAAGACCAACTGGTAGATGCATTGGTCGAAGAAGTAAAAAAAAGCGTTATACTAACTAAAGAACTAACCAACTAGGAGGAAAAAATATGAAAGCTTCACAAATGTTTGCCCCGACCTTGCGAGAGACACCAGCCGAGGCGGAAATTGTCAGCCATCAGCTGTTAATGAGATCAGGGATGCTTAGAAAACTGGCATCCGGAGTTTATACATATATGCCTCTGGCCTGGCGTTCTATGAAAAAGATTATGGATATAATCCGTGAAGAAATGGACAAGGCTGGATGTCAAGAATTAATGCTTCCTATTGTTCAACCTGCAGAATTATGGCAACAGTCCGGAAGGTGGCAGGTGTACGGTGATGAGTTATGGCGCCTGAAGGATCGTCATAGTAGGGAATTTTGCCTAGGACCCACCCATGAAGAAGTAATTACCCAATTGGTAGCAGGAGATATTAAGTCCTACAAACAATTGCCCTTAAGGCTTTACCAGATTCAGAACAAATACCGGGACGAGCGCCGGCCCCGTTTTGGCCTCATGCGGGGACGGGAATTTATCATGAAGGATATGTATTCCTTTGACCGGGACATGGAGGGACTAAACGAAAGTTATCGTCTGATGTATCAGGCTTATACCAATATTTTTACCCGCTGCGGCCTGAATTTTCGTCCGGTAGTGGCAGATAACGGAGCTATTGGTGGGGATGCCAGTCATGAATTTATGGTGTTGGCTGATTCCGGGGAAGCAGGAATTATTTACTGCAGTGCTTGCTCTTATGCAGCAAGCACCGAGATTGCTCAGGCCTACCTGGATAAAACCCCTAGTACAGAAATTCCTGGGGAAATCAAAGAAGTATATACTCCCGGGTGTAAAACTATTGATGAACTGGCTCAATTTTTAAATGTTACTCCGAAAAAGACCATTAAGACTCTGTGTTATCAGGCGGACGAACAATTTGTTTTGGTTTTAATCCGGGGAGATCGTAAAGTTAATGAGATTAAGTTAAAAAACAGACTGGGATGTCTAGAACTCACCATGGCTTCAGATGAAGCTATTCAAAAACATTTAAGCTCTGCGGCCGGTTATGTCGGGCCGGTAGGGGTTAAAAATATCCGTATGGTTGTAGATCAGGAAGTGCCATTTATGGCCAATGCCGTATGTGGTGCCAATAAAAAAGAGTACCATTTAATTAATGTAAATCCGGATCGAGATTTTCCCATCGAGGAAATAGCTGATATCCGCTTGGTGGAAGAAGGGGAAATTTGCCCGGAGTGCCAAGAAAAGCTGCTTTCAGCCCGGGGCATTGAGGTTGGACAGATTTTCAAACTGGGTACAAAATACAGTGAGGCTATGGGTGCAAAATACCTGGACGAAAACGGTAAAGAACAATTAATGGTTATGGGTTGTTACGGTATAGGAGTGGGCCGAACGATGTCGGCAGCCATTGAACAAAACCATGATGCCGATGGGATTATTTGGCCTGTTGCCATTGCTCCTTATCATGCAGTCGTAGTTCCGGTGTCGGAGCGTGAACCGGAGCTGATGGAGACAGCGGAAAAAATCTATCGTGATCTTTTGGCTAAAGGTGTGGAAGTGGTACTTGACGATCGGAAGGAACGGGCTGGGGTTAAATTCAAGGATGCAGATTTAATTGGTTATCCTCTCAGGATAACTCTAGGCTCAAAAACCTTGGCGGAAGGAAAAGTGGAAGTTAAAATTCGAGCTACCGGTGTGGTGCATTTGGTGGAAATTAACCAAGTAGTGCCATTTGTGAAAGAAAAACTAGGTAAGTGATAATTATGCTTGTATTTGCCGGTGTCATCAATGTCATTGATACTCACGGCTCTTGTGGAGGTTTTTTTGATGTCAGTTGTAACAGCGATCATTCCTGCTTACAATGAAGAATGTACCATTGGAAGAATTGTAACTGTATTAAATCAAATAGAAGAAATAAAGCAAATAATTGTTGTCAGTGACGGATCAGAAGATGACACTGCCAAAGTAGCAAGAAATGCCGGTGCTCAAGTGATAGAGCTGTTGGAAAACATGGGTAAGGGCGGTGCCATGAAGGAAGGTGTAGAGCAAGCTCAATATGATATTATTCTCTTTTTAGATGCAGATCTGATTGGTTTGACCCCCCAGCATGTAAGAAGTCTAATTCTTCCTGTGATTAGCGGGGAAGTGGAAATGTCCATTGGTATCTTTGAAAAAGGCAGGCTGGCCACAGATTTAGCCCAGGTTGTTGCTCCCTATCTTTCCGGACAAAGGGCACTTAGAAAAAGTTTGATGAAAGCCATTCAAGACATAGAAGATACTGGATTTGGCGTGGAAGTTGCCTTGACCAAGTACGCCCATGATCACCATATTAAAACAAAAGAAGTAGAACTGGTGGGCATGACCCATATTATGAAGGAAGAAAAAATGGGTTTGACCAAAGGTTTGGCCGCTAGGATGAAAATGTATTGGGAAATTGCCAAAACACTTGGAATAAGTTTAAAGAAAGATTAAAGGTGTAGTATGCCTAAATTAGACAGTTTAATTGCCCAAAGTGGTCTCCCTAGGGAGACCAAAGCTATTTTAGGGCAGATTCGGGTTACAAAAGTTAAAATTGATAAGAAGAACCGGTGCCTCATTCTCCAGGTGGTACTTCCTCAAAATATTACGGAAAGGGAAACCAGTCTTTTTTGTGATTTGATTTTGTCAAATATACCGGATGTCAAAAGGGTTTCCCTGGATATTCAAGTGCAAAATAAACCCATATCTTTGGATGATTTGGTGATTCATTTTCGCGAAGAATTAATTCAGGCTTTGGGAGAGAAAATCACTGGTATTAAAAACTGGGTTACCATGTCGGAATGGAAGGCTGGGGATCAGCAATTGATTCTTCTCTTGCCTCATCGTTTTGCCATGGAGGTTTGTGACCAAAAGGGGGTATGCCGAACCCTAGAAGGTCTGATTCAAAATCAGTATGGCATTTCCGTAACTGTGGATTTGGAACTGCAGGAAGATTTAATCCGGGAGGCAGAACTTCAATGTGAGGAAATTGACCGAGAACAACTAAACGGCTTCGTTTTTGAAACGGTACCTGAGGAAACGAAAAAACAAACATCAAAGGTTTCTTCCGAAATTATTTTAGGGAAGGCGATTAAAGGTGAGCCTGTACCCCTAGAACAAGTGGTTGAAGAAGAAAAAAATGTGGTGGTAACGGGTCAGATCTTTTCCTTCGAAACCCGTGAATTAAAATCCGGTCGGGTTTTAGTGATCTTTGATATTACTGATCAAACCAATTCCTTGACTGTTAAGTTGTTTACTGATGAGAAAACCCCCCAGACGGTATGGGATTATTTAAAGAAAGGGGTCTGGGTTAAGATCCGGGGCTCAGTACAAACGGACAAGTTTTCTCAGGAATTAACTTTAATGGCTTATGATATCAACCAGGCAAAAGCTCCGGAACGAGTTGATACTGCCCCGGAAAAACGAGTGGAACTTCACTTGCATACTAAGATGAGTTCTATGGATTCTGTTGCAGATACAAGTAAAGTAATTGCCCTGGCGGCTAAATTTGGACATAAAGCCGTGGCTATTACGGATCATGGAGTAGTACAGGCTTTTCCCGAGGCTTATGCAGCGGGAGAGAAGCATAAAATAAAAATTATTTATGGTGTAGAAGGTTATCTGATTAATGACGAAAATATTGATACTCCCTGGCAAAAGCAAAAATCCTATCACATCGTGATTTTAGTTAAGAACCAGGAAGGATTATTAAATTTATATAAATTAATTTCCCTTTCTCACTTGGAATATTTCCATCGTACCCCCAAAATTCTAAAAAGTATTTTAAAAAAGCATCGGGAGGGATTAATTTTAGGTACTGCCTGTGAAGCCGGGGAATTGTACCGAGCAGTTTTAGAAAAAGCACCTGAGGAAAAACTAGCGGAAATCGCTGGATTTTATGATTTTTTGGAGATACAGCCTCTAGGAAATAATGAGTTCATGATAAGAAATGATGAGGTAAAGGACCGTCAGGAATTAATTGAGATTAATAAACGCATTATCAAGCTGGGAGAAAGACTTAAAATACCGGTAGCAGCCACAGGTGATGTGCACTTTATCGATAGTAATGATTCCATTTACCGAAAAATTCTTATGGCAGGGAAAGGATTTGAAGATGAGCCCCAGGCCCCTCTATATTTTCGGACAACTGAGGAGATGCTTCAGGAATTCCCCTATCTTACGGCCGAAGAAGCCCGGAAGGTAGTGATAGAAAACCCCAATTGGATCGCGGATCAAATTGAGGAAGTGCTGCCCATTCCCAATGAGCTTTATCCGCCGGAAATTGAAGGTGCCGAGGAACAGGTCGAGCAAATGACATATGGAACGGCTAGAGCTTTATATGGTGAGACTCTTCCAGACATTGTTCAGGCCAGAATTGATAAGGAGTTAAACTCCATTATTACAAACGGTTTTTCCGTGCTCTATCTTATTGCCCACAAGTTGGTGAAGAAATCAAACGATGATGGTTATCTAGTGGGATCCCGGGGTTCGGTAGGCTCATCCTTGGTGGCAACGATGATGGGGATTACAGAGGTTAATCCTTTGCCTCCCCATTACCGATGTCCTAAATGCCATTTCAGCGAATTTGTCACAGATGGTTCCATTGGTAGCGGGCCGGATCTTCCTGATAAAGACTGTCCTAAGTGTGGAGCACCGCTTTTTAAGGACGGGCATGATATTCCTTTTGAAACTTTTTTAGGTTTTAAGGGCGATAAAACTCCTGATATTGATTTAAATTTCTCCGGGGAATATCAACCTCGAGCTCATAAATATGTGGAGGAGCTTTTCGGTAAGAATCATGTTTTTCGGGCAGGAACTATTTCTACGATTGCGGAACGTACTGCTTATGGCTTTGTAAAAAACTATTTGGATGAACGAAAAATCTGTGCACGGGATGCTGAAATAAATCGCTTAGTCTCTGGTTGTTCCGGCGTCAAAAGGACCACCGGGCAGCATCCTGGGGGATTAATGGTGGTACCAAAAAATTTAGATATTCATAAATTTTCCCCCATTCAGCACCCGGCAGATGATATAAAATCAGATGTAATAACCACTCATTTTGATTATCATTCCATCAGTGACCGGCTGGTGAAGCTGGATATTCTGGGGCATGATGATCCTACAGTGATCAAAATGCTAGAGGATCTGACCGGAGAAGACGCGAAAAAAATCAAGCTGGATGACAAGGAGACTCTTTCTCTTTTTTCCGGGGTCGAGGCTCTTAACGTAAAACCTGAGGATATCCGGTCCAATGTGGGTACCTACGGTATTCCTGAGTTCGGTACCAAATTTGTGCGCCAGATGCTGGAGGATACCAAACCAACCTCTTTTTCCGATTTAGTCAGGATCAGCGGATTCTCCCACGGTACCGATGTGTGGCTGGGAAATGCCCAGGAATTGATATGTAACAATATCTGTAAAATGTCGGAAACCATTTCTTGCCGGGATGATATTATGGTTTACTTGATTTATAAAGGGCTAGATCCCCAGATTGCCTTCAAAATCATGGAAGATGTGCGAAAAGGGAAAGGGGTTAAGCCGGAATACGAAGAAACTATGCGGGCTAACAATGTGCCCGATTGGTACATTAACTCCTGTAAAAAGATTAAATACATGTTTCCTAAGGCTCATGCTACCGCTTATGTGACCATGGCCTTTCGCATTGCCTGGTTTAAGGTCAATTATCCGGAGGCTTTTTATGCTTCCTTTTTCACTGTACGGGCAGACGAATTTGATGCTGATTTAGTGGTGAAAGGACTGAAAACAGTATGGCGCACCATAGAGGAGTTTGAGGCAAAAGGTAATGAGGCTAGTACCAAAGAGAAGAACATGATTACCATCTTAGAGGTTGCTCTGGAAATGTTCCAACGGGGGATAAAGCTCCTGCCGGTGGATATTGAGAACTCCGCCGCAGACCGGTTTCAAATAACCAAGGAAGGAATACTTCCCCCTCTTGCCAGCCTGCAGGGATTGGGGATCACAGCGGCCCATAATATAGTTGAAGCAAGAAGCGAAAAGCCTTTTGTCACATGGGATGATATTAGACTAAGAGGAAAAGCCAGTAAACCTGTTATTGATATCCTAGCCGCCCATGGCTGCCTGGATCATTTACCTCAAACCAACCAATTATCCCTTTTTTAGTGGGATTGGGGAACAGGAACCTTGTCCTATTTAAAAATTTTAAAGGAATATCTCATTTTTTGCCGAAATATGGTATAATTATAAGTAGCGGTTTAAAGGCAAACCTGACTGAAAGGCAGGGACGCAAAGTCAAGGGTCTAAGTCGCTCTTGCGATATGATCGCCTGATTGCAGACCATACCAAAAAGAGGGACAACCTTTTTTGTTGGTGTGGCAAAAGTTTTTAGGAATCAATTTTTTCCATCATCAAAGGAGGTTGTGATTTTGAGTTTTATTCTGAGTTTCTTAAATGATGCAGACAAAGATAAGGTGTGCAAGGTTGAGTGGAATGAAATCAAAAAACTAAAGGAACAACTGGTGGATGTGGGTTTCGCCCCTGATGAGGTGGATTATATGGTAAAAAAGCACACCGGGAGAAAAGGTTATACGGAATTAAGCAGAGATGAATTTAGAGAACTTAAAACGACGTTACATCATCAATTGGAGATGGCCCAAAAGTGCCTTGACTTAATTAATGGAAAATAGTTTAGATTTTGATTAGGGAAAGGTTTATAGTTTTTTGGTATATGTGAAGGGTTGCATAATATGCAGCCCTATTTTTTTTATGGCAATACGCATACTTATTCTTCTCCCGGTTAAACTAACAAATTGTTAGGATTAACTACTGAGAAGGAAGTAAAAAAGATGAATATTCTCCATCTGGTTCGTCCAGCAGAAGGCGGAATAAAAAATCATTTATTATCTTTACTCCGACATTTAGATAAAACAAAATATAAACTGGTTTTGGCGTGCCCCAAAGGGGATGAATGGAATCCTTACCTTAAGAATACGGATGTGGAAGTGGTAGAGATTCCGTTAAAAGGCCATTTTTCTTTATTTTCCGATATGCACAGTGTGTTTAAGTTGATAGAATTGGTTAAGGAAAAAGAAATCCATCTTATCCATACCCACGGAATGAAAGCAGGATTAGTAGGTCGGATTGCTGCTTCATTTTGTAAAAGACACGCCTTACCATACTTGTTATCGACTGTACATAATTCTATTTATCAATATCAAATGCCGGAGTACCGACGGCAGATGATCGCTAAGGTGCAGCAATGTCTTTCCTATAAGACGGATAAATTCATTACTGTTTCCCAGGCATTAAAGAAAGAAATCATGTTATGGGAGGGGGTTCCGGAGGATAAGATACAGGTAATTTATAACGGCATTAATACTGAATTCTTTAATAAGAAAACCACCCCTTATGATAAAATTCGTTTAGGGCTAAACCCGGTTTTTCCTGTGGTTGGGACGGTTGCCAGACTCGCTCCTCAAAAAGGAATAAAACATTTTATCCAAGCAGCCTTTCAAGTTTCTCAAGTAGTGGATCAGGTTCAATTTTTAGTTGTTGGTGATGGGCCATTAAGAAGGGAACTGGAGCACCAGGCATCAAAAATTGGTTTAAGAGATAAAATTATTTTTACCGGCCATTATCAAAACATAAGTGAAATATATCCCTTAATCGATGTATTTGTGATGCCCTCATTGTCTGAGGGATTGTCCATCAGTTTAATAGAAGCTATGGCAGCTAAACGGCCGATAGTGGCCAGTGCTACCGGGGGTATCCCGGAATTAATTGTCCATCGAGAGTTTGGATTATTAGTGCCGCCCGGTAATCAACAGGCCCTAGCCCAGGGAATTTTGGAACTGCTAAAAAGACCAAAATGGTCAGAGAAATTGGCGGAGGCGGCCGGGCAAAGAGCCAGAAGTCAGTTTACCATCGAAAAGATGGTGCAGCAAACTGAAGAAATATATCTAGAAATTGCTCAGGGAGGGGTAACTAAAGATCAGGAAAGAAGGTATGCCCATGCTTAAGAAATGGATAGCCTTTATTTTAGCAAACCTATTTTTATTTGTAGTATTTGCCCGGGATGCGGAAGCAGAAATGGAAAAAAAGGTTGTACTTATCCTGATAGATTATATCTCCCTGGAGGATATTAATGAGGCACCCATGCCTACCCTGAAACAATTGATTAAGGAAGGAGGCCTAAGTTTGACCAATACTAATACAGCAGGGGGCAGAGTGCGTTCTCATAGCATGGTGACAATAGGAGCAGGGCGAGTGGCTTTAGGGAGTAGCAATTCAGGACTTGCTTTTGTTGCCGGGGAAGAATATCAAAATAAAAAGGCCGGGGAAATTTTTTATCAGCGCACCGGACGGAAAGTTCTGCCGGAGAATATGATTCATTTGGACATCGCTGGAATCCAAAGGAATAATGAAGCTCATATATCCGCTGGTGAGCCTGGGTTGCTTGGGGAAACCCTCCATCAAGCGGGCTTAAAAACCGCAGTGATTGGGGAGGCAGATGGCAGAAGGGACGGGGGGGAAGATTATGGCCGACAGGCAGCAGCTGTTGCCATGGATAGGCTGGGGATCGTGGATTATGGTTTTATTGACGAGGGTTTGGTCAAAGAAAGGGAAGGCCATCTCCTCTCTCAATCTAAAAACTATCAACAAATGGGGGAATATCTCACCATTGCCTTGGAAAAGGCGGATCTGGTTGTTGTCGAGACAGGAGATACTGTCCGTTTGATGAACCAAAAGGAATACGCTTTGGAACAGGTATTTTTGGAAAGTAAAGAAAAAATTCTGAGGGAAATAGATGGCTTTATAAGTGATCTAGTTCAAAGAATCTCCCCCTATGACGCACTATTGATGATAGTTGTACCGACTCCTTCCCGAAATGGGATCGAGGAGAGGAATTGGGTAACTCCTCTTATATATTGGAAGAAAGACGGCCAGGGAGGATTCCTTACCTCTAGTACTACCCGACGGGAGGGTATCGTGTCTAATACAGATATAGCTCCTACCGTACTGGATTTTTTCGCTCTTCCTGTGCCGGAATCTATGACCGGCCGACCCATGCATGTTGTTCCTTTAGAGGGGAATCAGGCGGGTAAAACTGATACTCTAAAGACTTTACTTCAGGTTAACCAAGAACTTATTTTTGTTAATAAATATCGTCCGTCACTGGTCAAAGGTTATGTCTTAGGACAAATCATCGTGGTCGTGGCTGCAATATTACTATTAGTTGTTTTCAGGAAAAAATCAAAGCTGATGCAGCCTGTTCTGATGGCTTTAGCGTCTTTCCCTTTAGCATTTTTAATCTTAGGGGTATACCCCGGCCCCTCAATTATCAGGTATTTAGGAATGCTTGTTTTCACCGTTTTTTTAATAACAGGAATTTCTATGTTTACAGTAAAGTATCATCCCCTATTTCCCTTTTTTACCATTTGCTTGCTTACAGCAGGAACTATTTTTTTGGATCTTATTTTTGGTGCCACATTAATGAAAAGCTCTGTTTTGGGCTATGATGCCATGGGTGGGGCACGATATTACGGTCTGGGTAATGAGTATATGGGGGTGTGGATCGGGGCTTTTGTAATTGCAATTGCCTCCTTAATGCAAATTTCGCAAGGTAAAAGAATTTGTTTTTGGCTGGCCTCCATATTTTCTTTGATCATTATTTTTTTGATAGCTTCGCCGCGTATCGGTACTAATGCGGGAGGATCCCTGGCTGCTCTGGCAGGTTTTGGCATTACAATTTATCTAATGATGCCGAAACGGGTTTCACTAAAACAATTTGCTTTTGCAGGAGGGACGCTTCTTTGTTTCCTAATAGGTTTTGCCATGTGGGATGCTGCCCAAACCGTTAGTGCCCAATCTCATTTTGGACGGGCTGTAAATTTAATGCGAGCAAATGGAATTTCTGAAGCATATAATATCATCGTGAGAAAGATGGCAACCAACATCAGGCTGATCCGCTGGACTATTTGGGGCCAGGTTTTTCTGGTAACCCTGGCTGCCACCGCATCTCTTTTTTATCGTCCTATGGGAGTAATGAAAAGGGTGCAGGAAAAATATCCTTATCTTAACAAAGGATTTTGGGGGGTGGTAATAGGAAGCCTGGTTGCCTTGGTTTTTAATGATTCTGGAATCGTAGCCGCGGCTACAATGAGCATCTTCGCTGCTGCTCCTTTAATATTTTTGGTGATTGAGGAACAAGAACAATTGAGGGAAGATTAGTAAGGTATCATAAGAACTCTGTTTAGGCCATTGGAAAGGCGTAAAGGTATCCTATTGACATTCAAAAAGATTATGCTAAAATGATAGCTATTGAAATAGACTCCAGTGGTAAATGGGAACCGGTAAAGGAGGAATGATAATTGAGGGCTTTAGGTCGCCATGTGTTGGCAGAATTTCATGGTTGTCCATTTGAGGCACTAAACGATTTAAAAAAAGTTGAAGGAATGATGATTAAGGCTGCTTTGGAAGCAGGGGCAGAGGTAAGAGAATTTGTGTTCCATAAGTTTAGTCCCCAGGGTGTTAGCGGGGTAGTGGTGATTTCGGAATCACATTTAGCGATTCATACTTGGCCGGAACTGGGATATGCTGCGGTAGATGTATTTACCTGTGGTGATACTGTTAATCCATGGGATGCGGTCAATTTTTTAGCAGATAGTTTCCAGGCAAGTAATATGGAGGCAAAAGAAATTGAACGAGGTACCAATGTTCATCTTCCCCAGGCGGCGTGTTAATTTTTGGGAGGGATATTTATTTTACTAGGCTGTAAAAATGAAAGACATAGCCAAAAAGTATTAAAGTTAGAATAAGCCTGTCAACATGGAAAAGTGTTGGGAGGCTTATTTAATTTAGGAAGGAATTTATTCTGATAAAGAGAATATTTAATATAACGAGGCGTTAGATGAACAAAAAAATACTCTATTCAATAATTTTCATGTATAATAATGCAGTAGTTATAACTGTAGATTAAATATAATTGCATTGGGGACTCTTCTTTTTTGAAGGTATGTCCTTTGATGATATAGTAGCAAGGGAGGTCCCTTATGTTTACTTCTATTCAATTTGAGCTGAAGGAATTATTTGCCCATTTGGAAAAAGATTATTGCTTAAAATCAGGTCACCTATCAAAGTTTATCCCGGGTTTTAACCCATCCTGTCTGGATACATCCTTAAGACCGGCTTTATTGGTTCTCTCGGCTAAGGTATTTAAAGGATATAACTATGGGTGTATGATGATGGCAGGAGTAGTTGAACTAATTCATTTAGCCCAGGATATTCATAATCAGATTCCCGATGAATGTCCGAAAGATGTACCTCAATTTCCGGTTCTTGTGGGTGATTATCTTTTTAGTAAATTCTTTAAAAAATTAAGCGATCATAATTTGTTGGAATGGCTTGCCCCTTTGGCCTCTGTTATTTGTAAAATGAATGAGGGAGGCACGATCAGGCGTGAAGTAATTGAGCATGGGCGGGGTTTAAATAAAGATTATTTGGATGTTCTTCTGATGGAATACGGCCTTTTAACCGGTTTAGCTTGTAAAATTGGCGGTTCCTTAGCAGGATGCAATGAGAGACAAGCAGATGCTTTAGAGCAATTTGGCCTTAATCTGGGGATGGCGTGGGGTGTCATCAAAGAAAAATATCCCCTGGTACCAGGAGACTTCCTTAATATTGCTCGGAAAAACCTCTTAAAGATTTCTATGGGTCAGGAATCGAAAGATATGATGGACATTATCGACGAGTTTGAGGTAATGGCTTCAAATCATCTGGCAAGACCTGAAGCGGCTCTCTGCCATGCGTTATAGCGCAATGGCAGAAAATTTTAATAAAATTGATCTTCAGGGGCGATGAAATTGTCTCAAGATAAACCGATGTCAGTGGTAGAGCATTTGCAGGACTTACGAAAAACTTTAATTATCTCTATTTCAGCCTGGCTTATTTTAACTACTGCCGCATTCCTCGTTTTTCAAGAGCGAATATTTGATTTTCTGACATTGCCCCTTCAGGAATTGGAATTACAACTGGTCATTTTAACTCCCTTTGAAGGCTTCATGGCCAAACTAAAAGCGGCCGCTTTTGCCGGCTTATTTTTTGCTCTGCCCATCATTCTTTGGCAGGTTTGGCGTTTTATTCTTCCGGCTCTTCAGGCCAAGGAAAAAAAATATGCGCTGGTAATTGTTCCTGTTTCACTGATTCTTTTTACTGCCGGGATAGCTTTTTCCTATTATTTCGTCCTCGGTGTGGCTTTAAAGTTTCTGATCCTCACTGCCGGTTATGGATTTATTCCCATGCTTGGAGCCTCCAGGTATCTGAGTTTTGTCATTTCTGTACTGCTCCCCTTTGGATTTATCTTTCAACTTCCTTTAGCTGCTCTCTTCCTTACCAGAATAGGCTTAATTACTTATAAGACCATGAGTGCGAAACGAAAACTTGCTATTGTTCTAACTTTTGTCATTGCTGCTGTCTTAACCCCTACTCCGGATATGATTACCCAAACCTTAATGGCCCTTCCTATGATTCTTCTTTATGAGTTATCTATTCTTATTTCCTGGTTGAGCCGTATCAGAAAAAATTCGTAATAATATTGTAATATTCTGGTTAACATGATAGTATAAACAGGTAATGCAAATGATTCTCATTTGTATTTGAATGGAGGATATATAATATCATGAAAACAAGAATATTTTGTCTTTTTATTATTATTTTGGCTCTGCTCTTTACGGGGTGTAGTGATAAAAATAACGGGACACCGGTTCAATCCGAACAAGCTGGGTCCGACGCTCAGGTAAAAATCGTCACATCGTTTTATCCTATGTATATTATGGCCCTAAATATTACCGAAGGTATTACCGGGGTTGAGGTAGTGAATATGACCAAGTCCATGACCGGGTGCCTCCATGATTATCAATTAACCCCAGGGGATATGAAGAACTTACAGGATGCCAGGATTATGATCGTTAACGGGGCCGGCATGGAGTCCTTTTTAGATGAAATTATTGAGCGGCAAGTTGACCTAAAAATTATTAATGCCAGTGAAGGATTAGAACTTATCAAGGAAGCCGATGGGGAAGTTAACCCACATCTTTGGGTAAGTGTCACGGGGGCTATCAATCAGGTGAATAATATCGGGCGGCAGCTGGCGGAATTGGATCCGTCCAGGGCGGAATCTTATCTTGAGAATACTGCTGCCTATGTAAAAAAATTAGAAGCGTTGAAACAAAGAATGCATGAAAGGCTGGATCAAATTAAAAACCGCGATATTGTTACCCTAAATGACGCTTTTCCCTATTTTGCTCAGGAGTTTAAGCTGAATATCAAAGGTATAATCCAACAAGAACCAGATTCTGAACCCAGTGCGGGAGAATTAGTGAAAATAATTAACGAGATAAAAGAGTCGGAAGTGAAAGCTATTTTTACTGAACCGGAGGATTCTTATCAATCTGCAAAAACTATTGCCCGTGAAACCGGAGTAAAGATATGTTATCTTGACCCGGCTGTTTCAGGGCCTTTAGACCCAGATGCCTATATTAAGATTATGGAAGAAAACCTAAAGGCTTTGGAGGAGGCTTTAAAATAATGCCTGATCATCACAATGTTTCTTCTCCAGGACATTATGGTTGGTGCTGTACCAAAATCAAAAATTTATCTGTTGTAAAAGGACAAAAAGCAATTATTCATGATATAAATTTGCATATGCATTGTGGGGAGTTAACTGCGATTATCGGCCCTAATGGAGGGGGAAAGAGTACCCTTTTAAAAGCAATTATCGGGGAAAACGCCTATCAGGGTGAAATTACCTTCCAGGATCGGGAGGGAAAAAGACGTGGGAAGCCTCAAGTAGGATATGTCCCCCAAAGATGGGATTTTGATCCCGGCTCTCCCATAAGTGTAGAGGATTTATTCTTGATTAGACATTACAAAAGACCCATTTGGCTTTTCTCTCCTAAGAAAAAAAGAGAGGAAACGTTAAGCAGTCTCGCGAGGGTTCATGCTGAGCATTTGATTGATAGAAAGGTGGGCCAATTGTCAGGGGGAGAGATGCAGCGGATACTTCTAGCCCTGGCTATGGAGCCTATTCCGGAGTTGCTTCTTTTGGATGAACCGGTTTCGGGAGTAGATTATAACGGTCGGGAGCTATTTTACAAAATAGTTTCAGATTTTAGAAGGCAGTATGATCTTGCGATTCTCATGGTTTCCCATGATATTGATCTGATGAGACATTTTGCGGATAACATGGTCTTTTTAAATCAGACCATTATCTCCCAGGGGCGTCCGGAACAAGTGCTAAAAAGCAACCAGGTCGTCCAGTTTTTTGGCCAAATTGGTCACAAAAAAGGTATTCAGGATTTTACTGCATGAATAAGAGATTTTCTGAATGAGAGGAATACGATCGTGGAAATTTGGTATGCCTTAAGTGAAAGGTTGCTTCCTTTTTCTTGGACTGAGCATCATTTTATGCTGAATGCACTCCTAGCCGTGCTTTTGGTGACACCCTTATTTGGCATGCTGGGGACGATGGTGGTAAATAATCGAATGGCTTTTTTTTCTGATGCTATTGGCCATTCTGCTCTTACCGGTATTGGAATTGGGGTGATAATGGGGTTAATGGAGCCCTTATGGGCCATGATCCTTTTTGCCATCTTTATGGCATTGGCTATTTCTTATTTAAAGGAGTATACCCTAACCTCAACGGACACGGTGATTGGTGTTTTTTCTGCCGTAGCCATAGCTCTAGGTATTGTGATTTTATCCCGGGGAGGGGGCTTTAACAAATATTCCGGCTATTTGATAGGCGACATATTAAGCATTTCTGCTGATGAAATAAAATTAATGTTCATTATCTCAGGGCTTTTTATTGGATATTGGTATTATTCCTTTAATACCTTGATGCTTTTTTCTATTCATCCGTCTTTAGCCAGAAGCAGGGGCATCAATGTCCGCAAAGTAGAACTTGCTTTTGTGGTGGCACTAGCAGTGATTGTAACCATATCTATTCAATGGGTGGGAATTATGATTATTAACTCTCTTCTGATTCTTCCCGCTGCTGCATCACGGAATTTTTCGGCCAATGTCAGACAGTATCATTTTTTAGCCGTAATTATATCCGTTATCAGCGGTATTTCAGGATTAATCTTATCTTATTACTTGGATACTGCTACCGGAGCAACTATTGTGCTGGCAGCCGCCTTTTTATATTTATTAAGCCTGTTAAAGAAACAGGTTTATGGCTAAATAAGGTTGGAAAGTTGGAAGGGGGGAGGAACCTGAATCGGGTTAAGATGCTATTCGCAGAACTACAGGAGCGGGGCTTAAAACTAACAAAGCAGCGATCGGCAATTATCAGAGTGTTAAACGCTTCTCAGATTCCATTAACTGCAGAAGAGTTATTTCTCCGTATTCGAGAGAAAAATGATAATACCAGTTTAGCCACTGTCTACCGTAATCTCAAAACACTAGTGGCCGCAGGTTTAGTGATTAAGTCCGGTTTTTTAGAGGACAAGGCCCAATACCGGTTGGCAAATAAATCTCATTCCCATGACTTAATCTGTTTGGGCTGTCATAAGGTTGTAGAGATGTCTCAGTGTCCCCTTGAATGTTTAGACAATATTGGTCAGAAGGAGGGTTTTACGGTTACGGAACATCGGATTGAGCTTTATGGCTATTGCCAGGAATGTGGAAAACTGGAAAAGAAATAGGGTGATATGATGCTGATTCGGGAGGAAACAGAAAATTGGGAAGTAAAATATCTATCTGAATTTGCCGCAAAAAGTCAAATGACCCGGGGTCGGGAGCGTCAAGAGGATGAATGTGAGGTGCGTACTTGTTATCAAAGGGATCGAGACAGGATTATTCATTCCAAGGCGTTTCGGCGGCTTAAATCAAAAACTCAGGTTTTTATCGCTCCGGAGGGGGATCACTTCAGAACACGCCTTACCCATACCTTGGAAGTAGCCCAAATTGCCCGAACGGTGGCAAGAGCACTTCATTTAAATGAGGATCTTACAGAAGCAATTGCCTTAGGCCATGATTTAGGGCATACTCCTTTTGGCCATGGAGGCGAACAGGCTTTAAATGAAGTAATGGCAAAAGGTTTTCGACATAACTTCCAAAGTTTGCGGGTCGTGGAAAAGCTAGAGCAGAAAAAAGGTTTGAATTTGACTTGGGAAGTGCGAGACGGAATCTTAAACCATACCGGTCGGATAAAGCCGGCTACTTTAGAAGGACAGGCGGTAAGAATATGCGACAGGATTGCCTATATCAATCATGATATTGACGATGCCATCAGAGGGAAACTTATTACAGAAAAAGATATCCCGGTAGAGTGCATAGAGATTTTGGGTAAGCGGCATAGCGAGAGAATTAATACCATGGTAAAAGATTTGATCAAGAGTAGCTTAGGTCAGCAGGAACTAAAAATGAGCAGCGAAATTAAAATTGCCATGGATAAACTGCGAAGCTTTCTTTTTGAGCGGGTTTATATTGGTTCACGGGCTAAATGGGAGGAATCTAAAGCCAAAGAGATGTTGAAAACCTTATATTACTATTATTTAGAACATGATAATGAATTGCCAGGGGAGTATAACTTTGGAGACGATCCTGCCACTCAGGTCTGTGATTATGTGGCGGGCATGACGGATCGATATGCCATCTCTCAGTATATGCGGATTTTTGTCCCTTTTGGTTTTCGCCATTAATAATAAGAAGAAGGAAGTTATAAACCTCTTCGTTGGTCAGACTATCCGAATAGTGACTAGCTATGCGGCAGGGTTTATTAACTTCCTTCTGCCTCTATTTTACCCAGGCTTTATTTTCTTATACAACAAAAAATAGACTTTTATAAAATTACTTAAAAACAACAAATAATTTTGTTGGGGGAATCACGATTCGCCCGCTATTTTCCAATGACCCCAATAAGAACTTCACAGGGCGATTAATGTATCGCACTACAACGTATTGTAATAAAATGGATAAATGTCTTTTAAAAAGGTAATAATAAAAAAGCTTTTTTGTCTCATATAATTAAATATTTATAAAGGAATTATTAAGAAAGTAGCGAATATAGTAGTACTTCGGGGGAGGTTTCACTTGAAAATTATAGTTGATGCCGATGCTTGTCCGGTTAAGGAAATAATTATTTCCTTAGGTATCGAAAGAAATGTCCCGGTGGAAATGGTGGCTTCCTTTAATCACCAAATTAATGGGGGACCGGGAGTAAGGGTAATTATTACTGATACTGGTCCGGATGCTGCTGATTATATTATTGCAAACAGAGTTGAGGCCGGTGATATTGTAGTAACCCAGGATTTTGGCCTGGCGGCATTAGTATTAGGGAAAAAGGGCAAAGCCTTATCTCCTCGGGGTTTGATATTTACCGGTGAAAACATTAATGGTTTGCTGATGCAGCGTTATGTTTCCGCTAAAGTAAGAAGAGGCGGAGGAAAAACTAAAGGCCCTGCTTCTTTTACCGAAAAGGACAGAGACAATTTCCTTAAATCCCTGCTGAAATTAATAGAATAGTTGTACAATTTATTCTTGATACAAAAAAAGAAGGAATCAAAGGAAAAATGGCGAAACAACATAGATGAGAATATTCTACTACTAAACGTAATTAATAAGTGGAATTAAAGCAAAGCATTACCGGTGAGGTGGTGCAGAATATGAAGTTTGTACCCCCGGAAATTATTGACGAAATTCGCGGAAAGGCTGATATTGTTGAGATAATTTCCGATTATGTCAGTTTAAAAAGACAGGGTAAGAATTATGTGGGGTTGTGCCCCTTCCACTTGGAAGATACACCCTCCTTTTCGGTTTCTCCGGAAAAGCAGATCTTTTATTGTTTTGGTTGTCATAAAGGCGGCAGTGTTATCAATTTTCTGATGGAACAGGAAAATCTGACATTTCCGGAGGCGGTTGTCAAACTATCGGAAAAAGTAGGAGTGGTTATCCCTTCGGGGGAGACACAGCATGAAGACTATGCCAAACAGTCGGAAAAAAACCGGCTCATAGAGATGCATGAATTAGCGGCTGATTATTATCACAGAATAATTCTTAATCCCGATCTCGGTAAAATTCCCCTAAAGTACTTAATAAAAAGGGGGTTTGCCCTGGATGTAATCAAAAATTTTCATCTGGGTTATGCTCCTCAGTCCTGGGATAACCTGGTAAAGTATTTATCAGGTAAGGGTTTTAGTGAAGAGGAAATGGAAAAGGCCGGGTTGGCAGCAAAAAGTACCAAAGGTACTTTTTATGATAAATTTAGAAATCGCGTAATGTTCCCCATAAAAGACTATCGGGGAAAGGTAATTGCTTTTGGCGGCAGGGTGATGGGGAATGAACTGCCTAAGTACTTAAATTCCTCAGAAACACCTATTTTTAATAAATCCCAGAATCTTTACGGTCTTAATATGGCAGCAGGTTTTATCAGGCAATTTGATGAAGCAATTGTCATGGAAGGTTATATGGATGTAATTGCTGCCCACCAATTTGATATTAAAAATGCCGTAGCTTCATTGGGGACTTCATTTACACCGGAACAGGGAAAGCTTTTAAAACGATATACATCAAATGTCTTAATTGCTTATGACGCCGATACGGCGGGAGCAAAAGCTGCTTACCGGGGACTGGAGATTCTTCGGGACTTAGGTTTTCGGGTTCGGGTGCTTGAGCTTCCCAAGGGTTTCGATCCTGATGAATTCCTGCATAAATATAATTATGGGGCTTGGATTCAATTGGTACAAAGTAAGGCACGCAGTTTAGTAGAATATAAGCTCCATGTGGCTATGAAGAAATATAATATTAAGACAATTCCGGGAAAGGCCGACGTAGTGCAGGAACTCCTTCCTGACTTAACTAAAGTTAAAAGTCAAGTGGAAAAAGATCAGTATATTAAGCTGATTGCGAAAAGTTTGGATATTCCTGCGGAGTCTATCTATGCAGATTTACGTCAAACTCAGGGAATAATTGAAAAAACGGATATTTTTAGCAAGGAAAAGCATACTAACAATACTCAGGTAACTGTTACCAGCATTGCCGGGAAAACTAAACAAAATGCCCTGGTAATTGCGGAAAAACATTTATGTCAAATGATGGCTGAAGATCGGCAGATTTTTGATTTGGTTGAAGGATCTTTAGGACTTAGTCTTTTTGAAGAGGAAAAGATTACGGAAGTACTTAAGTTTATTAAACAAATTTACGGAGATTATGACTGGTTGCCGGCATCTTTAATTGATCGTATTGAAGAACCAACCTTGAAACAATTTATCTCCCAATTGTTTATGGAAGAAATACCTGGTAATACTAATAAAGAAATATTAGTCCGGGATTATATAAAGACTATAAAACTATACCGATTAAAGAAGCGGATTCAGGAGATTCAAAAAGAGATTAACTCCCATGAACTTGGAAATATAACCGGTGATACCATTCAATTGCTGCAAGAATATACGATGCTTCAACAGCAAGTCCAGCAGCTAAAAGAATGATTAGAAACATTACCCATTGGAAGGGGGGAAAGAATGAAACCGGATCAATCAAAAATTGATGCAGTAAAAAAGCTAATAAATACGGGAAAACAACAAGGCGTTCTGACTTATACTGAAATTATGAATACTCTCAGTGAAATTGATTTATCACCAGATCAAATGGACGAAATTTACGAACAGCTAGGGCACATGGGAATAGAAGTGACTTCCGGATCCGGTGAGCTGGAGACCTTGGAGCATCCTGATGATGTGGTAAGTACCCCCGATGGAACTGAGACTGAAACTGAAATAGACTTGTCCATTCCTGAAGGAGTGGCCATTGATGATCCTGTACGGATGTATTTAAAAGAAATTGGACGGGTACCTTTGCTTTCTGCAGAAGAAGAAGTGGAATTAGCCAAAAGAATGGAAAAGGGTGATGAGGAAGCAAAAAGACGTTTAGCGGAAGCTAATCTTCGTTTAGTAGTCAGTATTGCTAAAAGGTATGTCGGTAGAGGAATGCTTTTCTTGGATTTAATTCAGGAAGGCAACTTAGGCTTAATAAAAGCAGTGGAGAAATTTGATTACCAAAAAGGCTTCAAGTTTAGTACCTATGCTACCTGGTGGATTCGTCAAGCTATTACCCGAGCGATTGCGGATCAAGCAAGAACCATTAGGATTCCGGTGCATATGGTGGAAACTATCAATAAGTTAATTAGGATTTCCCGGCAGCTGCTGCAGGAATTAGGACGGGAACCAAGTCCTGAGGAGATTGCCCGTGAGATGGAAATACCTGTAGAGCGGGTAAGAGAAATTATGAAAATTGCTCAAGAACCGGTATCTTTGGAAACTCCCATTGGAGAAGAAGAAGACAGCCATTTGGGAGATTTTATTGAGGATGAAGATGCTCCTGCTCCTGCTGAAGCAGCGTCATTTATGTTGTTAAAAGAACAATTAGAAGAAGTATTGGAAACCCTTACGTCCCGTGAAAAAAAGGTACTTCAACTCAGATTTGGGCTGGAGGACGGACGTTCCCGTACCCTGGAAGAAGTTGGACAGGTATTTGGAGTAACTAGGGAACGCATTCGGCAAATCGAAGCCAAAGCTCTTAGAAAACTGCGTCATCCAAGTAGAAGCAAGAAATTAAAGGATTATTTAGAATAAAGAGAGATAGTAATTAATGCAATTACTGTAATGACAATTAATCACAGTAAGGACAGCTAGGATATGAATTAATGCTATGCCCGAAAAAATTACCGCTAAAAATAGTAGTGAAACTTCTTGACCAATAATCAGATTTTTAGTATAATGACTATTGCTGAACGGGCATTCCTCGATAGCTCAATGGTAGAGCACTCGGCTGTTAACCGAGTGGTTGTTGGTTCGAGTCCAACTCGGGGAGCCATTTTTATTGGGCCTATAGCTCAGCGGTAGAGCCACCGGCTCATAACCGGTCGGTCCCTGGTTCGATCCCAGGTGGGCCCACCAATAATAAATTTTAGAGAAAGCAAGAAGCAGAAAATAAAATGTTTCTTGCTTTTTTATTTTGCTTTTATTAAAGTAGGCAGGATTATTATTCCAAAGATGCGAATACTAACGTAATAAGGCTAATTACTTAAGGTATGAAAAAAGCACGAGGTAAAATGACACATACAATTTTCGCTGCATTGATGGAGATTTAGGTGGTGAGGTTTTGGATGTAAAACTATCAAAAAGATTATCAGCGGTGGCGGCGATGATTCCTCAGGGTTCCGTAGTGGCAGATATAGGGACCGATCACGGGTATTTACCGGCATATCTTGTGATGTCCGGGGTATCCCCTTATGTCATTGCCACTGATGTCAATACCGGCCCTCTAGCCGCGGCTGAGAATTTAATCAGCCTTTTGGCTATTGAAAAGAAAATTGACCTTCGTTTAGGTGACGGGTTTTCAGTTTTGCGGCCGGAAGAAGCAGAAACGTTAGTTTTAGCCGGTATGGGTGCTTCTACCATGGTAAAAATATTTGAGCAAACACCATTGGTACTTTCTAAGGCAAAAAGACTGATTCTTCAGCCCATGCGTGGCACTGATAAAATAAGGTTGTGGCTTAGTAAGTATGGATGGGAGATTCAGGATGAAGAATTAGTATATGAAGATCAGATTTTCTATGAAATTATAGCAGCCGAACCCGGTCACAGTATTTTATCTAATGAGGAAATTGAAATTGGCCCAGTGCTATTAAAGAAAAAGCACCCATTGCTAAAGGATTTTCTTATGGGGAAAATTCATGTTTTAAAATCAATCGAGAATTCTTTACAAAACAGCACTAAACCTAAAGCACAGAGCCAGAGACGGAAAATAAATGAAAAGATTAACACTTTGGAAAGAGTGATATTATGTCTTTAACAGTGGAGGCAATTATTAAAGAAATGGAGGAACTGGCTCCCTCATCTTTAGCCGAGGAGTGGGATAATATAGGCCTCATGGTAGGAGACTTAAGTCAGACGGTGGAGCGGGTACTGGTTTCTTTGGATGTAGACGAAAGGGTAATTGATGAGGCTATAAGTCAAAAAGTTAATTTAATCATCTCCCATCATCCATTATTTTTTAATCCAATAAAAAACATATTATTCCATGAACCTTTAGGAAAAGTGGTGCGGAAATTAATTAAACATGATATCGCTCTTTTTTCCGCCCATACTAATTTGGATATTGCACCGGGAGGCATTAATGATTTTTTGGCAGAAATTCTAGATCTCAACGATGTGGAAATTTTGGCCGAAACAAAAGAAGAAGAACTTTATAAATTTGTAGTTTTTGTACCAAAAGATTATTTGGATCAGGTGAGAAACTCTTTATGTGAAGCAGGTGCCGGTCATATTGGTGAGTATTCCCATTGTACATTTTCCAGCCTCGGAGAGGGGACATTTTTACCTTTGGCTGGGACAAAACCTTTTATCGGGGCGGAGGGATTATTAGAAAAAACAGCTGAATACCGGCTGGAAACTATTGTCCCCAAACATAAGTTGAATTCAGTGTTACAGGCGATGTTAAAAAGTCATCCCTATGAAGAAGCAGCTTTTGATATCTTACATACAAAATTAGAAGGTAAAAAGTATGGCTTAGGAAGAATAGGCAACCTTTCTCAGCCGGCAAGTTTGGCAAAACTAACTGAAAGAATTAAAGAAGTTTTTAAGGTAAAGGGGATACGGGTTATTGGAAACCCCGATCAGGTAATCTCAAAGGTTGCTGTGATGGGGGGGCGGAGGGATGTCTTATTTTCAGGCCGCCCAGCGAAAGGGTGCCCAGTGTTTCATTACCGGTGATGTGAAATTTCATGAGGGTCAGCATGCTTTAGCCATGGGTATGGCAATAATTGATGCCGGTCATTATGCCGACAGAGGCATTATTTATGCCGGCACTAAGTACCATATTGAAGAATAAATTAAAAACAGCTGGGGTTCAGGTTTTAACCAGTCCAATTAATACTAACCCCTGGGAAGTTTATTAGGATAGGCTAATTTACCTATCCTATTTTATTTGTTTCACCTGACTAACTTGGCGTAAGTCCCCCGCCTCTTTAGGCAGGAGTCAAACGCCAACTAAGTCTTGCATTTGCAGTTCTAAAATTCAGATGGAGTAAAAGAATCTCCATCTGAATTAAGAACTTGCTTCAAAAGGAGGATTTAAAATGTCGTTAGAACTTTTATATCGTTTTCAAGAGATGGAAAGAAAGGAACAAGAATTGGAGCATTCCCTAAAAACCTTGCCTCAACTTAAAGAGCTAAAAAGAATTAAAGAAGAATTTAATCAAAATCAAAAAAAGTTAGAAGTAACAAAGGAGATTTATTTAAATATCTCCCGGAAGTTAAAAAAAGCAGAGGATCAGGTCAACGGATTGGAAGAAAAACAAAAGGAGTTAAATAAGCTCCTTTATGCCGGGACAATTAAGAATGCCAAAGAATTAGAAAATATGGAACAACAGAATAAGGTCTTAAGTGAACAAATTTCTTGTGGTAGTGATGAAATAATTAGGCTGCTGGAAGATAAGGAAAGCATCAGAAATGAACTTGCTGAGATTGAGCATGAACTTAAGGCGGAATATCAAGAATTTAATAAACTTAAACTTGAATATAACCGGGTAAAATTGAATATAGAGATGGAAATGAAATCCATGGGGGAAGATAAAAAAGAGCTGCTTTCTAAACTTGATGAAAAATCTCTTATCTGGTATGAAGAAAGGAAAGGAAAATTCAAAGGAACTCCGGTGGCAAAGATCCTGGAAAATCATGCCTGCAGCGGCTGTCGAAATCTAATTCCCATAACTATTGTAAAAGAGGCGAGAACAGCTACTGGGAGTACCTATTGTGAAAAATGCGGCCGTGTGCTGTATGCGCCGAAAAATAGATAATAATAAGTAATTAAACAATAAAAAAATAGGTTTAGCAGCTTATTAGTACAAATTGACAGTATGGAATCCATATGATAGACTTGTATACAAGTGACATATTTTTCATATCTACTTATTAAAAGCTTGGAGGACTTCTAGTGAGTAAGGTTTTAAGTATCAAAAGAAAATCAAAAGCAAAAAACATGAATACCATCGCATATGAAGCGATTAAAAATTCTATTATCCAGAATGAAATTAAACCTGGTGAACATATTAGTGAATATATGCTTAGCGAAAGCTTAGGAATGAGCAGAACACCGATCCGGGAAGCACTTAAGGTTTTGGCCAGTGAAGGTTTGGTAGAAATCTACCGGGGGGTGGGGGTTTTTGTTAAATCTTTATCAGCCAAAGAAGTTTATGAAATAATTGAAGTAAGGGCGACCCTGGAATGTCTTGCCTTACATTCATCCTTGGAAAATATTACCAATGAGGAAATTGATCAAATTAAAGCAGAATGGTTAAAACTTAAGAACGATTTAGAAAAGGGAAAAGAAATTTGCATTGAAACAATTGCTGAATTTGATAGTAAATTTCATCAACTGATCGTCGATAGATGCCATAATTCATTTTTGAAAAAGATTTTTAAACAAATTTGGGTAACAATTTTACGTTATCAGTATTTATCGGCGATTGGTTTAGGTAACCCAGAGGATACGATTAACCAGCACCTGAAAATTATGGATGCCATGAAAACCAGGGATTTAGAAATCATCCTGCCTGTTCTTGAGAAACATATAAAAATATCTGCCGATTTCATCAACCAGGGTTTTAAAAAGTTATCTCTTTAATAGAGAAAAAATGACTGAACATGTATACAAGTAGGGTACAGGTGACGTGCTTGGTTTAATCCTACAGGGATAAACGGATAAAT
This sequence comes from Bacillota bacterium, assembly GCA_050952465.1. Lineage (GTDB taxonomy): Bacteria > Bacillota > Dehalobacteriia > Dehalobacteriales > Dehalobacteriaceae > DUPU01. The sequence continues at coordinate 156,316 of JBMNKZ010000014.1, read as the reverse complement.
AAATATATAATAAAACAAGGGGGTAGGTGTCGTGGATTTACGTTTACCATGGGGAAAGGAAGATGTTTTACCGATTACATTGCCTGAAAAATGGAGCTTTAAGGGGGAATTTATTCCTAATGACTTTAGTCCGGAAGCGGATACCAAAGATTTATTAAATGAGGCATTAGCCAATCCCATCTCTCAAGTCCCGTTATCTTCTCAATTATTGTCAAATAAAAAGATCGTAATTATTGTCGATGATACCTCTCGCCCCACACCTGTCCATTTAATTTTTCCCACAATCATTAAGGAACTATATCAGGCTGGCGCAAGGAAGGAAAATATTTCAATTGTTATTTCCCTGGGAACTCATTCCCCTTTAAGCCAAATTGAAATATCCAATAGATTAGGTATTACGGAAATAGAAAGTTTCTCTATTATCAATCATAATTGCTTCAACCCAGAAATGCTTTTGAACCTAGGTAAAACATTAAGCGGCACCGAAGTGCTTATTAATAAGGAACTGTGCAGGGCAGATTTAATTATTCCTATTGGTACTATTGAGCCCCATTTACTCGCCGGATTCGGAGGAGGATTAAAAAATATTATTCCCGGATGCGCAGGGATGGAAACGATTTCGGCTACCCATTTAAAGGTTTCGGCGAAAGAAAGATTTAGTGCCGTAGGAAAAATGGGTGAAGAATGTCCTACACGTTTAGCAATTGAAGAAGGGGCAAAAATGTTATCAGGGGAGATTTTTTTAGTCAATACAGTTCTCAATCGAAAAGGGGAAACTCTAGGTATTTTTTGCGGGGATCCTATTAAAGCCCATCGGGCAGGATGCCGGTTATCGGCAAAAATTTACGGAGCACGTATTGAAGAAAAGGCAGACGTAGTAATATCAGGTTCTCATCCCATGGATATTGATTTAAGGCAGGGTACGAAGTGTCTTTCCAATGCCTCTGCGGCCTTAAAGGATGATGGACTGCTTATCGCGTTATTTCGGTGTTGTCACGGTGTGGGAGACATGGCCATTCCTGAATATTTTTTACCCTTAGATTTAATGCGGGCCTTTGCTAAGGAGTGCGGCACGGAAAAAATGGTGGAAATTAGAGGACGTTACCTTAAGAACATGACCATGGATGACAAATATATGCTACAGTTTTTAACTGAAATGTGCCGGAGACATCATATTTTAGTTTATGCACCTGAATTGCCCCAAGACACGGGATATAAATTAGGCACTTTTGAACTCTTTTCGGATCTTAATCAATTGCTTAAAAGAGGGGTTGAGCTGGTGCCTGAGGCGAAGGTGGTTTATTCATTCCCTTATGGTGGAGTATCCTATGCATTTTAAAGAAGCAAGGGGACAGTGATGCGGATTAGGGAAGAATCAGAATTATTTAGAATTGGCGTTTTGGGTCATAAATAAGTTATCAGGACATATAAATGTTAATAACTCATAAACATGTTAAAAGAGCAAATAATTTACATATTGACAAGTTATTTGATAAATGGTAACTTGTATTCAAGTAGGATGCAGGAAAATATATAAATAGGGAAGGGGGTAATCTCCGAAATAAGAAGGTGGTAATTGCAAAATGGAAATTGGAGGCTATTCTAAGAATTTAATAGGAGGAGATTAGAATGAAAAGGTCATTAATGGTAGTAATTTCAATTTTCTTACTGTGTTTATTGATGGTTGGTTGTTCTCAAAAGCAAGAAGAAACTGCAACTGATCCAGGAAATGAACAAGAAGCTGTTTCTGAACCATTAGTTCTTAAAGTAGCGCACGTTGAGGCGGAAGATAGGTCTACCCATAAAGCCACTTTGGAGTTTGAAAAATACGTGGAAGAGCAGTCCAAAGGTGCCGTTGATGTGCAAATTTTCCCCAATGGGACGATGGGTAATGATGAACAAATGACACAAGCTGTTATTCTTGGTACTATCCACATGACTATGCCTGCAACTTCAGCTTTAACTACCTATAATGCCAAATTCGGTATTGGTGACATGCCTTTTCTCTTTAAGGATACCGAAAGTGCCTTTAATGCCATGGATGGAGAACTTGGGGACGAGCTTGATAAGCTGCTTCCCGCCGAGTTGTATAACTTTGGCTATAATTTTAACGGTGTGAGAAATTGCTCTAATAGCAAGCGTCCTATTAATGAGCCAAAGGATTTGGAAGGCATTAAAATGCGCGTCATGAATAGCCCGGTATATATTGACTTGTTTAAATATTTAGGTGCTAATCCTACCCCGGTTAATTTCACAGAAGTGTTTACCGCCCTGCAACAAGGTACTGTTGATGGACAGGAGAACGCTGCCTCTTTAACATATGCGATGAAATTCCATGAGGTTCAAAAGTACTATAGTCTTACAGGCCACACATACAGCTTCTTGCCTGTGCTAATCAACAAAGCGTTTTATGAGGGGTTACCGGAAGATATCCAAAAAATCATTGCTGACGGTGCCCAACAGTATTTGATTGATTACCAGAGACAGTTGGAAGTAAACGATAATGATGAATATATTCAAAAGATAAAAGATGCAGGTGTAGAAGTAAACGAAATTACCCCTGAAAATCACGAAAAATTTGTCGAAGCTCTAAAGCCCATGTATGAGAAGTACGAGAAAGAGTTTGGCAAAGAATTGTTTGATATAGCTGCCAAGTACAATCAATAATAATATGGAAATAGGAAGGAGGGAGGTTGCCTCCCTCCTTATTTAACTATTCCCTTTATGAAAAATTTTGACAAGAAGGTGGCTGGATGAATAGATTAATCGGGTTTTATAATAAACTTGAAGAATATTTACTAGTGGGAAGCCTGGCTATAACTGTAATTATTCTTTTTTTTCAGGTGGTCTTAAGATACGTCTTTAACTCTTCATTATCCTGGAGTGAAGAATTGGCCCGCTATATTTTCGTCTGGCAGTCCTGGTTGGGGGCAAGCCTGGGGCTCCGGGAACGAAGACATATCAAAGTTGAGATTCTAACGGGAGCACTGAAAGGCCGGGCCAAAACCCTCGTTGAGATTATTGGGGTCATAATTTGGCTGGGACTTTGTGTTTTCCTTGTTTCCAGCGGTACTGAAATGGCCATGTCTTATGCAAAACAGAATGCGGTAACACCCGCCTTACGCATTCCCTTTTCCATCATTTATGCCACATTACCTATAAGCTGCGGCCTAATTGTCTTAAGATTGATTGGGCAAGTATTTGAGATGTTTAAAGAATTGTTTTATGGGGAAAGGGGGGCTGCCTAAATGGAAGCATTAATTTTATTCGGATTATTTATTGTATTTATAGTTATAGGTGTACCTATCGGATTTGCCATTGGGGCAGCTACTGTAGTTACTTTATATTTTTATTCAGATATTCCTTTGGTGCTGGTTGCTCAAAACTCTATTACTGGCATTGATTCCTTTCCTTTGATGGCAATTCCCTTTTTTATTCTCGCAGGCAGTTTAATGAGTACCGGAGGACTCGCCAAACGTTTACTGGATTTTGCCGGCCTGTTATTTGGGGCTGTCACCGGTGGGTTAAGTATGGTAACCACTGTGGCCTGTATGTTTTTTGCGGCTATTTCCGGTTCTGCGGTGGCTACTACCTCGGCCATCGGGTCATTTATGATTCCTGCTATGAGAGAAAAAAAATATGATACCGGTTTTAGTGCCTCTATCGCAGCAGCAGCAGGCACAATCGGAGTAATTATTCCCCCAAGTATCCCCTTTGTTATTTATGGGGTGGTAGTAGGAGTTTCCATCAGCGATCTTTTTATTGCCGGTATTATTCCTGGGATATTAATGGGTATTGCCTTGCTCGTTGCCTGTTACATTATCTCCAAAAAGAATGATTATAAAGGAACCGGTCATTTTCCCACGGTTCGGGAAGTATGGATTTCATTTAAAGATGCTTTTTGGGCCCTATTGGCTCCAGTGATAATCCTAGGGGGGATCTATGCCGGAATCTTTACCCCTACGGAAGCTGCTGTGATTGCTGTGGTTTATGCTTTAATTGTGGGCGTCTTTATTTATAAAGAACTGGATCTAAAAGGGATATACCACTCCCTTTACGAAACCATGATTGTTAATGGCATTACTACGTTTATGGTGGGGCTGTCCATGGCTTTTGCCACTTACCTGAACATGCAGCAGATTCCTGGCCAAATAGCCGAATTTTTGATGGGGATTACCAGTAATAAAATTCTTTTACTGATGTTAATTAATTTATTCTTATTGGTGGTGGGCTGTCTTATTGATAATATCCCGGCCACAATTATTTTATCGCCTATTCTTCTTCCGATTGTAGTGCAGCTAGGCATGTCCCCCATTACTTTTGGTGTATTAATTGTGATGAACTTAGCTGTTGGTTTTGTGACACCGCCTTACGGGATTAATCTTTTTGTGGCTATGGCTGTTGCTAACATTTCTATGGGCTCCATGATGAGATATATGAAGTGGTTTTTCCTAGCCTTGATTGTGGTCTTGTTATTAACCACCTATGTCCCGGCGGTTACGATGTTTTTAATCAATTAGAGGAGGAAAACCTATGAAACCGGAAATTATTAATCAGTTGAAGGAAATCGTAGGGACAGACCATGTTTTTACCGAAAAAGAGGATCTGTTTTGTTACACCTATGATGGCAGTTTTTCTTTTACTAAACCGTCATTTCCCGGGGTCGTGGTTAAGCCCAAGAACACTGAAGAAGTATCTCGAATTGTCAAGCTGGCTAACAACTTGGAAATCCCTCTCATCCCTAGAGGAGCGGGAAGTAATTTGTCCGGGGGAACTGTGCCTTTAAAAGAGTGTATCATCATGCAGTTAAACAGAATGAACCGGATCAAAAAAATCGACAAGAGAAATATGATTGCAATTGTTGAGCCTGGGGTAGTCACGGGAGTCTTTCAAGAGGAATTGGCAAAGCTTGGTCTATTTTATCCTCCGGATCCGGCCAGTTTGGCTTTTTCTACCATGGGGGGAAATGTGGCGGAATGTGCCGGCGGCCCCAGAGGAGTGAAGTACGGTGTGACGAGAGATTATGTTTTGGCCCTTGAAGTAGTTTTGGCAGACGGAAGTGTCATTAGAACAGGTGCTAGAACCATGAAAAGCGTTGCCGGTTATGACTTAACCCGGCTTATCACCGGCTCCGAGGGTACCTTAGGTATTGTCACTGAGATCACGGTAAAAATTTTGCCCATGCCCCAAGCGAGACAAACTGTCTTAGCATCTTTTGGAAGTTTAGACCAAACTGCGGAAACGGTAGTGGAAATTATGGCTCAAGGGATTATCCCATCTTCCCTGGAGTTTATGGATAAAACCTGTGTGGAAGTTATTGAGAAATTTATCCCCAGCGGGCTTCCTTTAGATGCGGAAGCTGTGCTTCTGATCGAAGTAGATGGTCATGAAAAGGCCATTGCCGATGAAATCAAGGAAATTGATCGAATTTGCCATGAACAAGGTGCATTGCAGGTGCGTTCCGCTAGTTCGGAAGAGGAACGAGAAAAACTTTGGGCGGGACGGAGAGGTGTTTTTGGTGCTTTTGCCCAGCTATTTCCCACTATTCTTTCGGAGGATGTCACGGTACCCCGGGATAAGATTCCTGAAGCGGTACGGGATGTGAGAAGAATTGCCGAAGCCTATCAATTAAAGGTGGCCATTATTGCCCACGCTGGGGATGGGAATTTGCACGCGGATATTCTGACCGATGAAAAAAATGAAGAGGAAATGAAACGGGTGGAACAGGCTCTTCCGGAACTTTTCAAATCAGCATTAAAATTAGGTGGTACCATTACCGGAGAACACGGAGTAGGTATCGTCAAGGCTCCTTTCCTACCACTGGAAGCAGGGACGGAAGGAATGCATGTGATGCAGGAAATTAAGAATACTTTGGATCCCAAAAACATTCTTAATCCGGGGAAAATGTTTGGGAATAGGAGCTGGTAAAATGTCTTACGAAGAACATTTGGAGGATATTCTGCAAAGATGCAATAGGTGCGGTGAATGTCAATCCGTTTGTCCGGTATATAAGGAACTGGGTGTGGAATCCGGGGTAGCCCGGGGTAAAATTAGTTTAGTAAAAGCCCTCCGTGAAGGGGAAATGGACTGGACCCCCGGTATTGTAAAGAAAATGGATATCTGCTTGCAGTGTAAAAGATGCAGTGGGAATTGTCCCGGTGGTTCGGAAGGGGATACCATTATTCGGTGGGGCCGCACGGAAGCCCAAAAAAGGATGGGTGTGCCCTTAATCTATCGTTTAATTGCCCGTATGCTTTTGCCCAGAAGATGGATCTTTAATTCTGCTTTAGGAATGGGGAAATTTGGTCAGAAGGTTCTATTTCGAAAGGGTCCTAATGGGCAGGGGATGCTGCCTCGGATACCTTTTGGTATTGATATGAGACGGGTGATTTCACCTTTAGCCTCAAAAACCTTAAAGCAGAGATTGCCTGAGCTTAATACTGTAGATAAACCGGTCAAGAGGGCCGTTTATTTCACCGGATGTATGGCCAATTTTATATATCCTCAGGTAGGCGAGTCACTGGTACGGGTATTAAATAAAAATAATGTAGAAGTAATTATTCCGTCTCTCCAACATTGCTGTGGCATGCCGGTCTATGCTTCCGGAGATATGGAAACCGCCCGCATCATGGCCAAGGAAAACCTAAAGGTGTTAGGGAGTATTGAGACCGATGCAATTGTGGTAAGCTGCGGTTCTTGTGGATTAGCCCTTAAGGAACACTATCCGGAGCTTTTTGCAGATGATCCTGAAATGGAGAAAATAGCCCACCAGGTTGCGGGTAAAGTGAAGGATATTTCCGAAGTGATTATTGGTTTGGAATATGCCGATGAGATGAAAAGGGTAGATAAAAAAGTTACCTATCACGATCCCTGCCACTTAAAAATTGGGTTAAAAGTGACGTCAGAGCCGCGGCAAATTCTAAAAAGCATTCCAGGTGTAAGTTTCCTGGAAACCGGTCACAGTCTTTGTTGTGGTTCGGGAGGTTCCTTTAGCTTGAAACATTATGATCTATCTACAAAAATAACCAACCGCTGTGTGAAAGAGTTGGCAGCCACCGGGGCGGAAGTTGTGGCCACGGGATGCCTCGCCTGCCGCATGCAGTTGGAAGATACCATTGCCCAAAATGGGATTACTCTTAAGGTACGGCATACCGTAGAGCTTTTGGATCAATCTTATCAGGATGTAAAACATGAATAACGATGCGGAAAATTTTAATGTATTTTTTAAAGTACACAAAAAGCCGGTTTCTTACCTTGATTTTCTAGGTGGGAAACCTTGCTTCATTTTTGGGGTAATAACATACGTTAATATGATAAAGTAAATAAGTTCCTCTTCGTATTTTAGGTTATCGTGTTGACACTAGCATTGAGTTATTAAATAATAAGTATACAAGCAAAACTCAATATTAATCTAGGGCTAGTTAAATTCTCTTTATATATAGAAAGAGGAGAAATTCAGGAGGTGTATTTATGACAAAGAAGATGGTACTGGCCAATGAAGCAGTAGCCTATGCCGCTTTACGAGCAGGAGTAAAGGTAGTGTCTGGTTATCCTGGCACTCCATCCTCAGAAGTGATTATGACTTTGTTAAAAATGAAGGATCTGGACGGAACAAAAGTTGAATGGAGCACTAATGAAAAGGTAGCTTTTGAAGTAGCGGCGGCGGCTTCCTGGGCGGGGCACCGGGCTATGTGTACCATGAAAATGTCCGGTCTGAATGTGGCCTATGATTCCGTGATTGGGGTCGCTTATTCCGGATGTACCGGGGGCTTAGTGATATATGTCACCGATGACCCAGGGGTAACCACCGGGATGGCGGAACAGGACACCCGGGGCTTTGCCTTAATGTCCGATATGCCCATGTTAGAGCCTGGCTCTGTGGAGGAGTCATATGAATTAACCAAATTTGCCTTTGAACTTTCGGAAGCCATTAAATCTCCGGTGTTTGTCCGCTCTGTGACCAACGTAGCTCAGTCCCACGGGGTAGTTGATATTGAAGAGCGAGTGCGGCCTGATGGCCCGAAACCTCTTTTTGAAAAAAACATCAGTAAATATACCAAGGCGGGAGCTGCTATCTGTATGGCTCAGCACCGGGAATTAATCAAAAGTCTGGCCCAAGCCGGCAAAATTATTGAAGAAAAAGGTTTAAATAAACTTAACTTGGCACCGGAAAAAGGTGGCTTGGGGATTATCAGTGTAGGGGTAGTCAATGGTTACTTGGAAGAAGGGCTGGAGATCGCGAACAAATTCGGTTTAAGCATCAATCCGGTTAATATATCCACCTTAAGGCTAGTGAATACCGTACCCTTCCCAGCTAAGGAAGTGGGTGCTATCCTGGATCATTGTGATACAGTATTAGTATTAGAAGAACTGGAGCCTCATTTGGAGAAAGCAGTCTATTTAGAGGCCTATAAGAAGGGTGTCAAGGTTAAAATAGTGGGCAAAGAAGACGGCACTTTGAGCCGTATTGGCAGTTATGACGCCACCCATGTAGCTAAAGGTTTGTTTAGTGCTATGGGTCAGCTTGTTCCGGAAAGCCTGTCTAAAGATTTTAGTGAAGGGGAGAAGAAAGCTGCGGCTCGCCCCATTACTACCTGTGCCGGCTGCCCGCATCGGGGAACCTTTATGTCCATTAATAAGGCTCTTAAGAATCTAAAATTAAAAAAAGAAGAAGTAATGGTCACTGGAGATATCGGTTGTACCATTTTGGGAATGAACCCTCCCTTCCACACCCTGTGGACGGAAGTTTCGATGGGGGCAAGTATTCCTTTGGCTCAAGGTTTCGTTTACAGCGAGCTTGAGACTCCGGTGATTGCAACCATAGGAGACTCTACCTTTTTCCATGCCGGGATTCCTGCTCTCATCAATGCTATCCAGCATGGGATTAACCTGACCGTGATTATTATGGATAATGGGTGGACAGCGATGACCGGAATGCAAGTAAACCCCGGTACCCATATAGATTTCCAGCAGCCGGGTTATAAACAGCTGGACTTGGTCAAAGTGGTAGAAGGTCTGGGAGTAGAAAAGCTTTATGTGGTTGATCCCTATAACTTGGAAATGACCACCAAGGCCATCGAGGAGGCGCTAAAACTCCCTGGGGTGAAAGTAGTCATGCCCCGCCGGGAGTGTGCTATTCAGGCCAATCGGCGGAAAATCAAATACTCCACCATAACTGTGGACGAGGAAAAATGTAATCTTTGCAAACTCTGTGTCACCAACACCGGTTGCCCAGCTATCACCTTGGGTGAGAAATCCATCGTGATTGACCCTGCCCAGTGTAACGGCTGTGGAATTTGTGCTCAGGTATGTAATCGATCCGCTATTGTCAGGGAGGTGGAGTAAATGAATAAATCATATGATATTTATATAGTGGGTGTAGGCGGCCAGGGTGTATTGACCATTGGGGAATTAATTACCGAAGCTGCCTTTAAAAAAGGTATTGCTGCTAATTTCTATCCCACCAAGGGTATGTCCCAAAGAGGCGGTTTTGTGAAAGCCCAATTAAGATTAGGCCAGGAAAATGTTGGTCCCAGCATTCCTAATCAGGGTGCTGATTTGGTTATTTCCATGGAATTATCGGAAACATTGAAGGCTTTGCGTTATGCTAAGGAAGGAGCAGATTTCCTTATTTATGGTTCTGTTTGGGCACCTACGGCAGTAATGCTGGGTAAAGCCCCCTATCCCAGCGTAGAAGATGTATGGGGAGAGGTAGATAAGATTAAGGGAAAGGTGGCTTATTTGGATCCGGCTAAACTTCCAGAGTATCAGGGAAGAAAAGTGCGGGAAAATATCTATGTTTTGGGTGCCACCCTAGCGCAGACCGGACTGAAAGAAATTTTTAGTGAGGAAGAAATGATTTCCGCCATCAAGGAACGCTGGCCTAAAGGAGCGGAAGAAAATATTTTTGCCTTTAAGGCTGGATTTTCAACAGGAGCGATAAGCCGGAATTAAAAAACCTATCGATCTCATGGAGAGAGGACTGGAAGAAAAAGGGCTGTACTACTGAAATAGTAGTATGGCCTTTTCATTTCTCTAAAAAATTTAGTACTTTAACACGTTAAACTATTGAAGAAAACTAAATTTTAGTGTAGAATAGGCAACAATAATTAAAAAGTCAGATATATTTTCGTCATTAAAACGAAAAGAAAGATAGTGTTAACTAGCATATGAAAAACACGTTTTGGCATTGGCAGTTAGAAAAATACAACTTGGAAAACAAAAAAGCGTTATTAAAGGTATGAAAACCTTGGGGCCAGCCCCAAACCCCGTCCTCGCCGGAAGGCAGCCGGTCTGTCATAACAGACCGGGCAACAAAAGGATAAATATGTACAGGATGTAAAGGGTCTCCGGCTACGCCTTCGATGAACGAGCAAAAACCGCTCGCCCTTGACATCCATGGACTAAGTGGCAGAGACCGACTGTTTATCAAGAATAAGCTTTTGAGATAATTCAATAAGCTTCTGCCATTTAGCAGGCATATTAGGGATAGCATCAAGTTCGGGGATACGGGGGGATTGATTTATGAAGGACATTGAAAAAACAAGCTTGGCCAGGTGTGGCATCAGTGAACTTTTAGCCTATGTGCCCGGTAAACCGGCGGAAGAAGTAAAGGAAGAGTATGGCCTGACCGAAATAATAAAACTTGCATCTAACGAGAATCCTTTAGGAACATCGCCAAAGGCGATTGAGGCCATGAGACAGGAAGTTTTTAATATTAATCTCTATCCTGAGGGAAGCAGTCGGTTGCTGCGCCAGAAAATTGCAGAGAATTTCAAAATTGATGAGGACATGGTGATTCTAAGCAACGGGGCCGATAATGTTCTTACGCTGATTGGCCAGGCATATATTAATGAAGGGGATGAGGTAATTACCGGAGAACCTACTTTTGCTGCTTATGAAATTGCAACCAGAATAATGGGTGGCAACATTATTAAAGTACCGTTATCTAATTTTACCTTTAATTTAACAGCAATTGCGGAAAGGATTTCTCCGAAAACAAAAATTATATTTATTTGTAATCCCAATAATCCAACGGGAACTATCGTAACGGATGCAGAAATAAAGAATTTCCTGAAAAAGGTCCCGGATGACTGTATAGTAGTTTTTGATGAGGCTTATGCAGAATATGTAACGGAAAAAGACTTCCCCCAGACCATAAGTTATATCCGCGAAGGGAAAAATGTGATCCTGGTGCGCACCTTCTCTAAGATTTATGGTTTAGCAGGTATCCGGGTGGGATATGCCATTGGTCCGAAACGCCTGATTGATATGTTACGAAAAGTTGTGGAACCTTTTTCAACTAACAAGTTGGCTCAAACCGGAGCATTGGCGGCTTTAGAAGATCATAATTTTATTAATACGGTTTTGGAGACAAATAAAAAAGGAAAACAATATCTAAATTATGAGTTTTTAAAACTTGGTATGTCTTGCTGTCCATCACATACAAATTTTCTTTTTGTAAATTTAAATATGGATGCTCAGCTTGTTTTTCAACGATTATTGGAGAAAGGAATTATTATTCGGCCAGGGGGATTATGGAAGTTACCGCAGTTTGCCCGAGTCACAATTGGAACCATGGATCAAAACAAGAAGTTAATCGAGTCCCTTATCTGTATATTAAAGGAAATAAAATGGGCTAATAGACTAATTAGTTAAAATGACTTTAGCGCGTTAACAAGTTAAACCATTGAATTATAATGATTTTTAATGTACAATAACCTATAAGTTTGTCAGTGCAAATGAGCATAATGAGAAGATACATAAACAAAAGAATAGGAATGTAGTAACACAAATACAATTATATGGAAGGTAAATTAAATCTTATGCAGAATAGTAAATAAATGGAAAATGGTTCGGCCGCTAGTTAGAAAAGAAAAAGTTAGTTTAGTAGTGTCTACGGAAGTATCCAATAGTATAGCATGACATTTTTAGTAAAACTAAAAGTGTTTTGTTATAAAAATTAATTAAAAAGAGAGGTTTGATCATAATGAAGAAAAAGCTTTTTGTTTTGTTGGCGATGGTAAGTATTTTTGCCCTCTTTTTGGCTGGGTGTGGCGGTGGGGGTAGTAGTACCGATAGCAGCGATACCGACCAAAAAGAAACCCAGAACCAGGATTCTGACTCTAATACTGACACCTCATGGGAGGACATTAAAGCAAAAGGATATTTTATTGTGGGTTTAGATGATAATTTCCCGCCTATGGGCTTTAGGGATGACAAGGGCGAGATTGTTGGATTTGACATTGACATGGCAAAAGAGGCGGCAAAAAGAATGGGTGTGGAAGTTAAGTTTCAGCCGGTTGAATGGGATGGGGTAACTATGAGCTTGAGGAATGGTGACATAGACCTGATTTGGAATGGTCTTTCCATTACCGAAGAACGCAAACAGGTCATTGACTTTTCAAAGCCTTATATTGATAATAATCAAATCATAGTTACCATGAAGGGTTCTCCCTTAAGGACTAAGGCTGATTTAGCCGGTAAGATTCTTGGATATCAACTGGGAAGCAGCAGTGAAGTTGCTGTATCCGCAGATGCGAAAACCGCTGAAAGCCTTAAAGAAATTAAAAAGTATCCCACCTTCAGTGAGGCTTTAATGGATCTGGAAAACGGCCGGATTGATGCCGTATGTATTGATGGAATTGCTTTCTATTATTATAATGCTAAGCGCCCTGGAACATATGATGTTATGACCGGTGAAGGGGATAACTTTGGCACTGAGCAAATGGCTGTTGGCATTAGGAAAACTGACAAGGCTTTTGCAGAGCTGCTTAATCAGACCCTGGATGAAATGAAAGCAGATGGCACTGCCGGAAAGATTTGCACTGAATGGTTTGGCGAGGACTTAATTGTCAAGTAAACTTATAAGATAAAAATATTTTAAATGGGGCAAGGGGAAAAACAGATAATGTTTGACTACGTAATCCGAATCATGCCATTTTTGCTAGAGGGACTTTGGACAACGGCAAAAGTATATGTAGTAACAATAATTTTCGCTATCCCTTTAGCTGTTCTAGCTGCAATCGGTAAGGTAGCCGGCCCAAAAATTCTTAAAGGAGTTCTCGGTATCTATACATGGGCATGGCGTGGTACTCCATTGCTTCTGCAGCTTTTCATTGTAGTATTTGGGCTTCCTGTAATTGGGATTCGCTTGCCTTTATTTGTGGCCGCTGTTTTAGTGTATGTTCTGAATATGGCCGCCTATATTACGGAAATAATGCGTGCCGCTATTCAATCTGTAGATAAGGGCCAATATGAAGCAGCAAAAGTTTTGGGGATGTCCTATTGGCAAACGATGTTTAGAATTATTCTTCCTCAATCCATCAGGATGGCTTTGCCGCCGACCTGCAGTGAGGCCATCAACCTAGTGAAGGATACCGCCCTTCTTACTACAATAAGTATGCATGATTTACTGCGTGCCGCAAAACTTATTGCTACCAGAGATTATAGCATTGTCGCCTATATCATTGCATTTATGCTTTATTTAATTATTTCTTCTGTTTTTGTGAAACTTTTTGGGGAACTGGAGAAAAAAGCTGCGTATTATGATTAGGCGGTTTGGGGGGCAAATATCTAATGGAATATATATGGAGTAAAATGCCGTTTATTATGGAGGGACTTTTATTTACAGGGAAACTGTATTTTTGGACCGTTCTTTTTGCCTTTCCATTATCCATACTGGTTGCGATACTTAAAGTTTCCGGCCCGGCAATAATCAAAAGGATTCTTGGCTTTTACACCTGGGTATTTAGGGGCACACCACTCCTTCTTCAACTTTATTTTGCATATTTTGGTTTGCCCCTAATTGGGATTACCTTGGAACCTTTCACTGTTGCCTTAATGACATTTGTCCTTAGCGTGGCGGCATATGAAGCAGAAATTATCAGGGGAGGCATTATTTCTATAGACAAAGGCCAATATGAAGCAGCTAAGGTACTAGGTCTTACCTATCCCCAGACCATGTTAAGGATCATAATTCCCCAAACTATACGCCGGGTGTTGCCTACGACCTGTAGTGAAGCAATTATTTTAGTCAAAGATACGGCTTTAGTTGCCACAATTGCCGTGGGTGATTTGCTCAGGAATGCGAAGGAATTGGTGATGATGGATTTCAGGATTTCCCCATTTGTAGTCGTTTTCTTGATATACTTACTTATTTCGTCCCTTCTGGTAAGGATTTTTGCTAAGCTTGAGGAGAAATATTCTATCTACGATTAGGGAGTGTGCATATGGCGGAAACGATGATCAAAATGACAAATATCTGTAAGAGCTTTGGTGAATTGCTGGTACTAGAAAATGTTTGCCTTGAAGTAAAGAAGGGTCAAATCATTGCCGTCATTGGCCCAAGCGGTTCGGGCAAAAGCACTCTGCTCCGCTGCATGAACCAGTTAGAGAGAATTGACAGTGGAGTGATAGAGGTTGAAGGGGTAGTAATAGAAGCTATTAACGCTCCAGGCATAACCCCCGTTTCGCCCAAGGAGGTTAAAGCTATTTTACGTAAAATGGGCATGGTTTTTCAAAACTTCAATCTTTTTCCACATAAAACCGCTCTAGGTAATGTTATTGAGGCTCCCATAACCGTTGCCAAGATGAGTAAGGCAAAAGCCATTGCTATTGGGGAGGCCCAACTGGAAAAAGTTGGCCTTATTGACAAAAAGGATATCTACCCTTCCAAGCTTTCCGGGGGACAAAGACAAAGGGTGGCCATTGCCCGGGCTTTAGCTATGAACCCGGATATTATGCTTTTTGATGAGCCTACTTCTGCTTTAGATCCGGAACTGGTAGGCGAAGTTTTGGAGGTAATTAAAAAACTGGCTGAGGAACATATGACCATGGTGGTTGTGACCCATGAAATGTCCTTTGCCCGGGAAGTAGCCGATCGGATAATTTTTATGGATAATAAACAAATTATTGCCGATGCTTCTCCTAAGGAGTTTTTTGATAATCCTACGCACCCGAGGATTAAGGTATTCCTCGAAAAAATGCTATAGGAATAATATTTATGATAAAAACCGCACGAAAAACTTGCATTTCTCATTGGGAAGTGTTATACTAACAATCCAAGTTAATAGAGGGCAATTGAGTAAATTGAGTGATCGCGGGCAGAGTACCGAAAGGTCCTGTCTGAGGAAAGTCCGAGCTCCATAGGGCAGGGTGCTGGCTAACGGCCAGTGAGGGTGACCTCAAGGAAAGTGCCACAGACATGTAGACCGCCTAAGACGGCATTAGCCGGACGGCAAGGATGGAACGGTGCGGTAAGAGCGCACCAGCAGCCAGGTGACTGGCTGGCTAGGTAAACCCCACCCGGTGCAAGACCGAATAGGGGAGCAATGGGGCGGCCCGTCCTGCTCCCGGGTTAGGTTGCTAGAGGTGCTAGGCAACTGGCATCCCAGATAGATGATCACTTACAACAAAACTCGGCTTATAGATTTGGTCAGTTGCCTTTTTATTTGGGTAAAACACCTGGAATTATTTATATTTCCGGTGTTTTTTTTATATCTTTAATTCCACTATATAAAATAATCTGACAAAACCAGTGTTTTATATTATTTTGTGAGTTCCAATTAATCCAATCATTAATTATTTTGGCAGGAAAAGAGCTATTAATTATAGAATTGTTATCACATCATGAAACCTGTGAACGGGGGTTTTTTCTTGGATAGTCCAAAGCTGCAAATTTGTTTTAGAGACCGAATCGGATTTGTCCTAGATATATCCCGGGTCATTTTTGACTGGGGTTTAAATATCTTGTCTTTGGAAATTGAAGCCGGTTGCCTTTTCATTCGCATAAAAGATATTAATACATCTAATTTTATAATGGTGATTGACAAACTCATGCATGAATTAAGACAGGTCCCGGGTGTTACCGATATTAGACTGGTTTCTTTAATGCCTGCGGAGGAAAGAGAGTCTAAAATCAAAGCAGTGCTGGATGCCGTAAGTGAAGGGATTATTGCTTTAAATGCGGCCGAAATAATCACCGCATTTAACCCAGCAGCTGAGAATATTTTAAAAATACCGGCTGAGGATGTACTGGGGAAAAACTTCAGAGAAGCCCAATGGACAAATGTTTTGGTCGCCAAAGCTCTGGAAGAGGGAATTTCCACAAATCATAAAAAAATCAGCCTGCCCATGCCTTATGGGCAAATCAAGGTACTTGCTTCCAGCCGGCCTCTAGTTAACGAACGGGGAGAAAATATTGGTGCTGTATTCTGTATCAAAGATATGTCGGAAGTAAAAAGGCTTGTTTATTCTGTAACCAAGCCATTGCTGAAAACTTTTAGTGATATTTTGGGGTGCAGCGAGTCATTAAAAAAGGTGCTGGATCTAGGAAAAGTTGTGGCAAAAGGTGATTCCACCGTTTTAATCCGAGGGGAAAGCGGTACAGGAAAAGAACTTTTTGCCCAAGCCATTCATATGGAAAGTTTTCGGAGTGAAAAACCCTTTGTTCCCATTAACTGTGCTGCTCTCCCGGAAAGTTTGCTGGAAAGCGAGCTTTTTGGTTATGCAGAAGGAGCTTTTACCGGTGCTATTAAAGGCGGCAAAGCTGGACTCATTGAATATGCTAATAACGGGACGCTGTTCTTGGATGAAATAGGGGAATTGTCTCCCCATTTACAAGTAAAATTACTCCGGGTACTTCAGGAAGGTCAGGTGAGAAGAATAGGAAACCCGGAAGAACATTCCGTAAATGTAAGAATAATTGCTGCTACTAATCGAAATTTAGAAGATATGATAAAAACCGGGGCTTTTCGGGAGGATCTTTATTACCGCCTTAATGTAGTGCCTATTATTATCCCTCCCCTGCGTCAAAGGAAAGAAGATATTGCGTTACTCGCAAAGCATTTGGTAAAAAACCTTAATTCCCGTTTAAATAAAAAGGTGGAAAACATTTCTCAGGAAGCGTTAAATCGACTAATGGAATATCATTGGCCCGGTAACGTTCGTGAATTGGAAAATGTCTTGGAACGAGCCATGATCCTCACTGATGGTAGTACTATTATGGTAGAAAATATTTTACTTGATCATTATGATGAAGAAGGTAAGAACCATATCAAAGAATCTGGTGCCAGGGATGAAATTTTGGCGAGTGAAGATCAAACCTTGAACAAGCTAATTGGGGATTATGAACAAAAGCTGCTGCTTCAGGCATTGAAAAATTCCGGAAGTATTCGTGGGGCGGCCAAAGTTTTGGGTATTTCCCATGTTACTCTTTTAAATAAAATTAAAAAGTATGGAATAAAGCCTTTGAGAAAGTTTAGTTAGTCAGCAATAATATGGTAACAAAAATAACCAAGTGGTAAGATATGCTACCAAATACCGGTAATATATCTTACCGCTGTTTTTATGTTAATTAACATTCCTTACTGATAAAGGCTTATATCTCCTTTAAAAAATTGGCATGATCTTTGCTATTAAGTATAGTAGCTTAGATTTTTTTTAAGGAGGAATAAAAAAAATGAGATTTAAGGGATTAACCATCGGCATACCGAAGGAAATAATGAAAGGCGAAAGACGAGTAGCAGCAATACCAGAAACTGTGAAGAAAATGGCGGGGGAAGGGGCTCAGGTCTTAGTAGAATCCGGAGCCGGTGAAGGTGCATTTTTTGCAAATCAACAGTATCAAGAAGCAGGTGCAGTCTTAGTTGAAGATGTGGAAAAGCTTTATAATGATGCTGATATCATTTTAAAGGTTAAGGAACCTCAGTATAACGAAAATAAAGGAAAGCATGAAGTAGACATGATGAAAAAAGGCCAGTGCCTGATCACATTTCTTCATCCTGCTTCTCCCAGTAACCACAAGATGGTGCAGGATTTAGCAGCTAAGGGGGTAGTTGGGCTAACGTTAGACGGAGTTCCCCGTATTTCCAGGGCCCAAGCTATGGATGCCTTGACCTCTATGAGTACTGTCGCAGGTTACAAAGGTGTATTAATGGCCGCAAACCGTTTATCTAAATTTATGCCCATGGTTGGAACTGCTGTGGGAATGATCAAGCCATCTAATGTTCTCGTAGTAGGAACCGGGGTTGCGGGTTTACAGGCTGTAGCCACGGCAAAAAGGTTAGGCGCGGTGGTTTATGCGGCGGATATTCGTCCTGATGCCAGAGAACAGGCGAAAAGCTTGGGTGCAAAAATTGTAGATTTAGGCATCCCTGCAGAACTGGCTGTGGGAGAGGGAGGCTATGCCAAAAAACTACCAGATGAATGGTTGGAAAAAGAGCGTGAGGTTTTAAAACATGTGGTTGCTCAGATGGATATTATAATTCTGACAGCGTTGATTCCCGGAAGATTAGCTCCAATTCTTATTACTGACGAAATGGTTAAATCTATGCCTGCCGGCGGAGCAATTGTCGATATCGCTATTGACCAAGGTGGAAACTGCGCAGTTACCAATCCCGGAGAGATTATTGAGAAATATGGGATCAGCGTGGATGGGACGAAAAATATTCCTGGGATGGTACCCACCAGCTCGACTTGGATGTTTGCCCATAATATTTATCATTATCTGGCAAACCTTGTGCAGGAAGGTAAAGTGACCTTAAATATGAAGGATGAAATTATTGCCTCTTCTTTAGTTACAACAGACGGGAAAATAGTTCATGCCGGAGCATTAGAAGCAATTAACGGAAAGTAAGGAGTGTGGGAAATGAGCCCATTAATCTTGGTAATACTTTTTATCGCGTCAACATTAATAGGTTACAAAATTATTAGCAACGTACCCAGTCTTCTTCATACTCCGTTAATGTCCGGGATGAATGCTTTGTCCGGAGTAACGGTTTTAGGAGCTTTAGTGGCCACGGCTTTTGCCTTGGCCACCTCCAGTCAGATCATGGGTGCCATTGCTATTATTTTGGCCATGATCAATGTGACAGGCGGGTTCTTGGTAACCCATCGCATGTTGAAAATGTTTAAAGCAAGGGGTTAAGAAATGAATAACATAGCGTATAATCTTATTTCATTGGTTCTGGCCTTAGGCATTCTTTATGGGATCAATTTGATGAGTTCTCCAAAAACTGCAGTGAGGGGAAACTCGCTAGGGGCATTGTTTATGTTTACCGCTATCATGATCACTTTGCTCCATAACGGTATTGTCACCATAAAAATGCTATGGATTTATATGCTGATCGGGGCACTAATTGGAGCATATTTGGCAACGCATGTTAAAATGATTCAAATGCCGGAAACTGTTGCTCTCCTAAATGGATTTGGTGGGGGTGCCTCAGCCTTGGTGGCCATAACAGTACTGCTCCAGGTGGGGGAGATTACAGCATTTTCCCGGTGCACCGCGGTATTAGCCCTGGCGGTAGGGGGATTAACCTTTAGCGGAAGTATGATTGCAGCCGGTAAACTTAGTCAAAAAATTAACCAACGGCCAATTACTTACCCAGGCCATTCTTTAATATCTAACCTAAGCATTTTAGTGATGCTTTTTCTGATTGTTTTTTCAGCTATCTCAGCAAAAGGAGTGGCCTTAGTTACATTATCGGGATTAATTGTTTCCCTGTTTTTTGGCGTCTGGTTTACCATTCGGGTTGGGGGAGCGGATATGCCAATTACCATATCCTTGCTTAACTCCTTTTCCGGGGTGGCCGGTGCCATCGCTGGTCTTGCCATTTTAGACCCTCTCTTGGTAGCTGTAGGAGGAATTGTAGGGGCCTCGGGACTGTTGCTGACTCAAATTATGTGCCGGGCTATGAATCGAAGCCTCATTGAGATTCTAACTGGGAAAACTACGGTAAATGGAAATGGGAATGGTAAAGCTAATGCACTTTCAGTCCCAAAAGAGGCTGTTTTACAGAAAGACCAGATCCAAAAGAAAGAAGAAAAGAAGCTGACCGAGGGTGATCTTTTACGAACAGCAAAAAAAGTAGTGATTGTTCCAGGCTACGGTATGGCTTTGGCTCAGGCTCAGCAGGAAGTAAAACAATTGGCAGATCTCATGGAGCAACAGGGTAAAGAAGTGAAATTTGCCATTCATCCTGTTGCAGGCAGGATGCCGGGCCATATGAATGTGTTATTGGCCGAAGTGGATGTTCCTTATGAAAACCTTTATGAAATGGATGTTATTAACCCGGAATTTAAAGAAACAGACCTAGTCTTGGTTGTAGGGGCTAATGACGTAGTAAATCCCGCGGCTAACACGGCGGAAGGGACTCCCATATACGGGATGCCTGTTTTACAAGTGGAAGATGCAAAAAATGTGATCATCTGTAACTTTGATACGAAACCGGGATACGCAGGAGTAGATAATCCCCTCTATCAAAGCACCAAGGCAGTGCTCCTTTTGGGTGATGCCAAAGTAACAGTGGCAGGTCTGGTTAAAGATTTACTAAGGACTAATGTCAATGCTTCCGAGGAGTCTGACCAGGATTCTCTGGACAAAGAATCCCAAAATATCAAGACCGTTATGAAAGAAGCAAAGAAAGTAGTGATCGTGCCGGGATATGGGATGGCTTTGGCTCAAGCCCAGCAGGAAGTAAAACAACTGGCGGATCTTATGGAACAACAGGGTAAAGAAGTGAAATTTGCCATTCATCCTGTGGCCGGTCGGATGCCGGGTCATATGAATGTTTTATTGGCGGAAGTAGATGTTCCCTATGAAAACCTTTATGAAATGGATGTTATTAACCCGGAGTTTAAAGATACAGACCTGGTGGTTGTTGTGGGGGCAAATGACGTGGTAAATCCTGCTGCCAACACGGCGGAGGGTACTCCTATTTACGGCATGCCTATTTTGCAGGTGGAACAAGCCAAAAATATAATCATTTGTAACTTTGATACTAAGCCGGGTTACGCAGGGGTGGATAATCCCCTTTATCAAAACACTAAGGCCGTGCTACTTCTGGGTGATGCCAAAGAAACAGTGGCAGGTCTGGCTAAATATTTACTTAAGACAAGTGCTGATGCTCCCGAAGAATCTGTCGATGATTCCATGAACAAAGAATCTGTTGATATTAAGACAATCATGGAAGAAGCAAAGAAGGTAGTAATTGTGCCGGGATATGGGATGGCTTTGGCTCAAGCCCAGCAGGAAGTAAAACAACTGGCGGATCTTATGGAACAACAGGGTAAAGAAGTGAAATTTGCCATTCATCCTGTGGCCGGTCGGATGCCGGGTCATATGAATGTTTTATTGGCGGAAGTAGATGTTCCCTATGAAAACCTTTATGAAATGGATGTTATTAACCCGGAGTTTAAAGATACAGACCTGGTGGTTGTTGTGGGGGCAAATGACGTGGTAAATCCTGCTGCCAACACGGCGGAGGGTACTCCTATTTACGGCATGCCTATTTTGCAGGTGGAACAAGCCAAAAATATAATCATTTGTAACTTTGATACTAAGCCGGGTTACGCAGGGGTGGATAATCCCCTTTATCAAAACACTAAGGCCGTGCTACTTCTGGGTGATGCCAAAGAAACAGTGGGGAATTTAGTTCACGGGCTGGTGGGAGCTTAACAAAATAAATCCAATGGCAATGGCGGGGGTTGCATAATATGCAACCCCTACATATGGAATCATGGGAATGATGGAAATGTAAAAGAAGCGGCAAATAACCGCTTCTTTTAGCATATTTAAATTATGAAAGTTTAATAATTTGCTTATTCGTATAGCCCATTTCTATGAGCAGTAAGGTACTTCATGCAGAATTGGTCTTTGCCCAAGAGAGCTTGGGAAGCATAAACAAAGCCCATCATAGTCTTATCCAGAGGATCTAAAATATATCCATCCATCCCTCTGGCCATGGTCTGAATCATGAAAACCCGATTTAAGATTTTTCGATTCGGGAGACCATAAGAGATATTGCTTAGTCCGCAAATCCCATGTACTTTAGGATATTTTTGCTTAATGGCATAAATGGTATCTAATACTTCTACCCCAGCCATGTCCCCGGTGCTAACTGGTTTTACCAGAGGATCCAAGTAAATATCGTCTTCCGGAACACCGGCAGCAACCAATTCAGTTACTAATTTGTCGGCAATTTTTAAACGATCTTCAGCAGTTTCGGGCATACCGGAATCATCCATGCAGAGACCGACTATTTTTGCTTTATATTTTAATACAAAAGGCAAAATAGTAGCAAAACGCTCTTTTTCCCCGGTAATGGAGTTAATCATGGGTTGACCGTTTTTTACTAAGGATAGTCCCACTTCCAGTGCTTTAGGGTTGGGGCTGTCTAAACATAGGGGAGCATCCACTGCGGATTGTACGGTTTCCACTAACCAGGCCATGGTTTCTTCTTCATTAAAGACCATGGTACCACAGTTAACGTCTACATAATCGGCTCCGGCCTCGACTTGTTTTTTTGCCAAGTCTTGAATAAAAGCTGCATCTCTGTTTTCTACTGCCGGTTTAATAGCTTTGCGGCTGGTATTAATTAATTCTCCAACGATCAGCATTAAAATCTCTCCTTTTTAGGAAAACAATTTTCTTTAGGCGATTAGTTTTGCACAAAGTTCTACAGCAGAAGCTGCATCAGGAGCAAATCCGTCCGCGCCGATTTCGTCTGCAAAATCTTGTGAAATAGGAGCACCGCCTACGATTGCTTTAACTTTTAAGCCTTCTTCTTTGATTAACTCGATGGTGTCTTTCATATGTAACATGGTAGTGGTGAGAAGAGCTGACATAGCAACGATATCCGGGTTATGTTCTTTAACAGCCGCAACAAATTTTTCAGGAGCAATATCGATACCCAAGTTAATAACTTTAAATCCGCCGCTTTCCAACATCATAGCTACTAGGTTCTTCCCGATGTCATGGAGGTCGCCTTTTACTGTACCAATAAGAACTTTACCTTTGCTGGGCATATCTTTGTCGGCAATTAAAGGTTTAACCAGTTCAATTCCGGATGCCATGGATTTTGCAGACATAAGTACTTCCGGAACAAACATTTCCCCATTCTTAAAGCGAGTACCTACTACATTCATACCAGCGATTAAACCATTATTAATGATTTCAAGGGGATCTGCACCTGCCTCAATCATTGCTTTGGTTTGCTCTTTTACCTGTGCTTCTTTACCGGCGATAACACTTTGGGATAACGTTTCAAAACTTGCCATAACTCTTATCTCCTTTACTTTATTTTAGTTTTGGGGTGTTTCCCCATAATTTTATAGAAATATTATACCATTAATAATTGTTTTTTCCAATCATCTCCAAAATATAAATTGGTAAAATTATTTGACAAATGTAGAATTTTTTGTTTATTTTATTGCTATTTTTATTTTGGTAGTTTAGTGGCCATTTCTAAGTGCCTTAAGTCTCTTAGTTGGATTATAAATGTGTGATGATAAAATTTTACTAAAACCTTGGACAAAGGTCAATAAAAAATAAATCATCAATTTTGATTAATCAATGGGGGCAGGCTTTTAAGTTAATTGTGACTGATTTTAAGTCTACTCGGACTTACTGGACACGGGAGATCTCTTTAGATAATATTGGTTAGCACTTTAATACTTAAAAATTACAGTAGCCTAACGGGTTTGGGGTTGGAAGATAATTTCCTCAAGGAAAAATAATTTCGGCATGAATCTTGCTAGGTTATTTTGATGATGATTTAAACACAAACTGCTATAGAAATGGAGAGATTAGTTTTGAATAACAATATTATTATTGATTCTTCGATTAAGTTAGAACACATTGGAAAAATATTTGAAATTTTAAGTATGGTTCCAGAATTTGCAGAAAAAAATGCTCAGGTTAGTGCCATTGAGATTCTACCTGGCGGGTTAACAAATTTTAATTTTAAAGTTACGGTTGACGGAGAGAACTATGCTCTACGTGTTGCCGGTCCTGGGACACATGAATACTTAGACCGGCCGGCAGAGAAGTATAACGCCCAAATTATGTCCGATATCGAGATTAATGCGCCTATTATCTATTATGACGAAGTTTATGGCCATCAGGTTTGTAAGTACATTGAAAGTAAAACCATGCATATCCCTGATTTTAAAGAGAGTTTGGACTATCTGTCTAAAGCTGCAAAAGTATTTAGAAAATATCATACCTGCGGCAGGCCCTTTAAATCTGATTTCAACCCTTTAAAAGAAGCCTATGTTTATCTTAATATATTGAAGGAAAAGAATGCCGTATTGTACGAAGGCTCTGAAGAAATGCTGATAAAGGTGGAAGAAATAAAAGCAGCCTTTGACAGGCACCCACAGGAAGTGGCCCCTTGCCATAACGATCCCCTATGTGAAAACTGGCTGGACGACGGAGAAAATCTTTGGCTCGTGGACTGGGAATACGCTGGAAACAACCAGCCTATGTTTGATTTGGGTGCTCTGGCCATTGAAGCGGAATTAAGCCCAGAAAAAGAAAGATTCTTACTAAAAGAATATTATGGCAGAGATATTACTGATAAAGAATATGGATTACTAATTATTAACAGATTCTTATGTGATGCTCTCTGGACCTATTGGGCAGTACTTCAGATAGCTACCGGCAAATCTCATGAAGAATATTGGCCTTATGGAGAAAACCGGTTCCGTCGAGCCATGGAATTAGTGAATAATGGTTCCCTGGATAAGGCATTGGCTGAGTTCAAATAACGTTGATGAATAAATGGATATAAATGAAAATGGAATCACGAAAACAGCAGCTCCTCGAAGCTGCTGTTTTTCATAATCAGATAGGTGAAGGCATAATAGGGTATGTTAATCGAAATACTAACGATAAATTTTTAAAAATTATAACGAAGGAGTGAAAGCCTTGAGTCAGCATCTAATAAAAACATTGATTTTTGCCAGAGTCATTGAAATGGGGAGCCTAGTAGAATATCAAGAAGGAAGAGTTGTCAGCCGAACCCTAGCCCAAGGGAAAATCCTCATGCTATTTTAGCAATGGAAAAATTTAAGATGCTGCTAATGGTGGTATTTAGCCCTTCTTAATTAAAAAAGTGTAATTAAATTTTAAAATTATTATTGACAAAGGTAAGTAAACGAAGTATATAATGTATACAAATCATATATGTTTGCTAGGGATTTTAGCTTGATGAGCTTTTAAATGATGGTGATTGGAAACGTGAGGTGAAGAAATGAATATATCCACAAAGGGGAGATATGGTTTACGGGCGATTTTGGATATCGCGGTGCATCAGGAAAGGGAACCTATTGCCTTAAGCAGTATTGCAGAGCGGCAAGGACTATCAGAAGGTTATCTGGAGCAATTAATGATACCTTTAAAAAGAGCCGGCTTAATTAGGAGTGTACGCGGAGCCCAGGGAGGATATCTTTTGATAAAACAACCGGGAGAAATAATGGTTGGTGATGTAATTCGTGCTCTGGAAGGTCCCATTGCCCCTGTTCCTTGTGTCAACGAGGATTATCCGGAAGATTGTAACCGGGCAGATTCCTGCCCGACAAGAAAGGTTTGGTCAAAGGTGCGTGATGCGGTAGCGGAAGTATTGGATTCCTTTTCTTTAGAAGATTTGGTAGAAGAATCTTTAAATCAAAGAAAAAACTGATAATGAAAGAATAATTGCTTATTGAAAAGAGGAGAAAAGTCTATGCCTGTAATTATTCCTAATGATTTGCCAGCCAGAGATATTTTGAAGAAGGAAAATGTCTTTTTTATGGATGAAAGTCAGGCTTCTCGTCAAGATATCCGGCCATTAGAAATTGCTATTGTAAATTTAATGCCGACAAAAGTAGTTACGGAAACCCAATTAATCCGCTTGTTAAGTAATAGTCCTTTACAGGTAAAAATAAAACTGATCAGTACGGAATCATATAAATCAAAAAATACGCCAAAAGAGCATCTTTTAAGCTTTTACAGCGGACTAAGCGATATTATTGATCAGAAATTTGACGGAATGATTATTACCGGAGCTCCCGTAGAAAAAATGGAATTTTCCGAGGTGGATTACTGGGAGGAATTAAAGCAGATTATGGAGTACTCTAAGACCCATGTTACTTCAACTTTGCATATTTGTTGGGGTGCGCAAGCCGGACTGTATTATCATTATGGGATTCCAAAGTATCTTTTGCGGGAAAAAATGTTTGGGGTATTTCCTCACCGGGTATTAGTTCCGGATAATAATCTCCTAAAAGGCTTTGATGATGTTTTTTATGTACCTCAATCTCGATATACAGAGGTTAGAAGAGAAGATATTGAAAAGGTACCTGAATTAGAAATTTTGGCCGAATCTGATCAGGCCGGGGTTTTTATTGTCGCTACCAGAAACGGCCGGCAAATATTTGCCACCGGCCATGCGGAATATGATGCGGCGACTTTAGGATTAGAGTACAACCGGGATGTAAGTTCGGGGATACCAATAAGTTTACCGAAAAACTATTATGTGGAGGATGACCCTAGCCGGGAGCCTTTGGTGACTTGGCGGGGCCATGCTAATCTGCTTTATTATAATTGGCTTAATTATTATGTTTACCAGGCCACTCCTTATGACTTAAATGAGATTACCGGCTGGTAACAGAACGGTTTGGAACTGTTCCCAATGGTAAATGATTGGGTTTTCTGAGGTAGGGAACGGCCTGAACCGCTGAAAAGTCAAATTATATCGGAAGCATCCAAGTTTGTCATCCTGCTATGGAAAGATTTAGATCGAGGAGGAGAAATCATGAAAAAAATCTATATGGACTATAGTGCCACCACCCCCCTACATCCTGAGGTAATTTCCCTGATGACAGATATAATGCAGAATGTTTATGGTAATCCATCCAGCCTGCACTCTTTTGGCCGGGAAGCAAAAAAATATTTGGATGAAGCTCGACAAAAGGTGGCGGACTTAATCGGTGCCAAGTTTGAAGAAATATATTTTACCGGCGGCGGAACTGAAGCGGACAATATTGCTGTCTTTGGTACGGCTTATGCTCATCAAAAGAAAGGTAAACACATTATTACTTCCACCGTAGAACATCATGCGGTCTTAGATAGCTGTGCTAAGCTTGCCAAATCCGGTTTTGAAGTAACTTATATACCGGTGGATCAGTATGGGTTAGTGGATCCGGAACAGGTAAAAAAAGAAATTAGAAGTGACACAATCCTAATCAGCATCATGCATGCGAATAATGAAAACGGTACCATTCAACCAATTCGGGAAATTGGGAGGATTGCTAAAGAACATGGTGTTTTCTTTCACACCGATTGTGTCCAGTCAGTAGGAAAAATCCCGGTTAACGTTGATGATCTAAACGCGGATTTAGTAACCATCTCTTCTCATAAAATATATGGACCTAAGGGAGTAGGTGCTTTATATAAAAGAAAAGGTGTTCGGGTGGAACCTCTCTTTTACGGGGGAGGACAAGAAAGAAAGATTCGCTCGGGAACGGAAAATACCTTTGGTATTATCGGTTTTGGCAAAGCAGCGGAAATTGCTGCTCGTGATTTTGAAAGGGAGAATACGAAGGTAAAAGCATTAAGAGATAAATTAATTAAAGGGGTCTTAGAAAACATTTCTGATGTCCGGCTAAATGGTCATCCGGAGAAACGTTTGCCCCATAATGCTCATTTCAGTTTTGCTTATGTAGAAGGGGAATCTCTCTTATTAAGTTTGGATATGAAAGGAATTGCCGTTTCATCGGGTTCTGCCTGCAGTTCTACTTCTCTTCAGCCTTCACATGTGTTAATAGCTACCGGTATACCGGAAGAGCTGGTGCATGGTTCGGTACGCTTTACTTTGGGGAGAGAGAATACAGAGGAGGATGTGGACTATGTCTTAAGTGTACTTCCCGGAATCGTGGAGCGTTTCCGCAGCTTCTCACCCTTAGTGAAAAAAACAGTTTAAATATTAATAATCTAAACCTGTCAGCTATGGAAAATGAGCGAAAAATCGGTTTCCATGATTTTTTAGTCTATCAGAAAGTATAACTTCTTTCTGATAGATCTAAGTGCAACTAAGGCTTCCGCCAGCGCCTGAGGTTTGGCGCAAGCCAAGTTTTCTTTATAGAGAGGAGAATTCTTATGTATAATCCAACAGTAATGGACCATTTTGAAAACCCGCGGAATGTGGGAGAAATCCCTGATGCCAATGGTATAGGCGAAGTGGGCAATTTATCCTGCGGTGACATCCTCAAGGTATATATTAAGGTCAAGGACGGCATATTGGAAGACGTAAAATACCAGACCTTTGGCTGTGGTGCGGCAGTGGCCAGCGGTAGTATGCTTACCGAATTGGCCAAAGGAAAAACTGTGGAAGAAGCGATGAAGATTACTAACGATCATGTGGCAGATGCCTTAAACGGTTTACCGCCAAAAAAGAAACATTGTTCCAACCTGGCGGCGGATGCTTTGCATAAGGCTTTGGAAGATTGGCAGAGTAAAAATAACTCATAAGGTTTTTCGCCTCGGGTAACAATAACCCCGAGGTGAATTTCTATGCAGAAAACCCTGGTATTAGGCGGCGGAATCGGCGGCATTGTTTCTGCCACAGTATTAAAAAAAGCGATGGGATCCTCCATGCAGGTAACAGTGGTAGATCGACAGTCAACTCATTACTATAATCCTTCCTATCCCTTTCTCATGATCGGGGAAAGAAAGCCGGAAGATATTAAGAGGAGACTCACCTGTTTAACAAAAAAAGGAATTGAATTTATTAATAATGAAATAAAGCTGATCGACTTAAAGCACCATCAGGTTATTACCGACCAACAGATTCTGGAATACGATTATCTTATCATCTCCCTAGGCGTGGAGTACCACCCAGAAACTGTTCCGGGTTTTGAGGAATATGCTTTAAATGCCTATGACTTTGAAGATGTTATTAAAATTAACCAAAAATTAAACAGTTTTATTTCTGGTAAAATCGTCTTGTTTATTTCCAGTTTGCCCTATAAATGTCCACCTGCACCTTATGAGATAATGTTTCTTTTGGATCAATATTTTCGTAAACGGGGCCTAAGGAAAAACGTTGAGTTGGCCCTGGTAACTCCCGATTATTCACCGGAACCTTTGGCAAAACCTCGGGTGGGCCAAAGTGTTAGAAAAATGATGGCGGAAAAAGACATAGGATTAATTACGGAAGCCAAGGTCCTGAAAGTGGAAAAGGATGCTGTGATTTTAGACCATGGGACCAGGATTACTGCTGACCTGTTTCTAGGAATCGCACCCCATTGGACGCCTAAGGTTGTAAGAGACACTGACTTAGTAGATGAGAGCGGCTACGTGGAAGTAGATCTGCATACCATGGAAACCAAGTATAAAGGTGTTTATGCCATTGGTGACAATGCCGCTGTCAAACTCCCGGTGATCGGAGCCAATGCTCCAAAGGCCGGTATTTTTGCCCATTATCAGGGGGAAGTGGTAGCGAGAAATATTGCACGACTAGCCCAAGGATTGGTACCAAAGTATCGTTTTGCAGGAAACGGAGCCTGAATTATGAATACCGGGTTCGGCCGAGCCCGCTATTCTACAGTTCGTTATTACACGGAGCCCGGGCCTTTTATTACTTTATTAAGGCCTACGATGGCAGCATACTGGTCAAAAATAATTTTCGAAAAATATTGGTTAAATAGGTGGTTATAAATCAATAATTAAAGGGCGGATAGAGACCGCTCTTTAATTATAAAAAAATAGTTGCTGATGCTATCTGAAAACATAAATCTCAGGAAATTTACTTAATAGATAAAAAGGATATTTTCTAAAGGCCAAGAATGATTTAATTTAAACAGTACAATGGCCTAATTATGTTTTAATAATTATTGAGGGGTGACTGGAATGGATACCAATAATAGCTGGCTTGATTTCATGAAAATGGTTGAACAAATTATGACTGAAAAATATGGTATTATCGTGGTGGACCACGCAAAAAATCCTCGCAATATTGCAAGAATAAAAGACCCAAACGGTTATGCAACATATACCGGAGAATGCGGTGACGCTATAGAAGTATGGCTGAAGGTAATAGATGATACCATAAAAGAAATATCGTTTAAATTCAATGGCTGTGAGATTACTAAGGCCGCGGTCAGTATGGCTACGGAATTAGTCAAAGAAAAGAAACTATCTGAAGCTCTAAAAATTAATCCTCCTTGTCTTGTAGAGGCGTTAGGAGGGTTGCCGGATGATCATATCCACTGCGCCTCTTTGGCCATGGGGGCGGTACATGAAGCCATTAATAATTTTATAAAAGGTAATAAGAGTAATAAATAACAAAAAATTTCCGTAGCAGAGCCTTGACAGCAACTCTGTTTTTAAATTAATATTAGCACATAACTCCTATAGGAATAGTAAGGTTTTAACCGAACTACTTAAACACTTAATGGACTAGTGTGAAAAGGGCCTAAGAAGGATATACTTAGGGAAAACCTTTAAATAAAGAAGAAAGAATTTTGAGGAATCCTTCAATACAACTGGGGATAAGAGAGAATTCTTAATGGATAATAAGGGGTGATATTAGGAATGAGTGAAAGAAAATTTAAATTTGACACACTGCAAGTACATGCCGGGCAAACAGCCGATCCTACCACTGGGTCTCGTGCTGTGCCTATTTATCAAACTACGTCTTATGTTTTTCGGGATGCAGAACATGCGTCGAAACTATTTAGCCTTGAGGAATCCGGGAATATCTATACTAGGATCATGAATCCAACTACTGATGTCTTTGAGCAAAGGATCGCTGCCTTGGAAGGGGGGGTAGGTGCTCTGGCTTTGGCATCGGGTTCGGCCGCAGTTACATATGCTATTCTAAATATTGCAGGGGCGGGAGATGAAATTATCTCTGCCAGTACTCTTTACGGGGGAACTTACAATCTGTTTGCTAACACTCTACCGAGATTGGGCATTAAGACCATCTTTGTGGATCCAGATGAGCCGGAGAACTTTCGACAGGCAGTGAATGAAAAAACTAAGGCCATTTATATTGAAACCTTAGGTAACCCCGGTATCAATATTACGGATATTGAGGCAGTTGCAGCTATTGCCCATGAAAATGGAATTCCCTTAATCATTGACAATACCTTCGGGACTCCCTACCTGATCAGACCCATTGAATTTGGGGCAGATATCGTGATTCATTCTGCAACCAAATTCCTTGGCGGTCATGGCACCTCTATCGGCGGGGTGGTGGTTGATTCGGGGAAATTTGATTGGGCTAAAAGTGGTAGATTTCCTGAATTAACCGAACCGGATCCCAGTTATCATGGGATGAAATATGCAGAAGCTTTAGGGCCTTTGGCTTATATTACGAAGCTCAGGGTGCAACTTCTAAGAGATATGGGTGCTTGTATCAGCCCCTTTAATTCTTTTCTGTTGCTGCAGGGTCTGGAAACACTGTCCTTAAGGGTGGAAAAGCATGTAGCCAATGCCAAGAAAATAGCCCAATATCTTGATGAACATCCTTCGGTTACTTGGGTGAACTACCCCAGCTTACCTTCCAGCAAATATTATCCTTTAGCTCAAAAGTATCTACCTAAAGGTTCCGGCTCCATATTCACTTTTGGTATAAAGGGGGGTATTGAAGCGGGGCGGAAATTCATTGATCATGTAAAAATCTTTTCACTCTTGGCTAATGTAGCGGATGCTAAATCCCTGGTGATTCATCCCGGGAGCACCACCCACTCCCAGCTTTCAGAAGAGGAGCAGATTTCTGCCGGTGTCAGCCCGGATATGGTTAGACTCTCTATTGGCATTGAAGATGTGGATGATCTTATTTGGGATTTAGACCAGGCATTGGAAAAAGCAACGGGGAAATAATATGATAGAGGAGATAGAAAAATTACCAAAAGAAAAATTAGCGCGGCTTAAGGAGAATATCAATTCGTTGCAGCAGTTAACTGTGGCTTTCTCCGGAGGGGTAGACAGTACCTTTCTCTTAAAGGTTGCCCATGAAGTTTTAAAAGATCGGCTTTTGGCCGTGACTGCCCGGACTACGACTTTTCCGGACAGGGAGTTCCGGGAAGCAGAAGATTACGTAAAATGCCTGGGCGTTAATCATCGGGTTTTGCTTTTCGACGAATTTCAAGTACCGGGCTTTTCGGATAATCCTTCGGACAGATGTTATTTATGCAAAAAAGAATTATTCTCTCAAATTAAAAAACTTTCCCAGGAAAATGGGATTGACCATGTGGCAGATGGATCCAATCAGGATGATCTTTCAGACTACCGGCCGGGCATGAAGGCTTTACAAAAATTAGGCATTATTAGCCCGCTTAAGGAGGCTGGGATGACCAAGAATGAGATTCGGGTTCTCTCCCGGGAAATGGGACTTCCCACTTGGAATAAGCCTGCTTTTGCTTGTCTTGCAACCCGATTTCCTGTAGGAGATAAGATCACCAGGGAAAAACTTCAGATGGTGGATAAAGCAGAAGAATACTTGCAAGGTTTGGGTTTCCTCCAGGTTAGAGTACGCTGTCATAGCAATTTGGCCCGGATTGAAGTAGCTAAAGAAGCACGTCACAAATTTTTTGACGCTGATTTAATGGATCAAATTGCCGAGGAATTTATAAAAATCGGTTTTACCTATGTGAGTATGGATTTACAGGGATACCGAACCGGGAGCATGAACAAGTTTACTGATAAAATATTACGGGAGGCGTGATGATGGCCAAGATCGTAAAAAATCTTACTGACTTAATTGGAAATACTCCTTTGTTAGAACTCAGAAATTTTAATAAGAAACATAGTCTTAGTGCTAAATTGATAGCAAAACTGGAATACTTCAACCCGGCCGGTAGTGTGAAAGACCGGATCGGATACGGTATGATTGTGGCTGCCGAGGAAAAGGGCTTAATTAATCAGGACACGGTGATTATTGAACCCACCAGCGGTAATACCGGTGTCGCGCTTGCCTTTGTTTCTGCGGCCAGAGGTTACCGACTAATCCTAACAATGCCGGAGACGATGAGTCAGGAAAGAAGAAATCTTTTGAAGGCATTGGGAGCGGAATTGGTTCTGACACCTGGAGCAGAAGGAATGACCGGTGCTATAAAAAAGGCAAATGAGCTTGCTGCAGAGATTCCGCATGCTTTTATTCCCCAGCAATTCGAGAACCCGGCTAACCCGGAAAGCCATCGAAATACCACGGCATTAGAAATATGGAATGATACGGATGGCAAAATTGATATTTTTGTGGCCGGAGTGGGTTCCGGAGGTACCATCACCGGGGTAGGGGAAGTCTTAAAAAAGAAGAATCCCAACATAAAAATCATTGCGGTGGAACCTGCCGTATCGCCGGTGCTTTCCGGCGGGAAACCTGGGCCGGGCAATAAAATTCAGGGCATTGGCGCCGGATTTGTTCCTGATATCCTGAACAGGGAGATTATCGATGAGGTAATTCCTGTGAAAAATGAAGATGCCTATGAGACAACCAGAAACCTGACAAAAACGGAAGGCCTTCTGGTAGGGATTTCCTCAGGAGCGGCTGCCTATGCAGCATCCCTGGTGGCTAAAAGGCCGGAGAACACCGGTAAAACAATTGTGGTACTTTTGCCGGATACCGGAGAAAGATATCTGTCTACAGATTTGTATTAAATTTAGTTATATCAAAAAGAGCTGACCAAAATTTAAAATGTACCCTTTGTCAAGGACACAATAAAAAAGACTAAGCTGTTTTAAGTAGATGATCCCTGTACTGTACAGGGGTCATTTTATTTAGTCCCCACTGATACCTATAATTGTTATAATAGATTATATAGTCGTCTATTTCTTGTCCAAGTTCACACAGTGATTGGCATGGCTTTATATAAGTCTCATCTTTGAAGTGTCCAAAGAAGGATTCTTGCGGTGCATTGTCCCAGCAGTTGCCTCGTCTGGACATGGATTGATTTAGATCATAGCTTCGTACTAAGGCTTGAAAAACAGGGCTTGTATAGTGTGAGCCTTGATCTGAGTGGATAAATGCGTCCTTCGCCAAATTCACTTGCTTGTTATTTGCTAATTTATGTATTGTTTCGGTTGCTATATCCAAGGTCATTTTATCAGAAAGATGATATGCTAGAATTTCGTTAGTAGATCCATCCTTAACAGTGGATAAATATGCTTTTTTGCCATTACCGTAAAACAAGTATGTTATGTCTGTAAGCAGTACCTTTCCTGGGATATTCTGCTTGAATTGTCTATTTAATAAGTTAGGAAGCGCTCTGTGCTCCTGTGTGGCTTTCATCATCCTTCTATAGGGGTTTGCTTTTCTTATAGGGCAGACAATATCATATTTCTTCATAATCCTTCGGATACGCTTCAAGTTGTAAATGATTCCAAATTCACCTTTTAGAGTCATCTTAATTTGTCTAGCACCTTTCTTACGCCTTTTAAAGTTAAATGCCTTCAAGATAATGTCCCTAACCGATTCATCTTTTACATCACGTTTTTGTCTTGCATTCTGAGATTTTGAAGAGAAATAGTTATAGTATCCAGAACGTGATACTCCTAAACTTTTGCATAAGTAACTGATCATATTCTTTAGCTTATTCTTTGTAACAACTGCTTTGATAAGCTGAAATTTCTGCTCTGTAACTAATCTTGCATCTTCCTTACCATCCCCCTTTCCAACATTTCGATTTTTTTTAGCAGTTCATTCTCAGCTTTCAATAATTTGTTTTGAGCCTTTAGACGGTCGTATTTATCTTCTAAGGTGAGATCTTTTTCACTAGGTCTTCCTGAGTTTTCTATTCGATTGTCTTGAAGCCCAAGTATCCCATTTTCTCTATAAGCTGCACGCCACCTTTTCCCAGATGATTCCACTCTTTTCATTCCTAAAATATCTATATTAAAACCACATTCTTCAAATATGATCCTAGGAAACTTTCCTTTTTGATTCTCACTGATAAAAATACGCTTAAACTCATCAGTATAAGTGATACCTTTAGAGCTAACGCGCTTAACATATTTATTACTAGACAATATTTCTATCTCATCTTGTGTAAATATTTTGTTACTCATTTAACCACCCTTCCTTTGTTACTTAATTATACATAAAATTACCCTATCAGATAGTCTTTTTTTAAGTGTCTATCCGATAGGGTACATTTTAATTAAAGGTTAGCTCTTTTTAATTTCTTCATAAGTTCTTCATACAGGAAAAATAAAATTAATTAAAAATAAGAGTGCATTCAATTAGAGATTTTTGGTTTATTAAATTATCAAAAAAACCATTTGACAAGAATACACTAATAGTATAATATACTAATCATATAAATCATATAGGTATACTATGAATTACAGTGATAGGGAAGAGTAGGTTAAGGCAAATCGACAGAGAGAAATCCTCATTGGCTGGAAGGGATTTTGATTGAGATTGACTGAAGTGCGCCCTTGAGTACCGGATCGAAAATAAGTAGGCTCCGGCGGGTACACCCGTTAAAGTGTTGTGGTATATAGTAGATACCATCATGAGATGCCGGCTATTAGCCGGTAATCAGAGTGGAACCGCGGAATTAACTTCTGCCTCTGAAATAGGGGCAGGAGTTTTTTTATTTCTCAATCAAAACTTCGGATTCTGTGTCATGGTAGGTAAAGAGGTGGTCAAATAATGATTATTAACTGGCAATTTATCATAGATAGTTTGCCGTTATATCAAAAGGCAGCATGGGTTACTTTAAAACTTGGATTTTGGGGGATAGTGATATCCTTAATAATCGGCTTTATGTGTAGTGTAATACAATATTTCAAGATTAGGGTTAAAAAAACTATCGTCCAAATTTATATTGAACTTTCACGTAATACCCCATTGCTTATTCAGTTATTTTTTTTATACTTTGGGCTTACTAAATTAGGTATAACCCTGAGCGAAAATACATGTGCCATTATCGGATTGTCATTTTTAGGGGGAAGTTATATGGCTGAAGCTTTTCGAAGCGGTTTAGAAGCTGTAAGCAAGTCTCAAATTGAATCTGGCCTTAGTATAGGGCTTTCCAAAATTCAGCTCGTGAGGTACGTGATTATTCCTCAGGCATTTTCGGTGAGTATTCCTTCATTAGGAGCAAACTGTATTTTCTTACTAAAAGAAACATCTATTGTAGGGGCAATTGCGGTGGTAGACCTCATGAATGTAACAAAAGATTTAATAGGTATGTATTATCAAACCTTAGAAGCTTTGTTTATGTTGGTAGCTGCATATTTGATTATACTTTTGCCATTATCAGTATTTTTGACATGGCTGGAAAGGAAGGTAAGATATGCAGAGTTTGGGAATTGAAGTACTTTTTCAGGGGATGAACCTTCCTCGTTTATTTGGGGGACTCTTAATAACAACGAAAATAGCTTTCATTTCAATTATTTTAGGTTCTTTACTTGGAATAGTTTTTGGGGTTATATGGACATCAAAATCAAAATTGATACACCTGATTTGTCGATTATATCTCGAGCTATTTAGAATAATACCAATCCTTGTTTGGTTGTTTATTATGTATTTTGGAGTTACTACGGCGTTGAATATTGATCTTGATGGTCAAACTGTTTCTATTATTGTATTTAGTCTTTGGGGTGCTGCAGAGATGGGGGATATCGTAAGAGGCTCATTGGAATCTTTGCCAAGGCACCAGATTGAATCCGGAAAAGCTATCGGATTAAGCTTTTGGGGGCTTTATAGGTATATTCTGATACCGCAGGCTGTGAGAAGAATGTTGCCCGGTGCCATAAATTTAGCTACAAGAATGGTTAAAACTACTTCTTTGGTAGTATTGATAGGAGTTATCGATGTTATAAAGGTAGGTCAGCAGATTATAGAGCTTTCACGTTTGGAAGTACCTACAGCGTCTTTTTGGGTTTACGGCTTCATATTCATGTTATATTTTATAATCTGTTACCCTCTTTCAATAATATCTAATAGGCTGGAAAACAAATGGAGTGGAGGTGACTATCATAGGTAAGGAAAACAATGAGGTAATACTCGAAATAAAGGGCCTGCATAAGGAATATGACGGGAAAAAAGTATTAGAAAATATTAATTTATGCATCCGTGGGGGTGAAGTTGTTGTTATCCTGGGTCCATCAGGTTGTGGGAAAAGCACTCTTTTAAGATGTCTAAATGGTCTTGAGGATATTAAGGAAGGTGATATAAAATTTCAAAATAAAAGTCTTATTAATAAAAATATAAACTGGCAAGAAATTCGCCAACAGATAGGGATGGTGTTCCAAAATTATGACCTTTTTCCACACATGACAGTTATCGAAAATATAATTTTAGGCCCCACGAAGGTACAAAAAAGGGATAAAACTGAGGTGCTGACTTTGGCAAGACAGTTATTAGATAGGGTTGGACTCCTCGACCGGCAAGACTCTTACCCTCGGCAGCTTTCCGGAGGCCAGAAGCAACGAATCGCTATTGTAAGAGCATTGTGTATGAACCCGAAGATAATGCTTTTTGATGAGGTAACAGCATCCCTTGATCCTGAAATGGTAAGGGAGGTCCTTGATGTTATATTAAATCTCGCAAAGCAAGGAATGACAATGGTTATTGTAACTCATGAGATGTCCTTTGCTCATGCTGTTGCCGATAAAATAGTATTTATTGATGAAGGTAGAATATGTGAAATATCGGAACCGGATGAATTTTTTGAAAACCCGAAGACGGAACGTGCTAAGCACTTTTTAAACATATTTAATTATTAAATCGCAAAATGAAAGGGAGAGCGTAAAATGAAAAATATCAGAAAGGTTTTACTGGCATTAATTATTTCAATAG
Organism: Bacillota bacterium; assembly: GCA_050952465.1. Taxonomy (GTDB): domain Bacteria; phylum Bacillota; class Dehalobacteriia; order Dehalobacteriales; family Dehalobacteriaceae; genus DUPU01. The sequence goes on along the minus strand of JBMNKZ010000014.1, from coordinate 118,739 downwards.
TGGTTTTAGGGATATTTACAGGTTGCAGTAGTAAAACATCAAGCACAACAGGTAATTCTTTGGAATCAGAAAAGAAAGGTTCCCTTGCTGAAATTAAGGAACGGGGAGTTATTAGAATTGGAGTGTTTAGTGATAAGCCCCCCTTTGGCTTTGTAGATGCAAATGGTAAGAATCAAGGTTTTGACGTATATATTGCCAAAAGGTTCGCAAAAGACCTTTTAGGTGATGAATCCAAAGTTGAGTTTGTATTAGTTGATGCAGCAAGCAGGGTGGCATATTTAGAATCTAACAAGGTAGATATCATAATGGCCAATTTTACTGTAACTGATGAGAGAAAACAAAAAGTTGATTTCGCAAATCCTTATATGAAGGTTTCTCTAGGAATAGTATCACCGGATAGTGCTAAAATTACATCAGTCGATCAATTGAAAGGCAAAAAAGTTATTGTTGCCAAAGGCACAACTGCTGAGACTTATTTTACAAAAAATCATCCGGATATTGAATTATTAAAATTTGAACAGTACACAGAAATATTTGAAGCATTAAAGGACGGTCGTGGAGCAGCCATAGCAAACGATAATACTGAAGTAATTGCCTGGGCAAAAGAAAATCCCGGTTTTAGTGTTGGCGTTCCAACATTAGGTGGACAGGATACTATAGCACCTGCTGTTGCTAAGGGCAATAAAGAGCTTCTGGACTGGATTAACAATGAACTTGCTTCCCTAGGCGCAGAGAATTTTATACATGAGGCCTATAATGAAACATTAGCAGATGTATACGGAGAAAGTTTTATAGAGAGTCTAGTCATTGAGGGTGGGAAATTAGAATAAATACAAAGGTAATTGATTCAAAATACCAAGTAAACTCCCTTACAGAAATGAAAAGAGCGCATATATCCGGCTATGACAGGGGATTTATTTATGTATTATATTTTTGTAAAAATACAATAATATAAATGATAATTTCCGTAATGGGAGTAAACCTTTGACTAAGAAGTATGTTAAACCCTACATTAAAATAGTGAAAAAATCTTTTAATTATTCTAAAGAACCAAAAACTTGGCTAGCTGCATTATTAGGAGCTGGAGCAATGGAGGCTTTTTTTCGTCTAGCTCCACAGATTGGATTAACAAGGATAGATAATGCTACCGCTAATGGAACTATTTTTCTTCCACCCGGTAAAAAGGCTTCCTTTTTAGGTGGATTGATATTCTATACAGGCGCAGTAAGTTGGGTAGCTTTGTTTCGTACATTAAAACCAAAAATCAAGGGTCACCAAGAAGTTCAATCTTTAAAATTTGGCATTGTGGTTTTTCTAGTCTCTTCTTTTCTTTTTCCAATCGTCGGTTGGGTAAACCCTTATATGCGGAAGGGAATTCTGAAAAACCCCGGCCTTTTTGGGTTAAGGTTACAAGGATGGAAAACTGTTATTTCAAATTTAATAGGTCATGCCATTTTCATTAGCATAGTCAGGTTAAAAACAAAATAAATTGAGTAGTATGTTTAAAATAGTAATAATTTAAATTTTCTTGACTTTAACAATATATCTATGTAAGATATTATTAACTTTATATCCTCCTAAAGGGGAGTAGTTATTAAGTTTTTGTCAACATACTGATCTTTGGATCTGGCAAAAACGACAGTTTTTCTGTTTAACGAGACCTTTAGACACATTTTATGTGCCTAAAGGTTATTTTTATTTTATTACAGGGGGTGCAATAAAATTATCTGTTTATTATTCAATAACAATGAAAGGTAGTGAGGGATATTTTTAGTGATATTGAAGCTTTAATAACAACTTTTGCAGTTGTGGTACTTGGTGAAATGGGAGATAAAACACAGTTGTTAGGTATGGCGTTTGCCACTAGATTTAAAGCAGGAACAGTTTTAGCCGCCGTATTTGGGGCAACAATATTTAACCATTTTTTTGCTGTTATTGTAGGAGATTATTTAACTAGATTAATACCTATGTCAACCATACAATTACTTGCGGCCATATCATTTGTCTTTTTTGGTCTTTGGACTTTTAGAGGCGATACTTTAGAAGGCGAAGATAAAAAAGATTATTTTAGTCCATTTTGGACAGTATTTATTGCTTTCTTTATTGCTGAAATGGGGGACAAGACACAACTAGCAACTATAACGCTCGCTGCTAAATATAATAATATTTTTACTGTGTTAGCTGCATCGACAGCAGGGATGATGGTCTCAAATATTATCGGGATTGTTATTGGTGTTGTTATGGGTAAGAAAATCCCTGAACGGACAGTCAAAACAGTATCAGGTGGGATTTTTATTCTATTTGGGTATATTGGAATTTATGCGTCCCTGTCGGACATCCTTTTCAAGTGGTTAACACTAGTGATTATCTCCGTCATAGTTTTCAGCTATATTATATACTTACGTAACGTTGCTCGAAGAGGTACATCTGAATGCAACCCTAAAAAAATTTGACACTAATTTGACACTAATATAAGAAATGCAATTGTTCAATAAAAAACCCTTTTTTACTTAAATCGCGCATAACTTGCGTGACATATATAAAAAAGGGATTTTTAATATTTATGGGGTTCTATCCCGAACCTCATCTTTTCAGCTTTATAAGCTAGTGGAGTAAAGGGAGTCTCATTATAAAATGACTTAGAGCCGGGTAAACTTAACAGAGACTCCCAGCTCCCTTTAGATGAACCAACTGAAACTATATATAGTGTTTATTTTAAGGCAGCCATTTTTACCTGGTTCCCCGTCCTCCACCGCCAAATCCTCCTCCTTATCCTCCGCCGTCACGCATGAGCATTCCCAGAATCAAACTGAGAAAAATCCGTCAGGATAGCGGTAATCCAAATATAAGAGGAATGCTTTGAACCAAAAGGAAAATCCAAACACCGGGATAATATTACGGAAAAACTAATGACAAAAACGATTAGATTCTGTTATATTGATATCAGTTTTTGCGGACTGTACGTTTTTTAAGTTCCTAAATATGCATATTAGGTGGGGCAGAAGGAACAATTAAAGTATTCCGGAACAATTATTTTCGAGTTTTGTTGAAAAAATTTTTCGGTTAAGCTGTGACAGTCATTATAACTGAAAGGCAGGTAAAATTCTTGGAAGGTAAAATCTACGAAGAATGTGCTGTAATGCAAATAAGCAAAGTGAATGGTAGTTACTCATTAAGACCTAGCAGTAAAAAAGTAATTTCTGAGATTTCATTGAAAATATTTGTCAACGAAGTGGAACTTGTTTCTCTCCTTTGTCTTAATCAATGTCAGGAAGAGTTAGCCATTGGTTTTCTCTATAATGAAGGGGTAATTAATTCCTATGATGATATTTTAAGCATTTATTATGATGAAAGGATGTTTGCGGTTATAGTTAAATTGAAAGATAATATACCGCTTAACCGGCAGGAAAGCCTAAGAAGTATTACTTCCGGTTGTGGGAGATGCTTTACTTATATCAATCCTTTGAAAAAAAACAAGTACTTACAGGTTAAAAGTGAAACTACATTTTCAATTAGCACAATTGTGACGCTTATGAATGATTTTATCAACCAATCTGAAATATTCAAAGATGTTGGGGGAGTACACAGTGTCTTGTTTCATACTCCCGATTATTCGATTATGAATGAAGATATCGGCAGACATAATTGTTTTGACAAGATAACCGGAATGTTGCTGAAGAATCGTAGGATCAATTTATCCAGCAACAGTATTGTTTTTGTAAGTGGAAGAATTTCATCGGAAATAATGACCAAGATAATAAGGCTTGGAACCCCAGTACTAGTGTCTAGATCTACACCCACTGTTGCAGCAGTAAGTTTAGCTCAGGAATATAATGTTACCATTTTAGGTTATGTCCGGGGTGAAAAAGGATATGTATATACGTGTCCTGAAAGATTAACTTCATGAAAACGCCCTTTTAGCTTATATTTAGGGGCGTTCATAGGCCATAGGAATTTTTAGTCCCCGGGCAATGGTTTCGTCAATGGAAAAAAGGTCATCCCTGTTGACTTCTCTAATAGTCTTTTTCCCTAAGGATTTTACGCCTACTTCTATTTCCGCCTTACATGATAGGAAAAATTTGGCCAGAGTTTGGGCTGCCTTTTCTTTTTTGAATTGACCCTTGTGTTTTCCGTTATACCATACCACCTGAGTAGGAGGTTCGTAGGGCAGTGCTTTTAGGACCTGATCGTGGGTCATAGCAAATAAGGCAGTAGTTCCAGTGTAGCAGGCATCCGCACCCAGGGCGATGGCTTTTAGAACTTCGCCGGGTGTGCGGATTTTTCCGCTGGCAATCAGAGATACACTTTTATGAAAACCGGTTTTATAGAGCCATTCTGCTCCCCGGGGGATAGCAAACACAGTGGGAACGCCAAAGTCATCCTCAAGAATAGGCGCACCGCCTTTTGTTCCTGCTTCCGCACCATCTAAAACAACATAATCTGCTCCGGCATGGCAGACAATCTCTAAATCCTTTTCAAGGTATTTGCCTGCGGCAAGTTTCACCCCAACTGGGACTCCCCCACTTTCATCTTTCAGGTATTCAATAAACTTGGGCAAATCGGCAGGATCCTGCACATTTAACTGTTGGGAATGGACAATAGCATCTTTTCCTTTGGGATAGTTCAGAGCTTTCCTCAGTTCTCGGTCAATGGTATTGGCATGAAGGACATGACCCACACCGCCTAAAGCACCTTGCCCAAATTGAATTTCAATTCCGGAACAGTTTTGGAGAATTCTTTCATCTTTATTCCAGTCACCCCGATTATACATATAGATATAAATATCAGCCGCTTCTCTTTCTTGCGGTAAAAAGGCACCTTCTCCGGAGCAAATAGCTGTTTTAGCCATAGATGCACCCTTAGCCAAGGCCCATTTAGCATCGGCAGTTAATGCTTCTCCGTAGGCCATGGCGGATACCATCATGGGTAGGCTGATTTTGAAAGGTTTTTTAGCCTGCTTTCCGATGATTACAGAAGTGTCCACCGGGGTTTCAATGGGGGTTGGCAAATTTGCCAACTGAGCAATATTAAACATTAAACTATCCAGGGAAGGAAACTTTTTGGGTGAACCTAAAGGTCGGTTAATTAATTTCCCCTCTTGGGCTCTTAAGTTTGTCTCTATAACTATTTGGGGCCCAATCCTGGTAGCAGCCGAAATTAGTTCCCAAATATTTTCGTCATACATATCGGTCATAACTTTTTTTAGTGCCGAGTCAAATACTTTATTTATTAAGAATCGGCTGCCCCATTTTACCCCAAAGTAACCGAGGCATGCTGCTGACAACCCTAAGGTAATTTTTTTATTCATAGTTATTTAAACTTCCTGTCCAAGCTTATTTTGACTATTAAAGATATTCTTTATCATTTAACCTGATTTATTCAGTAGTGGGAAAAGGGAAAATTGCCCATGCTCTTCATAATTTCTTCACAAGCAGTAGTTAAAATACTCTTATAAAAAGAAGAGGTGGGAACATAGTGAAAAAGGAAAATCAAGTAAATGCGAAAAACGGAAAGCTTGCAAAAATAGTTTTAGTGGCTGCAGGTGTATTTATGGTTTTTATGCTGGTCAATTTTTGTGCCGAGCTTTTTTCCAATTGGGGCAAATAATAAAATAAGTTTAATTTCTAAATAACTTTTAGGATCAGGAAGAAGGGATTTTTGTGGGGGAGAACCAAGTGCGGAAAATCCTTCATATTGAAGGAATGAGCTGTACCGGTTGTGAAATGAAAATAGAAAATACCGTAAAAAGGGTAAACGGGGTTTATGAGGTAAAAGCAAGTTTTAGTGATGCAACTGTTCAGGTAGCTTATGATAGTAATATCACAGACCTGGGAAAGATTATCGCAGTTATTGAGAAACTTGATTACCAGGTACTTAATGAAGGTGACAGCTTAAAAGCAGGGAATCCCCCTAATTCCATGCACCATCAGGAAAAAATGAATATCAATCAACTGCTGGGGATAGGAATTATCATTTTTGCCCTATATATGCTGATCAAAAATACAGTGGGATTTAATTTTATTCCTCAGGTGGATCAATCTATGGGCTATGGGATACTTTTTGTTGTTGGGCTTCTAACCTCCCTACACTGTATTGCTATGTGCGGGGGTATTAATCTTTCCCAGTGTGTTTCCTATAAATTTAGGGAGGGAAGCTCAAATTTAGCGAAATTTATACCCAGCATCCTTTATAACAGCGGCCGGGTAATATCCTACACCTTAATTGGTGGGGTGGTAGGTGCTTTAGGTTCTGTGGTGAGTTTTTCCGGCTCTGCGAGAGGGATAGTCGTAATTATTTCCGGGGTTCTGATGATTATCATGGGATTAAACATGTTAAATATCTTTCCCTGGTTAAAACGGTTTACCCCCAGGATGCCTAGGATTTTTGGCAATAAAATCTATGGCAATGCCAGGAAGAATGGGCCTTTCTATGTCGGTTTGTTAAATGGCTTAATGCCCTGCGGTCCCCTTCAGGCCATGCAGTTATACGCTTTAGGCACAGGAAGTTTTACCGCCGGGGCCTTGTCTATGTTCTTTTTTAGTGTCGGAACTGTACCCTTAGTATTTGGTTTTGGTGCCGTTAGTTCTTTCCTTAGCAGCAGATTTACCCACAGGATGTTAAAGGTAAGTATGATTTTAGTGGTGGTGCTAGGCGTACTTATGGTAAATAGGGGACTTAATTTGTCCGGAATGTCGGTATCCCTGGCTTCGGCCAAAACCGGAAATGTGGCCAAAATAACAGGAAATGTTCAGGAGATCACCACCCAAATGGAATCGGGGAGATATACTCCCATTATTGTCCAAAAAGGGATCCCGGTCAAATGGACGATCAAAGTTGACCGGAGAGACTTAAATGGATGCAATAACCCCATAACTATTCCTGAATTTAATCAGCAAATAGAACTTGTTCCGGGGGATAATATAATTGAGTTTACCCCGGAAGAAGAGGGTGATATAGTATATACATGCTGGATGGGAATGATTAGCAGTAAAATAAAAGTGGTATCCGATGTCACCAAAGTATCGGAAAAAGACCTGGAGAGTGCGAATGAATTTCCTTCGGGCAGAGTTCGCGGCGGATGCTGTGTCTATTAGCTGTAGGATGGGCTATTGAATGGATATGTAAAAGTTGTAGATGATATTAATAATAAGTAAATCTGGAAGAAGTAAATCAAGAAGTTCAAGCCTTACCTCCAACCGGGGAGGCTGTTCAATGGGAGGAATCTATTGATATGGATACAAAAAAAACCTATACCATTGCGGGCATGTCCTGCGCCGCCTGTGCGGCAAGAATAGAAAAAGGATTAAAGAAGCTGGATGGGGTAAAGGATGCTAATGTTAATTTTGCTATGGAAAAAGCTATTGTGGATTACGATCCATCATTATTAAATGATGAAAAGATAAATGACACCATTAAAGGATTAGGATATAGGGTAATTCCTGAGGAGGAGTTAGCTAAAACCGCCATATCCCTAAAAATTGGAGGCATGAGTTGTGCCGCCTGCTCCGCCAGAATAGAAAAGATGCTGAATAAGTTAGATGGAGTTAAAAAGGCGGGAGTAAATCTAGCCACCGAAACTGCAGTTGTGGAATACGACAGCTCAAAGATAAAGGTCTCCGATATGATCAAAGCAGTAGTAGATATGGGTTACAGCGCAGAACGGGCGGAGGAAGTTTCCCGGGATCGGGAAAAGGAGCAGAGGGAGAAAGAGACCAGACGCCTGAAAAGAGAACTAATTATTTCAGCGGTCCTAAGTTCTCCCTTAATCCTGGCCATGGTCTTTACTTTACTAAAGGTTGATGCTCCATATCTTCATAATGAGTTTTTCCAGCTGATTATTGCCACCCCGGTACAGTTTATCATCGGATTTAGATTTTACAAAAATGCCTTTTATGCTTTACGAGCGAAAAGTGCCAATATGGATGTTCTCATTGCCATGGGTACTTCTGCGGCTTATTTCTTCAGCTTGTATAATGCCTTTTTCCAGGAATTGATGCCGGGTATGGCTATGAAGGATCTTTATTTTGAAGCCGCTGCCGTGATTATTACCTTAGTTCTCCTCGGCAAATATCTGGAGGCTGTGGCGAAAGGGAAAACATCGGAAGCTATCAAAAAATTAATGGGCCTTCAGGCAAAAACTGCCCGGGTGGTTAGAAACGGACAAGAAGTTGACATTCCAGTGGAAGAGGTGGAATTAGGAGATGTGATTATCGTCCGGCCGGGAGAAAAAGTCCCGGTAGACGGCAAAATTATCGAAGGCAATTCTTCTCTGGATGAATCTATGCTGACTGGGGAAAGTCTACCTGTGGAAAAGAAGGCGGGAGACCTGGTGATTGGGGCTACGATAAACAAGTTTGGAACGTTTAAATTCCAGGCCACGAAAATCGGTAAGGATACTGCCCTTTCTCAAATTATCAAAATGGTGGAAGACGCTCAAGGGTCTAAAGCCCCCATTCAAAAAATTGCCGATCAGGTATCCGGGGTGTTTGTCCCTGTGGTGATCGGGATTGCTCTTTTAACATTCTTGATTCGCTATTTTGGTTTTGACCAGGGACAGAATATTACACCTGCTTTGGTAAGTGCGGTTTCCGTCTTGGTCATTGCCTGCCCCTGTGCCTTAGGCCTGGCTACACCTACCGCCATTATGGTGGGAACCGGCAAAGGCGCGGAAAACGGTATCTTAATCAAAGGCGGGGAGCACTTGGAAATGGCGTATAAAATTAATGCTGTTATCCTGGATAAAACCGGTACCATTACCAAGGGGGAACCGGCAGTAACGGATATTATCTCCTTGGATGGAACGGAAGGTCAGGAGATATTAAAATTAGCAGCGGTGGCGGAAAAAAATTCGGAGCATCCTTTAGGTGTGGCTATCTATGAAAAAGGTAAGGACGAATTAAAAACGATCTCTGATCCGGAAAAGTTTACAGCCATCCCCGGCCGAGGTGTGGCGGCAGTGATTAAGGGAACAAATGTTATTATTGGAACCAGAAAATTGATGCAGGAAAATAATATTTCCACCACTGATGTGGAAGAAATTGTTGCCCGCATGGAAGAAGAGGGAAAGACAGCGATGCTGATGGCAGTAGATAATAATCTCCTTGGTGTCATTTCTGTTGCTGATACAGTCAAAGAAAACTCCAAAGATGCCATTGCCGATTTGCATCACATGGGAATCAAAGTCTATATGATTACCGGGGATAATAGAAGGACGGCTCAGGCGATTGCCAAACAAGTGGGGATAGATCATGTATTAGCCGAAGTTCTTCCCGAAAAAAAGGCGGAAGAAGTTGAAAAACTGAAAAAGGCTGGCATGATAGTAGCCATGGTGGGAGACGGCATCAATGATGCGCCGGCTCTGGCGACTTCCGATGTGGGTATGGCCATTGGTACCGGAACGGATGTGGCCATGGAAGCGGCGGATATTACTTTGATGCGCGGGGATTTAAGGTCAATTCCTATGGCCATTAGGCTTTCCCGTAAGACCATCCGTAAAATCAGGCAGAATCTTTTTTGGGCTTTTATTTATAACATTATTGGCATTCCTTTTGCCGCATTAGGGCTGTTAAATCCGGTCATTGCCGGTGGTGCTATGGCTTTTAGCTCTGTATCGGTGGTCACGAATTCTCTCAGCCTGAAAAGGGCGAAGCTATAGGAGAGCATAGTGAGCATGGAAAAGAAAATTCTCGTTGTAGATGACGAAGAAAAAATTGCCGAAGTGGTAGGATCATATCTTGAACACAATGGCTACCGGGTGGACAAGGTGTATTCCGGTAGGGAAGCCCTAAGACTTTTTGAAAAGGAAAACCATGTCTTAATAATTCTTGATTTGATGCTCCCGGATATGTCCGGGGAAGAGATCTGCCGAAGTTTAAGAAAAAAGTCCCGCGTACCCATTATGATGCTAACGGCTAAGGTGGAGGAAGAGGATATTCTTAAAGGACTTGACATTGGCGCCGATGACTATATTACAAAGCCTTTTAGTCCCAGAGAACTAGTGGCCAGAGTAAACGCCCTGCTCAGAAGGGTCTCCGAGGAGCCTGTTCCTCTTGCTAATGTGTTGGAGTTTAATAATGGGGACTTAACTATTAATCACATTAAATATGAAGTCAGAAAGAAAGGGAAGTTAGTAAATCTCACCCCTAATGAATATAAAATTTTGATGACGCTAATAAAATATCCGGCTAAAGTTTTCACTCGGGATGAACTAATCTCCATCGCTTTAGGGGGCGATTTTGACGGCTTTGACCGAACTGTTGATACTCATATTAAGAATATCCGTCAAAAAATCGAGACAGATCCGAAAAACCCTTGTTATATATTGACCGTTTACGGAATTGGCTATAGATTTGGCGGTGAGTGAAGGTGCAGTACAGCCTAAAAACAAAGTTATCCGTTTCTTATGTTTTAGTTGCCTTAATCAGCATTCTTTTAATCAGTGTACTGACAAATTTGTTTTTACAGAAACAGTTTCGGGAATATGTCCGGGAAAATCAAGAACAACAAAACCTGGCCTTGGTCGAGTCAATTCGGCAGCAGTATTTAAAAAACTATCAATGGAGTTCCTCTTCTTTGGAGAGTATTGGCGTCACGGCCCTAGAAAACGGTTTAATTATCAAAATTAAAGATAAATCAGGTAAAGTTATGTGGGATGCTCAAGTTCACAATAACGGGATGTGCCAGCGGATTATCAGTCAAATGTCGCAGACGATGAATGCTTATGATCCCAATTTAAAAGGTGGTTATCAGGAAAAACCATATCCTATAATCGTTGCTGATAAAGAGGTAGGCAGGGTTGAAATCGGATATTACGGCCCCTTTTATATGTCTACAACTGATATCGCTTTTGTTAACACGCTAAATAAACTTAACGCCATTGCGGGGATTTTAGCGATCCTGTTTGCTCTGTTTTTGGGAGTGCTTATGGCAAAAAGGCTAAGTACTCCCATTTCCCGTGTTATTGATACGGCGCAAATGATTTCCCAAGGATACTTTGGCGGCCAGATTAAGGAAGAATCCAATACCAAAGAAATTTGTCAGCTGACAGTTACGGTGAATAACTTGGCTGATAGTTTAGAGAACCAGGAAAGACTGCGCAAAATACTGACTGCCGATGTTGCTCACGAGCTTAGGACTCCGTTGGCTACTCTTCAGGGGAATATGGAAGCTATGATTGATGGGATTTGGACGGCAGATGCGGAGAGATTAAAAAGCTGTCATGAGGAAATTTTGCGGGTTAACCGCCTGGTGGGGGATTTAGAGATGCTGGCCCGCCATGATAGCGAAAATCTTTTGTTAAATAAGGATGAGTTTAATATCTCGGTTTTAGCGGAACATGTGGTGGAGAATTACCAAGGAGATTTTCAAAAGAAAGGGGTAACCCTAGATTTGGCTGGTAGTGAGTCTTGGATTTTAGCCGATCGGGATAAAATAAAACAAGTACTGATCAATCTCTTATCCAATGCTTTAAAATATACTCCGCCGGGGAGTAAAGTTAAAGTAGAAATTAATGAAACCATGGATCAAGTACAACTAATAGTATCAGACAACGGGATCGGGATTCCCCATGAGGATTTGCCCTTTATCTTTGAAAGATTTTATCGGGCGGATAAGTCAAGAACACGATTGACAGGAGGGGCAGGAATTGGTCTTGCCATTGTTAAATCTATTGTGGAGGCTCATAAAGGAAAAATAGAAGTAAAAAGTAAATTAAATTCAGGGACGGAGTTTAAAGTAAACTTACCTAAACAAGCGGAGTAATCTGCTTGTTTTTTTTTGGTCTTTTACAAGGTATAACTTTTTTCTGATAGATCTAAGTGCAAATAAGGCTTCCGCCAGCTCCAGAGGCTTGGCGCAAGCCAATTTTTCTTTATGTAGGAAATTATGCACTCCAGTAAAGTATGGATAATTTCCTAGAAAAAGATACCCCAAATTTAGGGAAATCTTGTGCATTATGTCAAATGATATGTTAATATATAGTAAGATTGGTAAAAATGGAAGGATAAACTTTTTAAAAGCTGGGGATAAGTCCCGGTGATGGAAATTGAAATTAAAAGGTGTAAAAGGGTAGAAAACGCAAAGGGAATGTTTAAGGGGGAGTAGTGGGAATGAAACAATTTGTCGGTTTTCTTGTGAAACAAAAGTTTATTATAAGCCTGATCATGATTAATGCCTTAATACTATTGATGCCAATAATAGGGCAGGCAATGGAATTTACCCCGGTAGTTCCTTCTCCTTCCTTGCCTTCTTTTCTTTCTCCCGCTGGGATAGCTATAGATAAAAATGACAATGTATATGTGGTTGATACCCTAAACTTTAGAATTATTAAGTTTGACCGGGATGGAAATATAATCACGGAATGGGGAAAGCAGGGCAGTGGGGAGGGGGAGTTTTCAAGTCCAAAGGCTATAACGCTGGATCGTGACGGTGACGTATATGTTACGGATATAAAGAATAATTGTATTCAAAAGTTTGATTCCATGGGAAATTTCGTAGCAAAATTTGGGGGAAAAGATCAATTCAATTCACCCTGTGGGATTGGGGTGGATAGAAATAAAAACATTTATGTTAGTGATAGTGGGAATAGGCGTATCCAAATACTAAAATCCGATGGCTCCTCTGGGATCTGGAGTGTAGGTGGTGAACCTGCCGGAATCTCAATATCTAGCACAGTTGACGGTAATGATATCATTTGGGTCGTGAACAGTTTTAATCACCAGGTGCAAAAATATGATATAAATGGCACTTTACAAAAAGAATGGGGTAGTTTCGGCAGCAATTCCGGACAATTTCAATTCCCCTATGGAATTTGCGTAGATCAAGATGGAAATATTTATGTGGCTGATACAAGCAATAACCGGATTCAAAAGTTTAATGCAGATGGTACTTTTTTATTTGCCTGGCAAGCACCAGAATCTATTGGGGGATTAGGAAACCCCTTTGGTGTAGCTGTAAACAGTCATGGGGAAATTTTTATTTCCGATCAAGATCATAATCGGGTTATAAAGCTAAATAACGAAGGAAATCTCATGGCTGTTTGGGAAAGCAAGGGCATTACAGAGGGACGGCTCAACGAACCATGGGCAGTGATGGTTGATCAGGATGGAAATATTTATGTGGTAGATAGAAGAAACAGTCGAATTCAAAAGTATGATGCCACAGGCAGTTTGATTAGTTCCTGGGGAGAAAAGGGCAGTGGTGACGGCCAGTTTAGGTTTGATACCACTCCTCTGGGCATAGCACTGGACGGCTCAGGCAATGTTTACGTATCTGATACCTTTAATAAAAGGGTACAAAAATTTAATAAAGACGGGGTGTTTCAAACTAAATGGAGCATACCTGGTGCTCCCAGGGGCATAGCCGTAGACAATATGGGATGTATCTATGTTGCTGACAGTGGGAATCGGATTCAGAAGTTTGATAGTAACGGTATGGTTATTACAACTTGGACGGGTCCGGGTGATGCCCAGTTTAACAATGTTAATGCCGTGGCAGTAGACGGAAGTAATTATGTTTATGTGACAGATACAAAGGGAATTCATAAGTTTGATACTCAGGGAAATTTTCTTAATTCATGGAGTTTTACTTCTCTTTCAGGAATAGCGGTAGATCAAGCTGGATTTATTTATGTCACGGAAGATGGTTATAGACAAAGAGTGCAAAAATTAAGTCCTGAGGGTGTTGTTCTTGCTACTTGGGGCGAGTTTGAAAGCGGGCGGGAAGGTGGATTTAACGAACCGAAGGGGATTGGGGTAGATAAGAAGGGAAATGTTTTTGTAGCTGATACTATGAATCATAGAATTCAATTCTTAATCACAAACCCGATGGACGGAGGCGGTTTAAATAGCGAAGCTTCTAACTCATGTATTACTCCCCAAATGATTGAGTTTAAGAAGGAATTATATACTGCTTGGGTCGAATCTAGAAACGGATGCAGAGAAATCCGGGTACAAAAATATGACGGTGTCAAATGGCAGGATACCCAGGAAGTCCCCATTAATATTGATGAGCATAAAAATGCCTATAACCCGGTTTTATCTGAGTTTAAGGGAGAATTATATCTTGCCTGGTACGAAGAAACCGGGGAAGATAAAATCTTCCAGGTTTATGTTAGGAAATATAACCCTTCCGAAAATAATTGGAGTGAAGCAGAAAACTTAAGTTTTAGCGGGAATAAAGCGTTTAATATCAAACTTGCGGCAAATGATGAAAAATTATTTGCTCTTTGGATAGAAAGAAATGGTGTCGTAAATCAAGTCCGGGCAAAAGTATTTGACGGACAACACTGGCTGCCGTTGGAAAAAGAGGGACAGGTTTCAGGGATGCTTAATGAAAATCCCAATCATAACGCTACTTTACCCTATTTAGCCAGTTATCATGGCAATATCTATGCTGCCTGGAGTGAAAAGGGAAAAATCAAGGTAAAAAGATTTAACGTTACCGAGGGGAACGAGTGGGAATGGAAGCAGATTGACGGCGGTGGATTAAACTATGATGCTGCGAAAATAGCGGATATGCCTGTCTTAGTGCCGGGAACAAATTATCTTTACCTGATTTGGGCGGAACGGGACGAGGCTAAAAGATTCCAGGTTCGGGTGAAAAAATATTACGACTCTATTTGGGAAGAATCAGATCAGGGTAGTTTAAATTTTGATGCTAACCAGAGCGTTTATATGTTAACCGGAAAAGAATATAACGGGGTGCTTTATGCTGCTTGGACGGAAAATGGGATCGTAAGAATGAAATTCCTGGATACGGAATCCAACAATTGGGTTCCTGTAAAGGATGAGGTAATAAACTATTCTACACCGGAAACATCATCGGGCATAACCTTTCAAGAGTACTACGGAAAACTTTATATTTCCTGGCAGGAAAATAACGGCCGGGGAGAGCAAATTCGTGTTAAGCTTATGGAGGAATAAATTAGACAAAAAATCAATCAGTCAATTTTGAGGATAAAGGATGAATTATACTTATATTATTCAGTGTTGTGACGGCACTTTTTATACAGGATGGACAACGGATCTGGAAAAAAGAATCCAGGAACATAACCAGGGAAAAGGAGCAAAATATACCCGGGGTCGGACTCCTGTGGTTTTGAAATATTATGAGGAATTTTCCTCCAGGGAAGAAGCCATGAAAAGAGAGTACTATATCAAGAAATTGCCCCGTAGGGCAAAAGAAGAATTAATAAAGGATTTCTCTGAATCCCATCATCTCTATGACAAAAATTCTCCAGGCTGCTGATGATAGTTCCCATCAGTATTCTGTTTAGCCTGCATTGACATTTTCTTCGATAAGGTATCGGCAATTTTATAATAGTCCTCCATCCATTCATGAGCGGTAGGATTATCGCCTGCGGCGAAATGTTTTGAGCGTTCAGCAAATTCTTTCACGTATGGGGCGGCTTCCTCTATCTTAATGATGGTTCCGGGTCCGCCTACACATCCGCCGGGACATCCCATTCCTTCCATGAAATTTGCATCAATTTTGCCTTTCTCGATTTTCTCTAAAAGCTCCCCGCATTGTTTTAAACCGTTGCCTTTTACCGGTTTTATCTTAAGCTTAATATTGTTTGTTTTCACTGCTCTGGTGATGGCTTCGGTGACACCTCCGGTATGAGCATAGATCCGCCCATCATGAGAGGCATCGTTTATTTCCAATCTTCCCAAGGAACCGTCTAGTTTAATTTCTGCCGCTTCTAAGAGGGCTTTGGTTTCTTTAAATGTTAAAACACAGTCAACTGCGGGAGCAAGATCCGGTCTTTTTGCTTCATTTTTTTTGGCGATGCAGGGCCCGATAAAGACCACTCGGGCGTTTTTTTCTCTTTCTTTTAACATTTTTCCCATGGCAATCATGGGGGAGACTGTAGGGGAAACTAAATTGGCCACCTTAGGGCGAATTTTTTCAATAAATTTAATAAAAGCCGGGCAACAGCAGGATGTGATCATAAACGTTTCTCCCCGTTCCATGCGTTGGCAGAATTCTTCAGCCTCATATAAGGTAGTAATATCTGCAGCCAAGGCTACTTCAAAAACCTCGGTAAAGCCCATTGACCGGAGGGCTGATTTAAAGATTTCCGGAGTCACCTCCTGGCCAAACTGACCGACAAAGGAGGGAGCGAGAATGGCATAAACCGGTTTCATACTGCTATCATAAAGCATGGTGGCAACTTGGGCAAATTCAGAGCGGGCAACGATTGCTCCGGAAATGCAAGTATTAATGCATCTGCCGCATTCCACACAAAGATCTCGGTTGATATGATGTATTCCGTCACTGCATGAAATAGCTCCTGTGGGGCAGGCGTCGGTACAGGGATGCTGGGCGGATGTCTCACATTCTTGGCACATTTCTTCGATGAAATCGATTAGAGGAGGATCATCTTTGTCTTCTTTTAGGAGATAGTCTAACTGTTTTTCTACCTGACGGTATATTTTCTGATCCTCTTTTTTCTCTGGAAGACATTCCGAAACAATGCCTCGGATTAGCCGCTCTTTGTCCTTGGTATCTCTTTCCCGGATATGGCGAGCCAGGTTGACCAAAATTCGATGATAAATTTCATGAGGGTTCATCTTTTCACCTTAAAGAGTATGATCAGGATATATCTATTAGTATTCGATATTTTGCACTTTTCATACAGTTTCATAGATTTCCTAGCCTAGATATTGGAGAAAACAGGTAAGGCAGTACATAAGAAGGGATTTTGCTAACATCGGGAGAAGGAAGTATAGTATAATTGGAGAATATCAAATTCAGACAAGCACAAACTAAAACACAAGAAGAAAAGAGCACAAAAATTATGTCAAATTTAATTATCCAAGTAATGATCCTTTTTTCCTTAATTTCTGTTGGTTTTATCTGCAAAAAAAAGAAGCTCATTAGCAATAATATGAATCAGGATATCAGCAGCCTTTTGGTTAATGTAACAGTTCCTTCCATGATTATTGTTTCATTAAATAGTATAACTTTCTCCCCAAAACTGCTGATAGAGAGTATCCAGTTATTGATTATATCTTTTTTCATATATGTCTTTTTTGTTTTAGCTTCCTATTTATCAGTAAAATTATTTCGGATAGACGGAACCACCAGGGACATTTTCCAATTTAGCCTGGTCTTTGGAAATACCAGCTTCATGGGTTACCCTGTTGCTTACGCGGTTTTTGGAGAACAGGGTTTGTTTTTTATGGCTCTTTGTGATGTAATTAACCCGATATTTTTGTGGACTTTTGGAGTTGTTGTAATGAGTCGCCCGCATAGATCACCTGAAGTAGAACAAAATTCGTTTTCCGGGGTTTCTATGCTAAAGAAAATAATAAATCCCAGTATCATTGCTGTATGTATTGGTTTCTTCCTTCTCGCTACATCTATGGAATTACCCTTGGTAGCTAATGATGTTTTACACTTATTAGGCGGTCTTACTACTCCCCTGGCGATGATTTTTATTGGGTCGATTTTGGGAGATCTTAATATTAAAATTATTTTCCAAGATCTGAAAATCATTTTATGTAGTGTAGAAAAGCTGGTTCTTTTGCCGCTAACGGTGCTAATTTTCCTAAAAATAATTAATTGTGAGGGATATCTGGTGCAAATTCCCGTGCTTTATGCATCCATGCCTGTGGCGGCATTGACCTCCATATTGGCTACAAAGTACGGTAATGATTATCAATTAGCTTCCAAACTAATTTTTGTCAGCACTATTTTAAGTATATTCACTATTCCGGGTATCGTATTGCTTGTGAGCTAACATTAACCCATTTTTACGTTCCTTTTTCAGGGTTTACTGTTGGATCAAAGGTTTAATCTTATTTAGATAAAAACTGATGAAAAGGGTAAAAACATAGTCATAGATAATGAAGATTGGCTGGAGTATAAGAAAAACAAGACGTAAATCTATGGGAAGGGCTACACTTATTAAAAAAAGCGTGGTGAAACCATAGTATGCAGCCCCGGTGGTCAGATTTAACACCAGAAGCTTTAAGAAAATTTCTTTGCCCAGATGGTTGACTCTTTCGATATAAGTTTTCCAGATGGGGTAATGGCCTAATATCATAATATAGGGAATCAAGCGCAGTTTATTGGGAATCAGTATCAGGGCTAATAAAGACGTAGCAATATAGAAGAGAATTCCCCCTTTGATGTCGTGTTCGATAATGATTATGGCACAAAAAACGGAGCTTAGGCCATAAAAAAATATTCTATTGGTGGGAAGAATGGTGGCTAAAAAAAGGGTCAAAAGGGAGCAGGCGGCAAGAATCCCGCTCAGGGCAATTCTTTTAGCCGATCCTTCATTAGCAGCACTCAATTAAATCTCCTCCGCAACATTCGCAGCAGCAGTCGGAACAATAGAGACAGGTACAAAGTTGACATAGATTATTATTCTGCTGGTAGCCTTTTTGACGTGCTGCCCCATGATAATGATAGATTCTTTCGTTCATATCATTCCAAACATTTATATATTCCGGATTTCCGGGACTCATTCGCATGGCAGTCTGAATCTGGTCGGACGCTTGCTGATACCACCCTTTGCCAAGGGAAACCAGACCGCTTAAAAAATACCATTCCGCATTATTTCTCTCCAAAGTTTGCAGGAGACTGAAAGCAGCGTCATAATTCCCCATGCGGATATAACTTCTAACCCTTTGAAAATCTTCATTACCCCTTTGATAGTTGTGATAGCTTTTCCTTTGATTGGACGGCTCTTGATATGAGGTATAGGTTTCCTGATGGGCATTGTTCATGAGATAATCATAGGCTTCGTTAATTTCCTTAAGCTTTTCCTCGGCTAAATCGGCCAAAGGATTATCCATGTATTTATCAGGGTGATACTTTTTCACCAATTCTCGGTAAGCACTACGGATTTCTTCCTTGGAGGCATTCTCCCTGACACCAAGTATTTCGTAATAATTTTTCTTCACGTTTTTTACAACTCCTTCGATGCAATACCTGCTCGGTTTGTTTATTTATACCCAGGTAGATGATGTTATCTAGAATACCTCGATTGTTTCGGATATCCAACAAGTCATAGGCTTCAGCCACCTGACTTAAGGTGTAATTTAATAAAAATTCTGCCTGGGGTCGGATCCGTTGATGAAATTTTTCATAGCCTTCATTCTGGTATTGAAAGGCATAAACAAAGGGATTATATTCATCTTTCTTAATGTCTTTCTCCAAATCATCTAAAGCATCCACCAGGTAAATCCATTTGCCCAGATTATAAAACAGCCATTTAATTCCTTTAACCATAGAGGGAGAAAAGTTATCTAAAGGGCAAATGTTTTCCAAAATCTTAGCAAAGGTATCTGCTGCTTCATCAATGTTGGGGCTTTTTTCTTTTTCCAGTCGGGATAATTCCTGAGTTTTTTCCCGAATTAACTGATCCACTGCCGGATGGAGGTGAGCGGCTTTTTTATAATCCTTTTTTAATAATGTTAATCCGGTGAGAGCTGCTTTTGAGCCATCATCTATCCAATTGTCCCGTAAATTATGATAGGCTAAGAGGAGATTGATATCGGCAGCATAAGACAGCCAATTATTATCTACCAGAAAAGCCCGCTTTTTTTGCGGGTGGAGGAAGCATCTTTTCTGAGTAAATTTCTCCGGACACCGGGTCAAGGAGGATAAAAAAAGGCCTAAAAATGTTACATCATAATTAAGCAATAAAGTACTTAAGCGGCCGTATTTTCTATTCAACTCCCGGCAGAGTCCGCAGTAATAAGCCCGGAAATGGTAATACTCTCGGATTTTCAATTCTTCTTTGTGTAATCTAATATAACCAAACATAAACGATAAACTTCGCGAAAAAAGATTATTCTCCTGCTTTCTCCCTTCTCGTTGAAACGCCTTATGGTAAGAAAATTTTTCTACAAAATTTTCTACGATTCGTTATAAAAGTGGTGATAAGAGTCGGCAAATAGCATCCTTAGTCTTTGCCCCTAAGGAACGCTGATTATATTTTTCTAAAGTAATTTCCGTGGAGTCATACATATCTTTAATAAAGATTTCGTCCAGTTTTTCTGCAGTGGCTGCATTGTATATGAAAGCATTAACCTCAAAATTAACGCGAAAACTTCGGATATCCAGGTTTGCCGTGCCAATTGAACTGACAAAACCGTCGGAAGTAAACATTTTACTGTGGATAAAGCCTTTATGATAAGCAAAGAAACGGACGCCTGCCTCCAAAAGTTCACCAATATAAGACATCGCCGCCCAGTGAACAAAGGGATGATCGGGTTTTTCAGGAAGGATCACCCGAACGTCTACTCCCGACAAAGTCGCCATTTTTAGGGCACTCAATATTTCATCATCCGGAACAAAATAGGGTGTCTCAATATAGACATGGTTACGGGCAGAGTTAATGATTTTTAAATAGGCGTCCCGAATAGATAACCACTTAGAATCCGGACCGCTGGAAACGATTTGAATAGCGGTGCTGCCTTTAGCTTCGTGTTGAGGAAAGTAAATATCACCTAGATTATCTTCTTCGGAAGCAAAACGCCAATCTAGAAGAAAACGAAATGCCAGCTCGTTTACGGCACTTCCTTCGATTTTGATATGTATATCTCGCCAATAATTAAACCTTTTGGATTTACCTAAATATTCTATACCAATATTAAATCCACCCACGTATCCGGTGACACCGTCAAAAACGCAAATTTTACGGTGGTTCCGATAATTAACTCGTAAGTTAAATTTCGGAATAAAGGGCGGATAAAATACCGCGACTTTTCCCCCTGCTTGGATTAAAGGATCGAAAAAATTTTTCGGCAGTCTAATCCCACCCATGCCGTCGTAAAGAAATTTTACTTCTACGCCTTCACGGGCTTTTTCGGCTAGGAGTTCAACTATTTCCCTTCCCAAAGCATCATTTCTGATAATATAGTATTCCATGTGAATAAATTTTCGGGCATTTCGAATGGAGGCTTTTAGATCGGCAAATTTCTCTTCTCCCGTGGTATAAATTTTGACGGTATTATCTTCACTTAAAGGAGAAGCACTACTTGCCAGATTAAGGGTAATCATATCAGTATACTCTTGTACCCGGGGATCTTTGAACTTATATTGATTGCCATATAACAGGGTTTTTTGATAGCGGATGGTGCGTATTAATTTGTCTTCTTCCTGACTTTTTAGAATGAAAAGCTTTCGCTTTCGAAGGTCTTGTCCTAAAAATAGGTATAAGATAAAGCCAATGATGGGAAAGAAAAATATCACCATCAACCAGACCATCGTCGTGACGGGATTCCTCCGCTCAAAAAGGGCCATTACTATGGCCAGGATCAAGTTGGTGATAATCAAAAAGGTAATGAAAAGTGGTAGGTTTTGCCAAATGAAATAAATTGGCGCCATTAAAGCTTTCCCCTTTTAGTCCATGTAATAACCATATATTTAACATTATAGCACATTTAGGTAGGCCGTTAAATATTAATAAATCCCGTCATTTTTCAAAGAATAGATAAATAAGTTCAGATTTCGGAGGTATGATGATGGGTGCAGCAATCAGTGTTCAGTCTCTGGTTCCTTACTGGAAAAGACATCAGGTAAATTTGGTGCTGGACTATGGGGCAGGAAATCTTAGAAATGCCCGTTTTTTGCAGGAACTGGGTTTTAAAGTCATTGTAGTGGAGACACCGAGGCATTTAAAGAAAATCCAGGATAAAATGTCTAGATATCAACTTCCTGGGATCGTATCCCAAGCAATACCATATTTTTGCTTGGAAGCAGACCTGGTACTGGCCAATTTTGTTCTTAATATCATTGAAAGGGAAGAAGAGCGTAAGGAAATCATCTCTAATGTTTATCATAATCTAAAAGCAGGAGGCTTTTTTCTGATTGATGTAAAGGAAAAGAATCAGCGTTACCCCGAAAAGGGGTTTTCTGAAGAGGAACTGGATGCATTTTTAGGGGAATGGGGTTTTAATAAAATTTTCGTGCTTAGGCGGAGAGGGTTGTTAGGTATTCTATACGGAAAACCATCTTAATTTTTGAATTTATTGGTTGACAGATGCTCATTTTCAAGTTATGATTTTAAGTAGGATGGTAGGATTAGTAGTGCTTAGGATGGTAGTTTGGTAGTGTTTTGTGGAAGGAAATTGTTTTTGCTGGTAGGTTTGTATTTGTAGGTTTCTTATTAATCAAAGTAAAAAAGTGTAGGATGGTAGGACGGCAGGGGATAAGTGTAAAGTGAACACACCCAGGCGTGGTGTGTTTTTTATTTTCTCCGCCTGACCAAAAAAGGAGGAAAAAGTGATGAAAAAACTAGTTTCGTTAATTAGTTTCTTGATGGTAGTTTTTGTCTTTGTGGCAGGATGCGGGACAAAAACAGGGGAGACGGCAAGTGCTGGTGGGGGAGAGGCAGATGAAAATACATTGAAACTGGGAGTAATTCAAATTGTAGAGCATCCAGCTCTTGATGCATCCCGCAAGGGTTTCTTAGATGTGTTGACGGAAAATGGATACCAAGAAGGAAAAAATCTTATTGTCGATTATAAAAATGCCCAAGGAGATCAATCCAATTTAAAAACCATCAGCACTAAATTTGTTACGGATCAAATGGATCTGGTTTTAGCGATTGCTACACCTTCTGCTATTGCTATGGCAGGAGAAACGAAAGAAATTCCCATCCTAATCACCGCGGTTACTGACCCGGTGGCTGCAAAGTTAGTGGAGAGCAATGACCGACCGGGAGCTAATGTCACTGGGACTACGGATATGACACCCATCAAAGAGCAGTTGGAACTGCTGAAAAAAATTGTCCCTACTGCCCATAATGTTGGAGTTATTTATAATTCCAGCGAAGTAAATTCTGAGGTTCAGGTGGCTATTGCTAAAGATGCCGCTAAGGAATTGGGGCTCAACATATTAGAAGCAACTGTTACTGGAAGTGCAGAAGTTATGCAGATTGCCCAATCCTTAATCGGTAAGGTAGATGCAATTTATGTGCCGACGGATAATGTGGTAGCCTCATCCATAGCCAGTGTAGTGGCTCTTGCTGAAGAGCATGATTTGCCTTTGATCGTTGGAGAAAGAGGTATGGTGGACGGAGGAGCCTTGGGAACAATCGGTATTGATTATTATAAATTGGGGCGTCAGACGGGAGAGATGGCTCTAAGGGTCATTAATGGAGAAGACCCTGCCGGAATGCCCATTGAGAGCCTGAAGGATATTGATATCGTGATTAACCAGGGAGCGGCCGACCGGATGGGTGTAAATGTACCCCAGGAGATTTTGGATCAGGCAAAAGAAATTATCAAGTAATATCGGCCTCCGTTGGCTAGCTCGACAAGTCTTAGTCTAAAAAATTAAAGTCAAAAAAAGTAAGGATGAAAGCTAATGAACTTTTCCATCTTTCTCGGGACAATTGAACAGGGATTACTTTGGTCTATCATGGTACTGGGAGTATATATCACATTTCGGGTACTGGATTATGCCGATCTCACGGTGGATGGAAGTTTCACTCTAGGGGCGGCGGTAGCGGCGAGACTGATTTTCGGGGAATTTGATCCCTGGATCGCTACCATCCTGGCAGTCTTCGCCGGAGCTATTGCTGGTTTAATTACCGGCATTCTCCATACCCAGTTTAAAATTGCCCCTCTATTATCCGGAATACTCAGCATGATTGCCCTTTACTCCATTAATTTGAGAGTCATGGGCAAGGCCAATATTTCCCTATTACGTCTGGATACAATTGTTACAAAGGTAACGGGTTTAGGTATAGGGGAAACTTGGGTGGTACCGCTAATAGGCATTTTTGCCACTTTTGCGGTGATCCTGGTACTGTGGCTATTTCTAAATACCGAGATGGGTTTTGCTATTAGGGCAACCGGTGATAACGAGCAAATGATCAGAAGTTTGGGGGTAAATACCAAGTTAATGAAGATCATTGGCCTAAGTATCAGTAATGCTTTGGTAGCTCTTTCCGGGGCATTGGTAGCTCAATATCAGGGTTTTGCCGATGTGGGTATGGGTATCGGAACCATTGTAGTGGGGTTAGCTTCTGTAATTATCGGCGAGGTGATCTTTGGTACGAAAAGTATCATGCGCACACTTTTTGCAGTGGCACTGGGATCCATTGTTTACCGTATGGTGATTGCCTGGGTGCTGCAAATGGGACTGGAACCAACTGACTTAAGGTTATTTACTGCCTTAATTGTGACGGTGGCATTGGCTTCCCCTATTTGTAAAGCTAAAATGCAGAAGTGGTTCTCCATGGGAAGGGGTGAATTCAGTGCTGACCGTAAAAAATGTGCACAAGATCTTTAAGGCTGATAGTGTTAATGAAAAATATGCTTTGGCCGGCGTGAATTTAAGTTTAAAACCAGGAGATTTTGTTACGGTAATTGGGGGTAACGGAGCGGGCAAATCCACTCTATTGAACCTGATCGCCGGAGTTTTTCCCGTGGATCGGGGGACAATTAGCGTTGACGGGGTAGTGGTCAATGAAAAACCGGAATATGAAAGAGCAAAATACATTGGCCGGGTCTTCCAAGATCCCATGATGGGAACAGCTGCTTCCATGACCATTGAAGAAAACCTGGCTATGGCTTATCGCCGGGGTAAGAAGCGGGGATTAGGATGGGGGATCACTAAGAAAGAACAGAACTTTTTCCGAGAACATTTAGCCCAACTGGAACTGGGACTGGAAGAACGCTTAAAGACAAAGGTCGGTCTTCTTTCCGGGGGTCAGCGGCAGGCTTTGACTTTACTAATGGCCACTATAGTTCAGCCAAAGCTGCTTCTTTTGGATGAGCATTCGGCTGCCTTGGATCCAAAAACCGCAGCCAAAGTCTTGGAACTAACGGATAGAATGATCAAAACCCGTTCCTTGACAACTCTAATGGTAACCCATAATATGCGGGATGCCTTAAAATACGGTAATCGCACCGTGATGATGCATGAAGGGAAGATAATTCTTAATCTTGAAGGGGAGAAAAAGAAAAAGACGATGGTCGATGATTTGTTGAAAATGTTCGAACAGGTCTCAGGTAATACTATGGATAACGACCGAATGCTATTAGCGTAAATTATGAATGTTTAAATGGCGGGGGGTTGCATAATATGCAACCCCTACAGTATTATGAACATATTATTAGAAACGAAAAATAATATAAGGAAATAGGGGATTATATCAACACGAATCTGCTGAAATGGGAGTTGGACAAGGATAATAGTGAGTAAATTGGGGCGAATGAGATGAAAAAATTACGAAAATTGCTTATACTGGTGTTGATTTTATTGCCTGTTTATTATTTTTACCATACTGGAACTGATATAAAAAACGGGGCAATTAAAAACGACGGAAAAAATGGGACGGAAGCTACCGGGGAGGCGGTATTAAGCCTAATTAACGTTGAGGGTAATACCATCAAGGAAAGAGTAAAAGTCCCGGCAGGTTATGCAAGGACGGAGGGAGATGCTAATTCCTTTGGAGAATACTTGCGAAACCTTCCATTAAAACCCCATGGTTCTCTGGTTCGCTATTATAACGGAGCAGAAAAAACTAAAGATGTATATGTGGCAGTGGTTGATATGGAGATCGGGGACAGGGATCTGCAGCAATGCGCCGATGCGGTGATTAGGCTGCGTGCCGAATATTTGTACCGGCAGGGGTCATATGATCAAATCCATTTTAATTTTGTCAGTGGTTTTCAGGCTGATTACAATACCTGGGTGCAGGGTAACCGCATTGTTGTAAACGGCAATCAAGTTAAATGGGTAAAACAAGCTGGGTATAACGATAGTTATGAAAGCTTCAGAAAATATTTGGACATGGTTTTTGCTTACGCCGGCACGGCGTCTTTGGCAAAGGAACTAAACCCGGTAGCAGTAGAGGATATGGAAATAGGGGATGTTTTTATCCAGGGGGGAAGTCCGGGTCATTGCGTGATCGTTACGGACATGGCGATAAACCAATCAACGGGAGAGAAAGTTTTTCTCCTGGCCCAGAGTTATATGCCGGCTCAGGATATTCAAATTTTAAAAAATCCTCAAAATGAAACATTAAGTCCCTGGTATACATTGGATTTTGGGGACACTCTGTATACCCCGGAATGGAATTTTAATAAAGATGATTTAAAGAGGTTTGAATAGATTCCTAAAAAGTTTAAAAATTGATGTAATCATGAAGGGAATAACAATTTAGGATATATTCAGGATATAATTTTTTGAGGTAAAGTATTCAAGATAAAAAGTGTATGTTTATGATGCCAAAGAGCCAAAATAAAGTTAGATATATTAAGGAGGCTCTTTGATGAAGACTCTTTTTAAGGTTTTAGCTATCTTGACTTTCCTTGGCTTAATCCTAAGCGGTTGTGGCGATAGGGAGAATCCTAAGGAATTTCTGCTTTTGAGTCCTGGTGTCACCTGGTTTTATGATGTTGATATCCAAGGCCAAAAATCAGAAATGCAGGTTCAGGTAGGGGAAATTAAAAATATTGCTGGGGAAAATGCTTATCCTTTGTCTTACTCCTATAACGAATTGGCTTTACCTACTCAAATTGAATACTATGTACCTAAAGAAAAGGCGGTTTTGTTTACCAGGTTAGATAATGTGCAGGGACAGTATTTAAAGAAACCTCAGCAAACTTTTTTGAAATTTCCCTTAAAAAAAGGGGATAAATGGGAATGGACAGGTAGCCTTGTACCAGTGGGAGAAAATGGAGCTCTCGCCTCGGGTACGGTAAAGGCAGCTGTAGAGGATGAAGAGACGATTACTACTCCTGCCGGTACATATAAAAAAGCGATGCGTATATCATTTGTGTCCGTAAATGAATCTGAAGGAACGAAGTTTGAAATCCAAGAAAAACGATGGTATGTAAACAAAGTAGGTATGGTCAAGGAAGTATTATATGATGAAGAGGGAAATGAAGTGTTGACTGCAGTATTAAAGAAACTTGAAAAATAAACAGACTTTAGGAAAAGGGAATGATATTATAGGTAATGGGGTCAGGCTGCAAAAAGGAAAAATTTTGTATCATGCATCCTTTACAAACCTGTCCTAGATAATTATACTTAAGTTAAATCTATTTGGAGGTGAAGAAATGGCTGCAATTACTAAGGATATGAGTATTATGGAAGTAGTATCCAAATGGTCGCAAACTGCAGATGTCTTTATGAAGCACGGAATGGGGTGCTTGGGATGTGCTGCAGCCAGGTTTGAAAATATCGAACAGGGAGCTTTAGCTCATGGGATTGATGTTGATGCTTTAGTAGTTGACCTGAATAAGGCTGTTGAAGGTATGGACAATGGTAAAGGCGGTTGTGGCTGCGGCTGCTAAAAAAATCCCGGTAACCCCGGGTTTTTTTAGTCTATCAGAAAGTATAACTTCTTTCTGATAGATCTAAGGTAACTAAGGCTTTCGCCGGTGCCAGAGGCTTAGCCCAAGCCAGGCTTTCTTTATTGTAGAATGAATTCTACTTATCGACCGGGTGATTCTTATAATATAGTTAGGGGGAGCAATATTGGTATCAATTAAAACCTATGGCTATTTGAGCCGCTATTTAGAAAACAAGGATATTGGTGCTTATAACTTTGTAGAGGGAACCCCGATCAGTGAAGTTCTAAAGGAACTACATATCCCTGATTCGTCGGTAGGTTTTGTTTCTGTGAATGGGAGTATGGTGAATCTGAATTATAAAATAGCTCAAGGGGATCAGATTAAAATTTTTCCGGTAGTTATGGGAGGGTAATTAACTTCGGAAGGTATAAGGTATAGAGTAGGAAAAGAGAAACGTCGGTAAAGGATTACATCTCAACCGACGTTTTTTTATGGTGCCAAGAACTTGTTTATATGGTAAAATTATGACATAAAAAACAATTATGTACGAAAAAGGTAAAATTATGGGAAGTATTTGCGGTGTTTATCGTTGTGACGGAGGGAGGATTAATCCTCAATTATCCTCTCGGATGATGGATAGGCTGGGTATTTATCCCTTAGATGCTCAAGATACTTGGCAGGGGGAGCAGGTATTTTTGGGGAATTATCTACAGTATTTAACGCCGCAATCACTTTTGGAAAAACTTCCTTATGCTGATAAATCATTTAATTTGGTAATTACTGCAGATGCCATTATTGATAACCGAGAAGAGCTTTTTTCTTTGCTGGATATTAAGGACAAGAAATTGAAAGATCTTCCTGATAGTGACCTGATACTCCGGGCCTATGAGAAATGGGGCAGGAAATGCCCCTCCTATCTATTAGGGGATTTTGCCTTTGCCATCTGGGACACTAAACGAAAGGAAATGTTTTGTGCCGTAGACCACACCGGAAACCGAACCTTGTATTATTACGCTTCCCCTCGGTTATTTGCCTTTGCTACTTTGATTAACCCTTTATTTGCCCTAGAAGAAATTAGCCGGGACTATTCAGAAGCATGGATTTGTGACTTTCTTTCCATTCCCTCAGTAATACATCAGATAGATCCGGAACTGACTCTTTACCGAGATATCCTAATGCTGCCGTCAGGACATAGTCTGACAGTCAGTAAAGGCAGCATAAAAAAGCAGGCATACTGGGTCATAGAAAAGCAAAAAGAATTAAAACTTAAATCAGACAGGGAATATGAGGAAGCTTTTCGGCAGGTGTTAGGACAAGCTGTAAGGTGCCGGCTTCGAAGCAACAAACCCCTTGGGATCATGCTCAGCGGGGGGCTTGATTCTGCCGCTATAGCCTGTTTAGCTGCAGATGAGTTAAAAAAGGCAAACAAAGAACTCCATGCTTTTACGGCTATTCCCATCAAGGGTTTTGATAGTACCGGAATTCCTCGAAGTCGAATTGCCGACGAAACCCCCTATATTGAGGTGATGAGAGAAAACAAAGAAAACATTCTCTTTAACTACCATTCCTTTCCCGGTAGAAATGCCCTAAGTGATACAGCACATTATTTAAAGGTTTTGGAACAACCCTATAAAATATGTGAGAATCTTTTTTGGATTGACGGGATTTTAGAAAAGGCCCAAAAAAAGGGAGTAGGGACGATGCTCACCGGGGGAGTGGGGAATACCACTATTTCTTACGGAAGTTTTCTTCCATGCAGTATCTCTTTTTTTCTTTCCGGTAAATGGATTAAACTGATTCAGGAGATCAGGGCTTTTGGGAAGGTAAAGAATAAACATCCTCTGAAACTTGGTTTGGATGTGGCTAAATCCTTAGTTCCCTATGAAATTCAGTTATTGCTGCACCGGGGGGAAGCCAATTGGGAAAGACCTTTTGCATTATCCCCGGTAAACCCAGACTTTGCCCATCTTATAGGAATGAAGAAGAGGTTTAAGAGTTTCAATTATGACCCTTATTATCAAAAAAAATTAAATGCCTTTCACCAGCGGCAGATGATGCTATCTCCTTATCATTTAAGTCATTTGAGTGCTGTTTATACCAAAATAGCATTATCCCGCAACCTGATCATCAGGGATCCTGCCATTGATAAAAGGGTAATAGAGTTTTGCCTGAGCGTGCCTGTGGAACAATTTATCCGAAAGGGGCAGGAGAGATCCTTAATCAGACGGGCGATGGCGGGAATCCTACCGGATAAAATTAGATTAAATGATCAGGTACGTGGTCTGCAAAGTGCAGATTATGTACAAAGGCTCTTACCTTTGGAAAAAGAAATCCTACAGGAAATTAAGAAAATCGGTCAACTGCCTGAAGAAAGAAAATACCTTGATGTAGCTAGGATTCACAAAAAAGGCCAGAGCATGAATTTGGTTAGCTCAATAGCTTTTACCGATCCTAGTGTCACCATGCTACTTAGAAGTATTATTTTTAGCAGGTTTTTGGGTGTAGTCAAGGGAGAAGGAGGGTAATAAAAATGGCTCAAGAAACAATAAAAAAACCATGGATCAGTCCCCAGATTACCGAAATAGAGATAAGAAAGACAGAAAATGGGGGCGGGTATGGTTTAGTTGACATTGCCTTTCAAGAGGATATAGATGCATATACTTCATGAGAATACCTATCCAGATACAGCATCATATTGCTATCAGGCTTTCGGGGTAAAGATTGCATCAGAGATTCCGGTGCCGGAACTTAAGACCTGCCCAATAGGGGCATCCGAGGTGTTAATCACCCTTGGCAAAGTGCCCAAGGATTCTGGCGAAGCATGGAAAAACAAAGGATATTATCAAGGCAAAAAAGATCAATTAATACTCCGGATTAGGAATGTAGGCAGCTACCTGATAAAAAAAGGCCGGGAGATTATTATTGAGCCGGCTGCAACGGCGGAAATGAAGGAAGTACGTTTATTTCTTTTGGGATCGGCTTTTGGAGCCCTGCTTTGGCAAAGAGGCATTCTTCCCATCCATGGTAGTGCTGTTAAGGTTAAAGAAAAATGTTTTATCATCACAGGCCTCCAAAAAGCCGGGAAGTCAACTTTAGCTGCCATTTTTCGTCAGGATGGGTCTGAGATTCTAACCGATGATATTGCCCCCATTTATTTTAACGGGGAAGGTGATCCCTGGGTCTACCCCTCCTATCCTCAGCAGAAACTGTGGCAAGACAGCCTGGAATCCTTGGGGGAAAAGGCTGATCATTTTTCCCAGATTAGCGGGCAGATTGATAAGTATGCTGTCCCTTTAGAAAGAGACTTTTGCCAGATGCCTCAAAGACTAACTGCCATTTATGAAATGAGAAAAGCAAATTGCGAAAAAGTATCTCTTTTTGCCCTTTCTGGTGTAGATAAATTGGAATTGATTCTAAATAATGTTTACAGATATGGGTTTGCAGATGTAATGGGATATGCAGAAAATATTTTTCACCAAGCAGTTGCTTTGGCTGAGAAAGTGGCTGTTTCCAGAGTTATGAGGCCGGCGCACTTGTTAACAGTCAAAGAAATTAAAACTTTAATAGAACAAGATCTGGTAAATAGGGGGATTGTTTAGCATGAAAGGAGCAAAAATCTCCAGAGAAACTATAATTTCTCGGCAGGACGGAATTATCAGCAGCGATCTAGAAGGCGAAAAAGCAATGATGAGTATCAAAAGAGGGAAATATTACTGCCTTAATGGGGTAGGAAGCTCTATCTGGGAGTTGCTGGCTCGGCCTATCACTATTCAAGAATTAATGGACGAATTAATGAAAGAGTACCAGGTGGAAGAAGAAACCTGTCTCAGGGATGTTTCTCTTTTTTTAAATAAAATGCACCGGGAAGGAATAATTTGCCTTGATGAGCAAGATTAAAAAGTGGCTGCTTTTGCCTGGGCAGGAAAGGTGGGAATTTTTTCAGATTTTTTTCTT
This sequence comes from Bacillota bacterium, assembly GCA_050952465.1. GTDB lineage: Bacteria > Bacillota > Dehalobacteriia > Dehalobacteriales > Dehalobacteriaceae > DUPU01. The sequence continues at coordinate 87,513 of JBMNKZ010000014.1, read as the reverse complement.
AACTGGATTGGTACGCTTGGCTGTTTTGTGCCTTCCTTTCAGGTGGATCGCGCACTTTTTAGGGGAGCAAGGGGTCGAATCCGGTCAAAAGCTGACACCTGCTCAGAGGGTTATTTGTTTAAGAATTAGCCGAATAATTCTTTGGGCAAGCAAGCATACCCCTTGGGAGAGTAAATGCTTAGTGCAGGGGATTACAGGAAAAATTCTTTTGAGAAGAAAAGGGATTAGTAATACCCTGTATTTAGGCGTTAATAAACCGGAAACCGTGGAGGAGATGGCAGCCCATGCCTGGCTTAGGGCGGGGAATATGATTATTACCGGGAATCAGGGATGGAACGATTATCTTTCCTTATCTTCTTTTGGGGAGGAAAGAATTACCCGCGGTTAAACATTTAATAAGACGTTATACCTGTGAGAGATAAGAGGTGGTTCTTTGTCTTATGGTATGGGGCTTAAAGGATTTACTCCGGAACTGCTCCTATTAATGGAAATTTCCCGGGGCATAAATGAGTTTGGTAAATCCGGTGCGCCTATTAATGCTAATGATTCTAATGAGTTTCATATTGCTCAGTCAAGGGAAAAAGTTGAATTTTTCTTATCACGGCCGGTAGATTGGGACTTGTTCTTAAAGATGACTTGGCATCACCGGGTATTTCCCATGGTATATAAAACGTTAAGCAACCTAAAAATTCAGTCAATCTCTCCCCATGTGATGCATTTTTTGAAATTGAAATATGAGGAAAATACCATTAGATCCATAGGTCTCACGGGGGAGATGATTAGGATCCTGCGTATTTTTCAAGAAAAGGGGATTTCTACCCTGGTCTTAAAAGGAGCACCTTTAGCTCAGAAAATATATGGGGATGTTTCCCTAAGAATGTCAAAGGATATTGATCTATTAGTACCTTTAAAGGATCTGGAAAAAGCGGAAAATATTTTACGAGAAGAAGGCTATGAACAAAGAACGAGGGGGATCTCCTTTACTCCCCGCCAAACAAAGGTGTATCTAAATAAATATCATCACAATCTTTATCTTCATCAAGAGCGGGGAACCTGTCTGGAACTTCATTGGAAAATGCATCAAATTGATCTAAGGTTTTCGACATTTTCCAGAGATAAAGACCTGGGTACAGTAGAGATTAGCGGCTTTTCCGTTCCTGTGTTGCCCGATGAGGAGTGGTTTCTCTATCTTGTGGTACATGGGGGTAGCCACAAATGGGAGCGGCTCCGTTGGCTCATAGATATGGAAAAATTTCTCCTTGTTACGGAAGTTGATTGGGACAAGATCATGAGATTGGCGGAGTGTGCAGGGATGAAAATTCTTGTCCATCAAACCTTCTTGTTATTGGATCAGCTCTTTCACGTGGACTTACCTGATAAAATACTTGAGGCTGCTATTAAAGACAAAAAGGCGGTAAGACTGGCTGAAGAAGTCATTGACTGTCTCATTTCCCGGGCGAAGGAGGCACCAAAAGAAATTGGCTTTTCCTACTGGAAAAGTTTTATAGAGACCCACGGTTATCGTTTCCGAATCAGGAGCGGCTGGAAACTTAAGTTTTCCTATCTCCATTCCCTAATTCAACCCATCGAAAGGGACTTTAAGCTAATAGCTCTCCCTGACCCCTTATATCCTTTATATTATTTCATTCGGCCGATGACTTGGCTAAAAAGAAGAATTATCGGTGATACGAGGAGAAAATAAACAGTGAAGGTATTTAGTAACTATATTCAAGAATTATTCCGGTTTGCCCGCGGGAAGATTATTCTTAATGTGTTTTTAATGGTAGTTCTGGGTACTCTTGAGGGGATTGGTATATTACTTTTAATACCGCTTCTTCATTTCGCCGGTATCGGACAAGAGTCTTCTGCCCCATTAGACCTGATTCTTAGCTTGCCGGTAGTGCTTTTAATTTATATTGGGTTAATTCTGACGCAAAGTGGATTACAACGCTACCAATCCAATCTGAATACGCGGATTCAGCAATCTTTTCATAGCTTTTTAAGTATTAGGATTTTTCAAGGATTGGCCTATGCGAAATGGGGTTATTTAGCTGCCAGAAAAAAGTCTGACCTAACCAATATCTTAATTGCAGAACTAGGGCGGGTGGCCGGTGGGACCCAGTTTCTTTTTCAATTAATCGCTATTGTAATAATAGGAGTGATTCAAATAGCCATTGCTTTTTTCTTGTCTCCCATCTTAACCTTGGTGGTCATCGGGGGAGGGTTGATCTTTTCCGTTTTAATGCAAAAACACGTGCGCCAAGTCAAGGAAATGGGGGCAACTTTATCCAAACATAACCGGGATCTTTTCTTTGCCATCACTGAGCATCTAAACGGGATTAAGGAAGTAAAAAGCTGTGGTATGGAAGAAATGCATATCGTTAAATTCATTGAATTAAGAAAAAATATTGAAAATAATTTTGTCCAATTTAATCGGATTCAAAGCGGGACTCAGATGCTATATAAGGCCGGCGCGGCGGTTTTTATCAGCATCTTTTTTTATGGTATGGTAAATTTTTTTCATACCCAACCTGAGGAAATCTTGTTGATCGTTGTGATTTTTGCCCGTCTCTGGCCTAGATTTTCTTCTTTTCAAGGGGGGTTGCAGCATGTGGCCATGATGCTCCCGGCTTTTTTGGGGGTCATGGATTTTGAAAGGGAGTGTATGAAAGAAAAAGAAATTTATCTTAAAGGACAATCTTTAATCCAAAAGGATTTGCAGGAAGGCATAGAATTTAAAAATGTTTTCTTTAGTTATAACTCCAACTCAGAGAATCCTATTTATGCGGTTAAAAATTTATCTTTTACCATTCCTAATGGAAGCACTACTGCCCTTGTTGGGGTATCCGGCTCAGGGAAAAGCACGGTAGCAGATTTAATCACCGGAATACTTACTCCCCAACAAGGGTTGATCTTAGTTGATAGGGTACCCTTGAAGGATATAAATGTTCATTTATGGCGCAAGAATATTGGTTATGTACCTCAAGATGCTTTTTTATTCAATGCTTCCCTTCGGGATAATATGCTTTGGTCTCATCCTTCAGCAAAGGAAAAAGAAATCTGGCAGGCCTTGAAATTGGCGGCGATAGATGATTTTATATCCCGTTTACCTGAAGGCTTGGACACACGGGTTGGGGACAGAGGAGTGCGTCTTTCAGGGGGCGAAAGGCAGCGGATTGTTTTAGCAAGGGCATTACTCAGAAAACCGGCTTTGCTTATTCTGGATGAGGCAACAAACTCATTGGATGGGGAGAATGAAAAGCGGATTCAAAAAGCTATTGAAAGTTTACATGGGAAATTGACGATTTTAATAATTACCCATAGGCTTTCTACCATAAAAAATGCCGATCAGATCATTGTCTTGGATCAAGGGACTGTAAAAGAAATAAGAGATTATGAGGATCTGACTTTGAATTTAAAATAAAAGGTGGAGGTAAGTGGAATAAAAAAGCAGCGGGAACACGAAAAAAGGGTTATGGGGACTAATATCCATCATAACCCTTTCATGTTAGCTAACGGTTTCAACTCATTGGGCGATTCATGAATCGCCCCTAAATGATGTTTTCAAAGCATCAACTACAGAACTATTAGAAAGGTCTGAAAAACATAGAGCAGAATGGTGCAAAGGGACAAAACATCTGGCCCTGATATGGGGAATCTGCATAGTTTTCCCCAATATCTCCTCTCATGTTACCGGGGATACAAATGGACTGACCGATAAAAATAACATCCGGATCCGTTATTTGGGGATTAGCTGCCAGCAATTGTCTTAGGGTAATCCCTGCTCGGTTCGCAATGCCCACTAAAGTATCGCCGGCTCTTATTACATAAATTCTCCCTCCAGGACATGGGACGGGCCCGTTTGGAGAGGGCGGCAAGCATATTACCTGGCCGACTTGCAGTTGATCGGGATCAACATCGGGGTTAGCATCTAATAGCTGCTGCACAGTAAAGCCAAAGCGCCGAGCAATGCTAAAGAAAGTATCTCCTGCTCTGATAGTATAGGTGCGTCCCGGGCATTCAGGTGCAGGCGGAACCGGGATGCAGATTCTCTGGCCTACCTCCAGTCTGTTGGGGTCAAGACCTGGGTTTGCCCGGAGAATGGCATTAACGGTAGTGTTAAACCGGTTAGCCAGAGCAAATAAGGTGTCACCTGCCCGGATAGTATAAATAGTACCACCGGGGCATTCAGGTGTAGGTGGAACCGGGATGCAGATCTGCTGGCCTACCTGCAGTCTGTTGGGGTCAATGTTAGGGTTAGCCTCAACAATGGCATTGACAGTGGTGTTAAAGCGATTAGCCAAAGCAAATAGGGTATCCCCAGCTCTAATGGTATAAATGGTGCCACCCGGGCATGGACCTGGTGTAGGCGGAACTGGGATGCAGATTCTTCGTCCTACCTGCAGGTTGTCAGGGTCAAGGCCTGGGTTAGCCTCGAGAATGGCGTTGACGGTAGTGTTAAAACGATTAGCCAGGGCGAATAAGGTGTCACCTGCTCTAATAGTATAAATAGTACCGCCGGGGCATGGACCTGGTGTAGGCGGAACCGGGATGCAGATTTGCTGACCTACCTGCAGGTTGTTGGGATCAACATTGGGGTTTGCAGCAACAATCGCATCTACGCTTGTGTTAAAGCGACTGGCCAAGCTGAAAAATGTATCTCCTGACCTAATTGTGTAGATGGTACCATTTGGGCAAGGCGGTACCTGTTGACGTGTTTCCATAAGATCTAATACCTCCTGTTTAAGTTTTAATTTACAATATGTTGAATGGACGAAATTAGAAACTTGACCAAGTGATTACTTTGAATAATGATTTTAAAATTTTATATAAGTATTATCTGGAAAAAAGGGTTTGACCTTTTAGGAATAAGTTGTTCTGGATAATCATAGGATGGATGTAGTCAAAGGATGGATTTTAGGAATGACTTATATTAACTTGAGGAGGAATTATTTTGGAGAGCATTTTGGCACTTTTGGCAGTTCCGTCTTGGTTATGGCAAACGGTGGCAGCTATTTTTTCTATTACCATAATCGATTTGGTGTTGAGTGGGGATAATGCTGCCGTGATTGGCCTCGCTATTCGGGATTTGCCCCGCCCGATGCAAAAAAAAGCGGCAATTCTTGGTGCCGGGGGTGCCATTATTCTCCGGGTGACATTTACCATATTTGCCGTATACTTACTTACAATAAAATACTTAAGTGCCATTGGGGGACTGATCCTAATCTTCATTACATATAAATTGTTAAATGCAAAGGTTGAAGAGGGGGCTAATGTACGTTCCTCTAACAAATTTTGGAGTGCAGTAGGTACTATTGTTGTTGCTGACATTTCTATGGCTTTTGATAATGTGATGGGGGTTGCAGGGGCAGCTCAGGGGCAAGTATGGCTGGTTATATTTGGTTTGCTCCTTTCAATTCCCATCTTGGTCTGGGGATCTACTTGGCTGGCAACAATGATGGGGAAGTATCCCATCATTATCTACGTTGGTGCCACGGTACTTGCTCATACTGCGGTAAATATGATCTTTAATGATTCAGCACTAAATTTAACCCAATTAACGGGAGAATTTTTAGGGAAAGTAATCCCCTGGGCTTGTGCTTTGCCGGTTTTGATTTATGGTTTTATTACTTCAAAGGCCTAATATATCTATATAGCTTTAATTCTTTTGGCTCGTGCTGGTTAAGATATTGATAATCAATTGATTCTGAAGACTAGGCTGGCCAAAATGTTGTGGCCAAATCAAAAACAGCGGATGAGGGAGAAATGTTATGAACATTCACCTTCAATTAGAATTAGCACTTAGGTTGATATTTGCCTTAATTATCGGAGGTCTAATAGGTTCAGAGCGCCATTTACATAATAAACCGGCTGGAGCCAGAACCCATTCTCTGGTATGTTTGGCCAGTGCTCTTTTTATGATTGTTTCACTTTATGGGTTTAGCGATTTTGACTATCTTCCTGTGGTCAGAAAGGACCCAGCCCGCTTAGCCGCTCAGGTGATTTCCGGGATGGGTTTTATCGGGGCAGGTGTGATTTGGAAAGAGGGCGTTAATATTAGGGGGCTGACCACCGCCACCACCCTGTGGCTGGTCTGCGGCTTAGGCTTGGCCAGCGGAAGCGGCATGTATTTTCCGGCTGTACTATCGGCAGTTTTGGCATACATCGCATTATATTTTTTTCATAGATGGGAAACAGCTTTAATGCGCAAACGGGAAGCACGAAATGTGGTAACCAATGGGGGAGAGTTTAATATATCCTCTCTGAAGAAGGATCTTGAAAACGTGATCCAGAAACCTCTTAGCAAAACTGTTTCCGGGGAATCTGAAAACCTAGTGATAAACTTTCATGTTCGAGGCCAAAAAGACCCTTTCTTACTAACCATTGGGATTAAGGAAAAAATCTTACAAATATTTTTTCTCCGCATTCCGAAGGCCCAAAGGGATCAGGGATTGGGTATGATGATCATTAGACTTTTGATTCATTGGAGTAAAGAAAATAGTATGAGCAAAATCTCTGTGGTTTCCACTTCTGAGACCATTGGTTTTTGGCTAAGAAATGGCTTTAGACAAATTGATGAAAAAACATTTATTTACGATTTAGGCAAAAATGATGATACATATGAAAACAATGACTATTAAAGAGGAACCTTTTGTACTATGCCTAACATAAGATAAGGTGACAGGCATTACAAAAGGAGGGGATTTAAATGAGATCAATTCCCAAAGTCAAATCACTTTCAGAGCTTAGGGCCTTAATCAATAACTATCAAGGTGCCTTATCCGAGGGAAATGTAAACATAATTAATGAAATTATTAACGAAATGGAAAAATCAGGGGGAGTAACAAATTCTAATCGGGAGAATTTAAAAAAGCTCATGAGTAGGTTGGCAGCTAAAAATGGAGTAAAAATTCCCAGAAAATAGGTAAGGAACGGTGTTAACCGTTCCTTACTTCTTTTCTGGGTTATGTGTTTCCACGTTTATTGGTTCTACTTTTTTTTCATAGCGCATGTCATTCATGGTTTCTCCTAAGTTGGGTGAAAGCATTTGGAAGAGCTGGTTAAGAGAATCTCTATCTTTTAGCATGTTCATAAGATTAAAGCTTTGACCTTTCCCTTTTCCCTGTTTGGGGTTAACAAAGACATCTGCTAACTGAAATAGTTCTGTGATCTGACTAAAGGTTTCCATATAGCCGGCAATATCCCTTAATTGGCCGGACAAGGTTTTAAAGTCTACATTTGTAATTAGTGATGACAAAGAAAGGCCCCTTCCGCTTGTTTGTGATCTTCTTAGTTCCTCTTCTCTTTCCCGTGACTTTCTTCTTTTATGCCGATGGCGGCTCATAATCTCACTTCCTTCCCCGCTAAATAATATGTTTTTTATTAGGTTTTGGTGCTTTAAATTAAAATCTGATCAGAAAAAATAAATAGAAAGCTGCATCTGGAAAACAGATGCAGCTGGGACACTCGCTGATTTATAGGTTCATAGATCAAAATGTTTTGTTAGCAGCCATGTTTTTGTTGGCCAAGTACACAGGAGCAGAGGAATTGGAGCACGATTAAAACGATAATTAAATCAACGATATCGTCAAAACCGCCGCAACCGTTATGTCCCCCAAAGCAGCCGAGAATACTCATATTTTATCCTCCCTTTTAATAATTGATTTTTAGAACTTACAGACTAGGACTTAGCAACCACATTCTTCCTCACCTAAAAGTGAGCACAGAAATTCCAGCACGATTAATACAATTATTAAGCAAATAATGTTCCCGAACATTCCTTCGTTGCGGTCGTAGCAATTGTCCCGTACCGATTCAACCCGGTCTTCTCTACATCTTCTTCCCATTACACAGACCCCCTTTCCTTATCTCGTAACCACCAAAAACAGAGGTTATAAACCTTGAGCGGGTGGTTAGTTGATTGTCTTAGTACATGTTATGAAACAGGAATATGGTTTGACACAGTTTGTGTCCAAAATACTTTTTCTCCAAAAAGATTTTTACTCGAATTAGGGAATGGAAAAAGATTTTTCTGCCTCGTTGAAATGCACTAAGGTAGGAAAATTTTTCTCCAACCTAAAAATTTTCTACCGTTGCGTTATAATAGTAATTATGTTATGGTCGAGGAATCCCATATTTTCGGTGAATGGGGGATAAGAGTGGGAATTAATTATATGTTTGTTGTTTTTTCTCCCTTTCTAGTTTATCTGCCCCAGATGTTAGCTCTAATTCATCTGGTGCGTAGAAAGCAAATAGATGGGGGGAATACCTGGACCACAGGAATGTTCTTGTTATTCCTTTGGTCTTTGATAGTTGGACTGATTAACAGGCAAGGGTACTCCTTTGCCGCTGGCTTTGCTTTTTTTGGTTTTTACGGGGTAAGTCTTTTTTTACATCATAATTATCAAACCACGGAGAAAATTGAAAAAATCCTTTATTACATATTTTCATTAACCTTAATTTCAGCTGTTATTGGTATTCTGGAAGGGTTGGATGTGATAACTCCCGCCTCATCCTGGTGGAAATGTTTTTTTGGTTTAACTACCTTGATTCCTAATGATGATAACCTTTTACGCATTACGGGGACCTTTGGCAATCCTAACCTAGCTGCTTCCTGGTACGGGGTAATGATTTTGGTGGGGTTTCATTTCTATGAAAAGTCCCAGGGACAGAAACGACATATGCTTTTTTTTAGTCTTTTGCTGCTAATTGTTGTTTTGGTGATGACTGGTTCTCGGGGAGCATTTATCGGGCTTTTAATAGGCTTGACCGTATATGATCTGGTAAAAGGCAGGATGTTTCATTTTATACTGCGTATTTTGATCTTGTTTGTGGGGCTGCTGATTTTTCTCGGCTATTCGGAATGGTTCCCCCGAGGAGATTTATTGTCTTTAACCATTGATCTTAGGTGGGCTATTTGGGAAAATTGTTTTAATATGTATTTAAAAAAACCTATTACCGGATGGGGCATTATGGGGATTTATTTTGCTGATGATAATGTTTATCAGTATCTCCGGGTTCTGCATGCTCATAATATGTTGATCTCTTTAGCCGTGATGCTGGGATCGGTAGGGATATTGATTTTTATCTGGATGGAAGGACATCTTCTGGCTCAGCTTTGGGAATTGTCCCAGGAGAAATGCCCTCTGGCACCTCTTTTAGCGGCAGTACAGGCTTTGTTTTGGGGGCATGGCATTTTTGATTTTACCGCGATGGCACCTCAAATTGGATTATTATTTATTGCCTTTTCTTCTTTTATTGGGACATTAGGTCGCTCTCAGGTTTCTTGGCCGGATCTACCCAGGAGAAGGAAGTTCACCGGGCGTCAGTCGGCATTAATGAGAGGGTCTGATCACCTTTAGCAGATAGAAAAATTAAAAGAATGGGATAATACGAACATTAATTGAGAAACATATATTAATGTTCGTATTTTTTCTTGACATTGGTAGTAAGGATTGATATATTTGAAACAAAAATGAAATGATATTAAAAGAAAGGTGGCAAAAGAATTGAATGGGATTAAGGTAGCAGTGATAATGGGAAGTGATTCGGATCTGCCGGTAATGAAGGATGCAGTAAACTTTTTAGATAAAATGGGGATTGGCTGTCAGGTACATATATCATCTGCTCACCGGGTGCCTCATAAAACTGCCATGATTGCAGAACAGGCCGAGGAAAAAGGGATAGAGGTAATCATTGCCGGGGCGGGAGGAGCTGCTCATTTACCTGGGGTGATTGCTGCTTTTACTACTCTTCCTGTCATTGGCGTGCCTATTAAAACAGCGACTCTAAACGGGATCGATTCACTATATTCCATTGTACAGATGCCACCAGGCATACCTGTGGCTACAGTTTCAATTAACGGGGCGAAAAATGCCGGTATTTTGGCGGCGGAAATTTTATCTTTAAAATATCCTGAGATAAAAGAACAGCTAGTTAAGTTTAAGAAAGAAATGGCAGAACAGGTAGAGGCGAAAGATTACCGTTTGCAGGAATTAGGAGTTTCTAAGTATCTCGAAGAAATGAAATAAAGGGTAGGGGCGATTCATGAATCGCCTGTACGTATTTGAAAACATGATAAGGTTAAATAGCATTTTACAAGAGGGGGAAAGGACATGATAGGACGGTATACTTTACCGGAAATGGGCGGTGTATGGGAACCGAGAAACCGCTTTCAAAAAATGCTTGACGTAGAGATTTATGCTTGTGAGGCCATGGCTGATTTGGGTTTAATTCCCCGGGAGGACTTCCTGGAGATTAAAGAAAAGGCGGGTTTTGAAATTTCCCGAATTGAAGAAATAGAAGAGATCACCCGCCATGACGTGATTGCTTTTTTAACCGCAGTAGGGGAAAAGGTGGGAGAAGCATCTAAGTATATTCATATGGGAATGACTTCTTCCGACGTTTTAGATACTGCACTCTCTGCCCAAATGAAAGAAGCCGCAGAATTACTTATCGCAAGACTAAGGAAACTGAGAGATGTTTTAGAGGAGAAGGCCCGGAAATATAAATATACCTTGGAAGTGGGGCGTACCCACGGGATTCATGCCGAACCGGTAACCTTTGGTTTTAAAATGGCCCTGTGGACTATGGAAGTTGATCGTTGTCTTGAGCGCTTGATTAAAGCGAAAGAAGTAATTTCTGTGGGAAAAATCTCCGGTGCCGTGGGAACCTTTGCTAACATTGACCCTCATGTAGAAGAACATGTTTGCCGTCAAATGGACTTAAAGCCGGCCCTGGTTTCTACCCAAATAATTCAAAGAGACCGTCATGCAGAATTTATCACCACATTGGCTTTAATCGGAAGTTCTATTGGAAAATTTGCCACAGAGATTAGAAATCTTCAGCGGACGGATATTCTGGAGGTAGAAGAAGCTTTTGCCAAGGGGCAGAAGGGATCTTCCGCCATGCCCCATAAGAAAAACCCCATTACTGTGGAACGGATCACTGGGTTATCAAGGGTTCTTAGGGGAAATGCTTTAGCTGCTATGGAAAACATAGCCCTCTGGCATGAACGGGATATTACCCATTCCTCAGTGGAAAGGGTGATTATACCGGATAGTTGCATTATCTTAGATTACATGCTGCATTTGTTTATTAATGTGATGGAGAACTTAAATGTCTATCCTGAGAATATGCGTAAAAATATGGACAAGACCTTGGGACTGGTATTCTCACAACGGGTGATGCTGGCTTTGGTGGACAAGGGTATCTTAAGGGAAACTGCTTATGAATGGGTACAGAGAAATGCTTTGCATGCCTGGCAAACAAAGACGGATTTTGAATATCTTGTTTTGCAGGATAAAGATATTATGAACTACCTTACCAATGAGGAAGTGGATCAGCTTTTTGACTATGATTACCATATCAGATATATAGATTATATTTTTGAACGGGCGGGATTGTAAGCGAGGATGTTAAGAGTAAAGGAGAATGAAGAAAAGGGGGAAATGGGGTGCCCGATATGCTAAATATTGATGATAAACCAAAAGAAGAGTGTGGTTTGTTTGGAATCTACGGTCATAATTTAGATGTGGCAAACTTCACTTATTATGGCCTTTATGCTTTGCAGCACCGGGGCCAGGAAAGTGCCGGGATTACCGTATCCGATGGCAAACAATTTAAAAGCCATAAGGGTATGGGGTTGGTGCCTGAAGTGTTCAATGAAAAACTATTGGAACCCATGAAAGGCCATATTGCGATAGGTCATGTCAGATACTCTACCAGCGGCTCTAGTTCGGTGTCTAATGCCCAGCCTTTGGATTTTAGCTACTTAAAAGGGCTAATATCTTTGGCTCATAACGGAAACCTGACCAATGCCCGTGAAATTCGCCATAGACTTGCCGTTAATGGGTCGGTGTTTCAAACTACTTCGGACAGCGAAGTGATTGTAAAGCTTATTGCCCGCTATGGTCAAGGTTCCATTGAAGAAGCTTTGATGAAAACCATCATTGACATTAAGGGGGCTTATTCTTTACTGATTATGACGGAAGATAAGCTCATCGGAGTAAGAGACCCTCATGGAGTACGGCCTCTTTGCATTGGTAAAAGAGGGAAGGCATTTATTTTGGCCTCTGAAACCTGTGCCCTGGATACAGTAGGTGCTGAGTTTATCAGAGAGGTTGAGCCGGGAGAAATTGTGATTATTGACCGAGAGGGTATAAAGAGTGTTAAGACTTTAGCTCATCCACGCCAATCCTTTTGTATTTTCGAATTTGTTTATTTAGCCCGTCCGGATTCCAATTTCGCCGGCAAAAATGTCACTTTAGTGCGTCGGGAAATGGGCCGGGAACTGGCTAAGGAATACCCAATGGACGCAGATATTGTTATTCCTGTTCCGGATTCCGGAGTTGCCGCAGCTTTAGGATATGCAGAAGCCTCGGGCATTCCTTATATGGAGGGCCTGATGAAAAATCGCTATATCGGACGCACCTTTATTCAACCAATTCAAAAGATGCGGGAAACGGCAGTACGTTTAAAGCTTAATCCCATTCAAGAAATTTTGGAGGGGAAAAAAGTAATTATGGTGGATGACTCTGTGGTGCGGGGGACAACCTGTAAGCAAATTGTCCAAATGTTAAGAAATACCGGAGCAAAAGAAGTTCATTTGTTAGTCAGTTCTCCTCCAATCCATTATCCCTGTTACTACGGGATTGATACCTCTGAAAGAAATCAATTGATCGCTGCCAAACATCCTTTGGATGAGATTCGTGATTTTATCGGGGCGGACGGCCTTCATTATCTTAGTCTGGAGGGGATGTTAAAGGCTACCGGCTTACCGGAAGATAATTTCTGTGGGGCATGTTTTACCGGAAATTATCCTATTGATATTCCTCAAAATTTGGGCAAATACTCCCTGGAATTGGAGGTGGATTAAATGGGCATAACATATCAAGAGTCAGGAGTGGATATTTCTGCCGGTAACGAAGCAGTGCGCCTGATGAAAAACCACGTGAAAAAAACTTTTCGGCCTGAAGTGTTGACAGACCTGGGGAGCTTTGCCGGTTTGTTTGCCCTTAATACAGATAAATATCGCCAGCCGGTGTTAGTATCGGGAACAGATGGAGTAGGCACCAAACTAAAAATAGCCATTTCCACCGGGATACATCACACCATCGGGATAGATGCCGTGGCTATGTGTGTAAATGATATTTTAGTCCAGGGTGCGGAACCTCTTTTCTTTTTAGACTATTTAGCGGTAGGTAAATTAGATCCGGTCAAGGTCGCCGATATTGTCAAAGGTGTGGCGGAAGGCTGCCTTCAGGCTGGATGTGCCCTGATTGGGGGAGAAACGGCGGAGATGCCGGGCTTTTATCCCGATGATGAATATGATCTTGCCGGTTTTGCCGTAGGGGTAGTAGATAAAGATAGGATTATCAATGGTTCCTCCCTTAAACCCGGTGATATCATGATTGGGCTTCCCTCCAGCGGTCTTCATTCCAACGGTTTTTCTCTGGCCAGAAAAGTTCTCTTGGAGATGGCCGGACTAGACTTAAAAGAATTTGTCCCTGAATTAGGATCTACATTAGGCGAGGCCATTTTAAAACCTACCCGGATTTATGTTAAAGATGTCCTTCCTTTACTTAATAAATATCAAATAAAAGGGATGGCTCATATTACCGGCGGGGGATTAGTGGAAAATCTGCCTCGAGTGTTTCCGGAGGGAGTGCAGGCGGAAATCAACTTAAATTCTTGGGAAGCACCTCCAGTTTTTCGGCTGATTCAAAGATTAGGCTCGGTGGCGGAAGAGGAAATGTACCGGGTGTTTAATATGGGTGTGGGCTATTGCCTGATGGTGGATCCGGCTGATGTATCAGGGATTCTATCGGATTGCCCCGGTTCTTTTGTCATGGGCCGGATCACTTCCGGCAGCAAAGGCGTCCACTTAACACGGTGATATTGAGGCTGGTAAAAGGAGAGAAAAGAGATGGCATTAATTAAACTGGCAGTTCTTGCATCAGGCCGGGGTTCTAATCTTCAGGCCATTATAGATGAGATAAAAAACGGCCGCTTATCCGCAGAGATTAAGGCGGTGATCAGCGATTGTCCTCATGCCCAGGCTTTAGAGAGAGCACAATCTGAAAATATTCCGGCTTTATTTCTTAACCCCAAAGTACACTCCAGCCGAAGAGATTATGATCTGGCTTTAGCAGAAAAAGTTAAAGAGTTTCAGGTAGACTTGGTAGTGCTGGCGGGATTTATGCGTGTGCTCAGCACGGGATTTTTGGATCAATTCCCTCACAAGGTAATTAACATTCATCCGGCCTTACTTCCATCTTTTCCAGGTACTCATGCTCAAAAACAAGCTCTGGAATATGGAGTGAAAATCTCCGGCTGCACGGTGCATTTTGTGGATCAGGGGGTAGATACCGGCCCGATCATTGCCCAGCGCAGTGTTCCTGTAAAGTATGATGACACGGAAGAGACTTTATCAGAGCGGATTCTAATTGAGGAACATAAATTATATCCTCAAGCCATCCAATGGATTGCCGAAGGTCGGGTGAAAGTTTCCGGCCGCAGGGTAAAAATATTGTAGGGAACGGCATTGTATGCCTTCAGATGAAAGGAAGTGTTCTTAATGAAAAAAAGAGCGATAATAAGTGTGTCCAATAAAACAGGTGTGGTAGAATTGGCCCGGGAATTGGTGGCATTGGACTATGAAATAGTATCCACCGGGGGAACTTTTAAAGCGATTACTCAGGCGGGAGTTCCTGCTACATATGTCACCGAAATTACCGGTTTTCCGGAAATTTTGGAAGGCCGGGTAAAAACCCTGCATCCCCACGTGCATGGAGGGATTTTAGCCAAAAGGACACCGGAACATCTGGCTCAGTTAAAAGATTTAGGGATTATCCCTATTGATTTGGTGGTAGTGAACTTATATCCCTTTAAGCAAACCATCGCAAAAGAAAATGTTACCCTAGAAGAAGCTATCGAAAATATTGATATTGGCGGACCTACCATGGTGCGGGCGGCCGCAAAAAACTATCTCGCCGTTGCTATCGTGGTAAATCCCGATAGATATCAAGATGTAATCAATGAGTTAAAGTCCACCGGGGAAGTAAGCGCAGCTTTAAGGTTAAGTTTGGCGGCGGAAGCTTTTGCCCATACGGCCGATTATGATACATATATTGCCGAATATTTGGCTCAGGTGATGGATAATTCTCATCAATTTCCCATGAATCTGGCCTTAAGAGGAGAAAAAATCCAGGATTTGCGCTACGGGGAAAACCCTCACCAAAAGGCCGTTTTTTACCGAGAAGCTGGGGTAAAAGGGGCAGGGGTAGGCACTGCCCGGCAAATTCATGGAAAGGAATTATCTTTCAATAATATTATTGACCTTAATGCTGCTTTGGAGCTGGTGAGAGAATTTGATTCCCCTGCGGCAGTAATTATTAAGCATACAAATCCTTGTGGGACGGCACTTGGGGAGACTTTGACCGAGGCCTACACTAGGGCTTTTGATGCTGATCCCGTTTCTGCTTTTGGGGGCATTGTGGGATTAAATCAAACCGTTGATAAAGATACGGCGGAAAAAATGACAAAAACCTTTTTAGAAGCTGTTATTGCCCCGTCTTTTTCACCGGAAGCCCTGGAAGTGTTGACGAAAAAGGCTAATATTCGGCTTTTGGAAACGGGAGATTTGACTAAGGCAGAAGGATCAAAATATGATGTTAAAAAGGTAAACGGAGGCATACTCCTTCAAGAAGTTGATACCGGGCGGGTGTCTGAGTCTGATCTGAAAGTAGTCACCAAGAGAAAGCCTACTCCGGAGGAAGTGGCGGAACTATTATTCTCTTGGAAAGTGGTGAAGCATGTTAAATCAAATGCCATCGTGGTCTCCAAGGATCGCCAAACCATTGGCGTAGGTGCCGGTCAGATGAATCGCGTGGGATCAGCAAATATTGCCTTTGCCCAGGCCGGTGAGAAGTGCGTAGGTGCAGTTCTTGCCTCCGACGCTTTTTTCCCTTTCCGCGATACCATCGATCAGGCAGCCAAAGCGGGAATTACCGCGATTATCCAACCGGGCGGCTCTCTCAGGGACGAGGAGTCTATTAAAGCTGCTGATGAACACAACATTGCTATGGTATTTACCGGTATGAGGCATTTTAAACATTAGAGGGATCTACTCTACGGAGTGTACACTGTTCATCTCATCTGGCACGTTGCGGGCGATTCATGAATCGCCCGCAAGGGATATTAATATATAGGGGAGTTGTTTTCAATGAAAATACTGGTGGTAGGCGGAGGAGGCCGGGAGCATGCCCTGGTTTGGAAATTGGCTCAAAGCCCAAGAGTAAGTAAAATATATTGTGCTCCGGGGAATGCCGGGATTTCCCAATTGGCGGAGTGTGTTGATATTGCCGCTAATGATATAGACAGGCTGCTAAGCTTTGCAAAAGACCAAGAAATAGATTTGACGGTAGTTGGCCCGGAGGCTCCCCTGGTAGCGGGGATTGTAAACAAATTTTCTTCCGCTGGTTTAAAGATCTTTGGGCCTTCCCAGGAGGCGGCGGAAATAGAAGGGAGCAAGGCTTTAGCAAAAAGGATTATGGAAAAGTACCAGATCCCAACTGCCGAATATCGTGTTTTTGATAAAGCAGAACCTGCCATAACCTATATCAAAAAAATAGGAGCACCCGTTGTAGTGAAGGCAGATGGTTTGGCGGCAGGTAAAGGCGTAATTGTCGCTTTTGACACAGAAACCGCTGTGAGAGCTGTAAAAGAAATCATGGAAGATCAGATTTTTGGAACAGCTGGGGCTAAGGTGATCATTGAAGAGTATTTAACAGGAGAAGAGGTCAGCATTTTGGCTTTCACTGATGGGGATCATGTCGTCCCCATGGTTTCGGCACAAGATCACAAACGGGTGTTTAATGATGATCAAGGGCCTAATACCGGTGGCATGGGAGCATATTCTCCCGCTCCTGTTTATACTTCAGAAATTGCCCAAATTACCTTAGAGAAGATCTTAAAACCCACCATTGCCGGACTGAAAGCAGAAGGCCGGACTTACCGGGGCGTGATTTATGCCGGATTAATGCTAACATCTACCGGAGTAAAGGTTTTGGAATACAATGCCCGCTTTGGAGATCCGGAAACTCAGCCGGTTTTGATGCGTCTTAAAACTGACCTGATTGATATTATTGAAGCGATTCTGGAGGGACGTCTGGATCAGCAGAAAATTGAATGGTTTGATGAAGCTGCTGTCTGTGTAGTTTTGGCATCCGGTGGTTATCCGGGACACTACGAAACCGGGAAAGAGATTCGAGGGTTGGAACTCACGTACCCTGATGGATATGTTTTTCATGGAGGGACGTCTTTCCGGGAAGGAGTTTTGGTAACCTCCGGAGGTCGGGTGCTGGGTGTGACGGCAAAAGGTAAAACAGTGGAAGAAGCAATCAAACATGTGTATCAGTATGTAAAGAAAATCAACTTTGATGATATGCATTATCGAACTGATATTGGTAAAAGAGCTTTAAATTTATTACGCAATTAAGCAAATTAAAGTATTATAATTAGACAAAAGTAAATAGTGACGTTTGTTGCTTTAATGGTAACGTCCTGACTTTTACACCAAACTCACAGAAAAATGGCCGCAATCCCTATAGGGGTCGCGGCCTTTATGTTTTGTCATAAATAAGTAGTATAAAACCATCTGACGGGCAACTTCTTTGAAATGAGCGAAAGGGTCAAGGTATTCTTTTTTTAATTAATAATTCCTTAAGGATCCGGTTAATTTTTTTAAGTTTTATGTTTTTTCCATTTGCATTAATGAATTTTATGTGTAGAATAAGGATGGAAAAGCACATATTCAGTTAAAGACTTTATTGATAGTATATGGGAGGATTAGAATTAATATGCAAGAACTTATTTTTGGACTTATTGGCGGGACAGCCTTACTTATGTATGGTGTGGACAAGATGGGAAATGGCTTGGAAAAGGCTTCCGGTAAAATGATGAAACATATTTTGGCTGTTCTTACTGGCAACGTATGGAGTGCTTTTTTTGTAGGGATTATTCTTACAGCTCTTGTACAGAGCAGTACGGCCATCACCGTTCTGACTGTAGGGTTTGTAAATGCCGGTTTAATGAAGCTTCCCCAGGCTGTTGGGATTATTTACGGGGCCAACATTGGTACTACAATTACGGCTCAGTTAATGGCCTTTAGTTTTAAATTTAAATTGACTGATATTGCCCTTCCGGTTTTAGGGGTCGGATTTGCCATAGCTTACTTTGCCCGCAGGGATTTCACCAAGCATTTAGGTAATGCCATCATGGGATTTGGTATTATGTTCCTTGGCCTGAAGATCCTCAATTCAGGGATTCCCTTCATCAAAGACAGTGAGACTCTAAAGTTTTTCTTCACTAATTATGCGTCTATACCTATTGTCGGGATTTTACTGGGTGCAGTAGCAACTGCCTTAGTGCACAGCAGCAGTGCTACCGTTGGTCTGGTGATGGTCTTGGGGATGGCGGGTTTATTAGATTTAAGAACCGCTATTTTAATTATGCTGGGTGACAATATTGGAACCTGTATCACGGCCCAGATGGCTAGTTTAACTGGGAATATTCATGCTCGTCGTACTGCTTGGGCACATACTATATATAATATTTTTGGGGTATTTGTGGTGGCCTTGCTCCTTCCTTGGTTTATATCTGTGACCCAACTTTTTACACAATATTTTCAGCCAGGAGGGGGTATCAGTGCGGAGATTGCTAATTCCCATACAATTTTCAATATTTTCAGTGCGATAGTTTTTCTCCCTATTAATAAATATTACGTGAAATTCTTGGAAACTATTATTCGAGGTAAAGACATCGAATCTTCTGTATATCTGGACAAACTGCTTCTGGATACACCTGTGGCAGCAATTAAAGCCGCTCAGACTGAGAGCGTCCGGGCAGCAAAGTTGGCACAAGGGATGTTGTCTCGTGTGATGAATGGTTTGTACAAAAATGATACAAGTGAGTTTGCTCAAGTCAATCAGGACGAAGAAATACTAAATCAACTACAGCAGAATATTACGGCTTATACCGTGGAATTATCTAAACAACCCCTTTTAAGATCCCAATCAGCCATGATTCCGGCTATAATCAATGGCATTAATCACCTGGAAAGGGTTGGGGATCATGCGGAGAGTCTGATCTTTCAAATTAGTATTAAAATGGACAGCAATCTGCAATTTAGTAATATAGCAATTCAAGGGCTAAAAGAAATGGAAGCAGGTATTATGGAGATGTTTGAAAAATCCATTCAGGCTATTGAGGAAAATAATCCTGAAGCAATAAAGGAAGTTGATGAACTTGAAGAAAAAATAGACGCCCTATCTGAAAATTTGGTGAAAGAACACATTAATCGACTGGAAACAGGGGACTGTACGGTAGAAGCCGGTGTAATCTTTATTGATATGGTTAATTACTTGGAGAGAATTGCCGACCATATATATAAATTTTGCAAGGAAATTACTGTAGATTATAACGAGGTGAAAAAATATCCCCCATCTCTATAGGCGGCGGAACAACCTTTCCCCCCGTTGAAATATATTGACATTTTGTTGCTTTAATGGTAACATTAATAAAAACATGAAAAATTTAAAATGATATATTAAATGGGTATGATTGGTACGGGAGAGTCCTTTGTGACACCGAAGAAGCAAGCTTCAATTTGTGCCAAATTGCAGCGAAACTTTCAGGTTCCGGGACCGTATCGGGACTCAACTCTGGAAAGTCTTAAAGACACCGAAGGAGCAAACTGTTAATCAGTTAAACTCTCAGGTCAAAAGACAGAGGCATGGCATTTTATTTAATGCTGTGCCTTTTGTTTTCATAATAGGAAAAAAAGGGGGGACTATAACTAAGGATATAAGATGAAATAAATAATAAGTAATTGCAAAATGGACTAGAATAAAAAGTTCAAGATGGCTTGGGAACAATACAAATTAAATTTTTTTCAGGACGAAAAGGCTAAAAAGTTTTACTTCTGGTGTAGGTAGAAAAAATGGGCGCAGGAAATACCCCCAAGGGATAGGTATATGGAATTACAATATATTTCTATGCAATGAGTGGCTTCAGACTGCGAATGTATTCATGTTTATGAATGCGGTCAGCAAGAACAACCGTGATTAACTGGGTAATGCCGGCTAATAATAAATCAGCATGTAATGTCTTTTCATTCTGGGTTCTGCGACCGGCAAGACAAAAACTATCTTTGAAATGGTTAATAGATTTTTCAACAACGGAACGAATTTTGTAGGTTTTATCCCATTCCTCGGTGCCACGGATTGTACCGGGGTAAGCGCGAAGATTCTTCTCGGGATAAACGTAAAGCATTCGTCCGCACAGAGAGTCAGTACAAGGATTATCACAGTGGGTACGGCGGCGATATTTGCCATCGTCGCACTTGTCCCAGGACATTTTAGGGCAGACAAATTTAAAAGTTGGAATCCCGCATTTTAGGTTAGATTTGCTGCCTTCCGGTTTCATAGGAAGATTTTGAGGGCAGCAAGGAATACCATCTTCGTTAATGGTATAGTCCTGGTTTCCAAGCCCAGAACGAGAATTAAGAGGTATGTATGCTTTTTCAAAATTCAGTTCAGTAAACAGGGATTTATAGATGTTAACCGTGTCAAAAGCAGCGTCGCCGAGGAAAACCTTTGGATTGATTAAAGGATGCTTATCAAAAAAATCATTAAGAACAGGGATAAGGGCTTTGGCATCTCCAAGGGATTTATCTTCTTCGGGAGAATCGGTTTTCTTTTCCACAATAATGTCCGGGTGAGCATCTATGAAATCTTTATTGTAAAAAGAGATGTCACGGACAATACCAAGACCGTTGGTAATAATACCAAACTTGAAAACATAGCAAAAATGTCCATTGATGTAGAGCTGTTTAATGGCCTGGTTTGAAGCAGCATGGGAAGGCATGGATTTATAGGCTGCTTTGTAGGGGTCATAGGAGTTATCGAGCCCCATTGCTTTCTTAAAAGTTTTTAGCTGACTGATAATGCGGTTGGCATACTTGGGATTGTTTTCAGTAACAAAGGCTTCGATGCCGGAAGTATCGAAGATGGTCATGGAGGCAAGGGATGCATTAATCTTTTGGCATATCGGTTCGGTGACATCAACAAGTGAATCGAAAAATGATTGTAAGTCCATTAGAAACTCCTGCTTGAACCTGGTGATCTTAGAGGCATCGGGAACCTTCGAAAAACCACAAAAGTCACGAAGTTCCTTTGAGTATTGGAGAAAGATTAAAAGAAGTGAGTCAGTGGGGATGGAGAAAATTCGCTGAAGGATCAGTGCCCAAAGGAAACCGGAAAGAGGGTATATACGCTTTCTGCCAAAATAGGAATAAAAGTGAGTATAGAAGGAAGCAGGAATAAGTTCCTCAAGATTAATGTTATCTTCAAGAAGCGATAGAAAATGATATTTATCGTTTTCAAAAACATTATTACAGTCGGAATAAATATCGGCGAGAGATAATTGTTTAGGCCTTACCATTAGTTTATAACTCCTTTCCGAGATGTTGTTTTATTATTGTTTACAACTTAATTTTACCGCATTTTGGAGAGGAGTTATATATAAAAAACGTTAACAAAAGCCTGTATTTATGCGGGCTGCGGTGTTTCGCAAACGCCTATGAAATAAATAATTGTGAAAGGAGAGAAAGTATGAAGAAAACGCCTTTATATGAAAAACATGTGGAACTTAAGGGAAAAGTAATTGATTTTGGAGGTTGGGCCCTGCCGGTAGAGTATCAAGGCATTATAGGGGAGCATGAGGCGGTGCGAACCGCAGCCGGGCTTTTTGACGTGTCTCATATGGGGGAAGTTACGGTGAAAGGTCCCGATGCAGAAAAGTATATTCAGAAGATGATAACGAATGATATTGCCCCTATGCATGATTTCCAAATTTATTATTCCCCGATGTGTTACCCAGACGGCGGAGTAGTAGATGATCTAATAGTTTATAAATATAATAATGAGGATTATCTTCTCGTTATTAATGCTTCTAATACTGATAAGGATGTACAGTGGTTTTTGGATCACGTCGAAGGGGATGTGGAAGTCAAAAACGTATCGGAAGAGTACGCACAATTAGCCATTCAAGGGCCAAAAGCAGAAATGATTCTTCAAAAACTTACCGATACAGACTTAAATCAGATTGGTTTTTTCTACTTTCAGCCTAAAGTTAAAATTCATGGAGTATCAACCTTAATATCACGGTCGGGGTATACCGGTGAAGACGGGTTTGAAATTTACCTGAATCCGGCGGACGCACCATTGATTTGGGATAAACTGTTGGAAGTAGGCAAAGAGGAAGGGTTAGTGCCGGCAGGGTTGGGTGCTCGTGATACCTTGCGCTTTGAGGCTTCTCTCCCATTATATGGTCAGGAAATTGATAAAGATATCACTCCCCTGGAGGCAGGGTTAGGTTTTTTTGTCAAATTACATAAGGAAGATTTTATTGGTAAAGCAGCTTTAGCGAAACAAAAGGAAGCCGGTATTCCGAGAAAATTAGTAGGTTTTGAGATGGTAGACCGGGGTATTGCCCGCAGTCATTATGAGGTTAAAGCTAACGGTGAAAAAATTGGTTTTGTCACCACAGGAAGTTACTCGCCCACTTTAAAGAAGAATATCGGGTTAGCCCTGATTGATGCTGGATATGCTAAAGAAGGCGAGGAAATTGAGGTTGTTGTTCGGAATAGGAATTTAAAGGCCAAGATCATTAAAAAACCGTTTTATAGTAAAAAATATAAAAAATAGTTAATGCTTATAGTGAAAATTTTGCAATGAGCGGTGATATAAGGACGGAGATCCTAAGATCCTTTGCTCCGCTTAGAAAGGCAAATAAAATAATTAAAAATAAGGGGGATTTTATTGTGAAAATTATTAGTGGATTAAAGTACACCAAGACTCATGAGTGGGTTAAAGTTGACGGGGACAAAGCTTATGTTGGTATTACTGATTATGCCCAAGGTCATTTGGGAGAAATTGTTTTTGTGGAATTGCCCGAAGAGGAAGCCGAACTGGCTGCTGGCGATGCTTTAGGGGTAATTGAATCAGTTAAGGCAGTTGCTGACGTTTATGTTCCGGTCTCCGGAGTAGTTAAGGAAATTAATGAAGATTTATTGGATAATCCGGGAAAAGTTAACGAAGACGCTTTTGAAAGCTGGCTGATTTCCTTGGAATTAAGTAATCCGGCAGAATTGGATAAATTAATAGATGCTGCTGATTACGAGAAGCTCTGTGCAGAGGAGGACTAAACGTGTCCAGATATATATCAAATACGCCGGAGCAGCAGAAGGAGATGCTGTCAGCCATCGGTCTTAATAGCACCGAGGAGCTATTTCAAGATATTCCTCAAGAAGTACGTTTAAAAAGACCTTTAGCTCTTCCCGAAGCTCTTTCTGAAATAGAACTGGTTAAGTTAATGAAGGATAAAGCCCGGAAAAACTCACATTTAGATGAGTATCCATGTTTTCTGGGGGCCGGCGCTTATGACCATTTTATCCCCAGTGCCATTGATCAGATTATTTCCCGGCAGGAATTTTACACGGCTTATACCCCTTACCAACCGGAAATCAGCCAAGGGACACTCCAATCAATTTTTGAATACCAGACCATGATTTGTGAGTTGACCGGGATGGATGTGGCTAATGCTTCCATGTATGATGGGGCAAGTGCCTTGGCAGAGGCAGCTTTAATGGCTTGTCTGGCTACCAGAAGATCAAAGGTGTTAGTTGCCAATTCTGTGCATCCGGAAAGTAGAGAGGTTATCAATACTTACGCCAGGTTTAGAGGGGTACAAAGCGAAGAAATAGGCTATGTCAACGGGCAAGTTGATTTAAAAGACCTGGAAGAGAAACTTACCCCGGAGATTGCTGCTGTCCTTGTGCAAAGCCCTAACTTTTTCGGTGTGATCGAGTCACTAAAAGAAATAGGTGAATTAGCCCATAAAAATAAAAGCTTTTTCATCGTTAGTGTGGATCCGATTTCATTAGCCCTGCTTAAACCACCTGGGGAATTAGGGGCTGATATAGTTGTAGGAGAGGGCCAGGCGTTAGGAAATCCTGTTAGTTTTGGCGGGCCTTACTTAGGTTTTTTTGCTGCAACGGAAAAGTTAATGCGCAAAATGCCCGGTCGTATTGTCGGGCAAACCAAGGATAAATTTGGCCGGAGAGGTTTTGTACTGACCATTCAAACCAGAGAACAGCATATCCGTAGGGAAAAAGCGACCTCTAATATTTGCTCCAATCAGGCTCTTAATGCTTTGACGGCGACGATTTATTTAACCTTCCTGGGTAAGGCGGGGTTGAAGGAAGTTGCTACCCAATGCCTGAACAAATCACATTATGCCTTTAAAGAACTTACTAACACAGGGAAATTTACTCCTCTCTTTACCGCTCCTTTCTTTAAAGAATTTGCAGTGAAGAGTATGGCGAACGTGGAGGAATTAAACCAAAAACTATTAAAAGACCAAATTATCGGAGGGTATCCCCTGGGAAGAAGTTATTCGGAACTGGCAGATGGCTGGTTAATTGCTGTTACGGAAAAAAGAACGAAGGAAGAAATTGATTCTTTAGTAAGAAAGGTGGGGAAATAGGATGAAGGAAAAAGCCTTAATCTTTGAAATGAGCAAACCCGGGCGCGTTGCCTACTCACTTCCTCCCTGTGATGTCCCGGAAGAAAAGATGGAGGAAATGATTCCGGAAGAACTCTTAAGGACTGTTTCCCCAAATCTGCCTGAGGTTAGTGAACTTGATGCCGTACGCCATTTCACCCAATTGTCGCAGCGCAATCATGGAGTGGATTCCGGTTTCTATCCTTTAGGCAGCTGTACCATGAAATATAACCCAAAGGTGAATGAATTTGTATCCCGCCTGGACGGATTTACCAAAGTTCACCCCTACCAATCGGAAGATACAGTCCAGGGGTCTCTGGAACTAATGTATGCTATGGATCAAATGCTCTCAGAGATTACCGGTATGGAACGGGTAACTTTGCAGCCTGCCGCCGGAGCTCACGGGGAAATGACCGGGTTAATGATTATTAAAGCATATCATGAGCACCGGGGGGATACTAAGCGCAATAAAATGATAATTCCAGATGCCGCTCATGGAACGAATCCTGCTTCTGCTGCCGTTACTGGGTTTGATGTCATCGAAGTGAAGTCTGACTCCAGAGGCGGCGTAGATGTGGATGCCCTGAAAGAGCTGATGAATGATGAAATTGCCGGTTTAATGCTGACCAACCCCAATACTCTTGGATTATTTGACGAAAATATTCAGGAAATCGCTGATATTATCCATCAGGCAGGGGGACTTCTCTATTACGACGGGGCCAACGCCAATGCTATTATGGGTATTACCCGTCCGGGAGATATGGGTTTTGACGTAGTGCATCTGAATTTGCATAAAACCTTTAGTACTCCCCATGGCGGAGGAGGACCAGGATCGGGGCCGGTAGGCGTTAAAAAAGACCTGGTACCCTTTCTTCCGAAACCGGTGGTTGAATTAAAAGATGGTAAATACATTCTGGATAATGACCGGCCCCTCTCTATTGGCAAGGTGAAATCCTTCTACGGCAACTTTAATGTGGTGGTAAAAGCCTTTGCCTATATTATGAGTATGGGTGGTGAAGGATTACGTCAAGCCAGCGAAGCGGCAGTTTTAAATGCCAACTATATTGCGGCTAAGCTGAAAGACCTGTATCTTCTCCCGTATGATCGGATCTGCATGCATGAGTGTGTCTTTTCGGGGCAGAAACAAAAGAATCAGGGGGCTTCTACCTTGGATATTGCCAAACGGCTTTTGGACTTTGGCTATCATCCCCCGACCATTTATTTCCCTCTCATTGTAAATGAGGCATTAATGATTGAGCCCACCGAATCGGAAAGTAAGGAGACTTTGGATGAGTTTATCAACGTGCTGAGGCAAATTGCTGCAGAGGTAGAGAATGATCCGGAGAAAGTCAAATCGGCACCCCATACTACAGTGGTTGCCCGATTGGATGAAGCCGGAGCGGCCCGTAATCCGGTATTGCGGTGGAAACCCATGTAAGGGTTCAATAATATGCTTCTTCAATAAAATGATAGTGGTATATGGGGGTTGCATGTATGCAGCCCCCATGAAATAATTATGTTGCATTAAATGATTGGATTATTACAAATGATGTAGATGTATCTGGGTTGCATGGTATGCAACCCTTGCAATTCTAGATTCTTCGCTATGTTTAGGATGGTATAAAAAAAGATATAGATGCTGAAAGATATAGATGATTGCAGGATGGCTAATATGTGAGGAGATGATAAAATGGACAAAGATTTAGTGGTGATTGGCGGCGGCCCCGGAGGATATGTGGCGGCGATTCGCGCAGCCCAGCTGGGAGCAAAGGTTACTTTAGTTGAAGATGACAAGGTGGGTGGAACCTGCTTAAACAGGGGTTGTATTCCCACCAAGGCTTTATATAAAAACGCCCAAATTATGCATACTTTGAATAAATCCTCACACTTCGGCATTGAACTCAAAGAGTATTCATTGAATATGCAGAAAGTTCAAGAGAGAAAACAAAATGTGGTTAGCCGCCTCTGTTCCGGGGTGGAGCAATTACTAAAAGGAAACCGGGTGGAGGTAATATCGGGAAGAGGCAGCCTAGTGGATAGAAACACGGTGGCTGTTACTACCCCTACCGGCGGCAAAGAATTGATTAAAGCCAAGAATATCCTTATTGCCACCGGTTCGCTGCCGGCGAAAATTCCCATTGCCGGTCTGGATTTACCTGGTGTGATCACCAGCAATGAAGCGTTAGAACTGGATCATGTTCCCAAGAGCATGGTAATTATCGGCGGAGGTGTGGTGGGCATTGAATTTGCCGGTATCTTCAATTCTTTTGGGACTCAGGTGACGGTAGTTGAGTTTCTGCCCCGAATTCTTCCTCCTGTTGATGAAGAGATTGTAAAAAGAGCGGCCATGTATTTAAAGAAACAGGGCATCAAAATTGAAACAGGTATCAAAGTTAAAGAAATAAAGGAAGAAAACGGAGAACTTAAGGTCTTGGCGGAAGGAAAAAAAGGAGAACAGGAATTTTTCGGAGAAATGGTACTGGTTTCTGCCGGAAGATCAATCAATATTGATGGTCTTAATCTGGACGAAGTCGGCGTGGCTTATGATCGGCGCGGCATTAAAGTTAACAGCCGCTTTGAGACATCGGTGCCCGGAATTTATGCCATTGGTGACGTGATTGGCGGCCAAATGCTGGCTCATGTTGCTTCCGATGAAGGCAAAGCAGCTGTGGAAAATATGCTGGGCCTGGAAGGACACATTAATTATGATGCCGTACCTTCCTGTGTGTTCTCTTTCCCGGAGATTGCCTCGGTAGGATTAACGGAAGAAGCTGCAAAAGAACGGGGTATTTCCTACCTTACCGGCAAGTTTATGTTTGTTGCCAACGGCAAGGCCTTAACCATGGGAGAAACTGATGGTTTGGTGAAAGTTGTAGCGGAAGAAGAGACAAAAAAAGTAATTGGGGTGCATATTTTAGGTCCTCATGCCAGTGATTTGATCCATGAAGGCGTGCTGGCCGTGGAACATGGTTTAACCACCGGGGAGATGGGGCGCGCCATTCATGCCCATCCTACTCTGGCGGAAAGTGTCATGGAAGCTGTCGCTGGGATAGAGAATAAGGCCATTCATATTATGCCCGGCGGAAGATAAGGTATCTCCGTGTACATCGGAAATTGCGGGGCGTTCAAAACAGCGGGCGAATCATAATTCCCCCGGTACAATTTTAGTGAGGTGAAAAAATGACGGAAAAACTGGACACAAAAATTGTCTACTCACACTCTTATGACCCTTGGTTTAATTTAGCGGTGGAGGAATATTTATTGAATCATGTTCATGACCACGAAGTGATTCTTTACCTTTGGCAAAACGACCAAACAGTGGTCATCGGCCGGAATCAAAATGCCTGGAAAGAATGTGCCTGGGAGCAGTTGGAAAAGGACGGGGGCAAGCTGGCCCGAAGGCTTTCCGGGGGAGGAGCTGTTTTTCACGATCTGGGTAACTTAAATTTTACCTTTCTCACTACTAAGAAACATTATGAATTGGAAAGGCAGTTATCCGTGATTTTACAGGCTTTAAGGAAATTGGGCGTGAATGCGGAATTTTCCGGACGCAATGATCTCATGTTGGACGGTCGTAAATTCTCCGGTCATGCTTATTATTATCAGGGCCAATCAGCTTATCATCATGGAGCAATTCTGATCAAGACAGATATGGAGAAGCTTAGTCGTTACCTTCAGCCCTCTAAAAAGAAAATGAAATCAAAGGGAGTGGATTCTGTCCGGTCTAGGGTAGTCAACCTGGCAGAAGTTTCTGATCGGATTACTGTAACCGCGGTTAAGGAAAGTTTAGCGGAAAGTTTTGGAGAATCTTACGGGCGGCCGGTAGAAATTTCTATTAATGAAAAGGATCCTGAAATCTTAGCAAATTATACTAAATATGCTTCTTGGGAATGGCGTTTCGGCCAGTCACCCACCTTTGACTTAACCTTATCAGAACGTTTTAACTGGGGAGAAATTGACTTTGGTTTTCGTCTCCATAACGGAAAAGTTGATTCCTGTACCGTTTATTCTGATGCCATGGATGAAGAATTAATCCGAAAAATACCCCAGGTGCTGAAGGGCCTTTCTTTAGAAAAGGAAGCTCTTGTTTCCGCCTTGGAAAGCATGGCTGATGAAACAAAGAGCGGTACAATGATTGCAGATTTAGTTAAGTGGATAACAAGTATCGAGATTTAAATAAAATTAGGGGGTACACCTTCCTCAATGAGGGAGGTTTTTTTATTAGTATAATTTATTTAGTTTGGAAAAAACTAAAAGTTGAAGTATTTATCTTAGGAGTCAAAAAATGCTGGAATCAGGAAAGATAACTCCCGGGCAAGCTGGGTTTTTAATGGGGTTGACAGTTTTAGGGACGGCTAATTTGGTAATGCCATCCCTTACGGCACGGTTTGCCGGAGCGGATACCTGGATGGCTGTGGCCTTAGCTACTTTTCCTCATATTTTATTAATATTGGTTATTGACCGCATCGGAAAAAGCTTTCCCCAACAAAGTATTGTAACCTATATCAGGAAAATTACAGGAAAATATCTGGGCATCCTAATTATCTTAGGTTATATCTGGTATCTGATCTTTATTACAGCCATGATTACCAGGACAGTGGCAGAGTTCTTGCTCACTACTTTTATGCCGGACACCCCCATAGAAGTATTTATTATTGTGATCTTATTATTAGGTGCTTGGGCTGTAAAAGCGGGCTTGGAAGTCTTAGCCCGGGCTGCCACCTTTATTACACCAATTTTTCTCATCTCTTTTGCCATTATTTTATTACTATTAGTGGGGGAAATGGATTTTTCTTTTCTGAAGCCTTTTTTGGAAAATGGCTTTAAACCTGTGCTCCACGCAACTCTTTATCCCTCCATCTGGCGAGGGCAGTTTGTATTAATGCTTTTTATCTGGCCCTATCTCAATAAACCGGAGCAAGGGTTAAGATCTATGCTGCAAGTCGCGGTGGTCATAGTTTTATTATTACTGTCTTTAACCATAGCTTCTACTTCAATTTTTGGCCCTTTGGTGGTTACCCTGCGCTTTCCTACCTTTGCTTTGGTGGAGTATATTGATTTGGCAGGTTTTATTACCAGGCTGGATGCTGTTTTTATGGCAGTTTGGATTGCCGGGGTCTTTATAAAAATCGGTGTTTTTTATTATTGTCTTTGTCTTATATTAAGTGAACTCTTGGGTTTAATGGATTATAGATGTACAGTATACCCCCTGGGCATCATAATTGGGGCATTGGTGATTATCGTTGCTCCTAATATGGTTGTTTTTGATAACTTATTCCCTAAAGTCGTGCTTCCCCTGACCTTGTTATTTGAGTACTTTCTTCCTTGTGGTCTTCTAGGTTTAATTTTTCTCCGGGGTTTACATAAAAAGAAAGGGGGAAAGACGAATGGTGTTTAAAAAATTGAAAGAAAAATTTAAATCACTCTTAAACCAGGAAAAACCGGATCAAAAAGGAGAGAGTGAAAAACAGGTACTTTATCAAAGCCTAGCTAAAAATGAGAAATATTTTCGGGAGATTTTTAATAAATGCTCTGATGTGGTATTCAGAAATTTTGAAATTACCACTCCTAAATCTATCCGGGTACTGATGATCTATTTAGACGGGATGTCCAGTTTTATAATAGGAGAACTTACTGTCAGGCAATTAATGGTGCGTTATTTAAATGACAAAGCCGCAATTCAAGAACCGCCTATAAAACATGCGAAAGATCATGTGATTTCCATACCGGAGGTTAAACCGGAAAGTCAAATGGCCAAACTTGTTGATTTCGTATTGTCGGGAGATATTATCCTCATAATTGACGGAGAACCGGAAGGACTGGTCATCAGTTCCCGAGGCTGGCAGTCCCGGAGTGTAACGGAACCTCAGGCGGAGCCCTTAGTCCGGGGGCCCAGGGACGGTTTTACGGAAACTATCCGCACCAACACCTCATTGATCAGGCGCCGGATAAAAAGCTCCCGCTTAAAAATGGAATCCCTTGAGGTGGGGTCCATTACGAAAACCTCGGTCATTATCGCTTATATTGAAGGGATTGCCAATGAGAAGGTAGTGGAAGAAGCCAAAAACCGGATCAAACGTATTGAAACCGACAGTGTTTTAGAATCCGGATACCTGGAACAATTTATTGAGGATGATCCTTGGTCTATTTTCCCCCAAGTGGACGTAACCGAGAGGCCGGACAAGGTATGCGGCAATCTCCTGGAGGGGCGGATAGCAATCCTGGTGGATAATACTCCATTCGTGCTGCTTATTCCGGTATTGTTTCTTCAGTTTCTCCAAACCCCGGAAGATTATTATATGCGGCCTTACCAGGCATCTGCTTTAAGGATACTACGCTTGGCAACCTTAAATATAGCTTTGCTTTTGCCTTCTTTTTATATCGCTATAACTACCTTTCACCAGGAAATGCTGCCAACTCCTTTGCTAGTTTCCATTGCCCAAGCCCGGGAAGGAGTGCCGTTTCCTGCTTTAGTCGAAGCACTGTTAATGGAATTGGCTTTTGAGATTCTCCGGGAAGCAGGCCTAAGATTACCTCGGCCTATGGGCCAGGCAGTTTCCATTATCGGTGGTTTGGTCGTGGGCCAAGCCGCAGTGTCTGCCGGGTTAGTGTCCCCGGCGATGTTAATCGTGGTGGCCTTAACGGCCATGGCCAGCTTTTCCCTGCCCACGGCCCATGCCACGGAAGCTATTAGGATATTGCGTTTCCCGATTATGTTTTTAGCGGCTACCCTGGGGCTTTTTGGAGTGATGGCGGTTTTACTGGTGATTTTGATTCACCTTTGTTCTTTAAGATCTTTTGGGGCACCTTATTTATCTCCCATCGCCCCCCTTTCTGTGCGAGATTTAAAGGACGTACCTATGAGAGCACCCTGGTGGGCCATGTTTACCCGACCCCGGGTTATTGGCTATAAAGAACCTAGCCGGCAAAAATTTGGACAGATGCCCCGTCCTCCCAAGAAAAGAGAGAAGAAATCATGAATAGATCAATAAAAATTTTCTTTATTATTTTGCTTTTTTTCATATCGATAATAATTAGCGGCTGTTGGAGCCGGATAGAGGTAGAAAACTTAGCCATTGCTTCCGCTATTGGGATTGACAAAGTTAAGGGAGATCCTGGTAAGATCCTCTTTTCCGTTTCGGTGTTAAAACCACCTAAAACCGGTGGGGGCGGAGGAACCGGAGGAATGGAAGGTGGATCAAACGGTCAAATACCGGGATGGGTAAATTTCGGACAGGGAAATAGTGTGGAAGATGCCAGAAGGAACCTAGCCACAACAACGGCTAAAAGGCTTTTTCTGGGCCATTCCCGTATCATTGTCTTCGGAAAAGAAAAAGCTCAAGAAGGGATAGAAGATACTCTTGATTTTCTGTCAAGAAATGAGGGAATCAGATTAAGGAATTGGGTTTTGGTTGCATCAGAAGGAACAGCTTTAGATACCTTTAGTATCCAGCCGGAACTGACCAGTATTTTAGCCGAAGAGATCACAGATCTCCTTACCTTAAGTGCCCCTAGGGCTTCTAAATCCTATGCCGTAGCTTTAAAAGATTTTATGGTTGATTTGACCACTAAAGGTAAAGAGGCGGTACTTCCTCTACTGGAGATTAGAGAGATATCTCCCGATGCAATCGGGGAAAGTCAGGGAAACGGTTCTTCGCAGCCGAAAAAAATTGCCCGCTTAAAAGGAGTAGCTGTTTTTAAAGGGGATAAAATGGTGGGAGAACTGGGGGATACGGAAACAAAAGGTTTCCTTTGGATTATAGGAAAAGTTAAAAAAGGCATTCTTACCTTCGAGGTAGAGAATTCTGAAACCAAAAAGCCGGTAAAGGTAACGGTGGAAATGACCCGGTCTAATTCAAAAATTGAGGCAAAAATTATCCAGGGAAAACCGGTGGCCATTGTCAGAATCGATACAGAAGGGAATATTGATGAGTTTTCCAAAACCGGTACGGAAATAACACCGAAATTTATCGAATTGGTGGACCAGGGATATGAGGAAGCAATTAGGAAAGAAGTAATGCTGGCCCTTAACAAATGCCAACAAGAACTTGAATCGGACATATTTGGCTTGGGCACACATTTTCATCGTCAACAGCTTAAGTATTGGAAAGAAAACAACCTGGATGAAAGATGGCCGGAGGTTTTTCCCGACGTCCAAGTACAGGTGGAAGTAACAGCTAATGTGCGCCGAACCGGTCTTACCTCAGACAGTATTGTTGTAAAGTAAGGAGATTTAGATGCAGATATTAGCATTGTCTGTTGTTTTTATTGTGATCATTGCCATAGAAGTACCCCGCCTGGTGAAGGAAAAAATGTGGAAGGAATTGGGGGTTTTTTCTCTCCTTTTATTAACAGGGGCCGGGTTATCCTTTGCCGTAATTCTGGATCTCCCGGTGCCCAATCCGGCAAAGATCATGGAAATAGTTTTTGCGCCTTTTACTACTTGGCTGAATAAGATCCTACTATAAACAAAGTTTAGCATCAGATGGAATTTTTATTCCGAATTTTTAATGTTAAGCAGGAATTTATCTTTTTTTATGGAAGGAAGATATTAAGGTATATGAGTGCTAGATGTTTAGAGGAACGAAGGAGGCTGTAAAATGGGTACACATATTAAATGGAAGGATCCCATTATCGATGACTTATTTGAAGCACTGATGCTTTTAAAGAATAAAGAAGAATATTATAGATTTTTTGAAGACCTGGCCACAATTGGAGAGATAAAATCCTTGGCTCAAAGGTTGGAAGTAGCAAAGATGTTAGACAAAAATGAAACATATATTAAAATCGCGGAAGTAACCGGGGCCAGCACTGCCACCATCAGTAGGGTCAAAAGGTGTTTAAACTATGGAGCCGACGGTTATCGATTAGTGCTTAACAGATTACAGGGTAAAAATACCGAAAAGTGACCTGCCAGCCTTCAGGCTGGTTTTGTGTTTTAGAGGATTTTTATTTCGTTACGGCGAAATAATCCAGTATCGAGTTAGAGGAGGACGTTATGGATTTACTTACATCTTTGAATCCCCAGCAGCAGAGTGCTGTCAGATGCACGGAAGGTCCCCTATTGATTATGGCGGGTGCCGGGTCGGGAAAAACCAGAGTCTTAGTGCATCGAGTGGCATATTTAATAGAGGAAAAAGGAGTTGACCCCTCTCATATCTTAGCCATTACCTTTACCAATAAGGCAGCTAAAGAGATGCGAGAGCGTATTGAAAAACTAGTGGGAAGCGGCAGCCAGCGGATGTGGATTGGTACTTTCCATGCCACCTGTGTCAGAATTTTGCGTCAGGATATTAATCATCTGGGATTTAATCGGAATTTTGTCATCTATGATGATAGTGATCAACAGACTTTAATTAAGAAATGCTTAAAAGAGTTAAATATAGATGATAAAAAGTTCACGCCTCGGGCCATTGCCTCTGCCATCAGCAACGCCAAAAATAAATGTTGGGATGCGGAAAAATTCAGCCTGATGGCAGGAAACTTTTTCGAAACCAAGGCGGCGGATGTCTATAAATTATACCAGAAAAAACTTACGGAAAATAATGCTTTGGATTTTGATGATTTAATTATGAAGACAGTAGAGCTTTTCGGGAAAAAACCGGAGGTTTTAAGATATTATCAGCATAAGTTTCAATATATTTTAGTGGATGAGTATCAAGATACCAACCACAGCCAATATCGCTTAATTCAGATGCTGGCAGAAAAACATCAGAATCTGTGTGTGGTGGGGGATCCGGATCAGTCAATTTATCGCTGGCGGGGTGCGGATATCCAAAATATCCTTGATTTCGAACATGATTATCAGGATGCAGCAGTAATTAAGCTGGAGCAGAATTACCGTTCCACTCAAAACATTCTTGATGCAGCTAATGCGGTAATTAAAAATAATCCGGGGCGAAAAGAAAAGAATCTTTGGACGGATCAAGGTCGGGGAGCAAAAATTGTTTACCGGACTTTGGAAGATGAAAGGGCGGAAGGAGCCTTTGTGGCAGAAACGGCTTTTAGTCTGCATGAGCAGGAGCATGTCAGCTACCGGGATTGTGTAATCCTTTATCGTACCCATGCCCAATCCCGGGCTTTAGAAGAGGCCTTCATTAAATATAAGATCCCCTACCGGATTTATGGGGGAATAAAATTTTATGACAGAAAAGAAATCAAAGACACCTTAGCCTATTTAAAAGTGCTTTTTAACCCCCATGACGGAGTAAGTCTGGCCAGAATTATTAATGAACCGAAGAGAGGAATTGGCACTTCCACCTGGGAAAAGGTGGAATCCTATGGGGCAAAGCTG
The DNA here is from genome assembly GCA_050952465.1 of Bacillota bacterium. Taxonomy (GTDB): domain Bacteria; phylum Bacillota; class Dehalobacteriia; order Dehalobacteriales; family Dehalobacteriaceae; genus DUPU01. The sequence continues at coordinate 52,592 of JBMNKZ010000014.1, read as the reverse complement.
GGAATCAGCACTTACTCTGCCTTAGGTGAACTAACTCTTATTGACGGATTGTCTTCCCGGGCAGTTAATGCCTTGAAAGGCTTTTATGAGATGATGCAGTTTTTAATGGAGAAAAAAGACAGCTTGTTTTTAACTCAATTGGTGCAAGAACTGTGGCAGGTAACCGGTTATGAAAAGGTATTAGCTTTGGATAATTCCCCGGAGGGCGAAAGCCGTTTGGAAAACTTACAGGAGTTTTTGTCTGTGACTGCGGAATTTGACCAGACTGCGGAAGAACCTACTTTGGAGAATTTTCTGGCTCAGGTCTCCTTGGCCACGGACTTGGATTCTTATCGGGAAGAAGATGAAGCCGTGACCATGATGACCCTGCACACAGCGAAAGGGTTGGAGTTCCCGGTTGTTTTTATGGTGGGCTTGGAAGAAGGGGTATTTCCCCATGGACGAGCCATGTTGGATCCTGAGGAGATGGAAGAGGAAAGGCGACTTTGTTATGTAGGGATGACCAGAGCTCGGGAAAGACTTTATATCAGCCGGGCGTATCACCGGATGTTATGGGGTAATAGTCAATTTAACGGTGAATCCCGATTTATGAAAGAAATACCTGGTGAATTGATCATGGAAGAAAATGGGCATAATATGCATGGGATAAAGGAGTCCGGCCATAAGTCTCCCTTCCCCAGCCGAACTAAAGGGACGTCAGGTTTAATGAATCTTGGAGACAAGGTGCAGCATGCCAAATTCGGCACCGGAGTAATTGTAAAAACCGATGGCGCGGGAGAAGATATGGAGATAAGTGTAGCTTTCCCCCAGAATGGGATTAAAACATTTATCCTGAAATACGCACCGATAAAAAAGATTTAACGCCCCCAATTTAAGAGGTGTACCAATGAAAATTGAAGAAGCAAAAAAGAAAATCCAACAATTAAAAGAGGAAATAGCAAAACATAACCGGGCTTATTATGAATTGGATCGACCCCAGATCTCAGATGCGGAATACGATAAATTAATGAAAGAATTAATCAAACTGGAAACAAATTTCCCGGAACTATTGTCTCCTGATTCTCCTTCTCAACGGGTGGGCGGGAAACCTTTATCCGGCTTTCAAACTGTACGCCACAGAGAACCTTTGCTTTCCCTGGGTAATGCGTTCAGCGGGGCGGATTTAAGGGCTTTTCACCAACGGGTGGTACAGGCGGTGGGCCCAGATGTGGAGTACGTGGTAGAGTTAAAAATTGACGGACTCACAGTTGCTCTAAGTTATGAACAGGGCCTTTTGGTGTCAGGGGCTACCAGGGGAGACGGGGTAATTGGGGAAGATATTACCCAAAACTTAAAGACTATTGCTACTGTTCCTTTAAGTCTCAGGGAATCAGTTCCTTTCTTAGTTGTCAGAGGAGAGGCTTTTATGCCGAAAAAAGCCTTTCTCAAATTAAATGAGGAACGTGAGGAAGGGGGAGAACCCACTTTTGCCAACCCCAGAAATGCTGCTGCCGGTTCACTCCGGCAGTTAAATCCCCAAATTGCAGCATCTCGCCAGCTCCAGGTTTTTTGCTATGATCTGGTTTATCTAGAAGGTAAGAAAATCTTAAGCCATAAGGAAGTTTTAGAGTATCTGGAGGGACAAGGGTTCTTGGTTAATCCGGAGCGGTTTTTAACCAAAAACATCGAGGAAGTGGTTTCATACGTAGAAAAGTGGACAGAAAAACGGCATGATTTGCCTTATGATATCGATGGAATGGTGATTAAAGTAAACTCCCTTTCCCAACGGCGGGAACTGGGAACGACCTCAAAGGCTCCCCGCTGGGCCATTGCCTATAAATTTCCCGCGGAACAAGCCGAAACAAAAGTAAAAGATATTATCATTCGGGTGGGACGGACAGGTGTACTAACCCCAACGGCCCTTTTAGAGCCGGTGCGGTTAGCAGGAAGCACCGTGAGCCGGGCTACTTTACATAATGAGGATAATATCAAAGAGAAGGATATTCGAATCGGGGATACGGTAATTGTGCATAAGGCGGGAGATATTATTCCGGAAGTAGTTAATGTAGTTAAAGAAAGGCGGACAGGTGATGAAAAAACCTTTGTCATGCCGGAAAGCTGCCCGGAATGCGGGTCTCAGGTAGTGCGCTTGGCGGAGGAAGCCGCTTTTCGTTGTACCGGAGGGGCTTGTCCTGCCCAATTAAGGGAAAGTTTGATCCATTTTGTCTCCCGAGATGCCATGGATATAGACGGATTGGGACCGGCCGTGGTGACCCAGCTTTTGGAGTCCGGACTGGTCCAGGATGTAGCGGACTTATATTTTTTAACTAAAGACCAATTAGTGAAACTAGATCGACTGGGCGACAAATCTGCCCAGAATCTTTTGACTGCCATAGAAAAAAGCAAAAACAACTCTCTCGCCCAGTTGATTTTTGCCCTGGGTATTCGCTATGTAGGGGCAAGAACTGGGAAGGTACTGGCGGAACATTTAGAATCTCTGGATCAGCTAATGGAGTCATCGGTAGAGGCTTTGGTGCAAATTCCGGAAATCGGCGAGAAGATGGCCCAGAGCATTACCACCTATTTTAAACAGGGACAAAACATTAAGATTATTAATAAGTTAAAAGAGGCCGGAGTGAATATGGAGGCAAAGAAAACATCCAAAAAGGATGTCCTGGCAGGAAAAACCTTTGTCATTACCGGTACCCTGCCGACCTTATCCAGAAAAGACGCTCAAAGTCTGATTGAAGAAAACGGGGGCAAGGTTTCCGGCAGCGTAAGTAAGAATACAAACTATGTGGTGGTGGGCGAGGATCCAGGTTCTAAATACGATAAGGCTTTGTCATTGAAAATTCCTATAATAAGTGAAGAAGAGCTGTTTCAACTTGTTAAATAAAAAGTCTTTCATTTACCTAACGAAAGGGCTGTCGCAATTAATTATGCGACAGCCTCACATTTTACTGCTTGGTTTTTTAATAAAATTTTTTCTCGTTTAGTTTTTCCTGAACATAATTTAATGTTTCCCCGAAGCGCTGGAAGTGGACAACTTCTCTTTCTCTCAAAAACCTAAGGGTGTCGATAATCCCAGGGTCATCGGTGAGATTAATCAGGTGCTCGTATGTGGCCCGAGCTTTTTGTTCCGCCGCCATATCTTCATGAAGGTCGGTCACCGGATCTCCGAGACAGGCGATGTATTTTGCTGACCAAGGCACTCCGTTGCTATCTGTCCAGAAGAGTCCGTTATCATGTTGGGCATACCATCCCCCTAGTCCTGCTTCCTCCATTTCTTTGGGAGTTGCATCTTTGACTAATTTATAGACCATGGTGGCGATAATTTCCATATGAGCCAGTTCTTCGGTGCCGATATCTGTAAGAACAGCTTTGGCTCTTTCCGTGGGCATACTGTATCTTTGGTTTAAATAGCGGAGCGAGGCAGAAAGTTCCCCGTCCGGTCCTCCGTATTGGGTAATTAAAAATTTAGCCATTCTTACGTCTTTCCCTGAGACTCGAGCCGGGTATTCTAATTTTTTTTCATATAACCACATATAATTTTGCCTCCCTTTCTTTCACTAATCTTCTTCCCATGGCCAGGGGGATTCAATCCACTGCCAGGGATGCCGACTGGGACTTCCGCCAAAATGCATTAATGGCCCATATTTCATTTCATACATGTTCTTTAAATTCATTAGTTCCTCAGTAAACCTGTTGTAATCACATAATGCTTGTTCATTGTCCGGATGAGTATCCAGGAACAGGTTTAACTCAACGCAGGCAAATTCCACTTCCTGAATTCTTCTTAACAGGTTTCTCCGGTTTGACGATGATTTACCCATAATTGTCACCTCCAATTACTTTTTGGGTCTGTACGGTTGGTATAGACAAGGGAAAATTGTCCCCTTTTCCAACGCTTCGTCCAATGGAAATAAACGTTCATATGGTTGATCATTAACCCAAGCTTGCGCAAGATTTGGACAGTCCTTTGGTCTTTCTTTTTTACCCACATTATTCACCCCTTGTTTTAATTTTTCGATACATATTATTCATAAGTTCTTGTATTTGGTGACAGATAACAGGGAATATTAGCGTATAAATAAACCTGATCTTAAAATATGCAAATATGTAGGAAAGCTTGTTTCTTTTTATTTCTTTAAGAATAGCGTCTTCTATCTACCTGGAAAATTAAACTGGAAAACGGGGACGGGGGAAAAGGGTAATTTAGTTGTCTTTACTGATTCTCCTATGTTAGAATTAGTTGTAAAATTAGCTATAAAAATATTTAAATAATTAGTCTTGACTAAAAAATCAACGAAAAGTTGGAGTGATGTCTGTTGAATAAAATATATCGGCTTTATGTGGAAAAGAAGCCAGGTTTTAATGGCGAGGCTGTCAGCTTGTTTGCGGATTTAAAAGAAAACTTAGGCATTTCCGAACTGGAACGGGTGAGGATCCTAAATCGCTATGATATAACCGGGATTACAGATGAAGTGTATCGTCAAGGGAGAAATACCGTTTTTGCTGAGCCTACGGTAGATTGGGCTTATGATGAGGAGTTTCCCATGGACAGTGATGAAAAGGCATTTGCCGTGGAATACCTGCCGGGTCAGTATGATCAAAGGGCGGATTCTGCTGCTCAATGCCTGCAGATTATTTCCCAGCAGGACTATCCAACGGTTCTAACTGCCCGGGTGATTGTACTGAAAGGGGAGTTGGCTCCGGAGGTTATAGATAGAATCAAGACCTATTATATAAACCCAGTGGATTCCCGGGAAGCATCTTTAATTAAACCGTCCTCTTTGGATTTGGAGATCGAGGAGCCACAGGATGTAGAAATATTAACGGGCTTTATCAGGAAAACGAAAGAGGAATTGGAAACTCTCCATGAGGCCATGGGACTGGCAATGAGCATGGAGGATCTGGTTTTTTGTCAGAAATATTTTCGGGATAAAGAAAGACGGGATCCAACAGTGACGGAAATCCGAGTAATTGATACCTACTGGTCGGATCATTGCCGTCATACCACATTTTTAACCAAAATCGAGGAAGTTAAAATCCAGAAAGGTTTTTTCAATGTGCCGGTGGAAACGGCTTATCGGGCATATATAAAATCCCGGGATGAGGTATATGGATTTATGCCGAAAGATATCACCCTCATGGATATTGCTACCATCTGCATGAAGGAACTGAAAAAAAAGGGGAAACTCCCGGATCTGGATGAGTCCGAGGAAATAAACGCTTGCAGTATTCATGTGGATGTAGACATTGATGGTGAAAAAGAAGCCTGGCTGATCATGTTTAAAAACGAAACCCATAACCACCCCACAGAGATTGAGCCTTTTGGGGGCGCAGCCACCTGTTTGGGGGGTGCCATTCGTGATCCCTTGTCAGGACGTTCTTATGTATATCAAGCCATGAGAGTAACCGGAAGTGGTGATCCTAGGGCAAAAGTTTCGGATACTCTATCCGGTAAACTTCCCCAGCGGAAAATAACTACAGGGGCAGCCGCCGGGTACAGCTCCTACGGCAATCAAATCGGTTTAGCCACAGGCCAGGTGGCTGAGGTGTATGATGAAGGCTTCATCGCCAAGAGAATGGAAATTGGGGCTGTGATTGGGGCCGCGCCTAAGAAAAACGTGGTGCGGGAAAAACCCGTGCCCGGTGATGTAGTGATCTTATTGGGAGGACGAACCGGACGGGACGGAATCGGAGGAGCGACCGGGTCTTCCAAAGAGCATACGGAAGAATCCATTTTTACCTGCGGGGCGGAAGTACAGAAAGGAAACCCGCCCACAGAGAGAAAGATTCAACGTTTATTTAGGAATCCTCAAGTCAGTACCTTGATTAAAAGATGTAATGATTTTGGGGCCGGCGGAGTCTCTGTAGCCATTGGAGAATTAACCGAGGGCCTGAAGATTAATTTGGATGCTGTACCGAAAAAATATGAAGGCTTAGACGGTACGGAACTGGCGATTTCTGAATCCCAGGAGCGGATGGCGGTAGTCGTTGCAAAAGAGGATCAAGAAAAGTTTATTGCTTATGCAAAGCATGAAAACCTTGAGGCAACGGTGGTAGCGGAAGTTACCGGTCACCATCGGCTCCAGATGTACTGGCGGGGTAAGTCCATTGTGGATATCAGCAGGGATTTTCTTAATACTAACGGAGTCAAGCAAAAATCAGATGTATTATCCAGTCCTCCTCGTGAAGATGAAAATTATTTTCAGTATATTCCAAAGGAAATATCAAGTCATTTTCCCAACGTTAAAAAGAGCTGGCTTAGTAATCTGCAGCAATTAAATGTATGCAGTCAAAAAGGCTTAGGTGAATGTTTTGATAGCACCATTGGGGCAGGAACCATACTCATGCCCTTTGGCGGTAAATACCAGGCGACACCTGCTGAGGGAATGGCGGCAAAAGTTCCTGTAACTACAGGAGAAACCAATACGGCAACTCTCATGACTTATGGTTATCATCCTAGGCTGGCAAAATGGAGTCCTTTTCACGGGGCACTTTATGCCGTAGTTGAGGCCGTGGCTAAGATTGTGGTCATGGGAGGAAATTTCGAGAAAACCCGCCTCACCCTTCAGGAGTATTTTGAAAAACTAGGAAAAGATCCGGAAAAATGGGGCAAACCTTTCAGTGGTTTGTTAGGAGCTTTTTATGCCCAGAAGAAGCTGGGTATTCCCGCCATTGGAGGAAAGGACAGCATGTCCGGCTCATTTCATGATCTGCATGTTCCGCCCACGGTGGTAGCCTTTGCCGTGAATGCCGTGGACGTTAAAAGAGTGATTTCGCCGGAATTTAAAAAAGTAAACAGCAAAGTGGTCTATATACCTTTGGTGTGTGATCAATATGAGGTTCCTGATTTTTCCGAATTGAAAGCTGCTTTTCATAAGGTGGAAGAATTAATTGGGGCCGGAATGGTGTATTCCGCATCCACCGTGAAATGCGGGGGTTTGGCGGAAACCATAAGCAAAATGTGCTTCGGGAACCGCATAGGTTTTGCTTTCTGGAATGATATGGATATAGATAGTCTATTTCTTCCAGACCATGGTTCAATGTTGGTGGAAGTTGATCCTGATGTTAATCTCGAGGAAGTGATGGGGGATGTAAGTTACGAAATCATAGGCCGCACAATTAACGAGCCGATGATTATGATAAATGATGTGGAGATATCATTAGAAGAGGCCTATACTCACTTCGAAGAGCCTCTGGTCAAGATATTCCCGGTGAAAACGGAGCCTATTCCTGATGTGCCGAAGAAGCTGGAATTTAATAAGCCTTTTTCAGGTAAACCATTGGTCAGAACGCCGAGACCGAGAGTTTTCATTCCCATCTTTCCCGGGACAAATTGTGAATATGATTCCATCCGGGCTTTTAAAAAGGTGGGAGCAGAAGTCGATACTATGGTGGTGAGAAATTTAACACCTGGTGAAATAACTGAGTCCGTTGAGGAAATGGCCAAAAGAATTAACCAAGCTCAAATAGTAATGCTGGCCGGAGGATTCAGCGCGGGGGATGAACCGGACGGATCCGGGAAATTTATTGCCGCTATGTTTAGAAATCCTCGGGTAAAAGAAGCCGTGGACAGGCATTTGAAGGAACAAGACGGGCTAATGCTGGGTATCTGTAACGGTTTCCAGGCGTTAATCAAATTAGGTTTGGTGCCTTACGGTGAGATTACTGAGATTACAGAAGATTCTCCTACCTTAACTTTTAATAAAATTGGTCGGCATATTTCCTGTTTGGCCCGGACAAAGGTGGTTTCTCTGCTTTCTCCTTGGTTTCAGAATATGCAGTTGGGAGATATCCACACTATAGCCGTATCTCATGGGGAAGGTCGATTTGTTGCCCCTCCTCAGGTGATCTCAGCTATGATAGAAAAGGGGCAGATTGCCACCCAGTATGTTGATTTTAACGGAAATCCCAGCTATGATATACAGTTTAATCCCAATGGTTCCATAGAAGCTGTAGAAGCCATTACCAGTCCGGACGGCCGGGTGTTAGGGAAAATGGGCCATTCAGAGAGGATGGCACCTTATGTAGCGGTGAACGTACCCGGGTTAAAGGATCAGCCCATCTTTGCTGCCGGAGTTAATTATTTTAAATAAGGGCACGAGGGAGTTAGTTGAGAGAGGGATAAATTTGAGTGATCAGTCTTTCGGGGGGAGATTTAATAATGGATTATAAGTTTTTGCTTGAGTCCATGTTAAAGTATCTGGATGAAGGGGTGCTGGTAGTAGATTGCCATGCCAATATTACCTTTTTTAATGAGCCGGCCACTAATATTGCTGGAATCGACCTGGAAGGGGCCATCGGTAAAAATATTCTAGAGATATTTCCTGACTTGACCCCTGAGACCAGTACCTTTTATCATGTTTTAAAAACCCGGAAACCTCTGATTGAGCATGTACAGACTTATACCAATTACAAGAACAAAAGGGTGACCACCGTTACCTCTACCATTCCCCTTATTGAACAGGGTCAATTAATCGGTGCCCTGGAGATTTACCGGAGTGTAGACCTGGTGAAAAAGCTATCTGATAAAATCATCTCCCTGCAAAATGAACTTTTTTCTATGCACCGGCTACAGAAGGATCTCAAGGGAAACGGGACTTCGTATACCATTGACGATATTATTGGCATTAGCCCCCCGATGCAGCGTCTGAAAGAGCAAATTTATAAAATTTCCGACTCTACCTCACCTGTCCTGGTTTTAGGAGAGACAGGCACGGGGAAAGAGATGGTGGTGCAAAGCATTCATAATGCCAGCATGACCAGGCGAAAGAGACCCTTTATTGCCCAAAACTGCGCGGCAATTCCGGAAGCACTGCTGGAGGGGATAGTCTTTGGCACTTCTTTAGGTAGTTTTACCGGGGCTAAGGATAAACCGGGACTTTTTGAGCTGGCCAACGGGGGCACCTTATTTTTAGATGAAATTACTTTGATGGATCTGGGGCTTCAGGCAAAGCTGCTTCGAGTTTTACAGGACGGAGTAGTAAGAAGAGTTGGCAGTTCCGAGACGACCAAGGTAGATGTGCGGGTTATTGCCGCCACTAATGAAGATCCGCAGAAATCTTTGCAAAATAAAACATTGCGGGAGGACTTATATTACCGGCTGAATGTTATTAGTCTGTATATACCTCCCCTTCGTGAAAGGAAAGAAGACATTCCTCTTCTGGTGGATTATTTTATTAAGAAAAATAACCTGGAACTGAAAAAGAATATTACCGGTATTTCAGAACCAGCCTTATCTCTTTTTATGGACTATCACTGGCCGGGAAATGTAAGACAGCTAAAGTTTTCAATTGAGAGTATCATGAATTTTACCGAAGGATCGATGATAGATATTGAGGATTTGCCGCCCATGATCCGTAATGTAAAAGCAACGGGCCTGGAGGAGAAAGAATTTGGTTTATCAACTTCTTTTAATAACTCATTAAAGGAAGCGGTAGACACTTTTGAAAAAAAACTAATTATCACTGCTTTAAATAAATCACAAGGTAATATTGCTGAAGCGGCGCGTATACTTAAGGTACCTAAACAGACGCTTCATTATAAGGTTCAAAAATATGGCATAAAAATTGAGTTTAACTTGATCAATGACTGATAAAATTAGCATTAACAAACCAGGGGTTATGTCAGGTTGTGTCCTAAATTTGGGACGCAGTCAAAAAATAATTAAGATTTTTGTCCTAAAATTAAGACGATAACAAAAACATTTTTTTAAAGAGAGAATAGAATAGCCGGTAATACCGGATTAACGCCTTTTTATAAATTTCCATCCACTCTTAAGAGTTGGCATGGAAATTGCTTTATTTTTTTATAAATGGAGAAACGGAAAATAAAATATTAATAAAATGTTATAGCAAAAGAGATTATCATTGGGAGTGGGGCTATTGCAAAAGGGGAAAATTTTTAATATCCAGCACTATTCTATCCATGATGGGCCGGGTATTCGTACCACAGTATTTTTTAAGGGGTGTCCTCTTAACTGTTGGTGGTGTCATAATCCGGAAAGCATTGAGAAGAAGAGTCAGCTAATTTATAGAAATGCGAAATGTATTGGGTGTCGTGATTGTATTAACCTGTGTCTTGAAAGGGCACTCACCTTTGGAGAAAAGGGCGTCATCATTAATAAGGATTTATGTACATTATGCGGGCTTTGCGCAGAAAAATGTCCTACTAATGCTCTGGAATTGATAGGTAAGGACAGTACGGTTAAAGACATCATGAAAGAAATTGAAAAAGATAAGATGTTTTTTGATGAGTCCGGCGGGGGAGTTACCTTTTCCGGCGGGGAACCATTATTCCAGCCCGAACTGTTAATATCACTGTTGGATGCGTGCAAAAACAAAGGTATTCATACTGCCCTGGACACCAGCGGTTATGCTAGATGGGAGACTTTGGAGTCTGTTGCCGGTAAGGTCGACTTATTTTTATATGATTTGAAGCATATGGATAATGCAGCCCATAAAAAATATACCGGTGTTCCCAATACTACTATACTGGAAAACTTAGCGAAACTTTCTAAAATTCATCAAAATATTTGGATTCGGGTACCGATTATTCCGGGAATCAATGACAGCGAAGAAAACATAAAAAGCCTAGGCGAGTTTATTAGCTCCCTGATGATTAAAAAAGTCTTTTTACTCCCCTATCATGAAATTGCCGCAGCTAAGTATGAACTTCTGGATAAAACTTATTTATTAGGTGAGGTACAGCCTCCCAAAGAAGAAAGAATGGAAGAACTGAAAAAGATACTAAGTCCCTATGTGGTAGATGTTAAGATTGGAGGTTAATTGTATGAGCACTGTGTTAAGAAGAGAAGTCGGTATGAACGACCGTATCGCAAAGTTAAGAGAACAAAGTGTAACCACAGTACCCACCCTCTCTATTGAGAGAGCAGTTTTGGTTACAGAAGCCTATAAAAAATATGCCGGAAAGGTATCCATTCCCGTCCTTCGAGCACTTGCCTTTAAACATCTTATGGAAAATAAAACCGTTGTGATTAATGAGGGAGAATTAATTGTCGGGGAAAGGGGCCCGGCTCCCCAATCTGCTCCTACTTATCCGGAACTTTGCTGCCATTCCGGTGAAGACTTTGATGTCATCGATCAACGGGAAAAGATTTTTTTCCGGGTGGATGATGAAACTAAGAGAATTCAAAAAGAAGTGATCATTCCTTATTGGCAGGGCAGATCCATGCGGGATCTCCTTTTTGACCAGATGACCGATGAGTGGAAGGATTGTTATGAGGCCGGTATCTTTACAGAATTTATGGAGCAGAGGGCTCCCGGCCATACCGTGGGAGGAGATATCTATTATAAAAAAGGTTTTCTTGATTTCAAGGCGGAAATTGAACAGGAAATTGCCTCCTTGGACTTTTTAAATGATCCGGAAGCTTATGATAAGCGGGAAGAATTAAAGGCTATGGCTATTGTCTGTGACGCGGTAATTACCTTTGGTAAGCGGCATAGGGATCTGGCTCGGGAAATGGCGGGTACGGAAAAGGATCCCGTCCGTAAGAAAGAACTTGAGAAAATAGCAGAAGTTTGCGATTGGGTTCCCGCTCATGCCCCCAGAACCTTCTGGGAAGCCATTCAAATGTACTGGTTTGTGCACTTAAGTGTCATTACGGAAATGAATACCTGGGATTCCTTCTGCCCGGGAAAATTCGACCAGCACCTTTATCCTTTTTATGAAAAAGAAGTTGAAGCCGGTACCCTGAACCGGGAGCAGGCAAAAGAACTTCTGGAATGTTTCTGGGTGAAAGTAAACAACCAGCCGGCCCCTCCCAAGGTGGGCATTACCTTGAAAGAGAGCGGCACTTATACGGATTTCTGTAATATTAATCTTGGCGGTATTAAGCCGGACGGAACTGATGGGGTGAATGAGCTTTCTTATCTTTTCCTGGAGATTATAGATGAAATGAGAACTCTCCAGCCCAGCACCAATGTGCAGATCAGCCGGAAAAATCCCGATCGGTTTGTCATGGCAGCTTTAAGGGTGATTCGGGAAGGAATGGGTTTCCCCTCTGTCTTTAATACGGATGCGGTAGTACAAGAGCTGTTGCGTAACGGGAAAACCTTAGAGGATGCCCGCGTCGGCGGTACCAGCGGCTGCGTGGAAGTAGGTTGTTTTGGCAAAGAAGCCTATATACTTACGGGTTATTTCAACATACCCAAGGTTTTGGAAATTACCCTGCATAATGGGGTGGATCCGAAAACCGGTAAGAAGATTGGTATAGAAACAGGGGATCCTCGGGAATTTACTAACTTTGATCAATTAATGGATGCCTTTAAAAAACAGCTCCATCATTTTGCAGAGATTAAAATCAGAGGCAACCAGGTAATTGAAAGGCTTTACGGAGAATATATGCCTGCCCCCTTCCTGTCTGTGATTACTGAAGACTGTATCAAGAAGGGCAGAGATTATAATCAGGGTGGTTCTCGATACAACACCCGCTATATCCAAGGAGTAGGTATCGCCAGTATTACTGATGCACTCTCGGCCATTAAATATCACGTTTTTGATCATCAAAATCTAACCATGGAAAAACTCTTGGATACTCTGGAGAATAATTTTGTAGGAGAAGAAAAGATTCATCAGATGCTTCTTAATAAAACACCTAAGTACGGCAATGACGATGATTATGCTGACGAAATTATGCTCCAAGTTTTCAATGCCTACCATGACGAAATTACCGGTCGAAAGACAGTATACGGGGGAAAATATATCATTGAAATGCTACCTACTACCTGTCACGTCTATTTCGGTTCAGTAATAGGTGCTTCAGCCGACGGCCGTTTGGCAGAGATGCCCCTTTCTGAAGGGATTTCCCCTGTTCAGGGAACGGATCGAAAAGGGCCTACAGCTGTAATTAAATCTGCAGCCAAAATGGATCATTTAAGAACCGGGGGCACTTTGTTGAATCAGAAATTTACTCCGGAACTACTAGCCGATGAGGAAGGCCTTACTAAGGCTAAGGATTTAATTCGCGCTTATTTCAAGATGGACGGACACCATATCCAGTTGAATGTTGTCAGTGCTGAAACTTTAAGGGATGCCCAAAAGAATCCGGCTAAATATAATAACTTAATCGTTCGGGTAGCCGGTTACAGCGATTACTTCAATAATCTGGATAAGGCCCTGCAGGATGAAATTATCACCAGGACTGAGCATAAAAGTTTTTAGTATCTGATTTGAGAAAAAGAATAGCAACTCCGGGAATAATCATATCCTGATAGTCGTAAACTTTTTCATTTTGGTAATTCCAATTTTATCACCGCTAATGTAATTATTCTTATTTAAACAATTTTATATTTGTTAAAGCCATTTATTAATGGGGATTTATGAATCGCCCCTACAATTTAAATTATAGCATTAATAAATAAAGTAATAAAAACAATAAAATAGCCAAACATTTTATCATAGGTACAAGCAGCACCTGAATATATTTAAGCGAAAGATATGAAAAGGGGTGCTGGCCTTGAGAAGTAAAAGAGTAAAAACAATAGTTTTGTGGGGTGTGATCTTTCTTTTCGGGATAGGTTTTGGCTTAACTTATCCCCATGTAGCTGAGATGTTGGCGCAGGACAATGAGCTTGTAGAGATGGTTGGAGCCAAGGCTGAGAAGATAAGAACAGATTGCGGAACCTATGTAGGACAGATTGACAATAACTCCATAGAAATCAAAGTTGACGGGGAAGCAAAAGCTTATCAGTTAAGTGAACGGGTAAAAGAGAATTTTGAGCAGATTGGCCTTAAAGCAGATGACAAGGTTGTTTTCTCCTATGTACCCAGAGCAAATGAGCAAATGATGATTATTGATATTAAAAAGATTGACGAAAGTATGGGAGGAAAAAAATAAGTCATTGTAGAATTAGGTGATAATACCAAAAACTACAGGTGACTTATGGTGGAATTACAGGATTTCTTTAAGAAAGAAAAGATTATTGCAGCTGTGCGCAATGAAAAACAGCTACAAAAGGCTGTTAATGCCCCCATAGCTGCTATCTTCTTATTGGCGGGAGATATCAATGTGTTGGCTGATTATGTAGATTATGCCAGGGGACATCATATCCCGGTTTTTCCCCATTTGGATTTAATGGGGGGTATTGCGGGAGATAAGGCCGCTGTGAAATTCATTGCCCGGGAAATAAGGCCGGATGGGATTATTACTACCCGCAGTACCTTGATAAAAGCCGCAAAAAAACATGATTTAAGGACAATTCAACGATTATTCCTGGTGGATTCTACTGCAGTAGAAACTGGGATTCACGCGGTGGAGGAAAATCAACCGGATGCGGTAGAGATAATGCCGGGATTAATGCCCAAAATTATCAGTCAAGTTAAATCAAGAATCGGCAAACCTATTATTGCCGGTGGGTTAATTGAGGATCAAGAGGATATTGACCAAGTTTTAAATGCCGGAGCTCTGGCAGTTTCTATTGGCAATTCTGATTTATGGTGGTATAATCAGGATAAACAGAGTTCTTAGCGTCAAATGGCGTTTTTTAGAACTGTTAGATATGGGATAATTAAGTGAATAAATTTTTGTGGTGGAGACATGGAGAACCACAGGCAAGGGTAGATACCCTTTGCTTGTGGTTTTTTTATTTGCCGTAGGGGCGATTCACGAATCGCCCGGCACAGGACATTTGAGGAGGAATCAATATGGAAACTCAGGTAGTCGTTATAGGCGGAGGCATCACCGGCACTGGAATCATCCGGGATCTGGCTATGCGGGGAATAAGTGTGATACTGGTGGAAAAAGGGGATCTAGCCAATGGAACATCAGCCCGTTTCCATGGACTGCTCCACAGCGGGGCCCGTTATGCGGTTAATGATCCCAATTCAGCTCGAGAATGTATTATGGAAAATGCCATACTCAAAAAGATTGCTCCCCATTGCATTGAAAACACCGGAGGAATATTTTTAGAGCTTCAGGGAGACGACTCTGCTTATGTAGAGAAATGGCGGTTTGCCTGTAGGGAAACAGGGATTAGTTATCAGGAAATTGATCCTCAGGAACTAACAAAAAAAGAACCTTTGTTAAGTCGAAATATTCGCCGGGCATTTCAGGTTCCTGATGCTGCAGTTGACGGTTTTAAGCTGGTACTGGAAAATATCGCCTCTGCAAAAAAATATGGAGCTAAAATCTTTACCTATACCCAAGTCGTTTCAATTTCTGTTTCTTCCGGAAAGGTGATTGGTGTCACCGTCAGAAAACCAACGGGTGAGACAGAATTTATTTTCTGCCAAATGGTGATTAATGCCGGGGGGCCTTGGGCAGGAGAAATAGCCAAACTGGTAGGTTTAAACTTAAACCTGATCTTAAATAAAGGGGCACTGCTGGTTTTTAACCGGCGTTTAACCGGTACTATTATTAACCGCTGTCAAGAGCCGGGTGACGGCGATATTCTGGTTCCCCACCATTCCATTTCTATCTACGGTACTACCTCTATTGATGTAAAGGAAGCAGATTGCGACCGCGTGGATTATTGGGAAGTAAAAAAACTTTTGGCTCTGGGACAAAAAATGTTTCCATCCCTGGGGGAAGCAAGAATAATTCGGGCTTTTGCCGGGGTAAGGCCACTTTACCAGTCAGGGGAGAAAATAGAAGGCAATCAGGGAAGAGAGGTGACCAGGGATTTCTTTATCTTAGATCATGAATCTATTGATGGTTTGTCCGGCTTTATATCGGTTATAGGAGGTAAATTTACCACCTATCGTTTAATGGCGGAAAAAACAGGGGATTTAGCGGTCAAAAAATTGGGGAAAAACAGTCCCTGTCGTACTTATCAGGAAATATTGCCGGGACATTTCAATGCAGACTCCAAAAGGAAATTAAAGGTTGAAGATAAATTAATCTGCGAGTGTGAGCAAATCAGGGAGTCTCAATTAAAGGAGGCCATAATAAATGATGGGTGCTTTGACCTTAATGATTTAAGACGGAGAACCAGGCTGGGTATGGGCACTTGCCAAGGAACTTTCTGTACTTACCGGGCTTTAAATGTATTAAAAAACTATCTTCCTTCAGAGGAAATGGATTTAGACCCTGTCCTTTTAAATTTTTATAAAGAAAGATGGAAGGGAATGCAGCCCGTTTTTTGGGGTTCTACCATCAAAGAGGGTGAATTAATGCGTCGGATCTATGCAGATTTTCTCGCTGGGGAAGGAGGGGTTGAAAGAAATGAACAAAATCCATAGAAAATATGATGTGGTAGTGATTGGCGGAGGCTTAGCCGGATTGACCGCTGCTTTAAGTGCCAAAACTCATGGAAACACAGTGCTAATTATTACAAAAGGTTTTGGTTCCTATTATTATGGCCCGGGAGTTATTGATCTCTTGGGATCTAGGCAGGGCAGGGCGATAAAAGACCCTTGGCTATGGATGGATAAACTTCCTCTAAACCACCCTTACCAAATACTGGGGGAGACAAGGATTGGAGAGGCCATGAAATATTTTAGCCGACAATTGGAGGATTGTAGTTTATCCTTTCTTACTTATAGGAATGGGGGTAATTTTCTTATCCCTACAGCTTTAGGCATGGTCAGACCAACTTATTTAGCACCTCTATCCCTAGCCCAAGGTGACATCAGACAGGGAGAACAAATCAAGATATTCGGTGTTGAAGGATTCTCTAATTTTTCTCCTCAGCTTGTGGCAACAAATATATTAAAAGAATACCGGCGGCTTGGCATCAAGGGTAAAGCTGACTGGGGTAAACTGAAGCTGGAAAAAACTTATTCCCGGGTAATTTCTGCTTATGATTTGGCTCTGGTTCTTGATAACCCTGATCAGGTGGAAGATATCATCAAACAACTACTCTCCCAATTAGATAAGGAAGAAAAAATAGGCTTTCCGGCAATTTTAGGATTATCTAATCACAGGCAGGTTTTAGCACAAATTGAAGAAGGAACCGGCAGGAAAGTTTTTGAGATTCCTACCATCCCTCCCAGCGTACCGGGTATTAGATTCCATCACTGTCTTTCTATGCTGCTTTGTAAAAAAGGCATTGAGTACATCACCGGGTTTCCTGTCCTTGATGCAGTTATCAAAGGAGATGAGATAAAAAGTGTTCGGGTGGCAACCCCGGGGAAGACAACTTCTATTCAAGGAAAAAAAATTATTCTTGCTACCGGAGGTTTAGCTTCTGATGGCCTGGTATCCGGACCGGGGTGGGTAAGAGAACCCCTTTTTAATCTGCCCTTATACTATCGCGAAAATGTTGAAACGTGGAGCAGAAGCAGTTTTTGGGCAGACCAACCTTATGCCTGTTTTGGTATTCGGGTAGATGAGAACATGTATCCGGTGGACGAAAAAGGACGTCCTATTTTTGCCAATCTATGTGCAGCCGGGAGTATATTGGCCAGCTTTGACGGGATAGGGGAAAAAAGTACTGGTGGGGTAGATATCGCCACCGGTTTTACTGCTGGTAGAGAGTGGGGTGAAGGATAGAATGAGAGAGCAGCAAAAAGATACTATTGACTTATGCTTAAAGTGCAGTACCTGCAATACTGTCTGCCCGGTATATGCTGTAAATCCCCTTTATCCCGGACCGAAATTTTTAGGGCCTGAGATGGCAAGACTTAGGGATTTAAGGGGGGCGGAAGTTGAAATGGCGGACTATTGTATAGGATGCCGTCAATGTCAATTGGCTTGTCCCAATGGGGTGGAAATCGTCTCATTGATAGAAGAGACCAAGGTTAAAGGCAGACGGGATAAGGGAATTCCTTTCCGGGATCGGATTTTAGGACATAATCAGATAGTAAGCCGGTTGGCTTCCTGCATACCAGGTTTAGTTAACCTGACTTTAAGTTCTTCATCTATTAGAGGTTTAGTAGAAAAAATTTTTGGCATTAAAAACCGTCCCTTTCCCACCTATCAAAAAGCATTTTCATATAAACCTGATTTTTCTCAGTCAAAAAAATCAAAGTTAAAGGTGGCCTATTTTACAGGTTGTTACAGTCGTTATAACAGTCCTGCAATTGCTCAATCTGTGGTAAATATCTTAAAAAAATGCGGCGTGGAGGTAGTAGTTCCGCCTCAAAAATGTTGTGGAGTACCTCTGGTATCCAATGGTTTAACCGATGAAGCTAAGAAGAATGCGGAATTCAACCTGGAGGTTTTAAGCAAACTGGTGGATCAAGGATACTTAATTGTAGCATCTTGCCCCAGTTGTACTTTAAGCCTAAAGCAGGACTATAAATTATATGGTTTTTCCCATGGGAACAAGGTTGCCTCTCAAGTCAATGATATTTGTGAGTTCTTGCTGGATTATCAATTAGTGGACGTGGGACAATTCTTACCCCTAAAAAGACGCTATTATTACCACCAGCCTTGTCATACCAAAGCCCAGGGCATGGGTACACCGGCCGTTAAATTGCTGGAACTAATTCCGGAACTAATAATGGTTCAAGGGGAACAAAAGTGTTGCGGCCAGGCCGGTACTTATGGTTTTAAAAAAGAAAAGTTTAAAATTTCCGCAGCTATTGGGGAGAAGCTTTTTCAGGATGTTACCGGATCGAATGCAGATGGAATCGTGACCGACTGTGGAATGTGCAGTTTGCAGTTAACAGGAGGAACAGGTCAAAAAGTTTTTCATCCCATAGAGCTATTAGCCGGATCATATAGAAGCAGCAAAAACCAGGATGTATAAATATGGTAAATGTGGGTGATCTGGGATTCTAAAGAAAAAAATCAAAAATAAAGAGGGTTCAACTTTATCATGTCGAACATAGAGGAGTAACTCTAATTGTTGGGATAAGGTTCGCTCCTGGGAGAGGAAGGTTAATGCATGCTTAACTTTAGCAATAGCATTAGAGTTAAAGTTCTCACCGATCAAAAAATCAAGGACATTCATGAGACGGCCTTAATTATATTGGATGAGCTTGGTGTCGCAGTATTTAATAGGGAGGCACGGGATCTTCTAGAGGGTGCTGGAGCTGTAATTGAAAAAAACAATTTAGTTAAGATTCCCCCGCAACTTGTGACGGATGCAATAGAATCAGCACCAAAGTCTTTCTCGATTTTTGACAGGTCAGGCCGGCCAAGTATGAAAATAGGGGAAGGACAGTTGTATTTCGGTACTTGTCTGGAAAGTCTGGAATATCTTGATCCCTATAGTGGTAAAACCGAACGCTATTGTTTTGAACATCAAAAGAAAGTTATAAAAGTATTTGATTATTTACCGAACCTAAAGTTTATTCAAACCGGTGGCGAAGATGCCGATGTGGATCCTAGAATTTCCGACAGGGTATGCTTTAAAAATACATTAATGCATACCGATAAGCCTATTTGCTTTTGTATCAGTGGGGATCACCATGCTTCTTCGGATATTATTGAAGCTGCTGCTGTAGCAGCAGGAGGATATCAGGAATTATCTGATAAACCTTTTATTTTCTATTTGTACGACCCGATTTCCCCCAGAATTAATGCGGATTCGTCTCTGGGAAACTTACTTACCTGTGCTGATAAAAAAATCCCCGTTATATCTTTGCCTTATTGTACCTTGGGAGGAACGTCTCCGGTTACCTTTGCCGGAGCCTTAGCCCAGTGTACTGCCGAAGTCCTCAGTAGTCTTGTAATACACCAGCTTAAGAGACCAGGAGCCCCCTTTGTTTTTGGAGCCATGCCTACCATGATGGATATGAGAACAACTATTGGTACTTATGGGTCTCCGGAACTGACAATATTAGTGGCTGCTTCAGCAGAAATTGCCTCTTTCTATGGACTGCCCTTTTATGGTACTGCAGGTACGACCGATGCTAAATCTCTTGATGCTCAAGCTATCATGGAGGCTACTATGTCCTGTCTCCTATCGGTTTTAGGAAGAGCTGACTTTGCCCATGACGTTGGTTTTATGCATCATTCCCGGGTCATATCTCCTGAACTCATGGTAATAACAAATGAAATAATAAACATGTTGCAACCTTTTAGGCGTGGTGTAAAAGTAAATTCTGAAACACTGGCTTTAGATGTAATGAGAAGTATACCCCCCGGCGGACATTATTTAAACCAGCAGCATACCTTTGAACACTTTAAAGAATGCTGGTATCCGGAAATGCTTGATCGGTCTAAGGCGGATCATGTGCCGACGGTAAATAAAAAGGCCAGGGAGAAGACAATAGATATTTTAGAAAATCATACCTTAAATATTGTTTCTTATGAAATCGCCAAGGAATTAGAAATACTGGAAGATAAATGGAAAACTGAGGCAGGGATTAAATAAAGATTAAGGGCGGGTGAAAAGAACTTTGTGGTATGGCAATCGTGATCTAGGTATTAATTATATAAAAACCCGTAAAAACCATTGCTGCTATGGGATGGGTTTAGGAATTATTATTTTGGATGATGCTTATCCCGGTTTTCCCGGAGATGTGAGAAATGCCAGTGCATTTCCTTACCCGATTCAGTATGAAGTAGCGGAAGGTGTAGACACCTATACTTTAGTTTGTGCTGAAGATAAAAGTCCTTGTCTTGAGCCTATCCTCCGTGCGGCAAAAAAATTGGAGGGTATGGGCTGCCGGGCAATTGCCGCAGAATGCGGTTATTTCGCATATTTTCAAAAGGAGGTTGCCGGATATGTAGATATACCTGTATTTATGTCTAGCTTGTTACAGGTACCTTTGATTCAACGGGTGATCGGCCCTAAAAAATCAGTGGGAATTGTCTCAGCCCAAAAGAAATATTTATCCGACAGGCATTTAGAAAGCGTAGGAATAGATTTAAATAGCAATTTTTTCATTATCGGTGCAGAAGACGAGTATAACTGTACTCAATTTGACGCATTGTGGGATCACAGCAAACGTCCCCTAATTCCAGAGTGTCACTATGACAAAGCTGAACGGGACATGATCAGAATGTGTCAAGATATGTGCGTTAAACATCCTAATGTTGGTGCGGTGATGCTGGAATGTACCGGGATGCAGCCATTTGCCAGAGCCGTACAAAGGGAAATTGATTTACCCATTTTTAGCTGGGGGACATTGTTGGATTATGCATATTCAGTTGTGGTACACAGGGATTATTACGGGCATGTATAGTATAGCATTAAAAATCCTAATTCATATGCGGGGTGTCGCTTAGTGGAAGATAAATTCAACACCGAACTAAACCAACTGAAACGGGAAAACAAATGGCTGAGAACGGTACTGGATGCAATTCACGAAGGAGTACAGCTTACCAACACAGAGGGAATAACTATTCTCTATAACCGGGCCAGCGAACAGTTTGAAGGATTAAAGCGGGATGAGGTAGTGGGCAAAAAAATTACAGAAGTATATGATGTGACAGAGGAAAACAGCGTCCACCTTAATGTAATGCGCACGGGCAAACCGGTATTGGAACAATACCATCAATATAATACCGTCGACGGCAAGAGGATAGATGTTATCGCCAGTACCTTTCCTTACTACGAAGGGAAAGAAATTGTCGGTGCTTATTCCGTTAATCGGGATGTCACAAAGATGAAAGAGTTTCTGGATAAAACCATCGAATTACAGCAACGTTTAAGCGGCAGCAAAAAAAGCAATAAGAACAATGGAACAAAGTTTACCTTTGATGATATTATTGGCTCCAATGAATATATCATTCAGGTTATAGAAACGGCGAAAAAGATAGCGCGAAATAATTCTTCCGTGCTGATTTGCGGGGAAACCGGGACGGGTAAGGAATTATTCGCCCAGAGTATACATAATTACGGGGCATTCGCTAACGGCCCTTACATCGCAATTAATTGTGCTGCTATTCCGGAGACTTTGCTGGAAAGCCTGCTTTTTGGCACGGTTAAAGGAGCTTTCACCGGGGCGGTTGAGGCTCCGGGATTGTTTGAACAAGCGGAAAACGGGACATTATTTTTAGATGAAATTAATTCTATGGGGCTGCATTTACAGGCAAAGCTGTTAAGAGTGATTCAAGAAAAATCTGTACGGAGGATTGGCAGCAATACCCAACAAACCGTGAACTGTAGAATTATCAGTTCAACTAATAAAGATCCTATCGAGGCAGTCAGAGACAAGCAGATCAGGCAGGATCTGTATTATCGTTTAGCGGCGGTGACCTTACATATTCCGCCCCTAAGGGAACGAATGGACGACATATCAATTCTATTACGCTATTTTATAAAAAAGTATAACAAAGAGTTTGGAACTTCCATTGAAAATATTTCGGACAGATTATTTAAATTGTTTATGAAATATTCCTGGCCGGGGAACGTCAGAGAATTGGAGCATTTTATTGAAAGTGGGATGAATATGGTTGACCCAGCGGAAAAAGTACTGGATTTAGATCATTTCCCCCCTTACTTGCGTAACCGGTTTCTGGGACAGGTCCATAAATATCAGGCCTTGATTAAGCCTAACGGCAAGTTAAATGAAATACTTAAGGAAATTGAAAAGAAAATAATCGAGGATGCACTTCATAAAAATAAAGGTAATATTACTCAAACAGCTCAAGACCTGGGCATCTTTCGGCAAGCATTACAATATAGAATTAAACGATATAATATTACCCAATACATGCAATAAATCATTGCATGCAACTATATATTGCAACTGGACAAAGCTTAGAGTTTTGCATAAAATTAAAATAAGAGCAATATTTTATTGCATTAATGTGGGGGATATGAGTAGATAATTTAAGGTAAAATACCGAATCAGGCAGTGATCACTGGGGAATTTAGGTTCTTTAGTTTGTCAGAAAGTTGCTTTTTTTAGAAAGTTCTAAGGGCAACTAAGGCTACTGTCGGCACTAGAGGCTTGGCACCTGCCAAGTTCTCTTGATAATTGGTATATAATTTGCAATAAACTATTTATTGCCCTAAGACAACCTTAATCATTCTATTACGACAAAAATAAAGTCTGGGAGGTGCGGCAAATTAACATCTGGGAATTCTTTATTGACCGTTTCGATGATATTATGTTTCAAACCATGGAGCATGCAACCATTGTAATCACTGCCATGGCTATTTCAATTGCGATCGGGGCAACTATCGGAGTTTTAATTACCTTTCACCGGGGTATGGCACGTATCGTTTTGAATATTACCAGTTTTTTAATGACTATACCCAGCCTCGCCTTGTTTTCCTTATTAATTCCTATTCTCGGTATCGGGAGGGCTCCGGCAATTGTCGGACTGGTTCTTTATACCCTTCTTCCGGTCATTCGAAATGTATATACCGGGATTATAAATATTGACCCGGCAATCATAGAGGCAGCAAAAGGAATGGGTATTTCTCCTTTTAAAATTATGTTTAAAATAAAAATTCCCTTGGCATTCCCTGTGATCATGGCGGGAGTACGTACAGCAGTTGTCATGGGCATAGGCATTGGAGCCATTGCTGCTTATATTGGAGCAGGAGGTTTAGGCGATCTGATTTTTAAGGGTATTAACCGTGCTAATGATAAGATGGTGATCATTGGTGCTATCATGGTTTCTGTTTTAACATTAATTGCAGATAAACTCTTGAGTATTGTACAACATCGATTTGAGATAAAGTAAAAACCGGAGGTGGAGAAATTTGATTAGATTGGAGCAAGTGTCGAAGCAGTTCCCTAATTCCGTTAGTTTCGCTGTAAAAGAGCTATCTATACATATTCCAAAAGGAGAGATCTGCATTTTTGTAGGCCCATCCGGCTGCGGCAAAACCACGACCATGAAAATGATCAACCGGTTAATCGAACCTACCAAAGGTAAAATTTATGTAAATGGTCAGGACACAAGCCAAATTGACCCAATAAAACTGCGGTTGGGAATTGGGTATGTGATTCAGGATATAGGGCTTTTTCCCCATTTAACTATTGAGCAAAATATTGCTACAGTACCCCTGGAAATCGGCTGGGACAAGAATAGGATCAAAAAAAGAGTGGATTATCTTCTCCGCCTGATGGATTTAGACCCGGACATTTATAGTAAAAAACGCCCCTCTGCTTTAAGCGGCGGTCAAAAACAGCGGGTAGGCGTGGCGAGGGCCTTAGCGGCAGACCCGCCTATTATGTTAATGGATGAGCCTTTTGGAGCTCTTGATCCCATTACTCGTACTAAGCTCCAGGATGAGTTTTTGCGGGTTCAGGAACAAATCAAAAAAACCATTGTCTTTGTTACTCATGACATTGATGAAGCAATTAAGATGGGGGACAAAATAGCCGTAATGCAGGAAGGAAACCTGGTGCAATTCGGCACACCTGATGAGATTCTCCAGTACCCGGCAAATGAATTTGTGCAGAACCTGGTGGGGGGAGACCGGACGCTAAAGCGGCTTAATCTCATCCAGTGTCAAGAAGTTATGAAAAGTGTAGCCGTTGTGAACTGTGATATGGGATTCGCGGAAGCGAGAAAAGCGATAGAATCTCACAAAACGGAAACTGCTGCAGTAGTAGATAATAATGGAACACTTGTGGGTTATATTTCTCTTGATGATTTAGTTGGCGAAGAAGGAAAAATTGAAAGTGTGATTAGACAGGCTAAAACCGTTGTTGATGAAAAAACAAGATTAAAAGATACCTTATCTGAGATGTTTACGGTGGGCCAGAGGTTTGTTTTTGTGGCTGACCAGACAAATAAGGTAAAAGGAATTGTAGGCATCGATGATTTGCTGGAGGTGGTGAGTGATCAATGACACCGATGCAGAAGCGCAAGACCGGTTGGAGTGCAATCATTCTTCCCTTAATCTTAATAGCAGCGGGAATCGGGTATACATACTATGCGGTGGAGTACCCTCAAGATAACATTGTGAGGCGATTTCTTTCCTATCAAATTGTTCTCCATAAATTGTGGCAGCATATTTATATCATTTTGATTTCCGGCGGATTAGCTATTGCTACTTCCGTACCACTGGGAATTATTTTGACCAGGGCAAAGTTTAAGAAATATGCCCCGGCTTTGGTGAATGTGGTGAATGTGGGGCAAACCATACCCAGTTTAGCGGTGATTGCTTTGTTTGTGGGGATCCTCGGTATTGGGTCCAAAACGGCTATCTTTGCCCTGTGGCTTTACTCCCTTTTGCCGATACTCAATAACACCCTGGCGGGAATTCTAGGTGTAGATAAATCTATCATAGAAGCTGCCCGGGGGATGGGCATAACGCCAAAACGCATTTTAACAAAAATTGAATTGCCCTTGGCTTTTCCGGTGATTATGGCAGGAATTCGCACCGCTATTACCATCAATATCGGTACGGCAATTTTAGCCGCATTTGTTGGCGCAGGAGGTCTAGGAGACTTAATCATTGCAGGAAACAATATCAGCAGGTGGCAGATCGTGATTTTGGGGGCAGGATGGCCTTGCCTGATGGCGATACTGGCGGATCATGTTTTAGGTTTAGTTGAAAATTATGCTTATAATAGTCAGATTTAAGGACTGTTTAAGCAGAATTTAAAATAATAAAAAACAAGGAGGAACCGGTATGAAGTTCAGCAAGTCTAGTCTTATGAAGGGTCTATTGTTATTTTTGGTATTGATGTTGTCGGTATCTTTGATCACAGGATGTGGCGGCAGTACAACTGAAGAAAGCAATGCTCCGGAAGGTGAGGGGACAGAAGACGGGGATAAAAGTGATGTTGTGATTAAAGTTGGATCCAAAGACTTTACCGAACAATTAATTTTAGGGCAGATTACAATTTTAGCTTTACAAGACGCTGGTTTTACAGTGGAAGACAAAACTAATGTAGCAGGTTCCGATAAGGTTAGATCGGCTTTAGTGAATGGCGAAATTGATATTTATTGGGAATACACCGGTACCGGCTGGCTGGTTCATTTACAGCATGATAATGCCATAACCGATCCTGAAGAAGCTTACGCAAAGGTTAAAGAAGAGGATGCCGCCAATAACATAGTTTGGTTGGACTATGCTCCGTTGGATAATACTTATACCATTATGATGACTAAAGAAGACAGTGAAGCACTGGGTATCGAAACGATCAGCCAGTTAGGCGAGTATGTTAATCAGAACCCCAACAAAATCATATTTGCCGGAGACCATGAATATACAGTTCGTCCTGACGGGCTGCCTGCTTTGGAAGATTGTTATGGTTATTCCTTTGGGGCAAATAACATAAAAGTGATGGAAATGGGTTTAGTTTATAAAGCACTTAAGGACAAACAAATAAACGCGGGTATGGGTTTTGCGACAGACGGACGTATTGCAGCATTTGATTTAGTTAACTTAAAAGATGATAAGCAATTCTTCCCTGTATATAACGGATGTCCTGTTATTAGAAAAGATGTTCTGGATGCAAATCCGGAAATTGCTGATATTTTAAATCCAATATCTGCCAAACTTGATACGGCTACCATGACTGAGCTAAACTACCAAGTGGATATTGAAGAAAAGAGGCCGGAAGTCGTAGCTAAGGAATGGTTACAAGCAGAAGGCTTTATTAAATAAGTTTTCTCTAATAATCTGAAAACAGCTTTGGGGTATTTGTTATACCTCCAAAGCTGTTTTTTTAGTTTATCAGAAAGAATAACTTCTTTTTGATAGGTTTAAGTGCAACTAAAGCCTCCGCCGGCGCCTGAGGCTTGGGGCAAGCCAAGTTTTATACAACCATTGCATGCAATATATCATTGCACAAAGCTTTTAGAACTGTTGGTTATCGGATAATAGCTAAACCCGTTAAATGGGGATGCAAAAGAATATTGCAGTAGAATCCGAAAAAAAGCTTTGCTTTAGCTTATTGCGTATTAACAATCTATGTCTAAAATTCATGTATTTTGGTACGGATTTTGCATGTAATTTTAAGTAGGGGTTTTTTCAGTATCAGGTACTGAAGGCACCATTAGAATTAAGGAGGGCATAGAATCATGACAGAAGTTTTGCGAAAATTCAATGCAACTAAATTTCAGGTATTAGACAATGAACAGATGCAGGAAGTCCATTCTGCCAGTCTCACTATTCTTGAAGATGTGGGTACGTTAGTACACCACGATGAGGCAATAGATTTGCTTAAAAAGGCAGGTGCTTACGTTGAAGAGGGAAATCGGGTTTATCTCCCCGGTTCTTTAGTAGAATGGGCCATTCGGACTGCTCCTTCCCGGATTGCTATCTATGATCGCAAGGGAATTCCGGCCATGTATTTGGAGGGCTACAATTCCTATTTCGGTACCGGCTCTGACTGCCCCAGTATTTTAGACAGTTTTACCGGGGAAAAAAGACGGTTTTTATATAAGGATGTGGAACATGCGGTTACCCTTTGCGACTATCTCTCAAATATAGATTTTATCATGTCTATGGGATTAATCTCCGATGTTAAAAAAGAAGTTAGCTACCAACATGAGTATGCAGTGATGATCAGAAACAGCACCAAACCTCAGACTATTACCGCCGCAGACAGAGCATCCCTTGATGATATTGCCGAAATGGCTGCAGCGGTGGTAGGAGGACGGGAAATATTAAGCCGGAAGCCTATTTTTGTCCTCTATGATGAGCCCAGCTCACCTCTCCAGCATTCTTTTACGGCTTTGGATAAATTATTATACATGGCGGAAAACCGTTATCCCACCAACTATGCCCCGGGAATGATGGCCGGTGCCACAGGACCCATAACCATGGCTGGGGCAATAGCCCAGGCAAATGCCGAAATACTTACGGGACTTGTGATTCACCAGTTAAAGAACCCAGGTGCTCCCTTTGTCTTTGGTGCCGGAATGTCTCCCATGGATATGGTGAGCATGCAGCCTACCTATTCCGCTCCTGAAGCCATGCTGGAACAGGCGGGGATTTGTGATATGGCCCGCTATTATCATCTGCCTTCCTGGGGATTTGCCGGCTGCAGCGCCTCAAAGGTTGCTGATGAGCAGGCAGTGATGGAAGCTACCAATTATATTATGATGGCGGCTTTATGTGGAACCAATCTAACCCATGATGTGGGGTACCTGGAATTTGGACTGACCTATTCTTTTGATTTATTGGTGATGTGTAATGAATTTATTGGTCAGGTGAGAAGACTTCAGCAGGGCATCCGGGTAGAACAAGAGTACCTGGCGGTAGATGCGGTACGCCGTGTTGGCCCCGGCGGCCATTTCCTAGGCGATGAGCACACCTTTAGACACTTTAAGGAGAATTGGAAACCTGATTTAACTGACAGGAATACCTTTGAAACGTGGACGTCTAATGGAAGCACCACTATGGGACAAAGGACTAAAGCCCGCATTGAAGAAATTCTGGAGAAACATCAGCCGGAGAAACTAAATCCTGAAACAGATAAAATAATTGACCGGATACTTGATAGAGCGGAAGGAAGAATTCGGGAGTAATTTTAATTATTTTGGAGGTTATAAAAATGGTTGACGATATCAAAAAAATTCATTATGGCACACTTTCTGTCCGGGCGGGACAATACCCGGATAAGGTTTATGGTTCCATTGCTGCTCCCATTTTTCAGACCACTAACTATCAGTTTAAAGATGTCGATGACGGAGCAAGAAAGTGTGAGAGCATTTATAACGGTTATTGTTATACCAGATTGGGTAATCCCACCATCACCATTCTGGAAGAAAAAATGGCTGCCTTGGAAGGGGCGGAGGAAGCACTGGCCTTTAACAGCGGGATAGCAGCCATTAGTGCTCTGCTTTTTTCTCAATTAAAAAAGGGGGATCATGCACTGGTAGACGAGACTTCATACAGTGCTACCCGCTATCTTTTTGGGCAGATTCTGGCAAAGTTTGGAGTAGAAGCTACTTTTATTGATACCTCGAAAATTGAAAATGTGGAACCGGCCATCCGACCAAATACCAAGATCATCTATTCTGAGTCACCGGCCAATCCCACTGTGAAAATTGTAGATATTAAAGCCATTGCGGCTATTGCCAAATCCCACGGGATCATGTCTGTCATTGACAGTACCTTTGCCTCACCGATTTTGCAGCGTCCTTTGGAAATGGGTATTGACGTGGTAATGCATAGTGCGACTAAATTTATTGGCGGCCACGGGGATGTGATGGGAGGAATCTTGTGCGGTAAAAAAGAACTAATTAACTCTATTAGAGACGATACCTACAAAAATATGGGCGGAGTAATTATGCCAATAGATGCTTTTTTGCTCATTAGAGGATTAAAGACATTGGAGATCAGGGTTAAAAAACACTGTGCCAATGCCATGCAGGTGGCAAAATTTTTAGAGGCGCATCCAAAAGTGGAGCGGGTTTATTATCCTGGACTTCCCTCCCATCCCCAGCACGAATTAGCTAAAGTTCAGATGAATGACTTTGGCGGAATGGTGACCTTTGAATTAAAAGGTGGCGTGGATGCCGGGGTGACCTTGATGAATAATCTGAAATTCTGCCGTTTGGCAGTAAGCTTAGGAGATGTGGATACATTGATCCAACATCCTGCGTCCATGACCCATTGTTATGTGCCCAGGGAAGAGAGAATTAAAGCCGGAATTAATGATGGTTCCGTCCGGCTGTCTGTAGGTATTGAAGATGCGGAAGATATTATTATGGACTTAGAACAGGCTTTGGACCAGGTGAAGTAAGAAATAATCGGGGGTGTGGGTGTTGAAAAAAAGTTATATCCTGGCTTTGGATCAAGGAACAACCAGTTCCCGGGGAATACTTTTCGATGTTGAAGGTCAGGTAAAGGGGGTTGCCGCTAAAGAATTCCGGCAAATCTTTCCGGAACCCGGTTGGGTGGAACATGATCCGGAAGAAATCTGGCAAAGTCAAATTGAAGTGGCGAAAAAGGTTTTGGTGGAAAATCAGGTGACACCGGCTGAAATTGCCGCCATCGGAGTGACGAACCAAAGGGAAACCACTATTCTTTGGGATAAAAACACCGGACGGCCGGTATACAACGCCATTGTGTGGCAATGCCGAAGAACCGCCCCTTTTTGCGAGACCTTGCGGGAAGAGGGGTGGGCTGATCGGATTCAAGAAAAAACCGGCTTGGTTTTGGATGCGTACTTTTCCGCTACGAAAATTAAATGGATATTAGATCATGTGCCAGGGTTAAGGGAAAGGGCGGCAGCGGGAGAAATCCTTTTTGGTACTGTGGATACCTGGCTAATTTGGCATCTTACCGGAGGCCGGGTTCATGCTACAGATTTTTCCAACGCCTCCCGCACCATGCTTTTTAATATTCACCAACTTACCTGGGATCGGGAGATTTTAACCCGATTGGATATTCCCGAAGCAATGCTGCCTCAGGTTCTCCCCTCCAGCACTGTTTATGGGATGACTGATGAGAAACTCTTTGGTGTAAAAATACCCATTGCCGGTAATGCCGGAGATCAGCAGTCTGCTCTGTTTGGCCAGACCTGCTATGAAAGGGGTATGGTAAAAAATACTTACGGTACAGGCTGTTTTATGTTGATGAATACGGGGGAAAAAGCTTTTGTCTCGAAAAAAGGCCTCATTACAACTATTGCCTGGGGCATTGACGGAAAAGTCGAATATGCTTTGGAAGGAAGTATTTTTATGGCCGGGGCAGCAGTGCAGTGGCTCCGGGATCAGCTGGGGATTATCAAGAGTGCCCAAGAAACAGAATATTTGGCACAATCAGTGGAAGACACGGGAGGGGTCTATTTAGTACCTGCCTTTGCCGGGTTAGGGGCGCCTTATTGGGATATGTATGCCCGGGGAACTATTGTGGGAATGACCCGAGGGACAGGAAAGGAACATATTGTGCGGGCAACCTTGGAATCTATTGCTTACCAGACTAGAGATGTCCTGGAATTAATGGCGGAAGAGTCCGGAATAGAGATAAAAACACTTCGTGTTGACGGGGGTGCGGTGCAAAACAATTTCCTTATGCAGTTTCAGGCGGATCTATTGGGAGTTCCCGTAGAAAAGCCCCAGGTGACGGAAACCACTGCTTTAGGCACTGCTTATTTAGCAGGCTTAGCTGTGGGCTTTTGGGCTAACCGGCAGGAAATTGCGGATAATTTCTCTCTGGCGAAAAAATATCAACCCCTGGAGAATAAAGAAAAAATGCTGGCTTTATATAAGAATTGGCAAAGAGCTGTGGTAAAATCCAGAGGATGGATTATAGCGAGGGGTGAATAATATTGCGCATTACTTTAGAGGCGTTAACACCGGAGGAAATTGGAAAAATCCATGAAATGACCCTGGGATTATTGGAAAAGACCGGTATCGTCATGCATCACCAGCCTTCCCGGAATTTATTCGCCGAAAACGGGGCCAAAGTTGAGGGCGAAGTAGTTAAAATACCAAGGGCTTTGGTTGAAGAGGCATTAAAAACTGTGCCTAAATCATTTACGGTGGCGGGAAGAAATCCTTTCGCCAAGGTAACCATTGGGGAAGAAGCCAAGCCCGTGTGGGGTCCGGCCGCCGGCCCGGTTTTTGTGACAGATTATAAAAAGAACCGGCGTCCCGCTGTTTTGGATGACCTAAAAAAATTTTTAGCTCTGTCCCAGTCCAGTCCCTATATCGGGGTGGCTTGTGCCGGTATCTTAAGCCCCTCAGATGTATCCCCAAAAGAAAAGCATTTAAAAGCTATGGAGGAAACCATCAGAATAAGTGATAAACCATTGGTGGGCTTGGCGTTTGGGGAAAAGGTTTCTATGGACTGTATTAATATGGCTCGGATTGCTGCCGGAACTAAGGGAAAACATTTTATCATCGGGATTGTTAACAGCCTTTCGCCCATGGCATGGGATGAAAGAATGCTGGAAGCAATATGGGCTTATGCCGGAGAAAATCAGCCGGTAATTATTACTTGCTGTTCCATGGCCGGTTTTACTTCACCTACCACCTTAGCAGCTACTCTGGTTGAGAATAATGTAGAAGTGCTGGCGGGTATTGTTTTATGCCAATTAATTAACAGAGGGACCCCGGTGGTTTATGGAAATACCTCTACCATTACGGATATGTTAACCATGAATCTGTGCATCGGAGCGCCGGAATATGCCCTAATTTCCACGGCTTGTGCCCAGTTGGCCAGGTTTTACGGGATCCCCTATCGAAGCGGCGGAGGTTTAACTGATGCGAAAGAGTTAGATGCCCAGGCAGGCATGGAATCAGCTGCCAATTTATTGTTTACCATGGCCAATAATGTGGATTTTGTTTTACATGGCCTGGGTATTATGGAGTCATTTTTAAGCATCAGTTATGAAAAATGGGTTATGGATGAGGAAATCCTGGGGCGCCTCTATCGTATGCGCCGGGGAATCGGTGCTTTGCCGGAGGATGCTGCCGATTTAATCAGCAGGGTAGGGGCATCCGGTCATTATTTGGATCAGCCGGATACTATGTTGAATTTTAGAGATATGTTTTTCCGGCCTCTATTATCCGACCGGGGAAACTGGGATAATTGGCTGCGGAAAGAAAAAAGCTATCCTTGCTCCGCTCAGGAAATAATTAAGGAGCGGCTTGAGGATTTTGTACCTCCGGAATTGCCTGATCAAATAGCATCTGAACTAAGACTTTATTCATCACTATAATTTTTTTCGTAGGGGCGATTCACGAATCGCCCGGGACAGGCACCCTTCCCAAATTTTTTTAAAAAAATTCTTCTAAAGGAGAATAAGTCCCTCAAGACCTTGGTGCCTAAACGATTAGTATTGTCGGAAAAACTTCCCTAAGAAGCTTTCTCTCTTTTTGGAGGAAAGCTTTTTTAGTGGGGAAAATAACATATAATATTAAATGTGCGGCCAAAGAGTATCAGACTTTATTACTATAAAAAAGCAGGGGTAAGAATGGATATATATCAAGAACAAGCTTTACATGAATTAAGAGAATGGCAGCGGAAAATGACAAAGAGACCTTCCTTTACCGGGCGGTTGACCAAGGGGATTCAAAGAAAGGTTAATAATTTATATCCGGAAAAGTTTCATGAAGTGATGACGGGGACTATTAAAAAAATGATGCAAGGAGTCCTGTTTGGTTCTGAATTTATCACGAGGGTTAATATCAGGGATGGAATCACATTTAGAGAAAGAGAGGATATGGTTCGGGAAAAGATTGATTTTTATAAAAAGGCGGCAGCAGCGGAGGGGGCAGGCACCGGAGCCGGAGGAATTTTTCTTGGCTTGGCAGATTTCCCACTTCTCTTAAGCATTAAAGTTAAGTTTCTATTTGATACCGCAGTGATATATGGATTTAATATCAAGGAATTGCCGGAACGACTGTATATACTCTATATTTTTCAGCTGGCTTTTTCCAGTGAAATCAGGAGAAATGAGGTTTACCGGCATATTCTTAATTGGGATGAATGGATCCGGAGTTTTCCCGTTAATATTGATGCTGTTGATTGGCGCACTTTTCAACAGGAGTATCGTGATTATATTGATTTGGCTAAAATGCTCCAGCTAATGCCGGGTATCGGAGCCATCGTCGGTGCCTATGCCAATTACCAGTTGCTTGATAAGTTGGGGGAAACCGCTATGAATTGTTATCGCATGCGGATATTACTGCCCAAGGGCTAAAACATTAAAAATATAATATTGGCCGTCCTCCAAAAAGAAGGTAAAACTTCTTTTATGTCAAAAAAGTAGATATAGAGGCAAAAGAATCTTTCCATCAGAGGAGGACGAAATGGGCATAAGTTTACTGAAATCGGGAGAAGCGGTATTGGGTTTTTTCCTCTTGAAAAAGGCAGAGTGTAAGACATCCAGTAATAATAAAAAATACTTAGACCTTACTTTGGCTGATAAAACCGGGGAAATTAACGGCAAACTTTGGGAGTGCAGTGAAGAAGATGAAAAAAACTATCGAGACCATATGTTGGTTAAGGTCAAAGGTGTTTTAACGGAATGGCAACACCGATTGCAGATCAAGATTGAAAGAATCAGACCCGCCGTACCGGAAGACGGGGTGCAGATAGATGATTTTGTGCCTCATGCACCGGAAAAATCGGATATAATGTATGCCGAGATTTGGAGTTTTATTAATAAGATTGCAAATGATGATATCAGAAAAATAGTATCAAGAATTGTGCGGGAAAAAGAGGAACAACTAATGTACTACCCTGCGGCCAAGGACAACCATCATGCTGTGCTCGGGGGTCTTTTATATCATATTAAGACCATGCTTAAAGCCGGGGAAAAGCTGGCAGAAGTTTATACCGGGATTAATAAAGACTTACTCTTTGGAGGAATTATTCTTCATGATCTGGCTAAAACTGAGGAAATGCAGGCAGGGGAAGTAGGCTTAATTACCGATTATACAACGGAGGGGCAGCTTTTAGGCCATATTATCCAGGGAATCAAAATCATCGATGAGGCCGCTCGAAAGGAGAATGCTGACAAGGAAGTTTCTCTTCTTCTCCAACATATGGTTCTCTCCCACCACTATGAACCTGAGTTTGGCAGTCCCAAAAGGCCGATGATTCCGGAAGCGGAGCTTTTACACTATCTGGATATGATTGACGCCAGGATGTATGATATGCAAAAGGTGCTCGGGAATACCGAGCCGGGTGCCTTTTCCGATCGGGTTTGGGTACTGCATAATCGAAAGCTTTACCATAACAAAATAGGCATAGAGAAGGATGAAAAAAGTATAAGAGGAGAGGATTAACTTGAGAATTTTTTCTTGGAACGTAAACGGCCTTCGTGCTATACAAAAAAATGGGTTTATGGACTGGGTATTAAATGAAAAACCGGATATATTATGCCTCCAGGAAACAAAAATTCAGGAGGAGCAGTTATCCGATGAACTGAAACAGATTCCGGGGTATCAGGCATATTTTTCTTTTGCAGAGCGTAAGGGCTATAGCGGTGTGGCAACATATACGAAAAAAGAACCCTTATCAGTCCAATGTGGAATTGGAGATCCTAAGTTTGATTGTGAAGGAAGAATTCTAATTACCGAGTTTGCGGAATTTATCCTTTTAAATATTTATTTTCCTAATGGCCAAAGAGATGAGATCAGACTTGGCTATAAAATGGATT
The DNA here is from genome assembly GCA_050952465.1 of Bacillota bacterium. Classification (GTDB taxonomy): domain Bacteria; phylum Bacillota; class Dehalobacteriia; order Dehalobacteriales; family Dehalobacteriaceae; genus DUPU01. The sequence goes on along the minus strand of JBMNKZ010000014.1, from coordinate 17,765 downwards.
TTTACGAAGCAATTTTAGCATATTGTGATGAATTAGTGGCTAAAGGCAAAAAGCTGATTATTTGCGGAGATTATAATACTGCCCATAAGGAAATTGATTTAAAAAACCCCAAATCAAATGAAAAGAGATCGGGATTTTTGCCCGAAGAAAGGGCTTGGATGGATAAATTCGTCTCCCACGGATATGTGGATGTATTTCGGTATTTTTATCCCGAACTAGTTAAGTATTCTTGGTGGAGCTACCGTTTTAAGGCTCGGGAAAGGAACGCCGGGTGGAGAATTGATTATCATTTTGTATCTGAGAACCTGATAAATGAAGTAAAAGGGGCCGAGATTCATGATCATGTGATGGGCTCGGATCATTGCCCGGTAATGATTGAACTATAAGGAAGATTTTGCTTACCACAATATATAAAAATAAAAAGGGGCTGTTTTGCCACAGCCCTTTTTTGGTTATTAAACAATGCTATTTTAGTATTCTCCGCGCTGTCACATAACGCTTTTTATAATAGGTGTCTGAAAGAGAAGTGATTTCAATTTTTCTGTTTCCGGTACTGGCATGGATAAAGTTTCCGTTACCTGTATAAATCCCTACATGGGAGATGCTTTTTCCGTTAGTTTTAAAGAAGACTAGATCTCCCGGCTGAAGGTTGCTTTTATCAACTTTAACCCCTTTGGTGCTTTGACTCGCTGAGTGATGGGGGAGTTCAATGCCGAAATGACTGAATACATACATGGTAAAACCCGAACAGTCAAAACGTTTGGGGCCGGCGGCACCATAAGAATAGCCGCAGCCTAGGAATTTTTTGGCGTAGGATATTATTTCTCCGGCCAGGTTGGCAGTTTCCGGTAGAGCTGTTTCTGCTCCAGATCCCTCGGTATTTCTGGGCCGCTCATCACTTCGTGATGCTAAAGGAGCATTTGGCTTTACATTAGGCAGAATCAGTACCTGACCGATCTTCAGGGCGTGGGGATTTTATATATTGTTGGCTTTAACAATAGCCTCCACTGTGATTCCTTTTGCTCCGGCAATGCGGGATAGGGTGTCCCCGGCTTTAACAATATACTTCTCTTCATTTTTTTCTTTATTCTTTTCTTCAGTTGCGTCAGGGGCAGCAGCTTGTCTCTGTTCTTGGGTTGAAATATTGCTTGTCTCAGAAATCAAAATAATTTGTCCAATTTTTAATTTATTTGGATTGGTGATGTTATTTATTTTTATCAGGTGTTCTAAAGTCACATGATAATGGGAAGCAATACGGGATAGGGTATCTCCGGCTTTGACTACGTGCTGAACCGGGGCAGGGTTATTGCTTTGGGGATCTGAGGTAGGCTCAGCGGCAAAAACCTGACCGGTCAAGGAAAGTGATAAAAGAAATGTTAAGATAATTATCAGCTTACGCATTTTTGCTCCTCCAAATAATCTTCTTATATATTTTATTCATATTCTTCATTTATTGCTAAAATCCTGGTAATATAAGAAGAATTATGAAAAAATTTTGTTAATGTTGATTATTGCTATAAAGTATAAGAATTAGTTATTATTACAAATTGTATTTAACTAGGATGGGGGAGGTTTGCCTGTTTGCCAGGGCTGTTTCAGATTTGCGGATTTCTTGCCACTTAATGGTTGTTTCTGATATAATATCTGATGAAAATACTTGGAGCAAAAAAGCTAAATAAAGAAGGTGAAAAAATGGCTGTGACTAAAAAAGATATTGAAAAGACGGCACTTTTAGCCCGGTTTGATTTGACGGAAAAAGAGAAAGACCAGTTTACGGAAGAGATAAATACTATCTTGAATCTTGCAGAAAATATTTTGGAATTGGACACCAAAAACACTCCTCCCACAATTAATATTTTACCCCTTAATAATGTGATGAGGGAAGACATCATCGGTGTTTCCTTGGAGAAGAGTGATGTTTTTCAAAATACCTCTCATGAAGAAGAAGGAATGTTCAGAGTGCCAAAGATAATATAAATGGTGAAGGAGGTATGTTCTTTGAGCGGATATGACAAAACAGCCCATGAACTTCATGGTATGTTAATAAAAAAAGAAATCAGTGCAGAAGAGCTGACTAAAGGTGTTTTGGCAAGAATTAACCAAGTGGAAGAGAAAGTAAAAGCATTTATATATAAAGAGGCAGAGGAAAAAGCCATTTTAAAAGCCAAGGAAGTGGACAAGCAGATTCACCGAAAAGAAGAGATAAGGGAATTTGCGGGAATCCCGATGGCTTTTAAAGATAACATTTGTACTAAGGGAATTACAACAACCTGTGCTTCTAAAATGTTAGCAAATTTTATTCCTCCCTATGATGCATTTGTGGCAGAAAAAATGGGAGAAGCCCAAGGAATATTAGTAGGGAAAACAAATTTGGATGAATTTGATATTGGTTCCTCTACAGAGAGCTCTGCTTTTTTCCCGACAAGAAATCCTTGGAATTTAAGTCTGGTACCTGGGGGTGCCGGTGGGGGAGCAGCCGCTGCCATAGCTGCTGATGAAGCTGTTTTTTCCCTTGGCTCGGATATCCTAAAATCAGCTGCTTTTTGTGGAGTGGTTGGCTTAAAACCCACTTATGGCCGAGTATCCCGCTATGGATTAGCTAGTTCGGCTTCATCCTTGGAGCAAATCGGCCCGGTAACAAAAGATGTAACAGACTCTGCTTGGGTGCTTAATGGGATTTCAGGCCATGATCACAGGGATTCCATGTCAGCAAAGAGAGTAGTTCCGGATTTCCGTGAGTTTCTCACGGGGGATCTGAAAGGAATGAAAATTGGGATTCCCCAGGAGTACTTTAAAGAGAATTTGGATCCAGGGGTAAAAGATCTGGTGCTAAGGGCGGTAAAACAGTTAGAGGACTTAGGAGCCCAGGTTTCCGAGGTTTCTCTGCCCCATAACAAATTTGCTCTTTCCGCTTATCATTTAATTGCTGCGGCGGAAGCCAGTTCAAATATGGCTCGGTACGATGGGGTGCGCTATGGTTATCGGCGGGATGATGTAGAGGATATAGAAACCCTTTATCGAACATCAAGGAGTGAGGGCTTCGGTCCGGCGGTAAAAAGGCGGATTGTTTTAGGAACCTATCTCTTAAGCAAGGGTCAAATTGATGTTTATTATATGAAAGCTTTAAAAACCCGCACCTTAGTGAAGCAAGATTTCGACCGGGCTTTTGAAAAGTATGATATATTAGTTAGTCCAACCTGTCCGCAAACTGCCTTTCCTCTAGGGGAAGAAAAAGAAGATCTTTTAAATAGGGTGGGTTTTTATACTGTTCCGGTAAGCTTGGCTGGAATCCCGGCAATTTCCGTACCTTGCGGCTTCAAAGAGGGGATGCCGGTGGGACTGCTGATGATGGGTCAAGCTTTTGAAGAAGGTAAGCTCCTTAAAGCCGCCTATGCCTATGAGCAAGCCGGCGGATTTGTTAACCTAAAACCGAACCTATCAGGGGAGGGAAAGTAAATGTCTAATACAAAATATGAAGTAGTAATCGGTCTGGAAGTGCATACGGAGTTAAAAACAAATACCAAGATTTTTTGCAGCTGCTCTACTGAGTTTGGGGGAGAACCTAATACCCATGTCTGCCCCGGTTGTTTGGGTATGCCTGGGGTTCTGCCTGTTTTAAATAAAAAAGTCGTGGAGTTTGCCATTAGGGCGGGTCTGGCTTTAAATTTCAATATCTCGGAATTCTCCAAGTTTGACCGAAAACATTATTTTTACCCTGATTTGCCCACTAGTTATCAGATAACCCAATTGGAGCAGCCTATTTGCACCAATGGTTACTTGGATATCGAAGTAAACGGGGAACAAAAAAGAATAGGCATCAACAGGATTCATATGGAAGAGGATGCCAGTAAATTAGTACATGGGGGAGCCACTATTTCAACTTCCCATTATTCTTTAGTAGATTATAATCGAGGTGGGATACCGCTTTTGGAGATTGTTTCAGAACCGGATCTGCGTTCTCCGGAAGAAGCCAGAGCTTATATGGAAACGTTAAAATCTATCCTGGAATATACCGAGGTATCCGATTGTAAAATGGAAGAAGGATCCCTCCGGTGTGATGCCAATGTTTCCATTATGCCTAAAGGAAGTAAGGTTTTTGGCACCAGGGTGGAGATTAAAAACCTAAATTCTTTCCGGGCTCTTCAAAGAGCATTGGAGTATGAAATTGAGCGACATATCCAGGCGGTGGAAGAGGGAGAAGAGTTAGTCCAAGAGACCCGTACCTGGGATGATAACAAAGGGATTACCTTGCCCATGAGAAGTAAGGAAGAAGCCAGCGATTACCGCTATTTCCCTGATCCGGATCTTCCTCCGGTGATCGTAAGCCAGGAATGGATTGAAGATATTCGAAAAACTCTCCCGGAACTGCCTCATGTGCGGAAAGAAAGATTAATAAAAGAATACGGCCTTCCAGCATATGATGCCTCAATTATTACCGGGTCTAAGGCACTGGCTGATTATTTCGATGCCTGTGTCAAGATATATCCGGAAGCTAAGACAGTCAGCAACTGGTTGATGGGGGATTTGATTCGCCTATTAAATGCTGAGGGTCAGGATATTAAGGAGTGCGTCGTAACTCCGGAAATGCTGACCGATATGTTAAAACTCATTGACAAGGGTACAATTAGCGGAAAAATTGCCAAAACTGTTTTCGAGGAAATGTTTAAAACCGGGAAAAAACCAGAGGAGATCGTTAAGGAAAAAGGTCTGGTGCAGATTTCCGATCAAGGAGAAATTGACGCCATGGTAAATCAAGTAATAGCGGACAATCCTAAGTCAGTAGAGGACTATAAAGCCGGAAAAGAAAAAGCCATTGGTTTCCTGGTAGGTCAGGTAATGAAACTATCCAAAGGAAAGGCTAATCCGGGAATGGTGAATGAACTGTTAAGAGAAAAGCTGAAATAACCATTATTTAACCTTGTATTTAACCTTATTTTGTAATATCCTCTCTTCAAATCTGAATAAAACCGGGTGAAATCCCGGTTTTTTATTTTTACCTCTTTTCACAAGCGCAATTTTATGGTATTATTTAAAATATTAAGAATATTGTAAAGATTGATAAGATTTAATCATGTTAAAGGGGGAGGAAAGATGATGACCAATAACAAGAAAATTTACATTGTTGATACAACATTAAGAGATGGAGAGCAGACAGCCGGAGTGGTTTTTGCCAATCAGGAGAAAATACGCATTGCCCAGTTATTAGATAGCATCGGAGTAGACCAAATTGAGGCGGGAATTCCTGTGATGGGAGGAGACGAACAGGAAACCATCAAAAAAATTGTGAACTTAAAATTAAAAGCCAGCATTATGGCTTGGAATAGAGCAGTTATTGCGGATATCCAAAAATCTTTAAGTTGTGGGGTAGACGCAGTGGCAATTTCTATTTCCACTTCAGACATTCATATTAAACATAAACTAAAAAGTACCCGGGATGAAGTTTTGGAACGAATGATTAAAGCGGTGGAGTTTGCCAAGAAGGAAGGAGTTTATATTTCTGTAAATGCGGAAGATGCTTCCCGTTCAGATATGGATTTCTTAATTCAATTTGCCAAGGAAGCAAAGAAAGCCGGGGCAGATCGCTTGCGTTATTGTGATACCGTAGGCATAATGGAGCCATTTCTAATCTATGAAAATATTAAGAAATTAAAAGAGGCAGCTCAAATCGACATTGAAATGCATACCCACAATGATTTCGGCATGGCCACGGCAAATGCTTTAGGAGGCATTAAAGGCGGGGCAAATTGGGTTGGTGTCACCATGAATGGTTTAGGAGAAAGGGCGGGAAATGCCGCCTTGGAAGAAGTGGTGATGGCTCTTAAATTCTTATGGAATCTGGATTTAGGTTTTAAAACGGAATTATTTAAAGAGGTGGCAGAGTATGTGGCTCATGCCTCTGGACGGTTTTTACCTGTTTCTAAAGCCATTGTCGGATCCAATATGTTCCGGCATGAATCGGGGATTCACGCTGATGGTATCATAAAAAATGCTAATACCTATGAGGCATTTTCCCCAGAAGAGGTAGGTCTGGAACGTCAGATTATCATCGGAAAACATTCCGGAACCAGATCTTTAGTGATGAAATTTAAGGAATACGGCATTGACCTGGAAGATGGGGTAGCAGCTGAACTTCTCCCCCGGGTCAGGGCATCGGCAGTTAGCTTAAAACGATCCTTATTTGATAAAGAACTTGTTTATATCTATGAAGATTGGAAAAAAGAAAAAGCTATGTAAAAACCATATAATTATGAGGGGTTGTCACATTAATTTATGCGACAGCCCCTTTTTATATTAAATTTAGCGTTTAATCATAAAAGACCAGTTTTCTCCGCTATTATTATCCCAATGATCGGCACTGTCTTTAAAACAAAAATTAAACAAGCCATCCTGCATAATGGTTACGTCACAAACAGCTCCGGTGGCGGTATTATACATCGGCATGTCCTGTGCATTAGACCAACTGGCACCATATCCGCAATGCAAATAGACTTGGTCCGCTCCGGATTTTTTTAATAAACCTTCATAAGTGATCCGGCACTGATCACCAACTTTGTCCGGCATGGGATCAAGCGTGATTCCTTGGTTGCTCATTTGATACATAAATCATCCTCCTTTGACCGCCAATAATTTTTTTATGCTTATTTAGCATTTCCTTTGGCGAGGCCGTTTATGATGTCTTTTATTCCCATACATAAAAGATTTTGTTTTTCGGAATATTAATAACGACCTAAACTAGTTAAGGGGGAATAAATTTGGATAAAAAATGGACAAATTTTGCCGCTGATGATAATAGATTAAGATTAATGCAAGAGGCTGAATATCCCGGTGGGGTAGTAGTCGACCCAACGCCTATTACAGAAGGGGCGAGCGTTACTATTTTGTATAACGGATTATTAGCACAATCAGGGGCAGATGAAGTATACCTTCATACGGGGTATGGGAGAAATGATCAATGGTCTGATGTGAATGATTATAGGATGAATCATACGACCCGGGGATTTGAAAAAACCTTTCATGTGAATGACCCCAGCAGATTGAATTTTTGCTTCCATGATGCCATAGGTAATTGGGATAACAATTCCGGTAATAATTGGAGTTTTGAAATTCATACAGGTGACCAATTTTAATAAGATTATTGAATACTCTGCTCCGATACACGTAAAAGCGCAGTACGTATTGCGCTTTTTTTCTTAGTGTATCTTAATATACATGCCTATTTAGAAATATGGAAGGGAGATCTTCTTTTATGCGTGTATTAATGTTGTCTTGGGAGTATCCCCCAAAAAGTGTCGGCGGGCTGGCCAGACATGTCTATGATTTAACAAAGGAATTGGCAGAACAAGGTGAGGAAATTTTTCTCGTAACTTCTGCCGCAGAAGAAGCTCCGCATGAAGAAACAATTAATAAAGTAAAGGTTTTTCGAGTCAATACCCTTAACCTGCCTTCTCAAGATTTTGTCACCTGGGTACATCATTTAAACTTTTCTTTAGTGGAAACAGCTATTAGATTAAATGAAAAATACGGGCCCTTTGACATTGTACATGCTCACGATTGGCTGGTTGCCTTCGCCGCTCGCACCATCAAACATGCTTACAACATTCCTTTAGTGGCTACCATTCACGCAACGGAATACGGCAGAAATCAAGGTTTACATAATGATCTCCAACGATATATCTCTGATGTGGAGTGGTGGCTGACCTATGAGGCCTGGCAGGTAATTGTGTGCAGCCGCTATATGAGATCAGAACTGCAAAGAATATTTCAAGTGCCGGAAAACAAAATCCAAGTGGTGCCAAATGGTGTCGATATAAGTTCCTTTAAATTTGTGGATCCCAATTTTAAGCGCCGGGACTACGCTGCTAACCATGAAAAAATTGTCCTCTTTGTGGGGCGTCTGGTACCGGAAAAGGGCTTACAGGTGCTTTTAGATGCGGTGCCCAAAATTCTTCACTATTGTCCTGAGGCGAAGTTCATTATTGCCGGGACAGGACCAAGCGGCGAATACCTGAAACAAAAAGTACATATGATTAATGTAAGTTCAAAGGTGCTTTTTACCGGATACGTTGATGATAATACCAGAAACGGATTGTATCAAAACGCCCATGTTGCCGTATTCCCCAGTACCTATGAACCTTTTGGCATTGTAGCTTTGGAAGGTATGGCGGCAAGAACACCAGTAGTAGTGACAGATACCGGGGGATTCCGGGAAGTTGTGGAACATGGGGTTGACGGATTAAAAGCATATCCGGGGAACCCTAATTCATTAGCAGATAATATTATTCATTTGTTAAAAAGTCCGGAAACTGCCCAGGAAATAAAGAAAAAAGCCTATGATAAAGTAGAGAAGCATTTTTCTTGGCAAAAAATTGCCATAAAAACCAGACAGGTTTATCAGATTATCCGGGAAGAAGCTCATCATATTGCAGGGGAAAAAGCGTTAAATGAAGGAGACAACGAAAAACTTAGCTTATTGAATGCTTTTACCGCACGACTTAAGTTACGTTAACGGAGGAGATGCTATGAAAGCCATTATTATGGCCGGTGGTGAGGGATCCCGTTTACGTCCCCTTACCTGTGACAGGCCAAAACCCATGGTGCCTGTGATGGATCGGCCGATAATGCAGCATATTGTTGAATTATTGTATCGTCATGGTTTTCGCGACATTGGTGCTACTCTGATGTATTTACCGGAAGATATCAAAGATTACTTTGGTGATGGCTCCGAATTTGGAGTCAGGATGCAGTACTTTGTAGAAGAAAGTCCTTTAGGAACGGCGGGAAGTGTAAAAAACGCCCAGCAGTTTTTGGATCAGCCTTTTTTAGTAATTAGTGGAGATGCCTTGACAGATTTTGATCTAACCAAAATTATGTCTTTTCATCAGGAAAAGCAAGCCGCAGTGACGATAGCGTTAACTAGGGTACCCACTCCTTTAGAATACGGGGTGGTGATTACTGACGAAGAAGGCCGCATTAAACAATTCCTGGAAAAGCCCAGCTGGGGCGAGGTATTTAGTGATACAGTCAATACGGGGATTTATGTAATTGAGCCGGAAATACTAGATTTAATCCCCGGGGAGACTTCTTTTGATTTCAGTAAGAACCTGTTTCCTTTACTCCTAAAAAAAGGATATCCGATCTACGGGTGTATTGTTCCCGGCTACTGGTGCGATATCGGAAACTTTGCCCAATACCAGCAAGCCCATTACGATATCTTAGCCGGCAAAACAAAAATCACTTGGCAAGGAACAGAAATTGCTAAAGGAGTTTGGGTGGGCTCAGGGACGGAGATTCATCCCCAGGCTCGTATCGAAAGCCCGGTTTTTATCGGGCAGAATGTCAAAGTGGGTCAGGATGCTTTTGTGGGAAGCTATTCAGTCATTGGCTCCCATAGTATTTTAGAAGAAGGAGTATCCATCAAACGGGGCATAATTTGGAACAATGTTTATCTAGGCAGAAAGGCCACCTTACGGGGCGGGGCTGTCTGCAATCGGGTCAAGATTAAGTCCCATGCCGCGATTTATGAAAGCGCGGTAATTGGAGATGATACCGTATTAGATGATTATGTGACCATCAAACCTGGGGTAAAAATCTGGCCTCATAAAACCGTGGAAAAAGGTGCCATTGTTAAGGAAAGTTTAATCTGGGCGGATAAAATTCGAAAAAACATCTTTGGGGCCAATGGGGTTTCCGGAGCAGTAAATGTGGAAATTACCCCGGAAGTAGCTGTTCGATTAGGTGCTGCTTTTGGTTCCTGCCAAAAAAAACAAGGACAAATCACCATTGGTGCGGACGGTCATCCCAGTTCCCAGATGGTCAAGAATTCCTTAGCAGTGGGTTTACTGTCGGTCGGCTGTAACACATTGGATTTAGGAAAGGTTGTTACTCCTATTAGCCGTTATGGTGTAAGGAAACTGGGCGTAAACGGAGGAATTCATGTAAACGCAATGAACCGGGGAGCAGAGGTTTGTATTACATTTCTTAACCATCGGGGAGCAAATATCACCAAAGGGGAAGAACGAAAAATTGAGAATGCTTTTCTCCGGGAAGACTTTAGACGAGTGGGCGGTTCTCAGGTACCTAATTTAAGTGATTACCCGGATATAGTAGATATTTATTACGAAGATTTAATGAAGTCAATTAAATTGGAAGTCTTGAAAAATGCCGGTTTAAAAATATTTATTGAATATGAAATGCTCCATTTTGGAGAGCATCTACCCCGGCTTCTGGAGAATTTAGGCTGTGAAGTTTACCTTTCAGAAAAGCCGGAGCTAAAGATTAAGGGGCAGTTTGATTGTTCGTGGCATAAAGAACAGGTCTTGAAATATCAGTGTGATTTGGGAGTGATTATGCACTCAGACGGAGAGTATTTAATTCTCATCGACAGTAACGGTACTGTGATTCAAGAAGATCTTTATACCGCTTTAGTAACCATGATGATACTGAAGACCAATGCCTCATCCACCGTTGTGGTACCGGTGACGGCACCTCAAGTAGTGGAAGCCCTGGCCAAGAAATACAGGGGAAATGTAATTCGGACGAAAACATCAAAACAGTTTTATATGCAGCAAATCCTTGAGGACAAAATTCTTAGCACCCAAAAAGGTTATCAGCAGTTTACCATGGAGTTTGATGCTATTCATGCCTTAGTCAATATCTTAGAGTATTTGGCTCAAGAAAAAACTCCTCTTTCTCAGTTAATTGGATCAGTGCCGGAGTTCTACCTATCCCGGCGGGAGATTGAATGTCCCTGGGGTGCTAAGGGAACGGTGATGCGGAAATTAATTGAGGAGAAAGAGAGAAATAAAGAGCTTTTAGACGGAGTTAAGGTTTATCATGATCAGGGCTGGGCCTTAGTTTTACCGGATTCAGATGAACCGGTTTGCCGCATCTTTAGTGAGGGAACCAGTATGGAAGCGGCAGAAGAACTAACGGCCATGTATGCGGACAAAGTAAATAAATTCAAAAAAGAGTAGGGGCTGCATAATGTGCAGCCCCTACAAAACATTGTTTCAAATATTCTCGTGGCTACAAACTAATGGACGGGACGATAAGAATAGGTGGAATGCTGTGAGTTATATTCACTAATTCTTTGGTATTTATTCAGGAGTTCATCGCCTTCCGCCATTTGTACGATCTGATCTCTAATCACCGCGATATGCTTTTCTTCGGCTTTGGCCAAATCTGCAAAAAGAGCGGCAATTTCCGTATTTTTGCTGTCCTGAGCTTCCCGCATATATCGGACATATTGAACTAAGGCCTGTTCTTTTTGATTTAAAGCTTCCTGTAAATGGCTTAATGTATGCATGTTTTTTCTCCTTTTAATTAAACTTTTAATTTATTGAAACACCTGATAATTAATATTTGGGAAAATATTATCCTGATTTTCTAGTTTGTAGAGTTCCTCCATGTTAAGTTTATTATGCATAATTTGCTCATATAAAGAGGTGAAATTATGCAAGTGGTTTTTCGTTCGTTTCACTGCATAGGGAACCATGGAGCCGGTCTTCATAATAAAAGCCCAATCGCTGGATTGAGCCAGGAGCAGTTCTCGGGCTGCTTGCTTTAACCCTCGATCCAAATTCTCATCGGGAGAAGGGAATTTGGAGACTAGTTCACTCATCCGGTTAACTGCCTTATGGAGATGAGGATAGACCCAGGCATTGGATTGATCCAACCAGACATCATGATAACCTTGTTCTCCCCAACTGGACATACATGGCTCTGCGGTTTGATTAACAGGGTAGGCAGCCAGATAATCCATAGGGGTAATTAATTCTATGGTATGGGGGTCAGCGGCAATACTTCGGAAGAGATTTTCTAAAAACTGCGGGCCTTCAAACCACCAATGCCCGAAGAGTTCCGCATCATAAGGAGAAACAATCAAAGGCGGCCGATCCATAATCCCGGATAAATATTCTATTTGTTTTTCCCTGTTAAATTTAAAATTAAGTGCATGCTCATAAGCTTTGGCAGATGCTCTTTCCGGATTATAAACTTGTTTGTTCTCGGTTTTTCCTGTGATCCGATAGTATTTTATCCCGGTGTTTACCCGAATCCCATCTGGATGAATATAAGGCCAGACATAGCCAAAATCCAAATCATATCCAATATCTCTATAGTATTCCCGGTAATCAAAGTCTCCCGGGTAACCCTCCGTCATGCTCCATACCTGTTTTGATGATTCCGGATCCCGGGCAAAAGCCGCAACACCTGACGGACAATAAATTGGGGCATAACAGGCATATTTTGGACGGCGTGATGCATAAAGTATGCCATGGGTATCTACAAAAAAGTATTTCAATCCGTAGTCCTTTAGTATCTGGTCATCTCCCGGATAATACCCGCATTCCGGAAGCCAAATCCCCTCTGGATGACGGCCTATGTATTGATAGTGGGTGTCTACGGCGGTGGCGACCTGGGCTTTTACTGATTTGCGGGACGCTTCCATCAGGGGAAAATAAGCATGAGTTGCCCCGGAGGTAATAATCTCCAAATTGCCTCTTTCCATATGCCTTATAAAACCATTGATCAAATTGTTATGATATTTATCGTTAAAAGTGCGGCGCGCTTCCAAGTACTTTTTCCGGTACATCAAAGCCAGGGATAAAAAGGCCGGTTCATTTTTTAATCGGATAATTTCTTTTTCTGCCAGTTCAATTAGGAGGTTTAAATGTTTTTGATAACGTTCTTGCATTAAAGAATCTCCCAGCATGGTTAATAAGGGAGGTGTTAAGGACATAGTAAACCGAAAGGGGATTCTCTCCTTTGCTAAACGATCCATCATATCAATTAAAGGAATATAACAATCTGTGACTGCTTCATAAAACCATCTTTCTTCCAAAAAATGCTCATGTTCTGCATGCCGTACATAGGGCAGGTGGGCATGCAGAACAATGGCCAGGTATCCTTTGGGCATTTAATTAATCAATCCTTTCAGATTTTTGGTGAATTATACCGGAGCTAAGGCCATAAGAAATATTGCTTAACCGTCCATATATATCGCAGGGAATCCAGTTTTCATCAATAGCCGTTGATAAAGATGACCGAGGTGTCTTCACTATGTTGGAGCGAAGTACAGGGATAAAACTCCCATCAGATTTTCGCCTGCCTAACTCCACACAGTAATAGCTATTATCCTTTGGCACCTGGAAAAACCAGTTATCGGCTTCTCTATTAATATTAATGTCAAAAAGGACGGACATTTCATCTTGTTCCATTGGGGAAATTACCTCATAAACCCTTAAGACGGGATTGTCATCGCCCCAAGAGGTCGTGGATTCCCAGTAAGCATATAAGTCGGAAGAGTTTTTCACAAGTAAAGCTAACTCCTCATCTCCAAAATCCTTAGGAAGTTCTACCGGAGAAGACTTGTCTATTAAACTGCCTTTCCAGGTATAATCCATGGGAGTATCATTATTTTCTAGGTTACCAGGTGAAAATTCCTCGGAAAACTCTTCTGTCCCTGTGGCTGAAGTTTTTGGTTCATACTGTCGTCTCTCTTTAAGAAACGAGTTAAAATAAGGTGTTAGTATGATAATTAAGGAAATTAGCAATACAAAAATAAGAAAATAAGTTATAATTAACATGGTAAAGCCTCCTTTCAACTTTTTTCATAACTATTATTCCCGGATTTAATACTACTATTTGAGAATATATTTTCTAAAGCGAGGTAATTAATGCCTGATTTTTTTAAAAAATGCTTGAGTTTGGGTTAAAGTTTTTAAGCGAAAGGAAGATTTATTTGAGTGTACAAATTGTCCGGCCCCGCTGGAAAGTATGGGAAGGCGTGCTGGCCATAATTTTTATTGTGTTGACGATGTTAGGGATGGGTTTTTTAACAGATGCCTTAACTAGGGGCTGGAAACTAAATAATTTATTAATAGTATTTTTGGCCAGTCTGATTCAGACTTTATTAATGGTCAGTGCCGCATGGTATTTTGTGGTAGTCAGGCATGGCCATTCTTTTCGGGATTTAGGTTTTTTAAAACGAGGTTTTTTTCAAGCTCTGCCTCAAGGAGTTAAATGGGGTATTGGCCTTTTTTTTATGGTGATAATTTTAGGGATGCTTCAAGCCATTATTTATCCCAGTGAACCGGAACCTCAGGATTTTGCCAAAATTCTTTTAATGGTGGATTCCCCAGGAGAGCTTTTCCTAGCAGTAACTATGGGTGTAGTCCTGGCACCCCTTGGTGAAGAAATTTATTTTCGGGGTTTTTTCTATCCGGCTATATGTCAGCGTTATGGAGCCGTTTGGGGCATTATGATTACCGCATTATTTTTTTCCGCTTTGCATTTTGATCTTTACCGGCTGTTGCCCATTGCGGCGGGAGGTATCGGATTAACATATTTATATGAAAAGACAGGAAATCTCTGGACCAATATCATTGCCCACGGAGTATGGAATGCTATTATGATTGCCTTGATTTTTTATGTGACCCCGATTTAAACAGCTAAGACTTCATCCTGAGCGTTAGCGGAGGATCTAAGTATTTAAAACCTAATCGATATAAGGCTTAATTTTTATGGTTTGCTCCTTTTCATTACCAGATCTGTATTGACGCAGCCCGCCCGAGTTAATCTTTTGGGGAAGATGATTAAAAATTACTTCTTGGGAGTCATGTATCAATATGTTCAGGGTGTTTTCCCTGGTGAAGTTATAGGTAAGTAGATGGTTGGTAGAAATATTAGGCGGCTCGGGAGCATAGTAAACTGTGTCAATTTGTTTTAAAGAATAATTAAATTCAATGGGATGCTTTTCTCCTTTGGGGAAAATGAGGAAACTGACCTTCGGTTTTGTTAACTGGAGGTCTTTATTTATTTCGCCTAAAGGAATATTTAGATTTCTTGCTGTGGGACGGGGTTTTCCTGTAATGGGGTCAGCATCCAATTCTATCAGGATGTGCCCGTAGGCAAAAAAAGGTACTTCATTTCCATCGGTTAAAGCAAAAAAGTAATGATAATCGTCAAAAGGCAGTTCTTCTTTTAAGATGACTTCCCAAATCTCGCGGGATTTTTGCCTAAGTACCGGTGTCGGCCGGCCTTGCTGAATAATGGTTTTCACGGATACGTTCACATAATTAGATAGAAAGGCAATGCTTCTTAAATATCTGGGCGAAGGAATAATGGAGTTAAACATTCTATTTTTATTGTCCACCGGGTTAATGGTGCTTTTAATTAATTGGCGGTAAAAAATCATCACAAAAAGAATGGCAAACATCGGCCATAAGTAAATTATTATGTGCCACTGAAAAGGGTTTCGGTAGATTAAATAGAGCAGCCATGTCCAAAAAAGGATCTCCAGGGCAATGTTGATATTGATGTAATGGATCACAATTTTTATCGGTGTTGCAGGCAGGATATATTGCATTTGATATTTATAAATCAGGTTTTGAATTTTTACGGTATTATTGGTATCTTCATCATAAGAGAGATCCAATAGTTCTTCGATAATATCCTGCAATTGGCCAACCCGTCGCTGAATTATTAAAGAAACAAATATTCCAACTGCTCCAAGGAGGGACAATAAACCGGATGTGATATTGAGAACAACAAAATAATAGTTACTTAGTTCAAACATAGGCCCTCCTTAGTTTTCTAAGTTTTGCCTGAGGTTTTTCAGTAAGGATGCTAATTCCCGGTTTGAAGAATTATGACAAGCCAATTCTGAGACGCGAAAGGCATGTTGGAGTGTACCGGTGCTTAGCCCTTTACGGGATGCCTGTTTACCTAAACAGGCTGTAGACTCAAAAAATACCGGACAAGCTTCCAAAAAACCTTCATTAATTATAAAAAGGCCCACAGGTTTAGTCATGGAACTTATCCCTTCCCAAATTTTTTCCTTATAAGGGAAGCTGTCTTCGGTAATAAATTGAAATAACATTTTAATACATTCCATGACTCGCTGGGAGACTACTTTTTGGTTTTCCTGATTTATTTTTTTCAGGTAGGTTTTATAAATTTCATTAATACCAAAAACAATATTTTCCACATAAAGATTTTGGGCTTGTTCGATAATCAGGTTGAAGGCATCTATTAGAGGGTCAACTCTGGGTAAACCGGTATCTTTGGTCAAATCATCTCTTGTGACCTCATTTACCTGATTCAAAAAAATGTAGTTTTCCGGTTGGGTAAAATCCCAGGGTTCACTCATCACCATTTGTAAATGTTGAGCAAATTCTTTGAAACACTCTTGGGGCATGAAACTTCTGCCTCCTGAACAATGTAGATAGAATTAATCTAATTTAATAAAATTGATCAAGTTAATAAGATAAAAATTAATAAAGTTTATAAAAGACATTTAAATTATATTTTAAGTCAAGTGTTAGTTTGTTATGCATTGATAATCCGGATCTTCCCGAGGGTTTGACGCAGAGGGTATTCTTGGATAAACTTGACTGAAGAAATTAGTTTTTGAGGTGGTACCGTGGGTAAAGAAAAGGACAGGCTTAAGGAAAAGCCTTTGTCATTAGGTGATATTATTGAATTAGAGATTGTAGGAATTTCCCATCAAGGATGGGGTATCGGGAGGTACTCTGGCTTTACCGTTTTTGTGCCCGGAAGCCTGGCGGGGGAGAGGGTGAAGGTAAAAATCCGGCAAGTGAAAAAAAGTTTTGCTGTGGCAGAATTGATAAGGGTAATAACCAGCTCTCCTTATCGGGTGAAACCTAGATGTTCAATCTCAGCGTCCTGTGGAGGCTGCCATATCCAACATGCCCAATATGAACACCAGTTGCTCATAAAAAGAAAAATTGTGACGGATGCCCTTGTTAAGATTGGGAAACTAAATGATGTGCAAGTGCACCCGGTATTGGGCATGACTCATCCCTGGAAATATCGAAACCGCATCCAGCTCCATGTAAAGGTTGAAGGGGATAGGATAAACATCGGCTTTTTTCAGCCGGGAACCCATGAACTAGCCTTATTTGAAGAGTGTTTTCTTGTTCCTGATATTTTTAATCAGGTGCGTAATTTTCTTCAAGAGGAATTAGGTAAATATTTGGGGAAGGCTGATATTTCCCTGCTAAAACATGTTGTTTTGAAAATTAGTGCCTATACCGGAGAAATAACTGTTGTTTTTGTTACAGTAAATAATAGTGTTTCTTTTCTAGGTGAGCTGACCTCATCATTAATTAAGAAATTCCCGGATGTAACATCTGTGGTGCAGAATATTCAGGGGAAAAATACCGGGGCTTTGTTTGGACCGGAGTGGAAGTTGATTTTAGGTAAAGAAAGAATCGAGGATAGAATCTGGGATACTATCTTTTCAATTAGCCCTGGGTCTTTTGTCCAGGTGAACCCGGAGCAGACACAGGTGCTATATCGTCAGGTATTAGAGTATGCCGAATTAACAGGCAAGGAAATTGTGATGGACATTTATTGCGGCATCGGGACAATGTCACTTCTTTTTGCGAGGCAAGTGAAAAAAGTTATCGGCATTGAAGAATTTCCGGGAGCGGTGGAAGATGCGGAAAGAAACGCCCACCTCAATAATATTAATAATGTGGAGTTTATTGCCGGAAAAGCAGAAATAGTTTTGCCTGATATGGATGCTTTCGGCATTCATCCCGATGTTATTGTAGTAGACCCTCCCCGGAAAGGTTGTGATCCCGCTGTTTTAGAGGCGATTGCTAAGATGAATCCTCCAAAAGTGATTTATGTTTCCTGTGATCCGGCAACTTTAGCCCGGGACTTAAAGATATTAACAGGGAAAGGGTATAAAGTTATTGAGGTACAGCCGGTGGATATGTTTCCGCAGACAGCTCATG
>JBMNKZ010000013.1:0-63388 GCA_050952465.1 Bacillota bacterium | reverse complement strand
TTGAGTCAATAGTATTGATGTCAAGGGAAGATAAATATAAGGGCTGAAAATGTCTATATTATCATAAAGCATAATCACGGTAGTAATCCTTCCTGCATATAAATAATATATATTATCTTAAGGAGTTTTTATTATGCAAGAAGAAAGCTTTTTTTGCTCATACCGTGAAAATTATGCATACAGTTTAGGTATACAAGCCTATATATATGGATATCCCCTTGTTGTGATGGAAAGGACAAGGCAGCTGCAAACAAAATTAAATACGACAATCCAACAACCGGTGCTTACTGCCTCCAATGTATTGTTTCATGAACCAATTTCACCGGAGTTCAAGGATGTAGTGTCGCCCAATGTTGATACCGTTTATTCCACTGCCTGGCTGGATCTTTCTCAAAATCCTGTAGTTCTTTTCGTCCCTGATACCGATGACAGATACTATTTAGTTCAAATCATGGATGCGTATTCAAATACCTTTTCCAGTATAGGACGCCGCACTACAGGAACGAAAGCTGACAAGTTTGCCATTGTAGGGCCGGATTGGAAAGGTGCTTTGTCCTCAGGGTTAACAGTAGTAAAATCTCCCACAAACACTGCATGGCTTATAGTACGTGTTCTTTCAAAAGGTAAGGATGATGAAGAAGAAGCCCTGAAAATATTAAATCAATTCAAACTGACCTCGCTGGATGAAAAAAGCAGTCCGCATAAAACCTGCTAATGAATTGCTTTTAAATAACAAGGTTGAAGACTTAAGTGCTATGGATTTCTTCAAAACAATGACAGACTTAATGATTCTGAATCCTACTATCGGTAATGAATCCTTTGAAAAGCAATTCGAGTATATTGGTATCAATCGCGGCTTGAACCCCCATTATTGGAGAAAACCCTTTTAAAAACTTATTCTTACTTAAGAAAGCTCTAATTTACTAAGCAGCCGCCCTTGACATGGGGCCCCTGGTGCCCGTGTTCTTTAGGGCCGAGGCCAGCTGCATCAATGATTTAGCGGCCCTAGCCAAAGATAGGCTAACACGGGCACCTCCCCCATGTAAAGGGTCTTCGATAAACGGCTGCCCTTAGGCGATCATTTTTCCCCTAGCTATTTGGCTGTTTTTAACAGCTTCATAATACTTAGCTGGGGCCATATATCCTATACTGCCATGTCTGCGGCGATTATTATAATAAGCCATATATTCACTTATAACCTTGTAAGCATCTGTAAAACTGGTAAACTCATTTCTGCTATAACATTCATCTTCTAAGATTGAATGAAAAGACTCTATATAGGCGTTCATATTAGGTGTTTTAACCGGTATTCTTTCATGAGTTAATTTCCATTTCGAACATGTTTTTTCAAATACCTTAGCTATAAATTGGGGGCCGTTGTCTGTCCTTATTACCGGTAGATCCATACCAGGTTTTAAACCGCGTTTTTTAAGAGAATTTATAAGCACAGCACAGGCATCTCTGGCTGTAGCACTTAAGCCAAGATGATAGTCGATTACTGATCGGTCATATACATCTATCAAGGATAATTGGAAAAAGAACCTGGCCATACCCTCAATATAGCCGTACTTAATGTCCATTTGCCATTGCTGGTTTGGAGCTGTAATTTTTTCTCTTTTCGCCAGCTTTCTAGGACGATATGGATATATCTTCCTTTGGGGTCTTAATATATTTAGTTCTTTACAAAGCCTATATGTTTTCTTGTGGTTTATGATAAGCTGATAATCCTCCTTAAGAGTTACATTAATTTTTTTATAGCCATAGGGAAAACCATCTCCGGTAACTATTTCTTTTATATTTTCCTTTATTATTGCATCAGGAACCGCCTTACCTTTTACGTTGACTGAGTATCCTGGTATTTTTCGCCCAGGTGTCCTTTTTCTTAATCCCTGATTATCGGTATAAGGCTTGATTCCTTTAACTCTTTGATAATAGGTGGATGGAGATAGGCCGACAGAGTCAAGGACTAAAGAAGCGTTATAGCCCTTATCTATCCACCTTTTAGCTATAATAAATCTGTCGGCTACCGAGGGTTTTGGATATCCCTTAACTCTCTTAAAATAGCTAATTCCAGCTCTTTATCAGCAAGTAGACGTTTAAGTCTGTCATTTTCTGTACTAACTTCTTTAAGTCTTTTTTCCATGGCTTTCTCGCGTTGCTTTTTAGCCTTGGGTAAGGCTTTTACAGAACCATTTTTTCGATTTTTCATTAACCAAGTATGAATAGTGTTAGGTGACATCTCATGCCGCCGGGCTACTAAGGCCACATTACCTGTTTCCTGGCACTCTTTAATTATTAATTCCTTAAATTCATCACTGTATTGCTTGTTTTTCATTAAAATCTACCCCCTAATAAAATGTTAACATACTACACGTATTTTCTCCAAATCTATTAGGGGGCTATAGAGATAAAACTCGCTTGACTAAATATTACGATGGCATTTACAACTATTTAAAGTCGGTCGGCGTTACCGAAATATAAATTATTAGAGGCATTTTTCATAAGTGGCAGTGAGGATGATGTGTTCACTTATATTATGCATTTCCTAAATGATCGTGTTGACCTATAATGAGGTAACTATGATAATCCGATAAAGAACCTAATTGTCGATGAATAAGAGGAAAGGTGTTAGAGCATAAAGCAGGGGAGGAAGGAAATGTGATCGTCGTAAATATTACATCTTGAGGAAAGGTAATGGCAACAGCCAGTACCTCGGGAAGGGAAGGATAAAAGTGAATAAAAAGAACGAACAGTCATTATCCGGGACATTGGACTCCGGACCGTTCTACCATGGCACAAAAGCTGACTTAAATCCGGGGGATTTGCTGAAACCTGGATTTAGCTCTAATTATGGCGAACGAAAAAAGGCAAACTTCATCTATTTTACCGCAACCATGGATGCAGCTATATGGGGAGCAGAGCTTGCGGTTGGTAACCAGCCAGGGCGGATTTATCAAGTGGAGCCCACCGGTACCTTCGAGGATGATCCAAATTTAACTGATAAGAAATTCCCAGGGAATCCGACAAGGTCTTACCGCACTAAGTCGCCTCTGCGAGTAGTGTGCGAAGTCATGGAATGGGAGGGGCACTCACCGGAGGTGCTTCAGAATATGTTAGATCACCTTGAGAAGCTAAAGCGGCTTGGTATCGAGGCAATTAACGAGTAACCACATAGAACTTGGGAAGCGGAACATATCAATACAAGCCTTAACCATTACCTCTAAAGCGCGAAAAGAGAGTTGGTATTTACTGCAGAGTGAGGGATTTGGAAAGGAGCATAAAGAAGTGACACTTATTTTCAGAGAATGTGTGATGGGTGATCTAGTTACACTTCGAGAATTATCTTGCAAGACATACAGCGATACCTTTGGGCACATGAATACACCATCCAATATGAAAGATTATCTTGAACATGCTTATGATATTGATAAGTTGCGTGATGAATTATCAAATAGCAATTCAACTTTTTATTTTCTTTATACTGATGAAAAATTGTCAGGTTATATAAAATTTAATGAATATAAGGCACAAACCGATATTTATGACCCACAATCTTTAGAAATTGAAAGAATATATGTAACAAAAGAATTTCAAGGGAAAGGTTTGGGTAGTGCCCTAATAAAAAAGGCAATTGATATTGCAGATACACGAAAAAAATCATATGTATGGCTTGGTGTTTGGGAAAGAAATCATAAAGCTATTTTATTCTATAAAAAGAATGGGTTTTATGAAATAGGCAAACATTCCTTTTTTATGGGAGAAGAAGAACAAACAGATTTTATTATGCGTAAAGATTTAATATCGGTGGGAAATGGATAATAAAAAACCGGAAACTGAAGAAATGAGATCAACCAAGGAACAATTACTTATAAACCCTGATATCCAACCGTCAAGTGACGTTATTGCAAAGGCGCTTGGGGAATCGAACAACGCCTATATAAAGTTTATCAATGAACTTACAAGCCACGATATTCATTTAGAATGGCGTTACTACAACGATGGCAAGCGTGGCTGGCAAAAGGACTCTATAAATGGACAGGCGTTCGAGGCGGTCAAAATGAAAAAACCATTTTCTGGCTATCGATCTGGGACGGTTTTTTCAAGGTGACCATCTATTTCCCTGAAAAAGCCCGTCAGATGTATTGAGTCTTTCGCTTGACAATGAGGTTAAGCTAATGATAGCAGCTTCACAACAAATGGGAAAATTAAAATACTTTCCTATTGTTTTCGACTTGTGCTCGGATGAAATGTTTGAGGCAGTTTTCTTGCTAGCTGATTTTAGGAAAAACATAAAATAGACGGTGAAATGAATGGAAATTAGGAAATACAGTAAAGCAGATGAAACTTTGCTTTTTGATTTGCTCATCGATGAGGGAGACGACTGGATTGATTATCACGGACCGGTTGGTCGCAGTAAATATATTAAGGCACTTGAATCAAGCATCACATATGTCGTTTATGATGAAAACCTTTTGTGCGGTTATGCGCGCTGTCGTGAAGACGATGGTTTCGGTGTCTATATATATGATTTGCTCGTAAGAAAAACACATCGGGGAAAGCAAATTGGTAAAACCCTTATGGAACGGGTGTTAAAGGACTTTCCAAATCAAGCGATTTATGTGATGAGCGATGTCGACCCGTATTACGAAAAACTTGGATATCGTAGAGAGGGATCAATATTTGAGGTTAAAGCAAAATGAGACTATCCCATAGTTTGTGTAAACCTCTTGGTTGATGTAGAATAAATACACCAATCAGGAGGTTTTTATTGTGGGGATAATTAACGAAAGTCCGGAAAAGAAAAAAAGGAGAGCCTTAATTGAAACAGTTATGGCTACATCTAATAAACTATATAGGAAGAACATTACTTGGCATAGTGATACTAAAGTTACATCTATTTCAGAAGTAAACAAAATTCCTAAAATTGACTGATACTTGTTACGGGCATCATTTTTAGTGGTTTAAACCACATTTTTTATATTAAGCGAAGTAATTAGTTCAAAAGAATAAGGAGAATAGTATGAAAAAGATATTAGGTATAATTTTAATATTCACTTTGATTGCAACAACAACAGGATGTTCTAAAGGGGATAATTTATCTGGTAGGCAGAAAACATATAACAATGAATCATCTCCATCAAATTCAAGAATACCAAACGGCAAGGAATTTAGCAAGGATGATGCCTTAGCCATATTTAAGGCAAACAACGATATTAATGATTATGAGGTAACTGATAGTGTTTTAGTTGACGATGATAAAATACCACGATTAAAGGCGGTAATTTTGTTTTATGATAAAAAGGAGAACAATAGCTGTAACTTAGCTTTCATTACCGAGGGTTCAGCTCAAAAAATAAATTTTGCAGTGAATGAAGTTGAGGGAGTACAAAGTTTCGAAATAGCTGATGGTAGTCGCTTATCGTATAAAGGAAATGGTGCAGTAACAACATCAATTCGTAACATTAAAACTAATGAAATTTTTGATTATACAGTAATATACTCATACGAAGAATCTACCTCAACAACAAACTTTAAGGCTATATCAGATAAACACACAGAATGAGTAGGGAAGATATGATTGCGGGACTAAATATCAACGAAATCGAAAAGCTGCACCTTTCTAAAAAATTCATATCGAGTGCTGCTGACAAGAGTGCGCCAAGGAATGGTCATTTTTATTCCAAAATGAAACGATTACGGTAAAACTCGCTTGACTAAATATTACGATGGCATTTACAACTATTTAAAGTCGGTCGGCGTTACCGAAATATAAATTATTAGAGGCATTTTTTCATAAGTGGCAGTGAGGTTGATGTGTTCACTTATATTATGCATTTCCTAAATGATCGTGTTGACCGATAATTAGATAATAATGAGGTAACTATGATAATTAGAAAATATAAACCAAGGGACTGTACTTTTATGGCAAAACTGTTTTATGATACTGTGCATACAATCAATGCCAAGGATTATACAGATGAGCAGTTGAACGCATGGGCAACGGGAAGTGTTGATTTGGAAGTTTGGAATAGTTCTTTTATAGCGCATAATACATTTGTCGCAGTAATAAACGGAGAAATCGTAGGATTTGCGGACATGGATGATACCGGCTACCTGGACAAGCTTTATGTTCATAAGGATTTTCAGCGTAGGGGTATTGCTATAGCCCTGGTAAAAGAATTAGAATTGTGCGCACGAA
The DNA here is from genome assembly GCA_050952465.1 of Bacillota bacterium. GTDB lineage: Bacteria > Bacillota > Dehalobacteriia > Dehalobacteriales > Dehalobacteriaceae > DUPU01. Next base: position 57,189 of record JBMNKZ010000013.1, on the reverse strand, counting down.
AAGCAGGTATATTTAACTTTAAAACGAATGCATCAATTACCGCCAAGCCCTTTTTTGAAAAACAAGGTTATACAGTTGAAGCAGAAAATAAAGTTATCCGCAACGGTATTACATTGGTGAATTATAAAATGGTTAAAAACTGTTAATCTCCAGGCTTCACAATGATTTGGATACGGTTGGATTTGAATATATATAGCTGTACGAAACGAGTATGGAATTAACCCTTTTTAAAGAGAAATTGGAGCAATCCTTACTGAAGTTTTAAGAGGTGATAAAGATTGAAAACTATAAAAGTCACTGCCGGTGTTATCATCGACGAGGATAAAGTGTTAATTACAAGGCGTGCACCAAAAGAAAACTTTGCTGGTGGTTGGGAGTTTCCAGGCGGGAAAATCGAAATTAATGAAACCCCACAGGAATGTCTTGTTAGGGAGCTTAAAGAAGAGCTTAATATAATAGTTACTGTTGATAAATTTTGTACCGAGGTGGCCTATGATTACGGTAATATGAACATTAATCTAATTGCTTATTATTGCACTATAGTTGATGGAGAAATTCAGATATCTGTGCATGACAAGTACAAGTGGGTTAAAATAAACGATTTACTAAAATATGACCTTTTACCGGCAGATGTTCCGATAGCTAAAAAGGTAATCGAGGAATATTATGAGTAGTTTTTGTAAATTTAAAATTGGACAAATGGTGACACATTCAGAGATAATAGCTGAATCTGGCACGAGGTAGAAGATACACTGATTAAATACAAATCGAGTTTTTGCAATTGAGAGGTGCAATGGTAATTTAAAGGCCATAGACAAAACTTTTTATAAATCGACAAGTGTATAAAGGAAAGTCCAAATTTTAACGGAGATTACAATATAATGTACCCATAGATTAAGACACGAAATTACAAAACTAAATGAACCTGATATAATAAAGGCAGAAAACTGCCGGACGGAGAGTGGTTCAAAAAATGCAAAAAAGACAATTTACAGCCGAGTTTAAGACAAGAATTGTATTAGAAGTGCTACGAGAAGAAAAGCAACTAAACGAGCTGGCAAAGGAACATGATATAAGTCCGAACCAGTTGCGTAACTGGAAAAAAGAGTTTATTGAAAACGCATCTAAAGCGTTCTCTGGCAGCAGACTGGAAAAAGAGCAAAAACGACAACAAAAAGAACAAATGATAGAGAAACAGGAACTAATGGCAAAAGTCGGCCAACTCACTATTGAGAATGAGTGGCTTAAAAAAAAATCTGTTGAAATGTTTGGACCAGACTACGAAAAAAGGTTTAATAAGCCACCATTCTAAGCTAACTATAAAAGCGCAATGTAAAATACTGGGCATTAATCGAACCAGCGTTTATTATACACCTGCTACAGGAAATACGGAGTATGAGGAGCTGGTAAAAAGCCGAATTGACTACTGGCATACCAAAATGTGTTATTTGGGAGTGAGACGGCTTAAAAGTAAGCTTCAGAATGAAGGCATCCGAATCGGCCGGAAACTGATTCGACGATATATGGAAGAAATGGGTATATACTGCATCTATCCGAAGCCTAATCTCTCCAAACGTAACAAAGAACATAAGGTATTCCCGTATCTGCTGAGGAATATTGCCATTACCAGGCCTAATCAGGTATGGGCAATTGATCTCACTTACATTAAAATGGGCAAAAGCCATATGTATTTAACTGCTATTATAGACTGGTACAGCCGGTATCTCGTAGGATGGGAGCTATCGGATACGTTAGATACGGCTCCTGTATTAGCAGCGGTAAAGAAGGCAATTGCAGTACATGGAAGACCTGAAATCATCAATTCAGATCAGGGAAGTCAATTTACCAGCGAGGATTATACCGGATTCCTACGACAGGAAAGCATCCGCCAAAGCATGGATGGAAAAGCAAGATGGGTGGATAACGTTATCATCGAGCGCTGGTTTAGAAGCTTAAAATGTGACAATATTTACATTAATGAATATCAAAATCCTAAACAGTTAAGAGCTGGTATAGGGGCATATGTACAAGAATACAACATGGACAGGCCACACCAGTCATTGGATTATCTTACCCCTTATTTAGCTTATACCAACCTGGGACATGCAGCGTAATTGACCGCCGACCTTGACTTTGTGTCCGGCAAATGGTGTAAAGATGCGATGCGGGCGGGATGAGGTTATGAATGAAACTGATATCTCCCCCGCAAATCGTGCAAGCATACCATTTGCCAGCCCCAAACTCAAGGCAACCTGCTAATCGCAGGCGGCTGCTTATGTGAACAAATCAAAAAAATGAAACGGGACGAACAAGGTTATGAAATGGGGATATCTGGCACATTTAGATTTTGAAATTTGTGTCTTGACAAAGGGGACACTTTACAATGATTAGAGCGGCTTGAACCCCCATTATTGGAGAAAACCCTTTTAAAAACTTATTCTTACTTAAGAAAGCTCTAATTTACTAAGCAGCCGCCCTTGACATGGGGCCCCTGGTGCCCGTGTTCTTTAGGGCCGAGGCCAGCTGCATCAATGATTTAGCGGCCCTAGCCAAAGATAGGCTAACACGGGCACCTCCCCCATGTAAAGGGTCTTCGATAAACGGCTGCCCTTAGGCGATCATTTTTCCCCTAGCTATTTGGCTGTTTTTAACAGCTTCATAATACTTAGCTGGGGCCATATATCCTATACTGCCATGTCTGCGGCGATTATTATAATAAGCCATATATTCACTTATAACCTTGTAAGCATCTGTAAAACTGGTAAACTCATTTCTGCTATAACATTCATCTTCTAAGATTGAATGAAAAGACTCTATATAGGCGTTCATATTAGGTGTTTTAACCGGTATTCTTTCATGAGTTAATTTCCATTTCGAACATGTTTTTTCAAATACCTTAGCTATAAATTGGGGGCCGTTGTCTGTCCTTATTACCGGTAGATCCATACCAGGTTTTAAACCGCGTTTTTTAAGAGAATTTATAAGCACAGCACAGGCATCTCTGGCTGTAGCACTTAAGCCAAGATGATAGTCGATTACTGATCGGTCATATACATCTATCAAGGATAATTGGAAAAAGAACCTGGCCATACCCTCAATATAGCCGTACTTAATGTCCATTTGCCATTGCTGGTTTGGAGCTGTAATTTTTTCTCTTTTCGCCAGCTTTCTAGGACGATATGGATATATCTTCCTTTGGGGTCTTAATATATTTAGTTCTTTACAAAGCCTATATGTTTTCTTGTGGTTTATGATAAGCTGATAATCCTCCTTAAGAGTTACATTAATTTTTTTATAGCCATAGGGAAAACCATCTCCGGTAACTATTTCTTTTATATTTTCCTTTATTATTGCATCAGGAACCGCCTTACCTTTTACGTTGACTGAGTATCCTGGTATTTTTCGCCCAGGTGTCCTTTTTCTTAATCCCTGATTATCGGTATAAGGCTTGATTCCTTTAACTCTTTGATAATAGGTGGATGGAGATAGGCCGACAGAGTCAAGGACTAAAGAAGCGTTATAGCCCTTATCTATCCACCTTTTAGCTATAATAAATCTGTCGGCTACCGAGGGTTTTGGATATCCCTTAACTCTCTTAAAATAGCTAATTCCAGCTCTTTATCAGCAAGTAGACGTTTAAGTCTGTCATTTTCTGTACTAACTTCTTTAAGTCTTTTTTCCATGGCTTTCTCGCGTTGCTTTTTAGCCTTGGGTAAGGCTTTTACAGAACCATTTTTTCGATTTTTCATTAACCAAGTATGAATAGTGTTAGGTGACATCTCATGCCGCCGGGCTACTAAGGCCACATTACCTGTTTCCTGGCACTCTTTAATTATTAATTCCTTAAATTCATCACTGTATTGCTTGTTTTTCATTAAAATCTACCCCCTAATAAAATGTTAACATACTACACGTATTTTCTCCAAATCTATTAGGGGGCTATAGAGAGAGAGTTTAAAGAAACTGACTTAAACATTATTATGAAGTTATGGCTTGAGACTAATATTTCTGCACATGATTTTATTGATGAAGAATATTGGCGAAGTAACTATAAACAAGTAAGACAAACTATGCCAGAGGCAACAATTTATGTTTATGAAGAAAACTCTATTAAAGGATTTACTGGATTAAGTGGAAACTATATAGCAGGAATATTTGTTGAAACAAATAGTCAATCAAAAGGAATAGGAAAGGCTTTATTAGATCACATCAAGGGAATAAAAGAAGAACTCTTTTTACATGTTTATAAAAAAAATAAAAGAGCAGTTAGGTTTTATATAAGAGAAGGGTTCTTTGTTGAGGATGAACAAATTGATATAAATACAAATGAAACTGAACTTGCTATGAAATGGATAAATAAGAAAGATTGTTTTTATATATAAAGTCCGTTCTTGTGATTTTGCAAATTAAACCAGCATATCTTTTGCAAAATAAATTAGCATAATAACTAGGGCAATGTGAAAAATTTCAAATTGTTTTGGATAACATATCAGAAATTTTTCATATTTGCACGATATTCTGGTATCCGAAATAAAGAGAAAACCGGCGGGGTTTTCCCAACCGGTCGTTTTTTAAATTCCTGATTCAGTTGCTGCCAGACGGACTACTTCCTCATCAATTAAACTTTTTTTGCCTGGCAACCGGCAAGGAGAGAATGGGTAGCCAGTTTATTGATCAACCTGGGCCATCCCCGAGTGTAAATCTGGGGACGGTTCTTGAATTGAATAGTAACAAAAAAGGACGGGTTGACGACAACCCCGTCCCCCTGTCTCTCATAATTGATTTTGCTCACATATATTTGCCGGATTTGATTATGGGTTTGGCTAGATTATGTAAATCTGGGGACGGTTCTTGAATTGAATAGTAACAAAAAAGGACGGGTTGACGACAACCCCGTCCCCCTGTCTCTCATAATTGATTTTGCTCACATATATTTGCCGGATTTGATTATGGGTTTGGCTAGATTATACCCGCATTAGGGGCTTCATTATAGGGGTCATTATATGGAAAATTAGTATAAAATCTAACAGTTTCAACCATTAGCCAACTGGGAAATAGATTAGATGGTGAAAGAAAGGCTTCGTTGGCATACTTGCATCAGTTGCTGTCATAAATAATGAAAAGTTAGCTTCCATTTGGAGTGCAGGGACTAAAGAAGGGTTTTACGTGGTTGTAATGTTTGTTGTAAAAGTTAGCGGCCGTTACTTGTGTCTAGGAGGTAAGTTCGATGGGGAGAAAAAAATTAATAGTTGTGTTGGCCTTGACGCTGTTTATTAATGTTGCTGGCTGTGGAAAGAAACCAGGGAAATTGCAGGAGCAGCCGGAACCGGTTGCTGCTCCTGCTATTACAGAGCAGGAGTCTGTTCGGCTGATGGGGGAGATCACCGATCCAGTTGAACTGCAGAAGCTTTGGGAGGAGTATTTTTATCATACTATCGCTAACGTGGGCAATACCTGGGAATTTAATAACGCTTTAGAAATAGATCCCATAAATATCGCCGAGTTTGCCTGGTACAAGTACGATACGGAGTACGGTCGGGCAAGCCTGGAGCAGGAGGAAGGCCGACTTTCGTGGATTTTTCCCCTGGAAACCGTTCTGGATTATGCTAAGCGTTATTTTGATCTAAGCAGCCTGGACGTTTCCCGAATCGACAAACGCAGTGGACAGTACGATCCCCAAAGACAGGTCTTTTTGTTTAATCTCGGCAAGGAAAACGAAACAATTCCGCAATATAATTCAGGCCGGTCGCTAAAGTTGACTAAAGTTACCAGAAACGGCGACGGTACTCTTACGGCGGTACTGACCCATTATGATTATCAGCATAGAGACCGGGCCGAATATACCAGGACCTATACTTTAAAGGAACGGGAAGACGGCAGCCTTTATTTTGTCAGCGGAAAGTGGGAGTATATCAATAATAACCTGGTCAGCTTAACCGGGGACTATCAGCGTTTTGATAAGATTAGCGGACTGGATATTGATGCGCAGAATATGTGGATGCTTCAAGAAGTGAGGATGCTGGGAGAATTCGAGGGGAAGATTCTCTTCACTCAGACTCCCTATAATGATGAGGCGAAAGGGGCACTGCTATTAGTTAATCCTGTCATAATGGAAGTGGAGAAGAAACTGACTCTCCCGGAAAAAATATCAGTGTCTGATGTACGGCTATTGAAGGATGAGGTATACGTCTATTTAAAAGACTGTTTTCTTGTCATAGAGCCGGATCTTTCCAACACCCGTGAGATTCCTCTTCCCCCTGCCCTGGCCGGGATCATAGCCCGGGAGGAGAAAATTGATACTTATGGTATCCCGGATATATTCTTCGGGGGTTATGACGTTTCTGCTGATCAACAGCAAATTGTTTACTCCGATGAAACGGGTTTGAAGCTTCTGAATTTGGCCGATGGCAGTGAGAAGCTGCTGGCGGAGTCAGTTCCTGTGAAAAGTGACTTGATGAAAGCTTCCTATCACCGCTCGCCCAGATTTGTAGCGGATGAGCAAAAGGTCATTACTACCATGACAGCATATGAAGGTACAATGGGCTATACTCTTTGTGATTTACACACAGGTGAGATCAAAAAATATGATATTAGCTCAGAATCGTCCAACACCGGTGCTATCCGTTATGACAACGGCATCCTGGAAGTAAACTCTTATCAGCGGGATGGAACTGTCAAAACTCTATATCTGGACTTTAGGACGGGGGAACTGACTGAATTGGCTCTTGTTGATCCCGGGGATACAGGATATATAAGATTTATGGAAACCGCCTATATGGGACAAAACTATGCCGCATTTATTACCACTAGGCATGACAATGCAGACAATGACAACAATATGGCCTATCTGAACCGGGTCAACCTGAAAACATTCCAAATGGAAGAACAATTAGTCTCGGTCAAAGGGGCCGAAACCTACATTTTGGGTGTTTTGGCCGACGGGCGGATCCTCTTTTGGTATAGTCTAAATCCTAGCGAAAGTGGGATCTGTATCACCAAGTAAGCGAGGAAGCCACGACATTGGGACATGGCCCATTATAAATGAAGCTTACTTTTTAATTCTTCTAAGATATATTCATCAAAACCCAGTTAAAGCCGGATTGCTGACAAGGAAAAGCATCAGGCTCTTCTTAAAACCTTGAATGCTCAAGGTAAGTGAAATTATATGATTAACAGTGTTACTTGGGAGGAATTTGCATGGCTACTTTTCAGGATTTTATGAAATTGGATATTAGAGTTGGAGAAATAATTCAAGTGGAGTTTTTTGAAAAAGCAAAAAAGCCTGCCTATAAACTTTGGATTGATTTTGGTGATGAAATGGGTGTAAAGAAATCAAGTGCCCAGATTACTGAATGTTATAAAATGGAGGAACTTATCGGTAAGCAAGTTTTAGGTGTGGTAAACTTTCCACCAAGGCAAATTGCGGATTTTATGTCAGAGGTATTAGTGCTAGGAACATATTCCACTCAGGGGGTAGTATTGATTCAGCCAGAACAACGCGTTAAAAATGGTGACAAATTGGGCTAATACTTAAATTATGAAAATATTAATAGTGGTTTTTAGTAACAAAACCTGTAAGTAATTTGTGGAGGTGTTTATTTGGAAATTAGAAAAGCTACAATTGATGATGTTAAAGATATTAGTCGTATTCATGCTTTAAGCTGGAAGTCGGCCTATAAAGGAATTATTCCGCAAACTTACTTAAACGAACTTAAAGAAGATTTTTGGGTGCCAGCTTTTGTATAATGGTTAAATGATAAAGTTTTAACTGCACAGGTTATGATGGAGAAGGGTAGCATAATTGGTTGTGTTGCTTATGGAAAAGCCCGGGATAAATCACTGTTCAGTTGGGGTAAAATTGTCTCCATTTATCTGTTACCCGAGTATTTTGGCAAAGGATATGGTAATAAGTTATTAGAAAGTGCTCTACTGGATTTAAAACAATCCGGCTTTCAAAACATTTATTTATGGGTGCAACGGATACATTCAAATGATATCAATTACATCCACTCGAGCCATGTGGAGACGGCATGCCTGATGTCTAAAAAATAAAGTCTTAAAAGCCTTGAAAATACTGAGTTTTATAAAATGAAAGTAAATATGTCTACTCGACTTAAACCTTTGATGTGTGTCTGCGGGAACATATCAAGGGTTTGTTTTTGTGGTAAAAACTAGCCTGAAGCTAGGCAGGGGTGAGTTGATAGAATAGATGAATTCGTTAGGTTATGGAGATAGGATGGATGCCGTTTGTAATTACATAAAATTGTGTTAAGTCGAAGAAAAAATATAATAATCAATAGAAAACATCGTATTTATGAAGTCTTATTGCTATAATTAAACATATTTATGTTATATTAGCGAGGTGCAAAAATGGCGGAACAATTGACCGTTAGTTATAAAAAACTTTGGAAGTTATTGATAGACCTCGATATGAAGAAAAAGGATTTACAAGCAGCAGCGGGTATAAGTCCATCATCTATATCGAAGTTTTCAAAAAATGAAAATGTCAGCATGGATGTTCTAATAAAAGTATGTTCAGCGCTTAATGTAAACATTGAAGATATTATGGAATTAGTGCCGAATACAAAAGTCGAGGAAAGGAAGTAGTGAAATGGACAATAGGAAAGAACAGGAACGGGCGGAATTGCACCGTACGATATGGAATATGGCAAATGATCTAAGAGGCAGCGTTGATGGCTGGGATTTTAAACAATATGTCCTTGGGATGCTGTTTTACCGCTATATATCTGAAAATATTACTGCTTATATTAACGCCGATGAATGGGAAGCCGGTAATACTGAATTCGATTATGCTAAGCTGTCCGACGAAGAAGCAGAACAAGCTAGGGAGGATTTGGTTAAGACAAAAGGATTCTTCATTTTACCCAGCGAGCTTTTTGAAAATGTCAGAGCTCGTGCAAAGGACGATGAAAACCTAAATGAAACCCTAGAGCAGATATTTAGCAATATAGAAGCATCTGCGCAGGGAACAGAAAGTGAAGATAATTTTAAAGGCTTGTTTGACGATATCGATGTTAACAGCAATAAGCTGGGCAACACTGTAACAAAGCGTAATGAAAAGCTGGTAAAGCTCTTAAATTCTGTTGCTGAAATGCAACTGGGAGATTACAAAGATAATACCATTGATGCTTTTGGTGATGCCTATGAATTTCTGATGGGTATGTATGCCTCTAATGCAGGTAAAAGCGGTGGTGAATATTTCACCCCACAGGAAGTTTCCGAACTGCTCACACACCTTGCATTGGTGGGGAAAACCGAAGTCAACAAGGTTTATGACCCGGCCTGCGGTTCCGGCTCGTTATTATTGAAGTCTGCCAAAATTCTTGGAAGAGAAAATGTGCGTCTAGGTTTCTTTGGGCAAGAAATTAATATTACTACCTACAACCTGTGTCGTATCAATATGTTCCTGCATGATATCGACTATGACAAGTTCGATATCGCTCTTGGCGACACGCTTACCGATCCGCATCATTGGGATGATGAGCCCTTTGAGGTTATTGTTTCTAATCCACCATATTCCATCAAGTGGAAAGGTGACAATGATCCTATTCTGATTAACGATCCTCGTTTTTCTCCAGCAGGAGTATTAGCACCTAAATCTAAGGCAGATCTTGCCTTTATCATGCATAGCCTTTCCTGGTTGGCGACGAACGGTACAGCAGCAATAGTTTGTTTTCCCGGAGTAATGTACCGCGGCGGTGCTGAAAAGAAAATCAGACAGTACCTAATTGACAATAACTATATCGACTGTATCATTCAGTTGCCGAATAACCTGTTTTATGGTACCACCATTGCTACCTGTATTATGGTACTGAAAAAGTCTAAATCAGAAAATAGCACCTTATTTATCGATGCATCAAAGGAATTTGTCAAGGTTACGAATAACAACAAGTTGACGCAGGAAAACATTGGGGCTATTCTTAACGCATTCAAAGATAGAAAAGATATTGAGCATTTTGCTAAGCTAGTGCCAAACAGTAAAATCGCTGAACAAGATTACAACCTGTCTGTTTCTACCTATGTCGAACAGGAGGATACAAGAGAAGAGATTGATATTGTCGCCCTTAATGCTGAAATAGAAAAAATTGTGGCGAGAGAGCAGGTTTTACGGGAAGAAATTGATAAGATTATTGCAGAAATCGAGGTGGGCAAATGAGTAAAGAACTTCAATTTTTAATGTATAACACTCCTGAAGAAAATGTATCGGTTAATGCAGTTATTAAAAACGAAACCATTTGGCTAACTCAAAAAGCGATGGCGGAATTATTTGATTGTACAACAGATAATATATCTTTACACTTAAAAAATATATACGCAGATGGTGAACTTAAAGAAAGTTCAACTACCGAGGAATTCTCGGTAGTTCAACAGGAAGGCACAAGAAAAGTGAACAGAAAAACAAAGTTCTATAATCTTGATGCCATTATTTCAGTTGGTTATCGTGTTAATTCGCGCAAAGCGACACATTTTAGAATTTGGGCAACTAATGTGTTAAAAGAGTATATGATAAAAGGTTTTGCTATGGATGATGAAAGATTGAAGCAGGGTAAAACTGCCTTTGGCAAAGACTATTTTCGTGAACTCCTCGAGCGCGTTCGCTCAATCAGAGCGAGCGAAAGGCGCATTTGGCAGCAAATCACCGATATATTTGCTGAGTGCAGTATAGATTATGACAAGGATTCTCCAATAACACATGATTTTTATGCCATGGTACAAAATAAATTTCACTATGCAATTACAGGGCAAACAGCGGCAGAAATTATTCATTCAAAATCCGATCGCAATAAAGAAAATATGGGACTTACAACATGGAAAGATGCTCCAGACGGGCGAATATTAAAATCAGATGTAACAGTTGCAAAAAATTATCTTGAGGAAAAACAAATAAAGCAATTGGAAAGGGCAGTTTCCGGTTATTTTGATTATATAGAAGATTTAATTGAACGGGAAAATACCTTCACAATGGAAGAGTTTTCAAAAAGCATTAATGAGTTTCTGTCCTTCAGAAAATATAAAATTTTAAAGGATAAGGGAAGCATCTCAAAAAAGCAGGCTGATGCAAAGGCACAAGAAGAATATATTCATTTTAATAAGACACAAAAAATTATTTCCGATTTTGACCGTCAGGTAAAAAAGCTGATAGCTAAAGGCGGTGACGGCGATGAGTAGGTTGGAACAGTTGATTGCTGAGCTTTGCCCGGATGGGGTGGCGTACAAAAAGATAAAAGAAGTTTATAAAAGGCTTAAAGGTACACCTATTACCGCAGGAAAAATGAAAGAAATTGATAATCCTAATGGTGAAATCAAAATTTTTGCAGGTGGAAAAACTGTAATTAATGCAATGGAAGATGATATTCCAAAAGCAAATATTACAAGAGTTCCTGCAGTGTTGATCCAGTCTAGAGGTGTAATTGATGCTGTTTATTATGATAAGCCATTCACTTTTAAAAATGAAATGTGGGCATATACAGCCGATAATACAATAACTGTGAAATATTTATATTATGTGCTTAAAAGTAACCTTTCACATTTTAGAGAAGCGGCATCAGGTATGGGTTCGTTACCGCAGATTTCTCTACGAGTTACAGAAGAATTTGTTATCCCCTTCCCTCCACTACCTGTGCAGCGTGAAATTGTCCGTATTCTGGACAATTTCACAGAGCTTACAGCAGAGCTTACAACAGAGCTTATAGCAGAGCTTACAGCAAGAAGGAAACAGTATGAGTATTATAGGGATTTATTGTTAACATTTGGTGATGAGGTGCCAATGGTAAAGTTAGAACATATTGCAGATTTTAAGTATGGCTACACTGCCACTGCGAAAGAACAAGGTTCCGCAAGGTTTATCCGTATTACTGATATAAGTGATAATGGCAAGTTACTTCCAAATGAATGTAAATATATAGACCTTACTTCAGATAGTGAACAATATTTACTTAAAAAAGGTGATTTGCTCACAGCAAGAACAGGTGCAACCTACGGAAAAACAATGCTCTTTGATAAAGACATTCCTGCAGTTTATGCTTCCTTTCTAATAAGAATTCGTTTCACTGAAAATACTGTTTTACCTGCTTATTACTGGCATTTTGCACAAACCTCTCTATACTGGGTTCAAGCAAATAAACTTGTGAGCAAGGCAGGTCAACCGCAATTTAACGCAAATGCGATAAAGAATGTTATTATTCCAATTCCACCACTCGAAGAACAAGAGCGAATTGTCTCTATACTCGACCGCTTTGACGCTTTATGCAATGACCTAACCAGCGGTCTGCCTGCCGAAATCGAAGCGCGACAAAAGCAATATGAATATTACAGAGATAAACTACTAACCTTTAAGGAATAAGGAGGTGTCGGCATGAGTATATACAACATCGTTGCCAGCACCGACGAAGCGACGGTTGTTGCCGAATATGCAGCTCTATATACTATCCGCCCTGAAAAGTATCAGAGTGAGGCAGAACTTGAGCGGGGGTTTATCCGCATACTTACTTCCCAAGGGTATGAATATCTTACAATACACAATGAAGCTGCATTGATAGCAAATCTCCGAAAGCAGCTTGAACTGCTTAATGATTTAACATTTACAGATAGTGAATGGGATAGATTTTTCACAGAGTGTATTGCAAATACCAATGAGGGGATTGTTGAAAAGACCAGAAAAATTCAGGATGACCATATACAGATTCTGAAACGGGATGATGGAACAACAAAGAACATCTATCTTTTGGATAAGAAGAATATCCATAACAATCGCCTGCAGGTGATTAACCAGTACGAAGAAGCTGGCGGTAAGCATGAAACCCGTTATGATGTAACAATCCTTGTAAACGGGTTGCCCCTTGTCCATGTGGAGTTAAAGCGCCGTGGTGTTGCTATCCGTGAAGCCTTCAATCAGATAAATCGATACCAGCGGGACAGCTTTTGGGCAGCTTCTGGTTTATTTGAGTATGTGCAGATTTTTGTAATCTCCAATGGTACCCATACAAAGTATTACAGTAACACCACAAGAAATGCCCATATCAAAGAGCAAAGCAGAAATGAACGCCGAAGAAGTAAAAAAACAAGCAATAGCTTTGAGTTTACAAGCTTTTGGGCAGATGCAAATAACAAAATCATTCCTGACCTTGTGGATTTTACCAAAACCTTTTTTGCAAAGCATACCCTCTTAAATATTCTAACAAAGTACTGTGTTTTCACATCCGAGGAGCTGCTTCTTGTCATGCGTCCCTATCAAATCGCTGCTGCAGAACGTATTTTATCTCGTATTGTAGTATCAACCAACTATAAGAAAATGGGGACTATTGCTGCAGGAGGATATATCTGGCATACAACAGGCTCCGGTAAGACCTTGACCAGCTTTAAAACAGCGCAATTGGCTTCTGCCTTGCCTTACATAGACAAGGTACTGTTCGTTGTTGACCGTAAAGATCTGGACTATCAGACAATGAAGGAATACGATCGCTTTGAAAAAGGCGCGGCCAACGGAAATACATCAACGAAGGTTCTTCAAAGACAATTGGAAGACAGGGACGAAAAAGGGAAATCCTCATGAATACAAAATCATTGTAACCACGATTCAGAAGCTGGATATATTTATCCGTAAAAACAAACAGCATGATATTTATAAGAAACATGTGGTACTGATTTTTGACGAGTGCCATCGTTCCCAGTTTGGCGAGATGCATCAGGCTATCACCAAGAGTTTTAAGAATTACCATATCTTCGGTTTTACGGGAACACCGATTTTTGCTGCAAATGCGAGTTCGGGAGGTAACCCGCTGCTCCGTACAACCGAGCAGGCTTTTGGAGAAAAGCTGCATACTTATACCATTGTGGATGCCATTAATGATGGAAATGTGCTGCCTTTCAGAATAGATTTTATCAATACCATCAAGATGCCAGACTACATTAATGATAAAAAAGTCTATAGTATAGACCGTGAAAAAGCCTTGGCAGATCCACAGCGAATCAGTGAAATTGTTTCTTATGTTCTTGAACATTTCGACCAGAAGACAAAGCGCAGCAGTTATTATACATTCTCTGCAAAATGGGAAGAAGCAGATAAGCATAACCCTAAGAAAATGATAGAAAAGCGTGAAACAAGGCGAGTTGCCGGTTTTAACTCCATATTTGCCGCTGCATCCATCCCAATGGCAATCAAGTACTATAATGAGTTTAAAAAGCAGATAGCGGAAAAGAACCGTAACCTTACCATCGCAACCATCTTCAGTTTTAGTGCAAATGAGGAAGAGCCAGATGGACTGTTGCCGGAAGAGGACTTTAATATGGAAAACCTTGACCAGAGCTCCAGGGATTTTCTTGAGGCGGCTATCCGGGATTACAATGCGACATTTAACACAAATTATGATACTTCCTCGGATAAGTTCCAGAATTACTATAAAGACCTCTCCCTTCGCGTAAAGAATCGGGAGATTGACTTGTTGATTGTGGTCAATATGTTCCTGACGGGCTTTGATGCTACAACTCTCAACACACTATGGGTAGACAAAAATCTGAGGCAGCATGGACTGATTCAGGCGTTTTCAAGAACAAACCGTATTCTAAACAGCGTAAAGACCTATGGCAATATTGTTTGCTTCAGGGATTTGAAAGAAGAAACGGACAAAGCCATTGCCCTTTTTGGCAATAAGGATGCAGGCGGTATTGTACTGCTTAAAACATACGATGAATACTATAAGGGATATGATGAAAAAGGCGAGCACAAACCGGGCTATGAAGAACTGATTGCTACCCTTACTACGCAGTATCCCCTTGGACAGCCTATTCTCGGAGAAGAAGCTGAAAAAGACTTTATCCGTCTGTATGGAGCAATTCTTCGGCTCAGAAATATTCTTACCTCCTTCGATGATTTTGAAGGGAATGAAATTCTGTCTGAAAGGGATTTTCAGGACTATCAGAGCATTTATATTGATCTATATCAGGAATATAGAAAAGGCGCTGATGGTGATAAGGAAACCATCAATGATGATATAATTTTCGAGATTGAACTTATCAGGCAGATAGAGGTAAATATTGACTATATCCTGATGCTTGTGGCCAAATATCAAGAATCCAACTGCAAGGATAAAACCATCCTTACTACCATTGATAAAGCCATTAATTCAAGCATTGAACTTCGCAGCAAGAAAGAGCTGATCGAGCGTTTTATTGAGCAAGTCAATGTATCGACAAAAGTAGATGAGGATTGGCGAAAGTTTTTGAATGAGCGCAAGGAAGCGGATATTACAGCAATTATAGAAGAAGAAAAATTAAAGCCTGAAGAAACCCGCCGTTTCATAGATAATGCTTTGCGAGACGGTATGCTGAAAACAACCGGTACAGCCATTGATAAAATCATGCCCCCTGTATCCCGCTTTGGCGGCGGCAGGGCTGTAAAAAAACAAGGGATTATTGAAAAGCTGATGAGATTCTTTGAGAAGTATTTTGGGTTGGTATAGCAATATACAAATACAAAAGTACGAAAATTAATTTATTATTATAATGAAATAGATAAGTATATGTCGTAAAGAAGTAAACATTAATCTTTTGAGCATGTTAACGGAAAAGTTCTAAACTTGCAGAATGCAATGAATGTTACGATATCACGAAAGCTACAGGGGGTACAGCGATATGATAAATACTGAAAAATTGAAGGTCGTTCTTACCAGTTACAAAAAGGATTTCATCCCACGGCAATGGAACGATGAAAAATATAAATGGGAGGCTGTCAAGCATTTTCAAGATCACTGGGATATTCATGCTTCGGATTTTTTAAATATGATCATGAAAGCAACTGATAAAACAGCCAATCTGCTTGCCTCCATGCACAATTTTCCAAGGGGCATGATAAAAGAGTTTGCAGAAGCAGATCCGGAAGCGGTCAGAGCGATGTTTATCAATCTTTATGATGAAACCAAAGGGCTTGCCGAACGAGTCGAGAGATTTAAGTCTGATGCCGACATGTTACGGGTAAAGCATGATGATGGCACATGGAAGCAGCACTATCAGAATTTAAACTCCATTAGTACCTACCTCTGGCTGCGCTATCCTGATAAATATTATATTTACAAGTATTCTGAGTGCCTTGCAGTCGCAAAGGAACTGGAAAGCGATTTTATTCCGAAAAGGAGTTCCTCCACAGCAAACTTGATTGGTGGGTTTAATCTCTATAACGAGATCTGTACACATATAGAAAAAGATAAAGAATTGGTACAAATGCTGAAGTCTGTGTTAACAGACAATTGCTATCCGGATCCAGCATTCAAGACGTTGACCATTGATGTAGGTTTTTATATCAGCCGTTCTTTTTCTAAAAAACCTGTTAAGGAAGCCGATGAATGGTTCCCAGCTGATTACAGCCCGAATATATCGACTGAACAATGGTTAGCACTTCTTGCTGATAAAACAGTATTTAACGATAACAGCCTAAAAATCATGAAACGTATGAAAGACTATGGCGGTATGGCTACCTGCACGCAGCTTTCTATTAAATATGGTGAAACATGGAATTTCTATAATTCAGGGTCGTCCTCACTTGCAAAACGAGTTGCTGAGGCTACCGGATGCCCTGTCATTGCTAGAGACAACGAGAATTTAAGATGGTGGCCGATTCTATATGTTGGGAAGCGTGCAGATCAAGGCACTGAAGGTAGTTATATTTGGAAGTTGCGCGATGAACTGAGTAAAGCATTGGATCAGTTTGACCTTTCTGAAGTACCTTTATTTGCAGAAGGAAACAGCACAGAGAATCGCGGTTACTGGTTGCTGAATGCCAAGCCGAAAATCTGGAGTTTTTCCGAAATGGATGTCGGTGAAACGCAAAGTTATATGCTATACAACGACAACGGCAATAAACGCCGTGTCTTTCAGAATTTTTTGGATGCAAAAGCCGGAGACTTTGTTATCGGATATGCAGCAAGCCCAGTAAAACAGGTGGTGGCTCTTGCAAAGGTAGCACAAGAAAATGATGGTGAAAAGATTATTTTTGAGAAAATTGAAGGTCTGGCTACATCGATCGATTATGCAGTGCTGAAAAATTGTCCTGAATTGGAGCGGATGGAGTTTTTTACAAACCCAAACGGCAGCCTGTTCAAGCTTACAAGGGGCGAATTTGATTTTATTATGGACATGATCCGCGAAGAAAACCCTATTGCTCAAAAGGAAACTGCTGATGCTTATTCCAAGGACAAATTTCTAGAAGAAGTCTATATGACCGGTGAGCGATTTGATACCCTTGTTTCTTTGTTAAGAAATAAACAAAATCTTATTTTGCAGGGGGCTCCAGGTGTTGGCAAAACCTTTGCGGCAAAGCGTCTGGCATATGCTGTTATGGGACAAAAGGATGATAGCCGCATTGAATTCATCCAGTTTCATCAGAACTATTCTTATGAGGATTTCATCATGGGATATAAGCCACAGGGCGAAGGATTTGAATTGCAGTACGGTATTTTCTATCGATTCTGCCAGAAGGCAGCGAATGAACCGAATAAGCCGTTCTTCTTTATTATAGATGAGATAAACCGCGGTAACATGAGTAAAATTTTTGGTGAGCTGCTTATGCTAATTGAGAAAGACTACCGTGGTACAAAGGCCACTCTTGCCTATAGTGGTATGCCCTTTGCGGTTCCGAAAAATCTATATATCATCGGTATGATGAATACAGCAGACCGCAGCCTTGCGATGATCGATTACGCCCTGCGCCGACGTTTTTGCTTCTTTGAAATGGACCCAGGATTCAATTCCGATGGCTTCGAGGCGTACCAGGCAAGTTTAGATAACGACACATTCAATACTTTGATCGAACGGATCAAGGAGCTGAACAAAGAAATTATTGCAGACAGTTCTCTCGGGAAGGGATTCTGCATCGGCCACAGCTACTTCTGCGGTCAAAAGGAATGTACCGATGAGTGGATGAAGGAGGTCGTAGAATACGATATCCTTCCGATGCTGAGCGAGTATTGGTTTGATGAGCCGACAAAATTGCAGAAGTGGGAAAACATATTGCGTGGTGTGTTTAATGACTAATGACAAGGGTATTCTGATCAAAAATATCTATTATATGCTCACCTATGCATTTCAAGTATTGAAGCAGTCAGGATATGATGAAATTGCAGCAGAAGAGTTTGAGAATATTCAGGATCTGTTTGCCTCCATCCTTTCGAAAGGTATTGCAAGGCAGTTAAAACAAGGCATTTACAGGGATTATGTTTCAAAACGTGAGAATCTCTCTGTCTTACGCGGGAAACTGGACATCTACGGGACGATCACGAATAAACTCCAGCACAAACAGATGCTTTACTGTGAGTACGATGAAATGTCTGTAAATAATTTGTTTAATCAGATACTGAAAACAACAGCGACCATCCTGCAGCGACAGTCATCCGTGAGTCAAGAGCACAGAAAAGCACTGAAAAAACTGATGCTTTTTTTTGATGCGGTGGATATAATTGAGCCATCCAACATCCAATGGAACAGGCTGCGGTTTCACAGAAATAATCATCATTACAAAATGCTGTTGAATATTTGCTATTTTGTGCTCGATGGTTTGTTGCTATCAACCGACAAAGGCCAATATAAAATGGCCTCGTTCCTGGATGAACAGCGTATGTCGCGGCTATATGAGAAATTTGTGCTGGAATATTATCGGTACCACCATCCCGAATTGCGTGCGGCTTCTTCCCAGATAGCTTGGAACATCGACGATGGTATCATTGATTTTCTGCCAATCATGCAGACCGATATCACATTACGGTTTGGTGAAAATATTCTTATCATCGACACGAAGTACTATTCCCATACGATGCAGGTTCAGAAACAATATGACAGCCGAACCCTTCACTCCAACAATTTGTATCAGATTTTTACTTACGTGAAAAATCAGGATGTAAGGAATACTGGTAATGTAGCAGGCATGCTTTTGTATGCAAAAACAGAAGAGACCATTACACCGGATTGTGATTTTCAGATGAGCGGAAATAAGATCAGTGTAAAGACGCTTGATTTGAATATATCCTTTCCGAACATTGCTGCACAGTTGGATAGAATCGCCGTATCCTATTTCGGAGATACAAAGAGGAATTAAGAGGCTCGGATATACATTTCAAAATCCTATAAAAGCTGGGATAGTCATTAAATGGCCAGTATACAGAACAGATGTATTCATTCGTGAAGGATATTAAATTCATGGAGGAACTTAAGAGCCAAGGATTTACTGAAACCGGCTTGAACCCCCATTATTGGAGAAAACCCTTTTAAAAACTTATTCTTACTTAAGAAAGCTCTAATTTACTAAGCAGCCGCCCTTGACATGGGGCCCCTGGTGCCCGTGTTCTTTAGGGCCGAGGCCAGCTGCATCAATGATTTAGCGGCCCTAGCCAAAGATAGGCTAACACGGGCACCTCCCCCATGTAAAGGGTCTTCGATAAACGGCTGCCCTTAGGCGATCATTTTTCCCCTAGCTATTTGGCTGTTTTTAACAGCTTCATAATACTTAGCTGGGGCCATATATCCTATACTGCCATGTCTGCGGCGATTATTATAATAAGCCATATATTCACTTATAACCTTGTAAGCATCTGTAAAACTGGTAAACTCATTTCTGCTATAACATTCATCTTCTAAGATTGAATGAAAAGACTCTATATAGGCGTTCATATTAGGTGTTTTAACCGGTATTCTTTCATGAGTTAATTTCCATTTCGAACATGTTTTTTCAAATACCTTAGCTATAAATTGGGGGCCGTTGTCTGTCCTTATTACCGGTAGATCCATACCAGGTTTTAAACCGCGTTTTTTAAGAGAATTTATAAGCACAGCACAGGCATCTCTGGCTGTAGCACTTAAGCCAAGATGATAGTCGATTACTGATCGGTCATATACATCTATCAAGGATAATTGGAAAAAGAACCTGGCCATACCCTCAATATAGCCGTACTTAATGTCCATTTGCCATTGCTGGTTTGGAGCTGTAATTTTTTCTCTTTTCGCCAGCTTTCTAGGACGATATGGATATATCTTCCTTTGGGGTCTTAATATATTTAGTTCTTTACAAAGCCTATATGTTTTCTTGTGGTTTATGATAAGCTGATAATCCTCCTTAAGAGTTACATTAATTTTTTTATAGCCATAGGGAAAACCATCTCCGGTAACTATTTCTTTTATATTTTCCTTTATTATTGCATCAGGAACCGCCTTACCTTTTACGTTGACTGAGTATCCTGGTATTTTTCGCCCAGGTGTCCTTTTTCTTAATCCCTGATTATCGGTATAAGGCTTGATTCCTTTAACTCTTTGATAATAGGTGGATGGAGATAGGCCGACAGAGTCAAGGACTAAAGAAGCGTTATAGCCCTTATCTATCCACCTTTTAGCTATAATAAATCTGTCGGCTACCGAGGGTTTTGGATATCCCTTAACTCTCTTAAAATAGCTAATTCCAGCTCTTTATCAGCAAGTAGACGTTTAAGTCTGTCATTTTCTGTACTAACTTCTTTAAGTCTTTTTTCCATGGCTTTCTCGCGTTGCTTTTTAGCCTTGGGTAAGGCTTTTACAGAACCATTTTTTCGATTTTTCATTAACCAAGTATGAATAGTGTTAGGTGACATCTCATGCCGCCGGGCTACTAAGGCCACATTACCTGTTTCCTGGCACTCTTTAATTATTAATTCCTTAAATTCATCACTGTATTGCTTGTTTTTCATTAAAATCTACCCCCTAATAAAATGTTAACATACTACACGTATTTTCTCCAAATCTATTAGGGGGCTATAGAGAAACATCTGCTGTTGCCCTTGTTTCGGATAGACCTTTCTATGAAGTAAATCTGTAAATCTGGGGACGGTTCTTGAATTGAATAGTAACAAAAAAGGACGGGTTGACAACAACCCCGTCCCCCCCTGTCACCCTATTTCTTTCTATAACCAATATAATTTAACACCACATATTATGAGCATTATTTTATATGATTTATAAATTATCTTAGGGGGATTTATCATTAAAACATCAAAAACAACTGTAATTGGGCTATTAATTTGTATTTGAGGGGTGATGGTTTAAGATGAAACAGAAATTAAAAACTATTATTGCCATTTCCATTGTGCTGGTGATAGGTATATGGGCTATTGATAAAATCCCTTTTAATAAAAATATAAATCAGCAGATAACTGCAAATATCTATGAGAATGGTGTTGCGGTTGGTGAGACGATGCTGGTGATTAATGGTGAAAAAAGCAACTATCTATTTAGAAAAAAAGAAGGATTTGTTGGAGAATTTTTAATTCCATATGCGGAAGAAACGGATAGAAGTGACCTACAAACATATATTACATGGAATGGTGAAGATAACACACAGCGTATAAGCTATTTTTACAAGGGTGCCATTAAATTGGCAGAGGATAGGGGAATTGTTCCTTATTTACTAATCAATGACAGCATGACGAAATTTGCTATCATGCTTACAGATCATACAGTTATAGCTACATCTGATGAACTATATGAACTGTATACAAAGCACATTACTTGGCATAGTGATACTAAAGTTACATCTATTTCAGAAATAAACAAAATTCCTAAAATAGACTGATACTTGTTACGGGCATCATTTGTAGTGGTTTAAATCGCATTCTTTATATTAAGCGAAGTAATTAGTTCAAAAGAATAGGGAGAATGGTGCAGTAACAACATCAATTCGTAACATTAAAACTAATGAAATTTTTGATTATACAGTAATATACTCATACGAAGAATCTACCTCAACAACAAACTTTAAGGCTATATCAGATAAATACACAGAATGAGTATAAAAGCCAGTCACTGTTAAGGACGTATTATTCTTACTATACGAATTAGATGTCAGTGCCCGGCGAGTGGTCGGGTTAGATAACATGCGTTCATGAGTGGTCGATTTAGATGGATTTACCGTTGTGCGGCTTGTTTTGCGTATTAGACAAACATATGGGCATTTTAAAGACTAGGTGGTTTAAAGTACCTGATATACCGAAATACCGTCCCCTTGGCACATTCCAGGCAATTTCGACCTTCAAGTGAAACAAAATCGCCGTACATATGTCTATATTTAATAGAAATAAACTTTTGGAGGTTGCAACATAGTGAAAAAACAATCTATTATGATATTGGTACTATTATTGAGTATTTCTTTGTTTGGTTGCATGAATCAAGAGAATCAGGCAAAAGTAAACCCGGAGGAAGCATCAAAGCTGGAAGTGGAAGTAACCGATGAAAGCAATAAAGCTGCTGTGGCAGATCTAATCGAAGGATTTGGCAGCAAGCTTCAAACAGTCTCGCTTTTGGCTCAGGAAGATATTCTGGAAAAGAGTATGCAAGAGAACTATGCTGATTATGTTTCCCCGGAACTTATGGAAAAATGGCTGGAAGATCCTCTTCAAGCACCGGGAAGACTGACATCAAGTCCATGGCCGGATCGCATAGATATTAAAAATATTGAAAAATTATCGGAATTAGCCTATGAAGTTCAAGGGGAAATTATTGAAGTAACAAGTGCGGAAGAGGGGATTACAGTTAAACGGCCCATTACCCTTACTGTGGAAAATACGGAGAGACACTGGCTGATAATCGGTGTTGAAATGGGTGATTATGAGGAAAACGGCTCAAACGTAGTGTATGAGAATAATCAATATGGTTTTAGTTTTTCTTTACCGGAAAGCTGGCAGGAATATTCAATTGTCGAAGACGAATGGAAAGGCCTGGCTTTGGGTACCGGGGAAGAGGGCAAAGTCATTGAAACCGGCATGATCATTTCTATCCGGCATCCGGCATGGTCGGCGGAAGAGCCGCGGCAGGATATCCCGGTCATGATTTTTACTCGGGACCAGTGGAAGTCCTTGCAAGAGGAGAAGTTCCATATCGGAGCCGCACCGATGGGGCCAAAAGAGCTGGCTCATAACAGCGAGTATGTCTTTGCCCTGCCTGCCCGCTATAATTATGCATTTCTCACCGGATATGAAGAAGTAGATAAAATTTTACAAAGTAATCCTTTGCAAGTCAATTAAAAAAGAGTGAAACGAGAATTAAAATTGATAATAAAGCAGTAACAAAGACTGAAATTACAGCTTTTTGAGGTAAGTCTATATTTTAGCGCGGTAGAAAATTGCCGTTATTCAACTGGCAAATAATACCCTGGACATGATTACATTGATGTAGCAATAGCTGCTTATACGGGTTATCTGATTGAATGGGAATGTGATATTTTAGGTGTTGAAGAAAGTGTAATGTGTTATCCAATAAAATGAATTCCTATAAGAGGTCTAAAGAGAAGTTGAAAGGTAGGTAGCGAGATGAAATATATATGCTCACTAATCGCTGTCCGGGATATCAAAATCTCCCGGAACTTCTATGAAAACCTATTAAACCAAAAGGTAGAATTTGATTTCGGCGAAAATGTTTCTTTCGCGGGTGGATTTGCCATCCATTTGGCAGACCATTTTCAGAGCCTTCTCGGTCTCAGTCAAAATGCCAGCACCATATCATATAAAACCCACAACTTCGAGCTTTATTTTGAGTCGGATGACATGGACGGTATTTACCATATATTAAAAGAGAATAATGTGGAATTCATCCATGAGATCAGAGAACAACCCTGGGGCCAAAGGGTTTGCCGTTTCTATGATCCTGATTATCATATTATAGAAGTGGGTGAGTCTATGGAAAGGGTTGTTTTGCGGTATCATCAAACGGGAATGAGTGTGGAAGATATCAGTAGGAGAACTTCTCTGCCGGTAGGATTTGTGGAAAACGTAGTATCGGGTTAATCTTTAAAACCCAAAAGCGCTCTTGGGAAAGGAAGGTTTTACAGGGATTAAAAAGATCATCGAGAGGGAGGCAGGTAAATCTGGGGACGGTTCTTGAATTTAAAAAAGGGGATGATAGCATGAGGAAAATTTTTTGCAGTTTTTGTTTTAGCAGTTTTTACACTATGGCAAGCATAATATTTGCAATTGCCTTGATAGTTAGTTTTCCTCAAAATGCAATAGCTAAGGATGATCTTATCGTTTCCCAATGGGTGGTGGAGGCAAATCTTCTTGAAACCGGAGACCTGGGTATTGTAGAAGAAATTACCTATGAATTTAATGATGATTTCAATGGAATATTCAGAGAAATTATTGTGAACAAGACTTCTGGGGTATCAGATATCCAGGTACAAGAACTGATAAATGATGATCCAAGGGAATATACCCTTGTGGAGGATGCCGAAAAGGGCGATTCAAATGTATTTTTAATAAAGGATGAAGCCGGCAAAACCATTGTTCAGATATTTTCTCCTTCAGAGGACGAGGAAAAGACTTTTAGAATCAGTTATCTGGTAAAAAATGTAGCTGTAAAATATAATGATATCGGAGAATTATATTATAAATTCTTAGGTGATGAAAATGAAACACCCATAGAAAGCTTTGCCGTAAATATTAAACTGCCACAGGCTGATACCAATAATCAAGTAAAGGTTTTTGCCCATGGACCGTTAAATGGGAAAATCGCCAAAGAAAACAATACTACCTACTCTCTATATGTGGAAGATGTACCTGACGATACTTTTATTGAAGGAAGGATATTGTTTCCCAGGGAGTTTATTCACCTATCCAATAATGTGCAAAACATAGATAATTACTTCAATATACTGGAGGAAGAAGCTGCTTTTCAAAATAAATTGGCAGAAGATAGGGAAAGGGAGGAAAAGATCCGAAAAACACTGGAGCAAGCATCTAATGTGGCATCCAGATTTGGCTTTATAATCTTTTTGATATTCCTTGTGCGGTTTCGCAGGGAAAAGAATATCTACCAGAGTGAGGCAGAGGGTACCAATATCCCTGAGGACTGCACCCCAGCCATTGCCGCCCAGTTAACAAATACCATTATTGGTACTAATACCGTATTTGCCACCATCCTGGATCTCTTTAGAAAAGGATATATAAAAATAAACAAGGAAAAAGATAAACTGGGCCAAAATGCAGATGACCAGGAGTTTTTAATAACTTTGGTAAAAAAAGAAGATAATTATCTATTGAATCATGAAAAAATCTTTATTAATTGGTTTATTAATGAAATGGGGAATAGACACTCTGTTAGCACCAGGGAAATAGAAGAATTCAACAAACATAATAGTTCGGAATTTCTCAACTTATATTATGAGTGGAAGAAAAAAATCAAAGAAGATGCGGTTCTTAAAGGGTATTACGATAAAAGTAAAACAAAATTCGGCGTGTTTTTCCTGATTTTCTCCCTGCTCCTATTCGTATTAGGTATGTTCACCATAATTTATGGCAGTTTATTTGGCCTGGCCGGTATATTTGTTTCCATCATCTTGTTTATATATAGCTTTACCTTGTTTTATCGGCTTTCAGACCTCGGATACCATCAGTATAAGAAATGGTCCGGTTTTAAAAAATATATGAAGAAGCACCAAAAAGATTTATCTAAAGGGAATGCTGAAAAATATTCTTCAGACATATCCTTAATTTATGCATTAGGTCTGGGGGTAAATAAAAAGACAGAGGATTTAAATTTTGCGGAAGTGGCGACTGCTAATGTTGCTAATGAAAGCTATGCAAACAGTTGGCTAGTTTGGTATTTACTATTTGTGAATCATGAAAATAATGTCTTTCAAAGAAGCATAGATAGTTCATTTCATGACACAACCGATACCCATTCCGGAGGAGGCGGCTTTTCCGGAGGCGGTGGAGGAGGTGCCGGCGGCGGAGGTACCGGAGGATTTTAACATGGGGGAGGAATTTGATGAAGACCATCGGTTTAATCGGAGGAATGAGCTGGGAATCGTCATCCGAATATTATCGCATTATTAATGAAGAAGTAAAGCAAAGACTTGGAGGTCTACATTCGGCCAAATGTGTTCTCTACAGTGTAGATTTCGAGGAAATTGAGATTTGCCAAAGAAATGGTGAATGGGGAAAGGCTGCTCAGATTTTAACAGATGCCGCCTGTAGTCTGGAGTCAGCAGGTGCAGATTTTATCGTTATTTGTACGAATACTATGCACAAAGTCGCAAACGAGATTCAGGCAGGCATTAATATTCCAATACTTCATATTGCAGATAATACAGCAAAACAAGTTCTATCTCATGAAATTAAAACAGTTGGGCTTTTGGGGACAAAATATACAATGGAACAAGATTTCTATAAATCGCGCTTAGAGGCTAATGGTATAAAAGTTTTGATTCCAAAGGAAATTGATCGGGTAATAGTAAACACAGTAATTTATAATGAGCTATGTCTAGGAAAGATTGTTGATGAATCAAGAGTCAGATATAAAAGAATTATCGAGGATTTAATAGAACAAGGTGCAGATGGAATCATTTTAGGGTGTACGGAAATTGGTCTCTTAGTTAAACCTGAGGATTCGACTGTTCCGTTATTTGATACAACCTTGCTTCATGCAATAGGGGCAGTAGACTTTGCATTAGAATAATCTGGTCAAAATACTAACACAGGATAGATATTGGCAGCAAGGTGGGTACCGGTAAAATCTTCTGGTTTGAACGGGTTGCAGCCACCTCTATACCAAAAATACAGTAATATTTATTATTTTATTGCCATATTAGAAATAATATGGTAATGTAATTATATATTACATCAAAAATTTACAAAGTACAACAAAATCGGACGCATGAAAATTGCTAGTATGTCGAAATCACATTGATAGGTTTGTAAGTATAATTATTGTTGGGTAATAATCGTGATATAAAAAAAGAAGGTCGGTAACAGTGATAAAAAAAACTTTTAATTTAACGGAAATCCTAGTGGAACAAGTACTAAAAGAGCAGTTAAAAAACCGAACTGATATCTGCACCTGTCCTGTTTGTCAATCGGATATTATGGCCATAGCTTTAAACAATTTACCTCCTAAATATGTCAATACAGATAAAGGCGGAACTATTATTAAGTCCGGAGTGTTAAATACCCAAATTGCGACTGATCTGTTAATGGAAGTGTGTAAAGCAATTGAACATGTTAAGGGAAATCCTAGGCATCAACAAAAAGTGTCAGGGGGAAGGGATTATTGACAACATCTCCAATTTACGGTAGCGTAAGTTGGTTTTTTTTATGCAGAAGCAGCAACAGCAATAAGAAATTTGTTAATAGAACTGGTGAAAACTGTTCTGTCGGATTTATCAAAGATAAACGGTGCGTGTGATGATCCTCCATAAGTAGACATGGTAAATAACCAAAATCTACTTAAGGAGGATTATTTTATGGTAGTTTTCAAAGGAGGGTGAAACCTATGATGATAATAAAGTTTAAATTTTTGTACTTTTTTTAATAAATAATTAAGAAAATTAATATTTAATAACTTAGGATATAAGTTATAATAAATTGGAATAACAATTATGGCAAAATGTACTAAATGAGGTAATGGGAGGACAATGATGAATAGGGAAACGGAACCTACTGCGGGAAAAAGGCAGGGATTTCGCTCATGGTTCAAAAAGTGGACCGGGCGTAAAAAAATAATTGCGGTTTTGGGGATATTGTTACTGCTGATGATAATTTTTATTGGAACAAGAAATGGGGAAAAAGCCATACCTGTGATGTCGGATAAGGTGGTAAGACAAGAAATTGAAAAAGTTGTTGTGGCCAACGGCCAGCTGGACGCTGCGTCAAAACAGGAGTTTTTTGCTCCTTGTGACAGTATCCTGATGGAAATATCCGTTAAAGTGGGGGACCAGGTAAAAAAGGGACAAAACCTGGGCCGGTTGGATACCTTGGAACTGAAGCGTCAATTGGAAGAGGCCAAGGCGGATTTAACGGCAAAAAAAGCAGCCTTGGCCAAGGGGCGGGCAGTTAATGAGGAAAACAATTTAAAATACAGGAAAGCCCAATACCTGGCCGCAAAGGAGCACTTTGCAAGAATCAAAACCCTATACGACCAGGGAGCTGTCACTGCGGAAGACTTGGCTGAAGCGGAAATCAGACTGGCCGGGGCGGAAAAGGATTATTTGGATACATCTGCTCTGGTGGAGGGTCAGGCTCAGGAGAGTGAGATTTCTGCCCTGGAGGCCCAGGTGAATTTGGCGGAGCAAAATGTAGTCCAGGCGGAGGAAAAACTGCGCCTGGCTAATTTTGTGGCCGAAAGCGACGGAGTAGTGCTCTTTGTAGGCGGGGAAAAAGGCAGCCGGGTGACGGAAGGAACCAGATTGATTGTCATCGGGAATACGAATGAACTGGAAGTGACGGCCCACGTAAATGAGCTGGATGCGGGCAACATTAAAAAGGGTCAGGCCGTGGTCGTTAAATGCCCGGTATTGCCGGAAAAAGAATTCCAGGGAGAAATCAGCCGGGTTTCCCATGCGGCCATAACTACCACCAAGCAAGGGAATGAAGGGATTTCTTTGCCGGTAACGGTGCGTATTACCGGTGACAGTACCGGCCTGAAATTGGGATTTACCGTGGACGTGATGATTACCACCATGAAGGAAAAGGATTTGTTGACGGTGCCAGTGGAAGGGATTATCAGTGAAGAGGGAGCTAAGTTTGTTTATGTGGTGGAAAATGGCATGGTGCAAAAAAGAGAGATTAAGACCAACCTGGGTAATGAACTCTATGATATAGTACTATCAGGTTTAAAAGAGGGGGAAGAAATCATCCTCAATCCTCCTCCGGAATTGCAGCCGGGACAGAAAGTGATCGTCACTTCTGACTCCCTTGGGAAATAATCGTAGCCGGTTTCATGGGGAGGAGGGAAAGTATGATTAAAATACATGATTTAAAGAAAACATATTTGACCGGCCGGCTGGCGGTGGAAGCGTTAAGGGGTATTTCCTTTCATATTCGGCGGGGGGAGTTTGCTGCCATAATGGGCCCCTCCGGCTCGGGGAAATCTACTTTAATGAATTTACTGGGTTTACTGGATCGGCCTACCGCAGGCTCATATGTGCTGAACGACCGGGAAACTGCCGGTATGAGTGAAAAGGAATTAGCCCGGGAACGTAACAGTCAAATTGGCTTTGTTTTTCAAACATTTAATCTCTTAAGCCGTTTAACAGCCCAGAAAAACGTGGAACTGCCCTTAATTTACGGAGGAATTCCCCCGGGAGAGCGCCGGAAAAGGGCGGCTGAGGCTTTGGCACGGGTAGGCTTGGCAGACCGGGCTCACCATTTTCCCAATGAATTATCGGGAGGACAGAACCAAAGAGTGGCAATTGCCCGGGCCTTGGTGAACCGCCCCTCTGTGATTTTGGCTGATGAGCCGACTGGTGCCCTGGACACCAGGACCGGGGAGGAAATTATGGCAATTTTTCAGGAATTGCACCGGGAGGGGGCCACAATTGTCTTGGTTACCCATGAGGGGGACATTGCCCGGCATGCGGAGCGGATTCTTCGTTTTCGGGACGGGCTTCTGGTGGGTGATGAAATAGTGGAAAACCCCATTGATTCCAGGGAAGTGCTGTCCGGTGAACTTGGCGGGGAGGCGAAGGCATGAATTTTTGGGAGTCTTTGGGACTGGCCGTGGAAAGCATTAAGGCCAATAAACTCCGGTCATTTTTAACTACCTTGGGGATTGTCATCGGGATTACCGCCGTTATCCTGGTTATGGCCATCGGTCAGGGGGGAAGAGCCATGCTAATTCAGGAAATGGAAAAGTTGGGTACCAACCTCTTTGTGGTATATGTGAACTTTCAGGAAGGCGGATATACCAGGCCCGGGGACCTTACAGAACTGGATATTGATGTGATAAAAAAGCTGGTTCCTAAGGTGAAATATCTTTCTCCAGTCAGGTATGACCGCATGAACCTTAGAGGAAGCCGGGGTGAAGAATCGGCGGAAGTAATCGGGACCAACGGGGATTATCCCTTGATCCGGAATTTTGATTACCGTTGGGGAAGATACTTTTCCCAGGCGGATCATCTCATGGGGCGGCGGGTAGCCGTTTTAGACGAGGCGTTGGCTCGGGAATTGTTTGGCCATGGCAATCCTGTGGGGCAAAAGGTAATGCTCAACGGGACGGGAGCCACAGTTATCGGGGTTTTGAAACAGGAGGAATCAGTTTTTGGCTTCAATGCCTCAAAAAATGCTTACATCCCCTACTCCATGACCAAAAGTATTACCCGGTGGGACATGGTCCATCAGTTTGAAGGGAGTGCCCGGAGCAAAGAAGATGTGGACCTGGCCATTGAGCGGATAAAGACAATTTTGGAACGGCGGCATAATGCCCCCAATCATTATGTGGCATACAGCATGGAAGCGGAAATGGAGGCGGCCAATAAGATTACGGGAATTATGACTCTGGTGATCAGTGCCATTGCCGGCATCTCCCTTTTTGTGGGTGGTATCGGGGTGATGAATATCATGCTGGTTTCGGTAACGGAGCGGACCAGGGAAATCGGGATTCGGATGGCCTTAGGCGCCTGCCGCCGGGATATTTTAGTGCAGTTTTTGATTGAAGCTGTGAGCATTTGCGTATGCGGCGGCATAATGGGCATAGTTTTAGGTTATGGAGGGGCATCCATCGTAGCCTATTTTGCTAAATGGCCTTCTTTGGTTTCTCTAAAAATCATATTGGTGGCTTTCCTGTTTTCCGCCGGGGTAGGGGTTTTTTTCGGCATGTATCCCGCCAATAAGGCGGCAAAACTGGATCCCATTGAGGCTTTGAGAAGAGAATAAGTAGGGGAGTACTTTCATCAGTAAAGATGAATCTCTGGGCAATGGCTTTAGGATTGGTCACAGTTACTTCTGTACCAACGTCCAAGCGACTGATGAATGGATCGCTTCTATCATTTAAATATGAGTTTGTCGTCTTAACCATGCCCAAGATCAGCAAAAGTAAGATGCAAATAAAAGAAATATATATTTGAAATATATGAAGGAAAGTTATGGCTTATCAATTAGAAAAATTGAGAGGCTGACGAGAATTGGCAGGGGAATATCCAAAGAGCATAGTGTGTCAAATTCCCCATCCCCTTGCCATTTCGCTTGACATAAGAAATAATTAGATTTTATGTACCAATTAATGCATAAAAAATTGACAATATGCATACAATATAGTACCATTGTATCACAAAGAGGTGATGCAATGAATCAGCACTATAATCAGAACTATACCCGAGAGCAGATTGATGTGATTTTGGCAATGATACAAGATTGTGTTAGAGAGGGCAGATTCATTATATCAAAAAATGAGAATAGACAAGAAAACATAGATTTTATAAATGAATATAACTTAAACAGCAGAAGGCAAACAGAGATTTTATTAAAAATTAAAACAGAAGATTTTTGTCATTCATTACGAAATACAAAAATAGGATTTGAACATGAGGTTTTATATGTATTTTGTCCCCAGGTTATGTTATTTAACTTTGATGGCATTGAGGAGATAGTTGATTTTATACTAAATTTAATTTTATTGACAGTGAAAGTAGAAAACGAGTGGTTGTCATATCGTTTCATAAGCGAAACAAGCCGATTGAATATCTTTTTCGATGATCAATCAGAAAGTTTGAAAGGAGGTCGCCTTATGAACAGGAATAAGACATTTTGCGAGGAATGCAGAAGAGATGTTGAATATATGGTAAAAACTGCATCAATTAAGGGAAAGCTTAAAGGCGAAGAATATGCGTTCATCGGAAAGAAGGCTGTTTGTACGGAATGTGGGGGCGAAGTCTATGTAGCGGATATAGAGGACGAAAATCTGAGGGCTTTGTATGACATGTACCGTCAAAAAAACGGTATTATTTCGCTGGAGAAGATATTAGAAATTCCTCAGAAATACAATATTGGAAAACGTCCGTTGTCATTGCTTTTAGGTTGGGGAGAAATGACTTTTTCGAGATATTGTGAAGGTGACATGCCTACAAAACAGTATTCAGATATCCTTCAAAAGATTTATGATGATCCGGCATATTATAAAGAATTACTGGAGAAAAATAAGGATAATCTAAAATCTCTGCATGCGTATGAAAAAAGTAAGCGGAAGGTGCAGGAACTGCTTGGAGAAGAAAATAACACCGGTTCAAAAATCGATTTAATTATCCAATATCTGCTTTATAAATGCGAGGATATTACTCCATTGTCTTTACAAAAAGCGTTATATTATGTCCAGGGCTTTCATTACGCTTTTGAAGGACGATTTCTTTTTGACGAAGACTGTGAGGCATGGGTTCATGGACCGGTTTACAGGGATGTGTATAACAGGTATTCATCCTATCGGTTTGACCCCATTGAAAGTGTTGAATCTTTCGATGAATCGGTTTTTGCAACCTCTGAAAAATCGATACTGGATAGCGTTATTAAAAACTTCTGCTGTTATAGTGGAAAAACATTAGAAAAGTTTACGCATCTGGAGAAACCATGGCGGCATACCAGAGGCGGATTGCCGGTGGATACTCATTCTAATCGTATAATATCCAAAGAATTGATTGGGGAATATTTCATCGCTGTGAAAGAAAAATTCCGCATGCTCACTCCTGGAGATATAGAAGGGTATTCGAAGGTTATCTTTGAACAAATTAACTGATATTTTTGCATTCCTTTAAATAAGATTTTTATTAGATGCAAGAAATCCAGTATATAATGATATCGTGGAAAATAATTAAAAATGCATAAGCCCTTCGGGGCTTTTTTTATGCCATAAAACAGGAGTGAGGAAATATGTGCGATTAGGAAAGTTATGGCTTATCAATTAGACAAATTGAGAGGCTGACGCCTGACATTCTTGACATTTAACAGAAAAATTGTATTATTGTCGAAATAAGTCAAAAATACAGTCCCCAAAAGGGGATTTATTTGTTATAATTGTAACAAGCATAAAAAAGCACCAAAACTTTACCGCTTTCAGATTTAGCTAATAATAACAATAACAATTATAAGGAAGGTAAACAGATGCTAAAAAAAACAACAGAGTTGAAACGCATTAAAGTAAATGTGAATGGACGGGAAATTGAGGTATATGATAATCTCACGATTCTCCAAGCCTTAATCCAAGAGAATATTTATATTCCTCATCTTTGTTATGACATTAGACTGGATCGTTCCAATGGTAACTGCGGTTTGTGTGTGGTGGAATTAGGGGAAGGGAGCGGTAAGCGG
This sequence comes from Bacillota bacterium, assembly GCA_050952465.1. Lineage (GTDB taxonomy): Bacteria > Bacillota > Dehalobacteriia > Dehalobacteriales > Dehalobacteriaceae > DUPU01. Next base: position 24,100 of record JBMNKZ010000013.1, on the reverse strand, counting down.
GATGTGAAATCCTGTCAGACCCCTATAAAGGAAGGGATGGTCATTTGCACCAATAGCCCTAAGCTGGAGCACTATCGGAAAATTCGGCTGGAACAGATTCTTTCCGACCATAATGCGGATTGTGTGGCTCCCTGTGTGAAGACTTGTCCGGCAAATATTGATATTCAATCATATTTGCACCATACCAGTCAGGGAAATTTTGAATCAGCCCTCAAGGTGATTAAAGAACATAATCCATTTCCTTTGGTCTGTGGCCGGGTTTGCCCCCATCCTTGTGAATCAGAGTGCCGCCGTCAATTGGTGGATTCTCCGGTGGCCATTAATCATGTGAAGCGTTTTTTGGCGGACTGGGATATTAATCAGGAAGTACCTTTTACCCCGCCGAAGAAGGAAGCCACCGGGAAGAAGATTGCCGTGGTGGGAGCTGGTCCCTCGGGACTTTCGGCAGCCTATTACAGCGCCATCAACGGACATGATGTGACAGTTTTCGAGCGACATAGTTATGCCGGGGGTATGATGCGTTATGGCATTCCGGAATACCGGCTGCCTAAAGCGACTTTGGATAAGGAAATAGATCTTATTAAAAATTTAGGCGTGAAAATCATGACCAACAAGACCCTGGGCACTCATATCCGCCTGGAGGACTTGAACGAAGATTTTGATGCCGTATATTTGGCTATTGGCTCCTGGCGGGCTACCCCGCTTCAATTGGAAGGGGAAAATCTGGACGGGGTTTGGCTGGGGATTCAGTTCCTGGAACAGGTCACCAAGAAGGCCAAGCTAAATCTTGGGGAAAATGTAGTGGTGATCGGCGGCGGGAATACCGCCATTGACTGTGCTCGGACAGCCCTCCGTTTAGGGGCAAAATCCGTAAAACTTCTTTACCGTCGGACTAAAGTAGACATGCCGGCGGAACCATATGAAGTGGAAGAAGCCCTCCGTGAAGGAGTGGAAATGTATTTCTTGACTGCGCCCAGCAAAATTGTTCAGGACAACGGGAGCAAAATTCTTCATTGCATTAAGATGACCTTAGGGGAACCGGACCGTTCCGGCCGCCGCCGCCCCATTCCTATTGAGGGTAGTGAAATAGCCTTTGCTGCGGACACCATTATCGGGGCGATCGGGCAAAGCACCAATACCCAGTTCCTCTACCACGACCTCCCGGTGAAGCTGAACAAGTGGGGGGACATTGACATTAACGGGAAGACTTTTCAGACTTCGGAAATGAAAATCTTTGCCGGGGGAGACTGTGTTACAGGACCGGCTACAGTGATTCAGGCCGTGGCGGCAGGCCGTCATGCGGCGGAAGCGATGGATAGTTTCTTGATGAAAGGTTATGTCAAAGAACATCATATTGATTATAGCTGCAGCCGGGGCTCCCTGGAGGATTTGCCTAAATGGGAATTTGAAGAGATGCCGAAACTAAAACGGGCCGAGATGCCGACTATTCCCCTAGAGGCACGAAAAAATAATTTTAAAGAAGTGGAATTAGGACTTTCCCCGGAAACAGCAAAAGAAGAAGCGCACCGATGCCTGAGATGCGGTTGTTATGTCCGCCATGAATGCCAATTAAGGAAAGAGGCCACCGCCCATAAAATTGAATTTGTGCAGCCGGTGCATGAGCGTCCCTATATTCCCTTGGTGGAAGATCATCCCATTATTATTCGGGATCATAACAAATGTATTTCCTGCGGACGCTGTATTGCGGCTTGCGCGGATGTGGAAGGCCCGGATATTCTTACCTTCTATATGAAGCATGGCCGGCAGTTGGTGGGAACCAAGAGCGGACTGCCTTTGGCGGAAACCGACTGCATCAGCTGCGGTCAATGTGTCAACGCCTGTCCTTGCGGTGCCCTGGATTATCGCCGGGAAAAAGGAAATGTTTTCCGAGCGATTAATGATCATAAAAAAACCGTGGTCGCTTTTGTCGCTCCGGCTGTCCGTAGTGTGGTTTCGTCCCATTATGGGATCCCTTTTGATGAAGCATCTTCTTTTATGGCCGGACTTTTGAAGAAACTAGGTTTTGATAAGGTTTTCGATTTCACCTTTGCCGCGGATTTAACGATAATGGAAGAGACGACGGAGTTTCTGAATCGGGTCGGCTCGGAAAAAGGCGTTCTGCCCCAGTTTACTTCTTGCTGTCCCGGTTGGGTAAATTTTGTGGAAAAACGCTATCCGGAATTAATTCCCCATCTCTCCAGCTGTAAATCGCCCCAGCAGATGATGGGGGCCACGGTGAAGAACCATTACGCAGCTCTTTCGGGGATTGACAAAAAAGATCTCTATGTGGTTTCCATCGTTCCTTGTATTGCCAAGAAATATGAAGCCGCCCGCCCGGAATTTGCTCCGGAGGGAATCCCGGATGTGGATGCGGTGCTCACCACCACGGAGATGTTGGAAATGGTTAAACTGAAACACATTCGGAAAGAAGACGTGGTAGGACAGGAATTTGATGCTCCGTATAAAAGAGTTTCCGGAGCCGGGATTTTGTTTGGGGCCTCCGGCGGTGTAGCGGAAGCAGCCCTTAGGATGGCTGTGGAAAAACTGACGGGAAAAGTTTTGATCGATCACCTGGATTTTGAAGAGGTGAGAGGCTTTGAAGGGGTAAAAGAGGCGAAAGTCACTGCCAACGGTACGGTGGTAAATGTGGCCGTGATCAGTGGGCTTCATAATGCCGAGCCTATCATTGAAAGAATTATCAAAGGTGAGGCCTTAGGCTATGATCTCATCGAAGTAATGGCTTGTCCCGGTGGCTGTATATGCGGTGCGGGTCATCCGGTACCGGAAAAGATTGACGTTCTGGATAACCGGCAGCAGGTGTTGATTAATATTGATAAAACATCTAAGTATCGTAAATCCCAGGAAAATCCTGATGTGCTGAGATTGTATCAGGAGTTTTACGGGGAGGCCAACTCGGATCTTGCCCATAAGCTGCTGCATACTGAGTATCGGCCCGCCAATGGGGATAACCTTGGCAAAAACAGGCGGCAAATGGCCGACTCAGTCTTTGTCACCCGTGAGTTAACTATTTGCAGCTGTGATGCTTGCACTAAGGCTGGGTCTCATGAGCTGTACAATCAAATCAGTGAAAATGTAAAGAGACTTAAAATGGACGCCTTTGTCCAGATCAATACTATTCGGTTTAAAGAAACCCATACTCATGCCGGAGAGCATATCTATGTGACCCTGGACGGAAAAGCCATTGAGCCGACTGTTGAAAATATCTGCCGCTTGATTAAGAAGAAGGCAGGAGGTAAATTCGCATAATAAAACAGTAAAATAGACATGATAAATGGTAGCTCTCAATGGGAGGTGGAATTAATGCAAGAAGGAATGGTACCGACGATCCTTGGTGCCGCAGTAACTGCATCCGGATTGGCATTACGTTCCAAGAATCCTTTGGTCGGTTGGGGTGTTTTTGGTTTTGGTTTAGCCCATATCGTTCTTGGGTCAATTGACCTAATCGAGCACCGCAATGGTTTAAAGTAGGAGAGCTGAGTATTAGGTTAAACAGAAAATGGGGACGGTCCCTTTGTGATTTGGGGCCGTCCCCATTTTTTTACAGTATGACACATGGTCATCTTAAAGAACTTTCAAATTTAATCGGAGAATACTCCTGAAGATTTAAAAGCCAACAAAAAAACTCCTAACCCCCTGTCCCACAATTTCTGTTTGATGTCGTTGCACTTTTTCTTATGGAGGAACATATTATATAAAAAATGGACAAGTGGGAGCGGGTTTTCATGGGGAGAACAGTAAGATTTGATTTTGACAATGATCTTGCCCGCCTGAGGGACAACCAAAATGAAAGAGAACACTTTTTAAGGAGCATGGGAGAATACGCAAATAGATCTGACAGCCAGTTGCTATCAGATATTACTGGAACATGTGATGATTGCCGGGACAGAGATAAAGAGGCATGCCGGCTGGGACTAAGCAGATTAGCAGGGCGGAGTGGATTCAACAGGCGCAAAATGGCAAAAAGAATCAACCGGGTAATCGCTGCAATGGATGCAGATCCTCCGCGGCGTCACCGGAGACGAAGCAGCGGCTTTTTATTACGAGGGTTGGTTTTGCTGTTTTTGCTGAGAGGCCTGAGCCGACGTCGTTAACATATTATACTTATATTAAGCAGTGTTAACTGCTTATTTTTTTTGCCTTTCGAAAACTGTTCCAGGGGGATTGATTGATCAGACAAATACCGTCCCCTTGGCACGCGTTAACTATTCCTCAAATGGATTATTTTTTCAAACCAATATTCTATTTGAGATTTGTCAGGGCAATTTTTTAAATAAACAAAACTAAAAGGATGACTAATATTAAAATTTCGTATTGGAATTTCTTTAAGATATCCTTGAGATATTTCTTTTTTTACGGCTTCCCGGTACATAAAAGTGATACCAATATTTTGATGACACAATTCTTTAATAGCGTTCATATTACCAATTTCAATTTTTCTTTTAAAATCATTAACACTAAGATTTTGATTGTACAATGCTTGTTCTAGTATATCACGGGTTCCACTGCCTGGTTCGCGCAGAATAAGATTTTGATCAAGTAATTCTTCCAGATTAGTAGTTTTGGATGCAATTTTGTTATCAGGAGAACAGACACCTATAAATGTTTCATTGGATATTAGTTTATATTCAAATTGATTTTGGTTAAAATGGCCTTCCAGCAAGGCAAAGTCTATTTTCCCCTCCCAAAGCATCTTCTGAAGAACATGAGTATTTTCTACAAACATTGAAATATTAATTTCTGGGTCTTCTTTAAATATTTGATATAAAATAGGCGGAACCATATATTCTCCAATAGTCAATGTTGCTCCAAAATTCAATGGTTTAACTTGATTCTTAATGCGTTGCAATAAGGGTAAAATTCGTTCCGAATTAGCATTAAGTGTTCTTACATATTCCTGCAATGCTTTACCTTCTTCTGTAAGAGAAAAGTTCTTTCCTTTCCCTGAAACCAATACCACCTGATAATAATTCTCTAAAAACTGGATATGCTGTGAAACAGCGGGTTGTGTCATGTTTAATTTTTGTGCAGTCGTTGTATAATTACCGGTTTCGCAAAGTGTAAGGAATGTCTGTAATCTATAGTCTAACATTTGAAACCTCCATATAAATTTAATTTATATAAATATAAAATATTATAATTTCATTTTATAGAAATAATGTGGTATATTCAAGTTATGTTTTTTAAATTTGGAGGTGTATTATGTTTAAGAAATTAAAAAACATAGCACCTGGCTTGCTGCTTAGTGCTTGTGTTGCAATTATTGCAATGTTTTTAAGTAGTCTAATTCCGGGTGATATTATAGGGAGCCACTGTTATGGCTCTATTGGTTGGAATGGCATTGAATCCTATATTAAATAGATATAAGCAATTCAATGCAGGAGTAAGTTATACAGGAAAGATTGTTCTTCGTATTGGTATCATACTTATGGGTGTTAATATGAATTTTTCTGAAGTTTTAAATGTAGGGAAATACTCACTTTTTGTGATGATCTTTACTATGGCAACCGCATTTGGTGCGGGAAACTTGATAGGTAAAATGTTTGGAATGAACTGGAAACTTACTAATCTATTGTCAGTCAGTACAGCAATATGTGGTGGTTCTGCTGTAGCTGCTGTAGGACCCGTTATCAAAGCAAAAGATGAAGATGTAGCATATGCAATTTCCTCAACATTCATATTTGATGTTCTTACGGTTGTCGTAATTCCATGGATTGGTATTGCCCTTGGTATGTCTAATATGGGTTATGGTTTGTGGGTAGGTACTGCTGTTAATGATACATCATCAGTTGTAGCAGCAGGCTATGCTTTTTCTGAATTTGCAGGAAATACAGCAGTTATAGTAAAACTCACGAGAACATTGTTTATAATTCCATATGTATTAATATTCTCTATTATAACAGAAAGGTTAGAAGCAAAATCAGAGGTTGTACATGGGCATACATCTATTAACTTAAAGAAAATTTTTCCTTACTTTATTATATTATTTCTTGTTGTTGTAGCCCTTCGTAGTACAGGCATTATACCTAATACTTTAATACCCGCTCTTTCAAAAACCTCAAAGTTTTGCATGGTAATGGCTTTATCAGCTATTGGCCTTAAAACAAGCTTCGGAGATATCAGAGATATTGGGTTTAAGCCAATGATTCTCGGATTTATTGTAGATACTCTAGTAGTTTTTGTATCCATAGGTGTTCAGATAGCAACAGGAAGATTTTAGGCAATGGGTGACAGGGGGTAGGGTGACAGGGGAACGAGTGTGACAACAACTCCGTCCCCTTGGCACACATAAACCCTTGACATATAAATAATTTAGGAAAATTAGATAGGAATATTTTCATCTATATAGAATAAATAATAAGAAAATCTAGTATTACCAAAATTATTTTATCGGGGGCCAATATGAATAAAGAATTAGGTCAGAAAATTAAAGACGTAAGAACCTCTAAAGGAATGACGTTAAAGGACTTAAGCAATAAAACCAATTTGTCTATAAGCTATTTATCATTGGTGGAGAGAGGCCTAGCTTCAATAGCTATTGCATCTTTGCAATCTATTGCTGAAGTATTAGGAGTGAATTTGGCATATTTTCTCACCGTCCCCCAAAGAAGCGAAAAAATGATTTTTCGTAGTTATGAGCTGGAAGCTGTACCGGCAGAAAACTCAAAAAATATTTATTTCAGCTTGGCTGGTAAGTTTGAAGGTCAAATTATGGATCCGATGTTTGTGGTCTTGCTTCCGGGCCAGACTCGATCTGATCTTGATTTGATTTCACATCATGGTGAAGAATTTTGTTATGTTGTGGAAGGTATATTAACGTATATAATAGAGGATAAAGAATACGAAATATATCCCGGAGATAGTTTGCATATTCCTTCCCATAGACCCCACAATTGGGGTAATTTCACAAATAAATTGGTTAAGGTTATTTTAGTTGTAACACCGAAGCTTTTTGATTAGATAGGAAAAGAATTACATCTGTGTTAATAAGAAAGGCACTTTTTCGTTTTTAGCGAGAAAGGGCCTTTTTATTTGCAAAAGAAATTAATCAGAATTTAAAAAACATTTTACCAAATAAAAATTTATGCAGGAAATGGGTTAAAAATGTAGAATATACTTCAAATATTTTAATAACATAAAAATACGGTGGATGAAATTCTATTACTATAAAAATTTCTCCAAAGCATCATTAAAATTCAAATAATTAGCTGATATAAATTAAAATAAGGTAATTTCTATTAATTAACATCCAGAGGGAGGCAACAAGATGCAATCTGTATACTCGCAAAGAAGAAAGCAATTTTTAAAAAGTCTTGGGAACCAAGGAATAGAAAAGGTGATTGTAGGAAAGCCCCTTAATATTTATTATTTTACGGGAATTATGATAACTCCATATGAGAGATTTGTGGCTCTATTACTTGATGCTAATAGTGAGAATTGTTTGATGATCTTGCCCAGCTTAGAAAAGGATATTGCTTCGGCAAAAGGTATTCCGGAGCTCTTGCATCGTGATGATGAAAATCCATTTCATAAATTACAAGAAGTATTAGCCGGATGTAAGAAACTGGGGGTGGAAATGGATTATTTCTCGATGAAATTGGGAGAAGATTTTCGGTTAGGCTTACCGGAAATGCAATTAATTGATGTCAGTAAATTCATTGAAAAAAGACGTCTTTATAAAGGGCAAGAAGAAATCGAGGCTATTAGCCGTGCCGTACAGTATGGGGACGAAACATTAAGTGAGGTAAAGGATTTAATTAAAGTCGGATGCTCTGAAAAAGAAATACAATTTGCGCTGCTTCAGGCTATGTCTAAGAAAGCAGGAGTTAATACAGATATGTTCGTCATCCAGGTTCTCGGCGGGGCAAGAACAGCCAATCCCCATGGATATTCAGGTGACTATATCTTTCAAAAAGGTGATGCTGTAGTTATTGATTACGGCGTTTACTGTGAACGCTATTGGTCAGATTATTGCAGAACTTTCTTCCTCGGGGAACCGGATCCTCAGTTAAAGGAGATTTATCATATCGTTTTAGAGGCTCAGACTACAGCGATCAGCCTGATTCGTCCGGGAATTCCTATTAAAGAAATCGACTTGGCTGCCCGGGGAGTTATTGAAAAGGCCGGTTATGGGGAATTCTTCATTCATCGGCTTGGCCATGGAATTGGTTTAGATATTCATGAATATCCCAAAGTTCATCAGCAAAATGCTGATATTCTGGAGGAAGGAATGGTATTTACTGTAGAGCCGGGAATCTACATACCAAACCTATGTAGTCTCTGTAGAAGCGGTGAATAAGTCAGGTAAAACTGCCGCCATACCCAATGATTTGACGGTGACAACCAAGAACATATCTGTCCCCCAGGGTAATGCTAATAATAACGGCGGTGTGTTGGTCGCGATGGTGGACCCGTTAGTATATCAAGTGGAAGAGACCGATACCGCATTTATCAATGAAGCCATAGATACTATAGCAACCGGGCAGGATCTGGTCCTGCAATTAGCCTTCAGCGGCCCCGGAACCATTAACAACGTAACTGAAGAAAATATTAAATTCTATCAAAAAGATGCCCCGGATAATTTATACGAGATTAATTTATCTCCCCAAGGTAAATTGACGAAATCTACCGGATTTACGGTATCCGTAAAGGTATATGCCGGTTCGATAGAAGAGGATACGGAATATGTATTATTCGTAGGTAAGGATATTTGCGGAAACAATGCGGCGAAAAACATCGGCAAGGACATCTATTATTACCTCGCTACCGGCGCTGCATCGGTTATCCCTGATGAAGAAGCCCCTTATTGGGAGGCTAATGATGCTCTGACAATTACCAACCAGAAAGGCACCAGTTTGCAATTGAACTGGCCGGCTGCCAAAGACAATACGCGGGTGGAAAATTATCTGGTATATCAGGGTCAGGAACTTTTGACCACAACTAATAAACGAAATTATACCGTGACTAATCTGGTACCGGGTGAAAGTTATACCTTCCAGGTAAAAGCCATTGACGGGGCGGGAAATATTTCTGCTACCGGATTATCCCTGACCGGCCGGATTAATTTTGAAGCTTTGTTCCTGGTGCCCCTGGCTGATGACGACAGGGCATATGGTCTGGACATCCAACCGGTGATAAGTGCAGCCTTCTTAACTTCACTGGATAAAGAAGTGATCAATAATTTGCCCCAATGTGCCGTCTTAGAAAAAGTATCTGACCATACATCAGTACCCGTTGATATTTCTTTGGCAAACAATGATACTGTCCTGCAGGTTGTGCCCCAGTCCCCCTTGGAGTATGGCACTCTTTACTGCTTAACCTTGGATGAAGGGATCAAAAATACCCACGGTAGCACCCTCGAAGGACAAAGGTCTTTGGAATTTTCAACCGTCAGCTTTGCTCCTCCTCAGGTAGAGGTGCTAAAAGACGGCACAGCGGTAAACAGTCTTGTGGCCGGTACTTCATATAATTTGAAAGTTATCGTTAATAATACTGCTCTGGTCGAGGAGGAAACTAAAGTATTGATGGTTGTTCGTACCGGGAAGGGCGCACGCTTGGAGTTCGGCGGCGATGCCATGAGTAATGAGCAGAGTTTCAGTATACCTGCTGAAGGCAGCCATGAGTTTACCTACAGTTTTATGCTGCCGCAAGATACGGTGGGCGCAGCCTACATTGATGTTTATACCATCAGTAATAACGGCAAGTTCTTCAAAACCTTGCCAGTACATGAGAAATATCCGGTCAATCAGTAAGGTTATCAATTTTGTTAAAATATCTGGAGGTTAAGATATGAAAAAAACAGGAATAAAGGGCAGGTATCTTTTAACGGCAGTATTTGTCGTCGCCATGATCATCAGCTTGTTTAGTCCTACCCTAGCCATGGCCGATACGGGTATTCGCTTTACCACCAACGGAGCTGCGGCAAATTATGCTCCGGGTTCAGTTTTGATGGTTTTTGGCCGGGTCGAGAATGAAGGCATTGGGGTCCCTGGTGCCAGTACTTTAATCGAAGCTGATATTAACGGGACGAAATTTTACTATAGCCAGGCGATAACTAATTTTGACGGTTATTTCCGGGCTGGGTTTAATGTGCCAAGGAGTGCCCAAGTCAATGACACACTGAATATTACCGTTAATGGCACGGAAACGGAAAGTTTTACCTTGAAGAGCCAGGAAGTCATCAATAGTCATCAAGGGGGAGAGCCCTTTGAGGTAGTTGGTTTTACCGCGCCAGGTTATTTAGCAGGTGAGCAAGTAAGAAAAATATCTGCCCATACCAAGACCCTGGGCATTGTTTTTAGTAAGAATGTCAATTACTTCAATAACAAAAATGCCGGGGATTTACAGAGTATTGGCAAGAATATCAAGAATGAGGACTGCTTTGATTTGTACGAAGGTTCCAAAAGGGTACCGATCAGTATTGATTTACTGGAATCAGAGCAAAAAGGCGGTAATGAACCGGTCGTATATACAACCTTGGATGGGGATATTGCTGAGACAGAGGCTAAGGATGTGGTGTTAATTGGCCTACCCGGCGGCTTAAAGGCCAATACCACCTATCGTTTGGTGGTAAGCGGGGAGATTAGCAGCAACAGCAGTATTACCCTGGGCGATGATCAAGAAATATTCTTTACCACCGACGGCGGCGGCTCGTTGGGAGGGAGTGCATCTCCTAATGAGACAGAGGATTCTTCCTATGTTTCAGACAATAAAATCAGTGTGCCGGTTAAACCTACGCTGAATGGCGGTAAAGCCCTTGTTTCCCTCACGGATACACTGATTAATAATGCTTTAAAAGCGGCCGAAAAGGATCAGGAAAACATTCTGAGCTTTGAGGTGGCAGAAGAAGATGCCGGCGATGCTCAGGAGTATTCTTTAGAAATAAGCCAAGGCCAAAGAAATCTCCTGGTCGGCGACTGCGGAAAGGTGGTTTACAGCACACCGGTGGGCAAGGTAGCGCTTCCCAAGGTCGTATTAGAACAGGCCCAGGGCAAGCTCACCTTATCTATTGGTAAAGTTTTGGGGGAAACCGATACCTTTGAAGTAACATTACAGGATGAGAACGGGGTTATTCGCAGCCTCAAAGGGAGGACGACCTTGGAGTTTCCGGTCAGCTTTTCCGGCACCCCCGCTGATGTGATGACCCATAACGGGGAAATCATGAAAAATTCCTTGATCAGCGGTGGTAAGGGGTATGCGGTAACAAACGGATTTAGTAAATTTGCTGTGACCGCCAACCAGGTCAGCTTTGCCGATATTAATGAACATTGGGGAAAACAATATATTACCTTTTTAGCGGCGAGAAATATTATCAATGGCACAGCACCCAATAAATTTGCCCCCAACAATAACGTGACCAGGGCTGAATTTGTCAAGATGCTGGTTAATGCCATCGATGGCTTGGATGTCGGAAATACACCGCCTGCCGGCTTTAATGATGTTAAAGACGGCCAATGGTACAGTGATTTTATTAACTGGGCTGCAGAGAAAAAAGTGGTCAGCGGTTATCAGGACGGCTCTTTTGGTATCAATAAAAATATCAGCCGGCAGGAGATGGCCGCGATTATCGAGAGGTTTGCCGGGGTGATGACCATTAGTCTTGCTCCTACCATGGAGAAAACTGTTTTTGCCGATGACATTAAAATTGCACCCTATGCCAAAGACGCTGTGTACAAAATGCAGCAGGCCGGTATTATCGGTGGAAAGGGCAGCAATACTTTTGATCCTTTAGGCAATGCCACCCGCGCGGAAGCTGCTAAGATGATTTCGGTTCTTATTGAGCTATTGGTAAAATGATGGATTTTCTTTTACTTTCTTGGCAATTTTTTCTACAGTTCAAGTTCTGTCTATGACAATTAAATTTTTTTCATAATACCAAAATCAAGGCTGTTGGCCGAAAATTGCACTTGCTAGGAAAAGAGCAGGTGCAATTTTTTTATCATAAGTATGTACTTAAACTTACAAAGATAGGTAGTGTCAATCACCGCCGCCTATCATATTGTTGTGCGCCCGGCGTGGATATAGTTTTAACGGGTGAAAGTCCCGAACATCCCGGTTTATTATTCTCTTTTTGACTCTAACTGGGATAAAAATACGAAAAACTAAAAATAATAATATTAGTTTTCTTCATAATGAAAATAAATACGATAGATTAGATTAAGGTGACTTTATGCAAGAACATTTTATTTACCCCATTTATACAAGTATACTGGCAATAATTACTGTGGTTTTAGTACCCAGAAAAGATATAAAACGTTTGGCTATGTTTGGAATATTTTTCGGTGCCGTAGCATATATATTTTTTTTACAATTTATTAGTTTGATAGGGATGGGTAAATTTATCAACTTCAAATATTTCAATGCTTTTGGAATACCCTTTTTTCCTACCATCGCCTGGAGTATCTATTATATCCTTTATTTATACATGTTGCCAAAAAATAAACCTTGGAGTTACTTATTTCCTGTTGTAGCATCCTGTTATAGCGTTTTCTTTTCAAACCTGCTCCAAGAGCTAGGAATATTTAGATGGAATTATGGAAATCCGATTCTGCCTTTAATCCTTGTCTATGGCCCATGGCATTTTGGTGCAACTTGGGCATATTTTAAGATAATAGCACAAGAAGAAAAACAAAATAAGATTCCCAAACCTCGGTTTATTCCTTTACCGGCAAGGAAGAAAGAGCTTTCAAAAAGAAAATTACGATATATTCGGTATCTAAATAAGATTAAAAAGCATTAAAAACTCGAGATAGTTCCTCTGGATTAAATGGTATTTGAGAATGATACCAGATAGATTTCCTTAGTTTGCAGGGTTATGGCAAAGAAATTTGCAGGAGGACTATAATAATGGATATTTCACTTTTTAAGAAAAGTAATATTAAGAAAGAAACGATTGATATTGAAACTGCTTTTAATATTTGGAATATGTTAAGAACCAGATACGAAAGTTTGGAAGTTATCATGGTAGTAAAAAATTTTGCTCATGACCGTGATTTTATTTTATTTTTGGACCATCTAACTGAATCTTTTCAAAAACGAATAAATGTTCTGGAAAAGGAGTCGGAAAAGTTTCGTATCAAGTTATCCGACAGACCCGCCTCGACATTTAAAATAGTTACTCAGATTGATGAGTTGACGGATAAATATGTTTATCATAGGATTTATGCGGACCTAATTGCTAATCTTTTTTCTTTGAGTAGAACGATACGTACATCAACAACCAATGACCGGGTCCGGTTGATCTTTCAAAAACTGCTTATCGACCATGTGGCAAGTTTTGAACAGTTATTTAGTATTGGCAGGCTGAAAGGCTGGGAAGCAGTTGCACCCGCATATAAAACCGGGGCTAATACCCAAATAGAGCAAATCACGGTCAGTGAAGCCTTTCATATTTGGGATCATATTGGTCAAAGATATGACCAGTTGCAGTTAACACAGTTTTTTCTTAATTTTGTACATGATCCTGAATTTACTATCATCCTTAAAACCGGAATATCTACTTTGACAACACAGATTAAGTTGTTAGAGAAATTGGCATATGATTTTGACGTAACCCTCCCTGAAAGACCGCCACTATCAATGACTGCTCATATCGACCCTGAATCTTTGGAGGATAAATTTATATATGCAACGATTCTTCGGGGCATCCAAGATTCTACTGATTTACACATTCGGGCTGTCATTGAATGCTTATGAAATGATAGAGTCAGGAAAGTATTGCTCAAATTATTTAAAGAAGAATTGGATATTCACAACAATTATTTAAAGTATGGAAAGATGAAAGGTTGGACCAAAATTCCTCCAATGTATCATTGCCAATAACGAAGATCCAAATAATTTTTTCACCTCAGGCAAATATTGAAAACTTGCCAGAGGAATAATAGACTTGAGGTGATAACATTGGACAAGAAAAGGCTATTTTTTGGTGGGCTGATATTGGCCTTTGCTTTTTTTATGGTTTTATGCAGTGGCTGCGGGAAAGAACCGGAAAAGAAACCTCCCCAGCAGGCAGGAGAGCAGCAGGGTTCCCAAAAACCAAAGGAGCCAAAAGAATTAAAGGATATTACCAAGGATATTGAGTCTATTCTTAAAGAAGCGGAAAAAAAGCAGAAGATGCAGGAAAAGCCTCAGGCTGAACAGCAAGGCCAGCAGCAAAATAAGCAGGATAAGCAGGAACAAGGACAGCAATCTCAAACCGGGCAGGGCGGGGAAGAAGGTAAGCAGCAAAGTAGTCAGCAGGGCCAGCAGCAAGGTGGGCAGCAGGAGACTCAAAAAATGATGCAGGATTGGTCCAAAGAAGAAAAGGCGGTAGAGGGCATCCATCAAAAGTGGAATTCCTTAGAGACTGCGGTGGTGAAAGCAGGAGCAGAAGAAGCGTTGATTGCGGAATTTGAGACAAACCTGGATAACTTAACGGATCAGGTGATGAGCAAAAGTCTTAGGGGCACACAGAAAGCAGCCAACGAACTTTATGGAAGCAGCGTGAAAATCGCTGATCATTTTCAGACAAATAATCCACCCCCGGCGGATATGCTGAAGTATTACACCCAAAATTCATTGCTGGCTATTGAGGAAGGTAATTGGACAGATGCGGCAGCCAATACCCAGGATCTGAGAAAGCAGTGGGAAAAGGTTAAAACTATGCTGGATAAAGACAGCGCCCAACTCATCACCCAAATGGATTATGCTATCTCTGATTTTGATCAGTCCATTATGAAGCAAAATAAAGAAGTAGCCAAGATCAAAGGGAAAATTGTCCTAACTAATACGGAAAAGATTATTAAAAAAATGCAAGAGAATAAAAAGAAGTAGGGAAGAGGACAAAAGCAAAAATAGAGATAATAGAGGTTGACAGATATAATATATTATTGTAAACTAGGAATTAATTTAATAAGACCTCACTTTAGCAAGTGGGGTAGAGGCGCGATATTTAACAGTCTTTAGGGGAGTTTGAGAGGCTATGATCCTAAGGAGAAGGAAATGTCGCCGAAGCTTATAATATTTCTCAAGTATTATAAGCTGGGTCTGCAGTTAATAGCTGCAGGACTGTCTCAATAGATGACCCAGTCTATTGAGTTGCGCTATCTCACATGGGATAAAGGGGGGTTGGGTGTATGTGTGCACATACGGCCTGAGATTACCTCGGGCCGTTTTTTGTTTGCTTAGATGCCTAAGGATTAAGTTGATATTAAAGGTCTAAATTAATTAATTTAAAAAGATAGGGGAGAGAGACATGAGAAAAAATTTATCTTTAATTGCATTGTTTCTATTAGCAGTTATGCTTTTAGCAGGATGCGGGACAAACAGTAATTCAGAAGAGGCAATGGCGCCTGAGGCAACAACCGGGTCTGAAGAAACAACTGAACAAGAAACCTTTAAGGTGGGCCTTGAAGCAGGATATCCTCCATTTAACTGGACGCAAATGGATGATTCCAATGGTGCTGTTCAAATTGACGGCAGCAAAGAGTATGCAGGTGGATACGATGTAGAAATCGCGAAAAGAATTGCCGAAGGATTAGGGAAGAAATTAGTAATCGTTAAAACTGAATGGGATGGTCTGGTACCGGCATTACAATCAGGCAAAATCGATGCCATCATCGCTGGAATGTCACCGACAGCAGAGCGTAAAGAGAGCATTGACTTCTCAGACAACTACTATAAATCTAATTTAGTGATGATTGTTAAAAAAGGCGGAAATTATGAAAATGCTACCTCTATTCAGGATTTTAAGGGAGCAAAGGTAACGGCTCAATTAAACACTTTCCACTATTCAGTAATTGATCAAATTGAAGGTGTAAACAAGCAGCCGGCAATGGATAACTTTCCTGCCATGAGAGTTGCTCTTGAATCCGGAATTATTGACGGATATGTCTCAGAACGTCCGGAAGGTGTCAGTGCAGAGGCTGCCAACAATAACTTTAAAATGGTAGAATTCACAGACGGATTTGTTACATCGGAAGACGATACAGCAATCGCTGTAGGGATTGTAAAAGGCAGCGAACTTACTGCAGAAATCAATGAAATTTTAGCGGGAATCTCTGTGGAAGAACAAACAGCCATTATGGATACGGCAATAAAAAATCAACCGGCGGCTAACTAATAATTCTAGCAATTGAAGCAATTATTTCAAATATAGCAATTACAGCAGGGAAAAATTATGTGAAACCGGCTACCTTAATGGAGTCGGTTTCATGGTATTTCTAAAGGAGGAGAAGGATGAGCTTTGAGTTAATTGTAAAAATAGCTTCTGAAAATTGGCCTATGTTCCTTCGGGGAGCCGGTATAACTCTATATATATCCTTAGTTGGTACTATTCTGGGTTCGCTGATTGGTTTATTGGTAGGGATTATCCGAACTGTCCCCATGCCTGAACAAGGAGTAAAAAGAAGCTTCCTGAAATTGGTTAATGCTATTCTTTCTACGTATATTGAAGTGTTCCGGGGCACACCGATGATTGTGCAGGCAATGGTTATTTACTATGGTTCCGCTTTAGCATTTGGTCTCGATATCGATCGGTTAGCGGCCGCAATCTTTATCGTATCTATTAATACAGGGGCTTATATGTCGGAAATTGTGCGGGGCGGGATTGTGTCTGTGGATAAGGGACAATTTGAAGCAGCCCATGCCATTGGGATGAATCATATGCAAACAATGGTGAATGTGGTATTACCCCAAGTCATCAGGAATATTTTACCGGCAACGGGAAATGAATTTGTCATCAATATCAAGGATACTTCGGTTTTGAATGTTATTTCAGTATCAGAATTATATTTCCAAACGAAGTCTGTGGCAGGAAACAATTTTAAATATTTTGAGACCTTTTTTGTTGCCTGTGTTATTTATTTTATCATGACCTTTGCCGTAACCAGAATTTTACGGTATATTGAAAAGAAATTGGATGGCCCGGACAGTTACACTATGGCGGGCAGCATGATGGGCAATCAAATGCAGGTAGCAACGGCTGAATCGATGTTAAGGAGAACCAAAAATATTGGTTGATATAAATTCCGCATGAAGGAGGGAAAGCATGGAAAAGGTAATTGAAATTCAACACTTAAGCAAGTCCTTTGGAGCAAATGAAGTATTAAAGGACATTGATTTTTCGGTGAACAAAGGTGAAGTGGTTTGTATCATTGGTTCGTCCGGTTCCGGCAAATCAACGCTCCTTCGCTGTATAAATCTTTTGGAAAAACCAAGCGGTGGTCAAATCATTTATCAGGGAGAAAATATTTTAGATAATCAGCATAACATCTATGCATATCGGACCAAATTAGGGATGGTATTCCAGCAGTTCAACTTATTTAATAATCACAATGTTTTAAACAATTGTGTGGTGGGACAGGTAAAAGTATTAAAACGTTCCAAAGAAGAGGCAGTAGAAGTGGCCATGAAATATTTGAAAGTTGTTGGCATGGATCAATATATTAACGCAAAACCAAAACAATTATCAGGGGGCCAAAAACAGCGTGTGGCTATTGCCCGGGCACTTTCCATGGAACCGGATGTGATGCTCTTTGATGAACCCACCTCAGCCCTTGATCCGGAGATGGTGGGGGAAGTGCTTAAAGTTATGAAGGAACTTGCCGAATCGGGCCTGACCATGTTAATAGTAACCCATGAAATGGGATTTGCTAAGGAAGTATCCGACCGTGTGGTATTTATGGACCAAGGGGTTATTGCAGAAGAAGGAAGCCCGGAGCAAATATTTAATAATCCCAGGCAGGAACGTACCAGGGAATTCTTAAAACGCACCTTTTCATGACACCGGGGTGACACAGGGGGACGTTTTTGTTGTGTCATTGATGGTTTCAGTAGTGTGTCAAAACCCCCTCCCTTTGACACTTATTTAGAAACAATGAAATGCGAAAGATAATCTATAGTTCAAATATAATATATCTAGTAATATAATAAGAAGGAAAATTTCTATTGGCCTGAAATATTTCTGATTAGCTGAAATGTATTTTGGAATCGTCAAATTTATTCCCGCGAAAGGATGAAAGGCTTTGAAAATTATTGATGCCCATCTTCATTTTGCAAATAGAGAGGGATTTAAGGAGACTGCCAAAAATATAGGACAATTGGATTATAGCGCAAAAGGACTTAGGAAAGAGTTTGAAAATGCTAACGTTGTTGCCGGAGTAGTCATGGGAACCGCTTATAGAGAGTTCGGTCAATCTTTAATTGATTCCCAAGAAGTTGCTTTGGAAGACGGCACCCTGAATTGTTTATTATCATGCGTAGGGATTAATACGGAAAAGCTAAAAGCTGATAAGAGGGAGTTAATCAGCATTGAAAGACTGCTTCAAAATAGTAACGTAACGGGCATAAAAATATATGCCGGATATTTTCCTTATTATGTTTATGATTCCATATATGACCCGGTATATGAACTTGCTAGAAAGTATCGTGTTCCTGTTGCCATTCATTCAGGTGATACCCAGTCCCGACGAGGGCTTTTAAAATATTCCCATCCTCTCACCATAGATGAATTAGCTGTAAAGTACGAGGATATCAAGTTTATTATTTGTCACATGGGGGTTCCCTGGGTCATGGACACAGCAGAATTAGTTTTAAAAAACCCTAATGTATATACTGATTTATCAGGGCTTATTGCTGGAAACAGTAATCAGGTTAAGGCAATGAAAAATAAAAGGCTATATGTTGATTTAATTCGGCAAGGTTTAGAATTTGCTGATCGCTATGATAAAGTGATATTTGGATCCGATTGGCCCCTTGTACCAATTGGGCCGTATGTTGAGTTTATTAAGCATATAATTCCCAAAATCCACCATGAAGACGTTTTTTATAGAAATGCGCTTAATGTATATCCCAAAATTAAAAAATTGATCGAATGACACAGGGGGACGTTTTTGTTGTGTCATTGAAGGTTAAGGGGGGTTCTCCCCCAGGATGACTCTAAACAAGTGACAGCGTTCATAACAAAAATGCCCCCCTCTCTCAGCAAAAACTTGGGACGTTACCAAAACTTGCTGTTAGAGAAAGGGGCATGGTGTTTTCCGGAACAATGATTTTGTCTAATTTGATTTTATGTCAGTCAACTTTATCTGGTAACTGGTATCTGTAGGATATTTCCAGGTTAAGCTTTAGGAAAATATCTGTTCAGAAGACCGTAGAAGGCCATACAATGTCTGGCTTCATCTTTGCATGCTTCATGAATAGCATCGTGGATAGCATCATGACCTTCTTTTTTGGAACGAATAGCAATTTCTTTTTTCCCTCTATTGGCGCCTGCCTCGCCATCCACCAACTTTTCTAAATTTTTCTCAGTGCTTTCACATAGCACATCCCCCAAGAGCTCAGCAAATCGGGCAGCGTGGTATGCTTCTTCAAAAGCGATCCGTTTCATTGTTTCTGCTATTTCCGGGTATCCTTCCCGTTCAGCTTGGCGGGCCATAGCAATGTAAGTACCTACTTCCATGCATTCTCCTCTAAATTGCATAGTTAAATCATCTTCAAAACCTGATCCTTTCGCTACCCCTATTTTGTTCCAGTCAACTAAGTCAGGACCGGAAGCTGTCATTAATTCAAATTTTTCCTTTGAGGCCCCGCAGTTAGGGCATTTTTCCAGTGGTGTTTCACCCTCATGTACATAACCACAAACAACACAACGAAACTTTTTCATAAAATACCCTCCTTATGTTTAAATCCTTCTCATTATTTTCTCTTAATTAAATACAACTAACTTTAGGTATATGGTACAATATTCTATGTAAGGATGAAATGGGTCAAAAGTATACTTTTTCAGGCATTATTCAAATTTTTTTAAGAACAATAATCTTGAAAGGATAGGTTTATGGATAGTACTGCCTTGCTTCAAAACCTGGTAAAGGAATTAGATTTTATTGAAAACTTATATGATGTTATCCGTTTAGTTGATCCGGTACAGAAAAAAGTCCATAGTTATTTGAAATCATTTGGTGAGGATGCCTATAACTTAAATCAGGAATGTTTTGGCTTTTGGGAGAGGGGCACAGCCTGTGAAAACTGCATTTCCATGAGGGCATATAACCAAAAGAAAACCATTATAAAAATTGAAGACAAGGATGCCAGAGTATATATGGTAACATCAGTTCCTGTCGATTACCGCGGCAGTATGATTGTTACGGAACTGATAAAAGATATAACCAATGATGGAGTAATTGATATTGCCGGACAGGAAATCAGTGATATCAGGAAAATAATAAGCCGAAGAAATAGTTTAATCATAAAAGATGCATTAACAAGGATTTATAATGAGAATTTTATTTTTGAAAGGCTTCCCTATGACATTGCAGAGTCCAACAAGAGAAAAACAACGCTGGCTTTATTTAGAATTAAAATTAATAACTTGGAGGCTGTTAACAGCATGCATGGAGACATGGCCAGGGATTATGTTATTAAGGAAATTACCAAAGTGCTCAGGGATTTTCCCCGGAACAACCAAGACTGGCTGTCAAGATACCGGGGAAATGAATTCTTGCTGTTAATGCATGATATAAACGATAATCAGGTTAAACGGATCTGTAAGCGTATTTACAATAAAATACGCAATCTAGAAATAGAATTCGAGAATAATAGGATTAATGTTCAAATAAACCTTGGCTATGATTTATTAAATGGCCAAATCATCGAAACTGAACAATTTATAAATAATGCAGGTAAAAACCTATATGAACTATATGATTCAAATGAATTATATGATGAATCTAATGTGAAAAAGGGCTATGTTTTCTTTTTAAAAAATTCGCAGCTGACAACTCGGGAAAAGGAAGTTGCCTTGTTACTTTTAAAAGGAAAGTCAAATGTGGAAATAGCCAAGATCCTTTATGTCGGGCTTTCCACGGTTAAAAAGCATGTTTCTTCAATTTTCAATAAAACCAAAGTAAATTCACGGGCAGAATTTATTTCAAAAGCAGGTATGTTTTAAATGACACAGGGGGACGTTTGATAGAAATTCCTAAATTGGCAAGGATCATTGCTGTGGCGGAAAGTTTTGATGCCCTGACCAATGGATTAAGTAATATCGTCATGAGCAGGGAAGATGCCGTTCAGGAAATCAGGAAACAAGCGGGTGTAAAGTATGATCCGGATATTGTGGATATTTTTGTCAAAATGATATTAGAGGTTAGCATATAATGTATTTATAAACAAATGAAAAGGAAAACGGATTAGACAATTTTTTGTCGTAAAGATTTTTTCAGTATTTCTTCAGCAGTCTCTGCTTCGACAGGTTCACTGAATAAATAGCCTTGGATAAAATCACAGTTAATTTCTTGTAAAATTTGATACTGTTCCCTGGACTCGATGCCTTCTGCCACAATTTTTAGATCCAAGTCATGGGATAGGCTGATGATATGTTTAATGATATTGTAATTCCTGTAATTCAGAAATTTATCATTAATGGCTTTGTCCAGTTTGATCTTATCGACGGGCATAAAGGTTAAATAATGTAACGAGGAATAGCCTGCACCAAAATCATCCAATGAAACCTTGATGCCCATAATCCGGAGTTTTTGCAGAAAAACTATGGTTTTTTCATCGTTTTTAACAAAAACATTCTCCGTAATCTCTATTTCTAAATACGCTGGGTCTATCTGATATTCAGTAAGAAGCTTTTCCAGGTATTGAATAAAATCTTGATCCCTTAGCTGCTTTGGAGACAGGTTAACTGCAATAGGCTTGATGTTGATTCCTTTTTGTTTCCATTCTGATAATTGCCTGATTACCCGATTTACAACCCATCGCCCAATTTCGCTGATTAACTCCTTTTCTTCCGCAATTTCTATAAACCGAATAGCTGGGGTGCTGGCATCCTTTAATCTTAAAAGAGCTTCAAACCCTGAAACTTCCCCGGATTTTATTTGGTATATGGGCTGGTATAGTAATTTAAAGCCCTGATTTTTAACGGCCTGTTTTAATAATTTATGGATTTGGTCTCTTTCTTTCAGACGATCCAACATAATGGGTTGAAAATAGGTATATCCTTGATTGAAATGAGATTTGACATGATTGGCAGCGATATCTGCCTTACTGATGAGCTCACTTACGATTGTCCCATCTTGCGGGAACAGGGAGATACCCAGGCAATAGTCTATTTCCAAGCTATAATCATAGATTCGGGCGGGCCTCTTGACTCTGTCAATGATGCTAAGTAGCTTTAGCTGAATAAAATTTGCGTCTCCTAAAATGAGTACCATAAACTCATCTCCGCCAAGCCGAGAAATCAACACATTTTTTTCCTTTTCTTGCATCAGGTTTTTGGAGACGGATTTTAACACCTCATCACCATAGACATGACCCAGGGTATCGTTAATTGCATTCATATTATCTAGGTCAATGAGAAACAAGGCGCCGGTTTGATTGCTGTTAAGGGCTTCTTGAAGTTTTCCTTCCAGAAATCTCCGATTCGGCAAGTTAGTTAAAACATCATGGTAAGCCATGTATTCTAATTTTTTATTAAGATCATTAATGTGGGAGATATATTCCTCAATTCTTTTCAGGATATTATTAATAATTTTATAGACACCCAGAAAAGGATTATCCTTGGATATGGGTAGAGATAAACCTGTTCCATTTTCCACTTTCAAATTTTGCATATCGTTATTTAAATTACTGATGGGGGAAGCAATATATTTTTTATGGATCCGCAAGCAAATTATAATTATGAAGCCTGATAAAGTTAGTAAACTTAAAATCATAATCAGATTAATATGATCCAGGCTCGCCAAGCTATGTCCGATGGCCAGAACCCCTATTACTTCGCCATCAATGACTAAAGGTACGGTCGCTTCCACTACTTTTTCTCCCACTCTTTCAGAGTAACGTTCAATTGCGGAACTATTTCCTTTCAGAGCTTCTTGATATTGATAATTAAGGGTGTAATCTTTTTCTATTTTCGGAGCACGAGAATCAGCGACCGTAATCAAATTTTTATCAACGATTAAAGCATACAATATATCTTTGTTTTGCAAAATATCAGTAATAATATGCTGGAAATCATACTGGTCGGTCACGGCCAGGACATCTTCTGCCTTCAAACCCACCTTCACGATATAGCCTTCTGGGTCTTTAAAGTAGCTGAATTTATAATAATCATCTGTTTCCGTACCTTTTCGAATACCTTCATGAAATTCATTTTTATTACCTGACATAAAGCTGAATATGGGGTCCTCCGGATAGGCCTGCCACCCAATATACTTACCTGTTGAAGAATAAATTACTTTACCCTCGGGGGTGTAGTAATAGATTTCCTCTATACCAAAATCATGGGCCATTTTTTCTAAGTAGTCATTGTCTATCTGATGCTTGTTTTCGAGAATCATCCTTCCGGCTATGGTCAGTTTGTCCTCCATAGTATTCAGAACAATGTCTTTGTTTTCGATATATTTATCAATATAGGCTGATGTGTGTTCAGCCAAGTGGAGAGTGTGTTCTTCCAATTGCCTAAGCAGTATCACCCTGTTATTAATAAAGCCAACAATACCCACAAAAAATAAAGCTAACAGCATAAGGAATATTGGCATATATATTAATCGGGTCTTGTCTATTAACACGTCTTGGTGCTTATGTTTATTTAATCCGAACACTCTCATCTTTCCTTAAACTCTAGTTTTATCAGCAGTTTCTAATTTTCAATAAGTTTGCCTTTTATCGACGTGTTTTTTAATTTTATTGACTATTATATCATTTTACGACAATATTTGCCAAGTATAAAATCATCATCAATGCTATCGCTGGACTAGATGTAAACGAGGTTCAGCTGTTAAATGAATTAGACCTTGAGGCCCTCAAGGCTGAGTTCCTGTTGGGGAAAAACAGATATTATTCTTTAATTTCAATGGATTCTGTGGTACTATATTTTAGAAGCAGTCTAAAGAGATTTATTTCGGACTCAATAATATGCGTATTAGTATTATCTGATTTTAATCAGTAAAAAATAAAGCATCTCATAAAGGGATGCTTTTTTAATGACTGTTTTAGAAAGGATGCGGGGGGAAATTTCTATGGAGCAAGTTCTCATTAAAACCCATCAACTGACTAAGCGTTATGGTACGGTCCCGGTGGTCAACGCCCTTAACCTGGA
>JBMNKZ010000012.1:0-33634 GCA_050952465.1 Bacillota bacterium | reverse complement strand
AGGTTTTTCAGAATCTCCGTACTCTGAAATATAAGGATGGGTGCGGGATTTGTGCCTTTAAATTTAAATGCGGAGGCTGCCGGGCAAGGGCCGCGATCTACCATGATGGAGACTATATGGCGGAAGATCCCTGGTGCCTTTACCGTCCTTCTCGCTATGTTTGCAATAACCGTTGTAACGGGGAATTTCATAAAAAGTGAGGTGCAAAAATGTTTAATGGGCATAAAGGATATGAAAAATCCAAGGAATTGTTTAAAGATGCCAAGGAGTATATCCCCGGAGGAGTGAACAGTCCGGTGCGAGCTTTCCGTTCAGTTGGGGGTGACCCGGTATTTATTACTCGAGGGGAAGGGTCTAAGGTTTATGATGTTGACGGCAATGAGTACATTGACTATGTATCATCCTACGGGCCGCTGATTTTGGGGCATCGCTATCCTCAAGTAGTGGAAGCTCTCCAGGAATGTTTAAACTACGGCACTAGTTTTGGTGCTCCCACCGAGTTAGAAATCAAAATGGCTAAGCTGGTTACCAAAGCTATGCCTTCCATCGAGATGGTACGAATGGTCAATTCCGGGACAGAAGCCACTATGAGTGCTCTTAGGGTGGCTCGAGGTTACACCAAACGGGACTTGATTGTGAAATTTGAAGGCTGTTATCATGGACATGCCGACCATCTTTTGATCAAAGCCGGTTCCGGTGCCTTGACCATGGGCGTGCCTGACAGCCCTGGTGTACCGAAAAGTGTAGCTCAAAATACCCTGATTGCTCCATTTAATGATATAGAAGCTCTAAAAAGATTTTTACAGAGCAGGGGGAAAATATTGCAGCGGTGATTATCGAGCCGGTGGTAGGTAATATGGGTTGTGTTCCGCCAAAACCGGGATATCTGAAGGAACTAAGAAAATTGACTGCCGAATACGGCACCTTATTAATCTTTGATGAAGTTATGACCGGTTTTCGGGTTTCTTACGGTGGAGCCAGGGTTATTATGACATTGATCCTGATCTTACCACTTTGGGAAAAATTATTGGAGGAGGACTGCCTGTAGGTGCTTATGGCGGTAAAAGAAAAATCATGGAGACGGTGGCCCCTGCCGGACCTGTTTACCAGGCGGGAACCCTATCAGGAAATCCTTTGGCCATGACGGCAGGAATTGTGAATTAGAATTTTAAGCAAGCCCGGCGTATATGAAGAACTGGAACGAAAATCGGCCAAACTTGCCGCTGGGATGAAACAAGCGGCGGAAGATGCCGGGGTAAAATGCTATTTTAACCGAGTAGGTGCTATGTTCACCGGATTTTTTACTGATGTTCCTGTGGTGGACTTTGCTTCTGCTACAACTTCCGACACCAAAAAATTCGCCGTTTGGTTTAGGAAAATGCTGGAATTGGGTATCTATTTTGCTCCTTCTCAATTTGAAGCAGGATTTATGTCCTTAGTTCATTCCGATGAGGATATTGAAAAAAACTATTGAGGCAGCCCGCATTGCTTATAAGGCTGCAGTATCAGCATAATATAAGGAACGGTTGAAATAGTTCATAACTATTGACAATGTTTTTGATTTGGAGTATGCTAAATGGTATAAAAAAGCAAATCAGAAAACAAGTAGTTATGTCGGTAACAAAATTAAAAGGAAATAGTTAAGAGCGTTTTATTTTCTATTTAAAAATGATTGTTATTTAAATAAAAATTACATATTAACAGCTTAGGGTGCTTCTTATTGAAGGTAATAGGGAACCGGGTGCAAATCTCGGACGGTCGCGCCACTGTAAGCGGGGAGTACATTTCCAAAGCCACTGGAGACATCTGGGAAGGTGGAAATGGTCTATGATCGTAAGTCAGGAAACCTGCCTTAAAGCTTTTGATCATCTACTTTCCGCAGGAGAAAGGAGTGTGCTGATAATGCGTGTATTTGCTTTTGGTTAGCCTCATTTTCTAATACGGAAAATGAGGTTTTTTAATTGGCTAAATTAAAATAATAAATTAATTTGGGGAGAGGTAAAGAAAATGGTTAAAGTTAAAAAGAGTTATCTTTTTTTAATTATTTTGTCAGCACTATTTATTTTACCCGGAATAATTTTGGCAGAAGGGGAAAGCCCCTATCTTGATAATTTGGATAAAACTATTAATTATTATAGATACAATAAAACCAGCCTCACCGATTGGCAAGAAGCCGTGGGATTGGCTGAAGCCGGGGAGGATCTATCAAATCAGGAACAGTGGCAATTGCCGGACTGGGATGTTGATAACCTGTCTGATGATTTAAGCGCCTTGAAGTGTATTTCCTCGATTCTAGGTTTAAATACGATAGGAGAGGATCCCACAAATTTTAATGGGAGAAATTTAGTCCAGGAGTTGTCTGATATTCAGGAAGCTGACGGGAGCTTCGGTGATCATACTAGAGTAACTTATTGGTCGATTATTGCCCTGGATGAAGTCGGGGGGAACTATGATGTAGCTGGGCTGTCGAATTTTTATTGAGCCAGCAGAATGATAATGGTGGTTTTTCCTGGATTGATAAAGCAACAACTCCAGATTCAGATTCTACCGGGACTGCTTTAATGGCATTAGCAAACCACCGTGGTATAGATGGGGTAGAAGAGGCCATTGAAAATTCAATTAACTATCTCAAGGGAATCCAAAAGGATGACGGAGGGTTTGGAACTAGTGCTGGAGCAGAGGTAAACTGTAATTCTACAGCCTGTGTCGTCATGGGCTTATTGGCTTGTGGGGAAAATATTGTTTCCGATGATTGGCTAAAAAATGGCAATTCTATGATAAATGCTTTGCTTAGTTTTCAACTGGAGAATGGGTCCTTTTCTCATATTGCCGGTACTCCGTCGAATGAGTTAGCAACCAAACAGGCTCTGATGGCACTGGTTCGAATAGTAAAGAGTGGCGTGGGAGGCACCAATGATTCAGAAAATCCGGGTGATGACGAATCATCTGAAGATAAGACAGTCCGGGTTCGGGTGGAAGGTCATACAACTAACCTGGCTGATGAAGTGGTTACAGTAAATGGAACTGCTATGGATGCATTAAAAGCAGCTGTAGGAGAAGACCAGTTGGAAGCACCGGAGGCTTTATCACTACTATTAAAGGAGAAAGCGGCCAGAACGGTATTGTAGAAGGAATTAATACAAGTTGGATGTACTATGTAATCCGAAATGGGGAGATAGAGCCCGGATCCTTTGATTTGGGAGCAGGAGATTACAACGTAGAAGACGGAGATGAAATTATCTTTTATCTGGGAGCAATGGATGCTTTAACCTGGACTCCAAAAACTTATCTGCCTCAATTGAATATTACCCCCAGCAATGTGACAGCAGGACAGACACTTACCATTAACATTAGTGCCAAAAAGTATGTTTGGCCGGATGGGTTGAGTGATTTAACTCCGGAAGAAGCACAAGCCGTGGGTGATTATACCGTTCAAGCGGGAGAAAACACCTATACCAGTTCATACGGTCAAGTCACAATTCCTAATATTTCTGCTGGGACATGGGATTTTATTATAACAAATAGCTGTGATCAGGGTTATCCGGACGTAGTTACATTAGCAAAAAGTATTGTGGTCGGCCCTGTCGAAGATAAGACAGTTCGGGTCCGGGTGGAGGGTCACGCGACTAGCCTAGCTAATGAAACGGTTACAGTAAGGGGAACCGCTCTGGATGCCTTGAAGGCAGCTGTAGGAGAAGACCAGCTTGTAGCACCGGGAGGCTTTATCACTACTATTAAAGGAGAAAGCGGCCAGGTCGGTATTGTAGAAGGAATTAATACAAGTTGGATGTACTATGTAATCCGAAATGGGGAGATAGAGCCGGGAGCCTTTAATCTGGGGGCAGGAAGTTACAACGTGGAAGACGGAGATGAAATTATCTTTTATCTGGGAGCAATGGATGCTTTAACCTGGGCTCCAAAAACTTATATACCCCAAGTGAGTATTGACTCCAGCGAAATTGAAGAAGGCGATTCGGTCATAATCAATATTAATGCCCGCAAGTATGATTATCCACTAGGACTGACGGATTTGACCATAGATGAAAAATCGCAGATTGGTGAGTATACCTTATGTATAGGAGAAGAAACTTACACCAGCTCTTCAGGTGTAATTACTTTGTATGATGTGCAGAAAGGTACAGTAGTATTTACAGTATCAAATGTCTCTGGATCAGGATATCCGGATGTGGTTACCTTTAAGGGAAGTTTCCTAGTGAAAGAGAAAAGCAGTTCCGGCGGAGGAACCCCGGTAAAACCTAAAAGTATCTCTGTAAAAATTGCGGTAATAGGTGAGGATGGGGATATTCTCTATGGACCCGGTTCGGTTACCCTGTATGAAGATGACCCTTATGGCATGTCTGCTTTGGGAGCATTAGATGTCACCGGTTTAAGTTGGAGTTTTCATGATAGCTTTGATGGTTTTGTTAGCGAAATCGAGGGAGAAGAAAACAGAGGGTCTAGTGGCTGGCAATATAAGGTTAATGGATCTATACCTAATTCCTTAGCTGAGAATAAAATCTTAAAAAAAGGTGACAAGGTAATCTGGTGGTACGGTTCAGCTTCATCCAAGGGGCCGGATTGGGATGACTTAGAGGATGGTAATATAAATTCTTCTAAGGATGATGAGGTTCTTGAAGAAAAAGAAGAGGAAATTGAGGGTATGCCAGCAGAACAGGTGCGTAAAACTTTTCCTGACCTAGGACAAAATTGGGATTGGGCCAAAGATGCTATTGAAATTCTGGCCGGACAAGGGATTATTGAGGGCACCGGATCAGGTTTCGAACCAGGACGCCATATTACCAGAGCAGAATTTATTAAATTATTGGTTAAGGCGTTGCAACTTGACTTGCAACTTGACATAGAGGATTACCAGGAGAATCTTTTTCAGGATGTAAAATCGGGAGATTGGTTTGCTCAGGCCGTAGCTTGTGCGCAGAAAAACGGCATTATTGAAGGAGATCCTGATAGAAGGTTCCGTCCTCATGACAAAATTAGTCGAAATGAAATTGCTGCGATCCTCTATCGCTTGCTTGAAACAACTATTCCTACTTTGGAAATGAATTCTTTACCTTTTTCTGATGTGGAAAAAGTTCCTGCTTGGGCTGCTAATGGTGTTAAATATGCTTTTCAGGCCGGTTTAATGCAAGGGTACCAGGATCAGACATTCCGGGGCGGAAATGCTCTTAACCGAGCTGAAGCAGCGGTAGTAATCTACCGGTATTTACAGGAAATATCTAATTAAATCAAGTAGAAGGAAGGGCTTACTGATGAAAAGTGTCTGGCGGAAAGGATTAGCGATTCTCGGGATCATGATAATGCTTTTGGGTGCCTCTGGCTGCGGTACCGGTGCCGACATTTCTACCGACTCCCAGTTAGGGGAAGATAAGTCGGTAGCTTCGGAAATCACTGAATTCGTTAAACCAACAGAATCAACGGAAGCATCTGAAACTACTGATGCTAAGGAAACTGTAGAGATTCCCGAAAGTGTGGATAATTCTAAAACGTCAACTAGTGATGCTTCAGAAACCGGGGAAACATCGGAAAAGAAAGCATCACCAACGATGCCTGCTGGTACAGCCCCTGCTCCTGGGGAGAAAAAACCTGAGTTGACGGAGAAAGTGACACTTAGGGTCACAAAAGACTTTGGCCGGGAGGTTATTTTTCATCAGACTGTCCCAATAAAAAAAGACTGGACGGTTATGGATCTTCTGGATACTCATTTGGAGATAGAAACTAAATTTGAGGGTAGTTTTATTAATGGAATCAACGGCCTGGCATCGGAAAAAGGCGGATTTACTAAAGACCGTTATGACTGGTTCTTTTATGTCAATGGTGTTAGTGCTGACGTGGGAGCTGCCGCCTATCAGATTCAGGGGGGAGATCAGGTATGGTGGGATTATCATGTATGGAGGAATATGAGTACTGCTATCCCTGCCTTGATCGGCTCCTATCCAGAACCTTTTATTAATAGCTACTTGGGTAAAGTAGGACCGATAACTGTCATGAGTTCCCCGGAAGATCAGGAGCTGGCGGACAAAGTGGTTCGGTCTTTAAAATCTCACGGAGCGAAAAATATCAGTACCGGGGCACTGGACGCCTCTGCCATGGAAAACAGGAAGGGACCTGTGCTGGTATTGGGCAGTTTTCCGGAACTAAAAAAAATCTCCTGGTTGGATAAATTTAATGAAGCCTATCGGAAGACAGGTACTGGAGTGCACTTTACAGATAAAGGAGTAGAGCTTTTTACTTCCAATGGGGAACTGGGCGAAACCGTGACAGGAAGTGCCGGGGTAATTGTTGCCAGCGGTGAAGGTTTGGGAGATGAAAGTCCTTTATGGCTGATTATGGGTACTGATATCCAAGGATTAACCGATGCGGTGGAAATCTTAACAAACAGTCCGTATAAAATTTCCGGCATGTACCAGGCAGCAGTAGTTTCTGGTGAGGTACGACGCCTTCCTTTAGAACCAAAATAAGAAAGCGGGTATTTTGATGCTGGCATACAGGGAAAAAAACAATTTAATACATCAACTTCACCCCGTAACTTCGTTAACTTTAGTAGGAGTAGCATTTTTCTTATCCCTGGTTTTTTCCCATCCGGTATATCTTCTGGGATTGCTTTTGGCAATGGGGGTAATAATTTGGGCGGCGGGAATTTTTCAGGAGTGGAAAGTTTATCTTAAATTCAGCATATCCATGATGGTTATCATCATCGTAATAAACTCCCTTTTTTCTCGTAATGGCACCACTGTTTTATTTGCGGGTACGGAGATTCCTCTTCTGGGCCAGTTTAAAATTACTCTGGAAGCTATTGCCTATGGCGGCGGAATGGGGCTTAAACTTTTGGTGATTATTAGTATTTTTTGCTTCTATACCTACGGGATTCATCCAGATAAGCCGCTGAAATTATTGAGTCGGTGGGGAAACAAGTCGGTGTTGGTTATTATTCTTACCACCCGGCTTTTTCCCTTGATGACCCAGGATTTTAAAAGAATCAGTGAAGTACAGCAGTGTCGAGGGGTACAATTAAAGACGGGAAAATGGGTGAAAAGGGTACAAAATTATATCCCTATTTTTAGTGTGCTTTTGGTTTCCAGCCTGGAACGGGCTTTGAAACTGGCAGAATCCATGCATACCAGAGGTTTTGGCAGCGGTCCGCAAAGCTGGTATTATCGGGATCTTTGGCGTCCCCGGGATTATCTAATCATAGTCGCCCTGACTTTAAGCTTGGTTTGGGGGCTTTGGACGGTACTGAAAGGATGGTCTTCTTATGCTTATTATCCCCGGCTTACCCCATTACACCCGGCAGAAATTAGAGGGGCAGGGACAGTGAGCATAGGTCTTTTGGTACCGGCACTTTTAAGTTGGGGGTGGGAGAAGTGGCCAAAATTAAAATCGAAAATTTAGATTACTATTATCCGGACACAAAAACACCGGCACTAAAAAATATAAACTTAGAAATCCCTGAGGGGCAGTTTGTCTTGGTTGTGGGAGGGTCCGGCTGTGGTAAGTCTTCTTTTATACGGGCCTTGGCCGGGGTGCTGTCGGATTTTTACGGCGGTATGTGGAAAGGAAACATCTATCTGGATCAGCAAGAAATAAAGAGCATAAGCCGGCAGCAATTTGTCCAAAAAGTGGGTATGGTTTTTCAGGATCCAGAGAGCCAGCTGGTAATGACAGATGTGGAACGGGAAATAGTTTTTGGCTTGGAGAATACCGGTATTTCTAAATCCGTGATGAAACGACGGGTGATGGAGGTCTCAGGAGCCCTGGGCCTTACAGACTGTCTGAAAAGCTTTACTCCGGAACTATCAGGAGGACAGAAGCAAAAAGTAGCCTTAGCCAGCGTCATGGCTTTGCAGCCGGAGATATTACTGCTGGATGAACCAACTTCTCAACTGGATCCGATCTCTGGGGAAGAAATTTTAACCATTGCGCGCCGTCTAAATGAAGAAAACGGGATTACGGTAGTTTTGGTGGAACAGCGCTTAGAAAGATGCCTGCATTTAGCAGATCGGATATTAATCATGGACCGAGGGGAAATTGTTTTTGACGGAATGAATGGTGCATCCGCTGCCCGGTGGGCAATCAGGCACAAATCTCCTTTTATTCCTCCTGTGGCAAGACTTTTCGCCGGGGTGGGTTTTAGGGAAGTTCCGGTGACAGTGAAAGAAGGAAGAAATAAACTCCGCTCTTTAATGTCACAGAGTAGCATGACGTTTCTTGATTCTCCCCCCCTTAGAAGCGAAAAGGGGGAGAAGGAAAAATCACCTTACATTGTGGAAGGAGAGAATATTTGGTTTACTTATCCCACTGGCAAGGATATTTTGAAAAACCTTAGTTTAAAAATTGCGCCGGGAACCTTTACCGTGCTGATGGGGGAAAATGGGGCGGGAAAAACCACATTACTAAAAATACTTAATGGCCTTCTGAAGCCGGATCGGGGGAGGTTGCGCCTATTGGGTGAAGATACGAAACATAAGTCTGTGGAAAGTTTTGCCCTCCAGGTCGCCTATTTATCCCAGGATCCTGGTGACTATTTATTTCTACCCACCGTACGAGAAGAAATGAACTTTACTATAAAAAATCTAGGTCTAACGGATCAAGGAATTGGTGAGGAAATTGCTCAACGGCTGGGACTTATCCCTTACCTGGATCAAAACCCCCGGGATTTAAGCTCCGGGGAACGGCAGAGGGCTGCTCTGGCCTCAGTTCTGGTGGCCCGGCCGCGATTACTTCTTCTTGATGAACCAACTCGGGGCTTGGACTATCGATTAAAGGAAGAACTGGGCAAAATTCTTCTTGGGTTAAAGGAGGAAGGCACGGCTATTTTTATGATCACCCATGATGTAGAATTCGCCGCAGAATATGCCGACGATATTGCCCTAATGGCAGAGGGCACCTTGGTGGATTGGGGGAGCAAATATCAAATGCTCACCAATGCTACCTTTTATGCTTCTCAGGTAAGTAAGTTGTTTAAAAATATCGCCCAGGGTGTCGTTACTTTAGCCCAGGGAGAAGAAATAATCAACCGGCTTTTACAGGGTGAGAAAAAGATTTCAGTTGTATCCGGCTAAGGCCAGGGAAGACAGAAAAGTCAGGGGGAAAGGTAATGATTAAGAACAAATTTTTATTGATAGTGATTGGTGTATTAATATTATCAATATTTACCGGAAGGATCGTTTATGGGGAAAGTAGTCCTTCCCAGGGTGCAGTTAGTGAGGGTATAGAAGAAGCTCTCAAATACCTAAAAAGCATGAAAAATGCCGACGGAGGTTTTTCCGGAAAGCCGGGAGAAAAGAGCAGCCTAGCTTTGACTTCCTGGGTAGTGATGGCACTTAGTGCAGCGGGGGAAGATTGTACAAAAAGTGTGGAATTTTTAATAAATACCCCGGAATCGATAAAATCTACAAATGATTATGCTCGGCTGCTTTTAGCTCTTACGGCAGGGGGAGCTGGCTCCAGTGCCAGAGCACAGGAGTTGGCAGAAAAAATAAAGAATTTCCAGCAGGATGACGGTTGGTTTGGTCAGCCGGAAGCAGGAGAAGAGGGCATGATCAATACACACATCTGGTCTGTATTGGCTTTGGCTTCTACCAATGAACCTATTCCACAAAAGGAGAAGGCCAGAGAATGGCTTTTGGCTCGTCAGAATGAAAACGGGGGGTTTGGCTGGCTGGAAGGGTTGGAAAGTGATGTCGATGACACAGGGACGGCAGTGCAAGCATTGATTTTATTAGGTGAGGATCCTGAAACTTCACCGGCAATTAAGAAGGCATTAGAATATCTCAAAGGGAATCAATGGGAAGACGGGGGATTTAGTGCCGGGGAATGGATGGGCAGGGAATCCAATACTTCCTCTGATGCCTGGGTGGTTCAAGCCTTAATAGCAGCAGGAGAAAATCCGTCAGGGAGCAACTGGTCTGTAAATGGAAATAATGCCATCACTCATATGTTAAGTCTCCAGGTCCAAGATGGTTCTTTCAACTGGAAAAAAGACATCCACTCCACACCGGTTACAACTACGGCTTATGTTGTCATGGCACTTGCGGGAAAACCTTTCCCGGTAAATTTGTCATATGCTCCTCAAAAAGATGAAAGTGATACGGAAAAAGTATTTAAGGACTTATCAAAAAGCCATTGGGCTTATCAGTCGATTCAGGGGTTAGTTAATGAAGGGGTTCTGGGGGGTTATCCTGACGGTACTTTTCGTCCGGATAACTTAGTCACCAGAGCCGAATTTGTTAAGTTCCTTGTGGGTGGTTTGGCTATGGAGGAAAAGGACAGCACATCTTCTCTGGCATTTTCAGATGTATCGGATAAACATTGGGCTAGAGGATATATTCTTACAGCTGTAGAGGCGGGTTTCGTTATGGGATCTCCTGATGGAACTTTTGCTCCGGGTAAGGGTGTTACCGGGGCAGAGCTTGCTGCAATATTGGTACGGGCTTTACCTGCTTCAAGATCTTCGGAATTTCAAGAGGGGGAGAAATGGTATTCAGGTTATGTAAAACTAGCTGCAGAAGAAGGACTGCTTTACCCTAATTTCCAATGGGATAGGGGTGCTTCCAGAGCCCAGTGTGCTTTTTCTCTCAGCCGCTTAAAGGCTCTCTTGGCAACATATGAGGAACATAAGGGGCAATAGGATCATGGGGAATAAAAAGGTATTTTCACTTATTATCATTACCGGAATTCTGCTTCTCCTAAGTCTATTACCCCAAAGCCCTTTCTACGATATGAATTGGGCTTTATTTTCCTTTATTATGATAGGTCTGTTTTTAATTTTCTTTTTTTGGCGTTTTGAAAAAAGCCCTGTTTCCTCTAAAGAAGTAGCTTTAATTGCCACTATGGCAGCCTTGGCATCTGTTTCCCGGATACCATTTTCTGCTGTGGTTAGCCTTCAACCAGTTACTTTTTTAGTTATGCTCAGTGGGTATGTTTTTGGCGCGCGCACGGGATTTATGGTAGGGGCTTTGACAGCCTTGGTATCTAACTTTTTTCTGGGTCAAGGGCCATGGACTCCTTGGCAGATGTTTTGCTGGGGTTTATGCGGCGCTGTGACATCTTTTTTTGGGAGAAAAAACCGGGATTTTCATCTTTTTTCTTTTACCCTTCTTGGAGTGGCTTGGGGTTTCCTATTTGGTTGGATTATGAATTTTTGGCATTGGGTAGCTTTTATTTACCCCTTAAACTGGCGTACCTTTCTTGGAACTTATGCTGCCAGTCTGCCTTTTGATGTTATTCATGCGGTTGGTAATGTTATTTTTACCTTAGTTTTTGGCAAATCATTTTATCATATTCTGATTCGCTTTCGAAAAAGAATAATTGTGACCGCTGCTAAGACCAAAAACTAGTATATTTCTAAGAATAGGTGAGATACTAGAAGTACACACTCACTTCTCCATTAAACCTCCTTGAACCAAACAAATCCAGCAGGTTGTACTGCTGGGTTTGTGCTATTTAAAACACCCCGTTAAATCCGGGGTGTTGTTTCTTCTTCTAAAATAAAGATTTTTAAGTTGTGGCTGCCGAAATTAATGGCCTGTTCATGATCACCCATGAAGATATCAATCCGTTTCCCTTTAATGGCACTGCCGGTATCTTCGGCAGTAAAAATGCCCAGACCTTCAACATATACCTTGGTTCCCAGGGGAATAAATTTTGGGTCTACAGCCAGGGTATGTCCAGGCACGGCTTTGGTACCGGATTTCGTGATACCGTCATTTTTATTACAGCAATGTATACAGGCACAATATGCCGTCGCTTTTACCGTAATGGGTTGTCCGACCTGGACACCGGCTAAAGAAAAATAAGCCATTACGGTTTGTTCGTAGTCCTGATCCTGGGCAGCATGAGCCGGCAGTCAACAAGAAAAGAACAATACAGCGCTCATAAACACTGCTGTTATGAACTTATGCACGTTTTTTATACCTCCTTTGCAATAAATATATTTTGTTATTTTTGCGTCTTTTACACTGGAAGTTTATGTAAAGACGGATTATTACCTGGAATGAAAATAAAAAAGGAAAGTTAAAATAATTGGCGAATATATAAAACATTTTTAAACTATTTAAAAATGTTTCTTAAAAGGAGGAGGTTCTTAATGAGCAGGGCATTTGTAAGTGAGAACGATGGCTGGCATCGATGTACAAAATATATGGAGGATTGTATGATGGCTGACGAACACGGAAAATGCGTTCTGGATCATTGCCGTCAGCACCCGGAAAAAGACAAAAAGAAAGAAAGCACCGTCCTCTCAAAAGAAAAACAGTCGCAATAACCATCGGTTTTTGTCTTTCTTTAAACAATTAATTTTATTGCACAAGTTCGATAAAATAAAGTTGGGGCTGTTGCAGTTATGAACGTTCAACGAAATATTGTGGCTAGCTTCTTGGTTATACCACAATAAGTAGGGGCGAATCACGATTCGCCCGCCGTTTTTGCAATAGCCCCTTTTATATACTTCCTTTTATTCTTTACAAAACTCCGTGGTTACCACCTTTACATAGGGAGCGATTTGGTTAAGTTCGCCTGCATCCTTAATAATTTCCTGAAGCAGATAGAAATCTTCTTCCAGCATCAAAGGATCTTTCTTCCAGGTATTCTGTTCCTTATAGCGTTTGACGGAACTTACCAGAATCTCATCGGGCTCGTCAGGAAAGTGAGGTTTGATCGCTTCGGCTATTTCCTCCGGACTATGGCTATCTACCCATTGTTGTCCTTTATAGATGGCATTGGTAAACTTCTGAATTAATTCGGGATTTTTTTCAATAGTACTTTTCTTGGCGAAATAGGATGTGTAGGGCACCTCTCCGCTCTCCGCACCTAAAGAGGCAACAATATATCCTTTACCTTCTTTCTCCATGCTGGAGGCAGTAGGTTCAAAAACAATCACATAATCTCCTTGACCTCCCATAAAGGCACCAGGCATGGCGGCAAATTGCATTGTTGTGTCAATAAATACATCTTCACCTGCGGTTAAACCATTCTTTTTCAACACATATTGAAGCACTATGGCCGGCATACCTCCTTTTCTGCCCCCAATGATGGTCTTGCCTTTTAAATCGCTCCATTGGAAATCCGGATCCGGTTCCCTCCCCAAAAGGAAGGTTCCATCTCCATTGGTTAGTTGGGCAAATACTACTGCATAGTCTTCTTTTCCTTCATTATAAACATAGACGCTGGCTTCTGCCCCGGCAAAGCCGATATCTACCTGATCGGTCAGGACTGCAGTCATTACCTTATCTGCCCCCTGCCCATTGCTTAACTCGATTTCTATCCCTTCTTCCTCAAAGAACCCCAGGCTAAGAGCTACATATTGAGGCGCATAGAAAATGGAATGGGTAACTTCGGAGAGTTTTACCTTAGTAAGTTCAGGTTTTTTGTCACCGCAGCCCGTAAACACCAGTCCTACCCCCAAGAGCAGAACCAATAGCAACATGAAAATTTTTTTCATAATGCATTCTCCTTTCGCAAATTCCCAAAATATAATGCGCATTTAGAAACTCCGCTCATTCTTTCTTAGAATAAATCGTTCAAGATACACCACCCCCTGATACATCACTGCCGCTGCCGCTCCTAAAATCACAACGCTGGTCATCACCAAATCAAGCTTAAATACCTGCCCGCCGTAAACAATTAGATATCCCAGGCCTGCTTTGGAGACCAGGAATTCTCCCACAATTACCCCCACCCAGGACAATCCTACATTAACCTTCAGGGCATTAATGATATTGGGGAAGGATGCCGGAAGAAGAACCTTGGTTAATATTTGCAGTTTATTTCCTCCAAAAATTTTTACCAGTTTAATTTTCTCATGATCAATTGATAAAAAGCCGTTTAATACCTCCAGGATAGTAACAATTAAGGAAATAGCCAGAGTCATGACAATAATGGCTACGGGACCGGCTCCAATCCAGACGATAAACACCGGTCCTAAGGCAATTTTGGGCAAACTGTTTAAAATCACTAAATAAGGCTCCATTACCTCTGACAAAAAGTTAGACCACCATAAGGTAATCGCTGCAATCACACCTAGGACGGTTCCCAGGAGAAAACCTATAATCGTCTCTAAACAGGTCACTCCAATATGTTGAAAAAGCACTCCTTGTTCATACAATGTGATAATGGTATTAATAATCCGAGTAGGCTGGCTAGTAATAAAGGGATCCACAATTTTGGCCCGGGCGCAAATTTCCCATAAAGCAAAGGCCAATATTAAAATCGTCAACTGAGTGAGGCGGATGATAATTTTTTCTCGCTTCACTTTTCTTAAGAATTCCGCATGTTCCTGGGAAATTGACATCTTCGGGGTGCTGCTTTCGGATGCTGGGAGGTTTTGTTTAGACATGGATATCCAACTCCTTCCAGATGTTTTGAAAATAGTGCCTAAATTCTGGTGCTTCTCGGGAAGTTAGCGGAGTACGTTCCGGGCAGGTAAGGGAAATATGATAAATATTTTTTACGGTACCCGGCCGGTTTGATAAAATTATTACCCTATTAGCCATAC
This sequence comes from Bacillota bacterium, assembly GCA_050952465.1. GTDB lineage: Bacteria > Bacillota > Dehalobacteriia > Dehalobacteriales > Dehalobacteriaceae > DUPU01. The sequence continues at coordinate 19,125 of JBMNKZ010000012.1, read as the reverse complement.
TGATAGCTTCTGCAATATCGTGGGTTACGAGAATGGCCGTTTTATTCTCCTTTTTGATAATGCCATAAATATCTTCCGTAACAGCCAGTCTAGTCTGATAGTCCAACGCGGAAAATGCTTCATCCAAAAGGAGTATTTCCGGGTCTGTCATTAGAGTGCGAATCAGAGCGGCCCTTTGTCGCATCCCTCCGGATAGCTGGTTGGGATATTTATTGCGAAATTCATAAAGACCATAAGTTTGTAATAGCTCATAAGCCCGTTCTTTGGTATCTGGAGTAATGGCTTTTTGAATTTCCAAGCCCAAAAGCACATTTTGCAGGATGGTGCGCCATTCAAAAAGATGATCTCTTTGCAGCATATAGCCAACTCTTTTGGAAGTTCCCGTTACCTTTTCTCCATTTAATAGAATGCATCCTGTAGTAGGGGCAAGCAATCCGGAGATGATCGATAATAGAGTGGATTTACCACAGCCGCTTGGGCCGACAATGGAAACAAATTCTCCATCATAAACGTGAAAGCTGATATTTTCGAGGGCATTAATCTCCCCATTTAAAGATTGATACTTCATGCCGATTTTATGTAATTCAACTATAGATTTCACATTATACCCCCTTCTTGGGCTTAAGTTCTCTAATTATTGTATTGAAGTAGGGGGCAAACGGTGAGGATTGCCGGAAAATAAAAACTTTTGGGTAGGATGTTATTGTTGCTGATGGCATAATTGGATATAATAAAGTAGCAAATTAAATCAAGTGATTCTTAGCTTCAGATGGAGTTTACCTAAAAGGAATACTCACTCCAGCTGAAGTTTAGCCGCTCCATGCCATCCATGGCGTCGCGGCACTAGGCCATCCATGGCCGTCGGAAGAATTTATCCAGGGACGTAGCAGCCGTTATCTCCCATGGAGTCTTACGACTGGCAGTCATCGGGTAAATGGAAAAATTAAAAAGGAGTGATAATTGGTGAAATTTTGCTGGTGCACTATTACAGTAAATGACATGGAGGAATCTATAAAGTTTTATCAGGAAATTGTCGGTCTTTCCATAGATCGGAGGTTCCGTGAGGGTGAAAATGTAGATATTTGCTTTCTCGGCAATGGAGAAACAAAAATAGAATTAATTCATGGGCCTAACCACCATGCACCGGGCCGGGTTGAAGGTATTTCTTTAGGTTTTGAAGTTGAATCACTGGATGAAACGATTAAATTTATTAAAGAAAAAGGGTTAGAGGTAGCTAGCGGACCTTTTCAACCTTCTCCTGAGGTTAAATTCTTCTTTGTCAAAGATCCCAATGGTGTTAACATACAATTTGCGGAAAACCTGTAGGATAATGTTATAAGGAATACGAAAGGGGACGGCTGCCGTTCCTTTTGATATGTAGCGAAAATCTATATAAAAAGACTGGAAAATATTATCTTTGAATCGGGGGCTTTATATCACATGAGAAATACACAACTAAGAAAACTAATTAATTCCGGTCTGATGGCTGCAATTGTAGTAGTTGGTACTATGGCTATCCGGATTCCCACACCTACAAAAGGCTATATTCATATAGGGGATAGCGTGGTTTATCTATGCGGTATTCTATTAGGCCCTTTATACGGGGCTTTTGCGGCAGGATTAGGCTCTTTCTTAGCAGATGTACTGTCTGGTTATATCGTTTATGCGCCGGCCACACTTTTAATTAAATTTCTGGATGCCATGATTGTGGGGTTTATTTATTTAGGAATGACCAAAACTAATCCATCGGGTTTTAGGAAGTTCTCGGCTTTTTCCTTAGCTGTATTTTTTGGAGGATTTATTATGGTATCAGGATATCTGGCCTTTGAAAGCATTCTTTATGGATTTCCCACAGCTGTTTTGGGAGTTGTGCCCAATGTGATTCAAGCTGTGGGGGGAGGCTTGCTGCTGGCTCCAGTTTTATTCATTCTGGAAAAACAAAAAATCTTGGGTAAAGACTAAAACCGGTGGCATAGGGAGAGTAACATTATAGATCTGAGAAAATAATAGCAGTTATGGATGGGATAGAGGAGAAAAGATGATCACAGAAAACGTACTGGATATTATCGGAAATACACCAATGATAAACTTGAAAAAACTTGCTGGAGTGAATGTTTATGCTAAGGCCGAATATTTGAACCCCGGCGGAAGTATTAAGGATAGGGTTGCCAAATACATGATTGAACAGGCTGAAGCCCGAGGAGAGTTAAAACCCGGGATGACAATCATGGAGCCTACTTCGGGCAATACGGGGATTGGCATCGCTTTGGTAGGAGTGCAAAAAGGATACGAGGTAGTAATTGTGATGCCGGAGAATATGAGCGAGGAACGAAAAAAGATCATATCAGCTTTAGGGGCAAAACTTATCTTAACTAATGCAAAAGAAAGCATTGGCGGTGCCGTGGCAGAGGTGCAGAGACAAAAAGAAAAAAATGCAAATATTTTTATTCCTCAGCAGTTTGAAAACCCTGATAATCCTCAAATACATTATCTAACTACGGCGGAAGAAATTTGGACACAAATGAAGGGAAAGGTAGACATCTTTGTTTCCGGATTGGGAAGCGGGGGAACTCTAGGGGGAGTTGGGAGATTTCTGAAAGAAAAAAATCCTAAAATTAAGGTAATCGCCGTTGAACCAAAAAACGTATCGGCACTCCTCGGTCACGAGCCTGGCTTTCATAAGATACAAGGAATCGGTGACGGTTTTATCCCTAGCGTGTTGGATGTCAGTCTCATAGATGAGGTTGTTGAGGTTACCGATGATGATGCCGTTCAAACGGCGCGGGATTTAGCAAAAATTCAGGGTATTTTGGTCGGGACTTCTTCCGGGGCCAATGTTTGGGCTTCGGTTAAAATGGCAGAAAAGTACGGTGCGGATAAAAACATTGTCACTGTTTTACCCGATAGAATAGAAAGATACTTTAGCACATCGCTCATCTAAGGCAGGAGTGAAAAAAAGGAACTGGTGCCAAAATGGTCATCAGTTCCTTTTTATTAATTGAATTGGACATCAATTCTTTTTTCCGGAGCATCTTTTAATTTTGGCATGTGAATCTCCAGAACACCATTCTTGTATGTGGCCTTAACATTTTCCGTATCAACAGGGGCTGGTAGAGTGATGGAACGCTGAAAGTTTCCTTGAAAACGCTCCTGACGATGAACATGCTCTTCTTTTAATTCATTAACCCTTTTGATGGTACCGCTGATGGTTAGCACGTTATTATCAATCTCAATATTAATGTCCTCTTTTTTTTCTAATCCTGGGATATCACAGGAGGCAACGATTTCATTCCCCGTTTTGTAAACATCAATACTCGGGATACCAAAATTTTGCCTAAATCTTTCCGGCATAAAATCATTGGAGAAAAAACGGCTTAACTCTCTTTGCATATTTTCTAAATGGCGAAACGGCTCATAAGGAATTAAAGACATTGATCTAACCTCCATTCACTTATATTTAATAGAAATATTTAATAATGAAATTGGCTCATCACACTAATAAATTTACCGAATTCGAATAAAATATGCCTGGAACTTAATGGGTAATAATATAAAAGCCCTGGGTAACCAGGGCTTTTAATTATGCATGTTTAGAGATTATCTTTGTCGAGTTTGATGCCACTTCTTGCAATTGGCTCTTCGGTTCACCGTAAGCGTGATACCAGCCCCGCTCAACAGCAAGATTTGTCATGGCTTCATGAGACTGCGTGATTTGCGTGCAAAAATTAGAGAAGAGATGGCGTACTTCCGGTGTAGCGGATTCTAATGTAGCCATAAAATAAGCGGAGGCTGATGCTTTTCCGCTACCTAGCATATTTAGAGCCACATATTTGTCATCAGTTAAGGAGTCATTTCCAAAAAAATCTTTAATTCCGCCCATTTATTGCACCTCCCCCATCGAAATAATTTGATTTTCTTGTAAGAATTGCTGCATGGATCTAATTCTTGCTTCAGCAGCTTGAATTTCAGCTTCGCAGCTACTCTTTAATTTTTGATCTGAAATCAATGGTTCCATTGTTTTTAGACTGACCAGACCGGTAGTTTCCATGGTTAACATTTCTCTTAGGGCAAGCATTTCCCCGGGGGTTATATCCCGCATAAAACAATCCCTCCTTAATCAAATTTAATAATAGTTTTTCCAAACTAACCTGATCCATCCTATGAATATTATGGAAGGGAGGTAGTTATTTGGTTGCTGCTTCCTCAAGAAATAGTCTGCATTATAGAATGAAATCTTATCTTGACATATCTATACCCCAATGCAAGAATATACTTAAGAATATTACATAAACAGTTTTTGTATTTTTTTATATTTTTATATAGGCTTTTTATTTGATTAAACGGAGGTGTCCATATGTCTCAAGAAGCACAGAAACCGAAGTATCTGGAACGGGTTGATCGTTTGAAAAAAAGAGTGCTGGAAACCCAACCGGAAATGGATTTAGAAAATGCCAAGCTTCTGACAGAGAGTTTTCGGGAGACGGAAGGCGAGCCCCTGGTGCTAAGAAAAGCTAAGGCTTTTCGCAAACAATGCCAAGAAAAAACAGTGACTATTTGGCCGGATGAACTGATTGTAGGCTGTTCCGGCAGTAAAATCAGGGCGGGAATTTTATGTGCGGACACCTGCTGGTCAGTATTGAACGAGGAACTGGATACCATCAGCCAGCGCCGCTATGATCCTTTCTATCTAAAACCTGGGGATAGGGAGATTTTTGAAAAAGAAATTCGCCCTTATTGGAAAGGGCGATCCAATTATGAGGAATGGCTAGCCCAAATTCCCGAAGATACAAAGGAACTGCGGGATCACGGAATGATTTACATAGACCGGAAGGCGGTTCGGGGCTGGGGAGAAACTACCGCCGGATACGAGTGGCTGATTCGGGAGGGAGTTTCAGGCATTGTCAAGGTGGTGGAAAAAAGGAAGGCCCAGTTGGATATTACGGTGCCTGGGGATTATGAAAAGGATTATTATCTGGAATCTCTCTTGGTTGTGGCAGAGGGCATGATAACCCTGGCCCAACGCTATGCAAAAGAGGCAGAACGCTTAGCATCTCTGGAAAAGGATTCCCAAAGAAAACAAGAGCTTTTGGAAATCGCGGAAGTCTGCCGTCATGTACCGGCCAATCCTGCTCGTACGTTCCGGGAGGCCTTGCAGTCCTTTTATTTTTATCAGATATGCATTTTTATGGAGCAAAACGCGGCCAGTTATAATCCGGGTCGCATGGATCAGTATCTTTGGCCATATTATCAGGCAGACATTAAAGAGGGGCGCATTACCCCCGACGAGGCACAGGAACTCTTGGACTGCTTGTGGATAAAATTCAGCGAGCCCTGCCTTTTTCAGGATGCCGTTACGGCTGAATTTGCCGCAGGCTATCCCATGTTTCAAAATGTTTGTGTCGGTGGAGTGGATGAATCCGGCCGGGATGCTGTGAATGACCTTTCCTATATGATACTTCAAGCCACCATGGATGTGCAGCTTTATCAGCCATCTTTATCGGTGCGCTATAATCTGGCCAAAAACCCAAACACTTTCTTAAGAAAAATAGTGGAATTGATTAGTTTGGGTACAGGTTTTCCTGCTTTCCACAATGATGATATCGGGATCAGGATGTTGATGAATAAGGGAGTTCCCCTGAAGGAAGCTTATAATTGGAACCCCTGTGGCTGCGTGGAGACAAATTTGGAAGGCCGCATGCGTCAATACACGGCTTTAGCGGATATTAACCTGGGAGGCATGGTGGAATTAGCCCTTTTAGACGGTAAGAACAGAAAGAGCGGTAAATATATTTCCCCACAGACAGGTAATCCTTTGGAATTCAAAACCTATGAAGATTTTCTTGAAGCCGTAAAGAAACAAATTCAATACGCTGTCCGCGCCGTCGTTAAAGGAAGTCATGTCATTGACGAAGTGTGCATGAACCGTCCATCTCCCGCCCTTTCTTTAACTTTTAAGGAATGTATTGAGCGGGCTAAGGATTATGCTTGGGGCGGGGCGAAATACAATGTAGGTAATGGTATCATTTTAATCGGTGTGGCAGACCTAATTAACAGTCTGGCCGCCGTGCGGCACATAGTATATGAAACAAAGCAAGCCACCATGGCAGAACTTTTGGATGCTTTGGATAAGGATTTTCTTGGATACGAGGTATTGCATAAACTATGTCTGGATGCACCCAAATATGGTAATGATGACCCGCTGGTAGATGATATTGTGGGAGATATCTTAACCTTTATTGCCGATGAGATTGAAAAATACAGCAGCAAATTCGGACGCATGACACCCGGAATTTTGCCTGTGTCCGGCAATACTCCCTTTGGGTTGGAGGTAGGCGCCCTTCCCTCCGGACGTCGTGCTTGGAAACCGCTGGCGGACGGGGTTAGCCCTAATGGAGGCACTGACATTAACGGTCCCGGTTCAGTATTGAAGTCAGTAGCAAATATTCCCCATGCTCGTTTTGTCCAGGGCACTCTTTTGAATATGAAAGTGGAACCGGCGATGCTGTCTACGGAAAACGGTATCACCCAAATGATGGCATTACTGAAGAGTATGTGCAGCCTAGGTGTTTATCATGTTCAGTTTAATGTGATAGACCAAAAGAAATTAATCCGAGCGCAGCAGCATCCGGAGGAGTACAAGGGACTGTTGGTTCGAGTAGCAGGTTATACCGCCTATTTTGTGGAATTGGGAAAAGACGTGCAGGACGATATTATTGGCCGTACGGTACAACATGGTATTTCAGTGGGGTGAAGCAATGAATGCAGACCGTGGCAAACGAAACGTCCCCCCGGCACAGGGTGCGGTACTTCGAATTGAAAGGACATCTATCCATGACGGACAGGGCCTCCGGACGGTGCTTTTTCTTAAGGGCTGTCCCTTAAGATGTAGTTGGTGCTCTACTCCTGAGTCCCAGCAAGCTCAGCCGGAAAAAGGATATGCCGTCAGTCGCTGTATCGGATGCGGGATTTGTGTTCACTCTTGCCCGGAGGGAGCCTTGTCTATCACAGAAGGTGAGGGTAAAGTGCGTCTTGATAGGGCAAAATGCCAGAATTGCTTTACCTGTGTCGCAAAATGCCCGAAAAGAGTATGGAAAAAATACGGAAGCCGGATGAGTGGAGAGGAAGTAGTAAAAGAGATATCCAAGGATGAGATTTTCTTTTTTCATTCGTCAGGCGGGGTAACCATCAGTGGTGGGGAGCCTTTGGCTCAGCCTTATTTTGTCCGGGAGGTGCTTAAAACCTGCCGGGAGCGGGGTATACATACCGCGCTGGAAACCAGTTTTTATGCCCCTTGGGAGCAGGTCGAAAAGATACTGCCCTGGCTTAATGTGCTCTTTGTGGATATTAAACATATGGATGGGGCAATGCATCAGGAATGTACGGGGGTTGATAATGCCCTGATTTTAGATAATATTAAAAAAGCCGGGGAATCTTCTTTTCCCTTGGAAATTATCGTACGTATCCCAATGATTCCCGGGGTAAACGATTCAGATCTAAATTTAATTAGGGTAGGGGAGTTTTGCAGGTCTTTGAAGAAATTAAAGGAGATTGAGCTTCTACCTTATCATCGCTTAGGTTTGGAAACCTATCGAAATCTAGACCGGGATTATTTGTTAAGGGACTTGGTGCCGCCTTCTCAGGAACAGATTCTGGAGCGGGCAAATTTTCTCACACAGCAAGCCCCAGGTGTTCCTATCAGGGTAGGCGGGGGTTTTGCCTTAAATCTAAAGAGGGTGAATGAATAATGGGTGCAGATATTGGTTTTATCGGAACCGGTGTAATTACGTCGGCTTTGGTTACAGGATTTTGCTCGGGAGGGGATCTGGATCATAGGATTTATCTCTCGCCCAGAAACGCCCAGCGGGCTAAAGATCTAGCCGAGAAATTTAAAAATGTAACCGTGGCTGAATCTAACCAAGAGGTTCTGGATAAATCAGAGTGGGTAGTTTTGGCAGTAGTCCCCAAATACGGTGAGGAGATTTTACGCCCCTTATCTTTTCGGGAGAATCACCGGGTAATCAACCTCTTGTCAGATCGGAAACTGCCTGAGGTCGCCGGATGGATTGGGAAAACCCGCACCTTAGTGCAGATGGTTCCCCTTCCTTTTGCGGCAAAAAGGATTGGCCCCATTGCCATTTACCCTAATGATAGGGAAGTAGCGGAACTTTTTAAACCTCTTGGCGAAATCGTAGGCGTAGATGATGTGAAACAAATTGAAGCTTTAATTGCTATTACCGCATTAATGAGTTCTTACTACACTCTTTTGTGGGAAGTTGTGCAGTGGGGAGAGAGGGGAGGACTTTCCCAAAAAGAGGCTGTTAATTATACCACCTCCTTTTTTGAGGCTTTATCCTTCCAGGCCCGCCATACAGAAGATGAAGAATTAGGCCTCCTTGCTCAAGAGATGACTCCCGGGGGTTTAAATGAAATGGCATTAGATTTCATTAAGGAGAATAATGGTTTTACCCCCTGGATCCATGCCTTGGATCCGGTTTTAGCCCGGCTGAGAAAATAATTATAGGCTTTTGCAACAGTTTACGGTTTTATATGTAGGGACGCCTCTCTGCATATGGAGCCGTTTTTGTTTTTTATTTTATTTACAAAAAATTCCTCTATTAATTATTTGCCATTACCTTGATTTTTCTCAGGCAGAGGTATATACTATATCAAACAGACGTTCTAAACGTACGTTCTGGAGACTGGTGTTCTGACAGGGTGGTTTTCTTGAACAGGGTGATACTTCATGCTGATTTGAATAACTTTTATGCTTCGGTGGAGTGTCTGCACCGGCCGGAACTTCGGGATAAACCGGTAGCGGTGGGCGGGGATCCTACTTTGCGTCATGGGATCGTGCTGGCGAAAAATTATCTGGCAAAAAGTTTTGGAATTAAGACTGGGGAGGTAATTTGGCAGGCACGGAAGAAATGTCCGGATTTAGTAGTGGTACCGCCGGATTACAGCCTTTACCTGCGTTTTGCCCGTCTAGCCCGGGAAATTTACGCAACTTATACGGATCAGATTGAACCTTTTGGGATTGATGAGGCCTGGCTGGATGTGACGAAAAGCATAGGTCTTTACGGTGGGGGAAAGGAAATTGCCGATCAGATTCGGGCTCGGGTCAAATTCGAAATGGGAATTACCGCTTCTGTCGGCGTAAGTTACAACAAGATATTTGCCAAACTGGGCTCGGACTATAAAAAACCCGACGCCACGACGGTAATTACACCGGATAATTTTCGGGAGGTAGTTTGGCCTCTTCCCGCCTCGGATCTCCTTTATGTAGGCAGGTCTACAGAAAAAAAACTGTGGCGTTATATGATCAGAACCATTGGAGATATTGCCAATACCAGCAGGTATTTTTTGCATTTTCTTTTGGGAAAATGGGGGGATATACTATGGTCGTTTGCCAATGGGGAAGATGATTCGGAGATCTCTGTTTTTGGCGATGAAGGAATTATTAAATCTATCGGTAACAGCACCACTACTCCCCGGGACTTGGTGGATAACGAGGATGTGAAACTGGTGCTATATGTTCTGGCAGAAAGTGTCGCTGCCCGGCTGAGGGAGCATGGCTTTCAATGCCGGACGGTTCAGATCCATGTCCGGGACACTGATCTGGTTGTTTTTGAACGACAGGGTAAGGTAGAGCGGCCGACAAATCTTTCTTCGGATATTGCACTTATGGCCATGAAATTGTTTATGAACAATTATCATTGGGAGAAACCCCTCAGAAGTATTGGCGTGCGAGGAACGGATCTGGTTACGGAGGGTGGTGCAATTCAGGTATCCTTGTTTATGGATGAGGAAAAAAGGAAACGTCATGAAGACCTGGAGAAAACAGTGGACACTTTGCGAAAAAGGTTTGGCCATTTCAGTATTCAGCGGGGTATGATGCTGGGGGATAGGAAACTTACCGGTTTAAATCCTAAGGATGATCATGTGATTCATCCGGTAGGTTTTTTTAATCAAAAGTAAAGAACCGTTCCATGGTTCGCGATATTTTGATATTGGCAACAGTCTAGGGAGGTGTGCTGATGCGGCATAAGGTGTATGTGGACGTAACTGCCCGCTTTGATAAGGGGGGCAATGTGATACCGGAAAATATTATTTGGGAAGACGGCAGGCGTTTTGAAATCGACCGGGTGTTGGATGTACGTCCCGCAGCCAGCCTGAAGGCAGGAGGATGCGGCATACGTTATACCTGCCGGATTTGGGGGAAAGAAACCTTTTTGTTTTTGGAAGGAAATCGCTGGTTTGTGGAAGCGAAGAAAAACTAGGGGAGGAGGGTATAAGAATGTGCGGACGTTATGCGGTATTTGATGAAGAAGATAACCTGGTGATAAGGAAAATTATTCAGGAAATTGACGAAAAGTTTGCCGGGACACCGGAACGGGAGGAGATGCAGACAGGAGAAATTTTCCCTACCAATATTGCCCCGGTTTTACTTCCCACTGCCCAAGGGGGCATTCGAGCCGTGCCTTTGAAATGGGGATTTCCCCGTTTTAATAACCCGGGAGTGGTGATCAATGTCCGGCAAGAGACTGTCGGGACTAAAAATATGTTTCGGTCATCTTTTGCTACCCGCCGTTGTGTGATACCGGCCAGCGGCTTTTTTGAATGGAAGGAAACAGGTACTCCGACTAAGAAAAAAGACAAATACCTGTTACGGCTTCCTCATGTTTCCGTTATGTATATGGCAGGCCTTTATAACGTTTTTACCGATTCTAAAACCGGGAGACGGTACGGGGCATTTGTGATATTAACCACTCAGGCCAACCATTATATGGAAAAAATTCATGACCGGATGCCGGTGATCCTTAGCCAAGAAAACCTGTCAATTTGGTTATTTAATCATCAGGAGGCAGGGACTTTACTTGGGGAAGAGGGACCTCTTTTGGTAGCCGGTTTGGTTGCTTAAATTTCTTTTTCCCTCCAGCACACAATTATCACCTGATGCAATATATAAATATTAGGTAAAAAATTGCGCAGGTGAGATTTGTGTCAGGAGATAATTTAGGATTAGAATTGAAAAAATATGTGGTAGGTTTAAAAACAAAAGTACCCTTGGAAAATGGGAGGCAGGTAGTTCCGATTAATCTTGATAATGCGGCAACCACACCTCCTTTTATCTCTGTCATGCGGGAAATTAATAAATTTGCTCCCTGGTACTCTTCCATTCATCGAGGTCTTGGCTTTAAATCTCAAGTTTCTTCTGATATTTATGAAGAGTCAAGGAGAGAGGTGTTAGAATTTGTTCAGGCCGACCCGGATTATTATACGGTTATTTATGTAAGGAATACCACGGAAGGAATCAACAAGCTTTCCTACAGGCTCGCGAAAAATCTCAAGGGCTGTAAGATTCTTACCACCGGAATGGAACACCATTCTAATGATTTACCTTGGAGAGATAAATATTGTGTTCTTTATGTTAATGTGGGCAGAGACGGGAGAATTTCCTTAACTGATTTGGAACGAAAATTGAAAAGGTATAAAGGAAAGGTGAAGCTGGTTGCCATTACCGGGGCGTCCAATGTCACAGGTTATATCAATCCGATTCATGAAGCGGCGGAAATTGCCCATAAATATCATGCCAAAATACTGGTGGATGGGGCTCAGCTGGTGCCCCATTGCCCGGTTGAAATGAAAGAGGTGCATACGCCGGAGAATATTGATTTTCTGGTTTTTTCTGCCCATAAAATGTATGCCCCTTTTGGCATAGGAGTTATCATTGCGCCTAAAAAATATTTAAGAAAAGGGGGGCCGGAATATCCCGGGGGCGGAACGGTGAAAATTGTGACTCGGAACCGGGTAATCTGGGATGATGTGCCCCATCGGGATGAAGCCGGTACGCCAAATCTAATAGGTGTCGTCGCTCTAAAGGCGGCAATTAAAACCTTGAAATGTATCGGGATGGAAGAAATATTTTCCTATGAAAAGAAATTGGCAGATTACGCATTGAGCCGTCTAAGCAGAATACCGGAGATAAAAATCTACGGGGATAAAACGCCTGGCGAAGATCGGTTAGGAATTATCCCTTTTAATATAGAAGGGCTTTCCCATGACATTGTGGCGAAAGTACTGTCCCATGAGGGTGGCATTGCCGTAAGAAACGGTTGTTTTTGTGCCCAACCCTACATACAAAGACTGATGGGTTTGTCTTCTAAAGATATAAGAAGACATATAAAAAACCCTGACCTGCCCAGGCCAGGGATGGTAAGAGTAAGCTTTGGATTATATAATACTTTTTCCGAGATAGATGAATTAGAATCAATGCTTAGGTATATCGTGGAAAACAGAGAGATAATTTTAGAGAAATATGAAGGAAAAACCGGCAAATCTCCCTGAGTGTTTTAAGGATACTTCCGGGGGAAGTTTAGAAAATATTTTTCCAACTGACTTTTTCTGTTTCCGGAATATGTTCTAAATAGTGTTTTAGGACAGCGAGTTCACCTGCTGTTAATGAAAGATCTTGATGACTTAGGTATTCATCAGTTCGGGTTAGGGAAATTTCAATATTATCAATCTCATGGTGGTCAATAATCATTGCCCACCATTGTTTATGCTGATTCCATTTTTCCTTCACCTGGGAAAATTGTTCTTTTGCTTTGGGCCAATCCTCTTCATTAATGGCATGAGAAACCTGCGTTAAATTTTCTGAAATATCCACTGCGCTGTGGGATAGAGAACTAATAATAAAAAAACCTAAGCCCAAAACTCCGATAAATATCACCAGCAAAGAAATATAGTATTTCATTGTTTACTGCCTCCTCGTGTCGTCTTAAGTTCCACAAATAATTTCCCTGAAGTGTCTAAACTGGCAAATAATACATCGCTAATATTGTTAATGTCTCTTTTAGACAATTCTTCCTTGAGCCAGTTTTCATCCAAAGCAGCTTTTTGCAAATTATCATGGTTGACCTGTCCGTCAATAATAATGTTGGTAGGCAGCCCTTCATATTTAGTTTCGATGTTTAAATCCTCCGGCTGAATCGACCTTTTTTGAGATTTTAAAAGGACGCTTAAGCTTCCATTGGTTTCTAATATGGCATATTCCACATCGGCAATATTAAAACAGTCTTTGGCTCGTAGTTGTTCTAAAATGTCATTCATATTAATCCTGCTTCGCCGTAATTCATCCTCCATAATTTTTCCGTTCTCAATAAGAATGGTTGGTTTACCGCAGATAATCAACCGGGCTTTCTCGCTTTTTAGGTTTAACAGTGCTAAAAAAACTTGCAAAACCACAATGGTTATAATTGGTACGATGCTGCTAGTAATAGGAATACCGGTGCTTTGCATGGATATAGCAGCCATTTCAGAGATAATTAATATTACCACCAGTTCAAAGGGTTGCAGTTGTCCTATCTGCCTTTTTCCCATTGCTCTCATGGCAATAACGACAATAAAATAAAGGATTGTGGTTCTAATAATAAGAAGAATCATGATGTTCACCTCAAAAAAGAGGAAAAGCTGCAGAATAATGATCAGCTTTTCCAGCCTTTACCTTTTAAATATATTTTTAAGTGATTCTGTTGTTTTATTATTACCCAAATTTGCAAAATAATTCTGCTCTAGGAGAAAACCAAGAATGGAATAAAATGTTGACAAGCTTGATGAGGGTGTTATAATTTACTTAAGGTATCCGGGGCTGTAGTTCAGAGGGAGAACGCTTGGTTCGCATTCAAGAGGTCGTGGGTTCGAATCCCATCAGCTCCACCAACTGAAGTTAAAATAAATATGCTAAACATGGGCGCATAGATCAGCGGGAGATCGCTTGACTCACATTCAAGAGGTCGTTGGTTCGAACCCAACTGTGCCCACCAGTAAAACCGCCATATTAAAAGGATTGGCGGTTTTTTATTTTGCGTAAAGTCATTACGAAACAGAGTAAAACAGATGCCGCAAGTAACACACAAGTAACACGCACTGTCGTAAAAAATCTAGGATATTTACGCATTATCCTATATTTTATTTATGCCTTTTTTAAGTTCATCCAAATCTAAATGCGTATATGTGTTAGCAGTAAAAGCATAATCAGTATGCCCCAAAATGACGGTTCGTGCGCTTGAACATCGCGGCCATTTATTTAATCCGATCCAGGTGTATAATTCTAATAAAGTTTACTCCATTAAAATAAAGTTCGCTCCATAAAAATAAAGTCCGTTCCAAAATCCCGTAGCAGATGCAGGAGAAATCTTAATTTGCTGCGGGGTTTGTTTTCTGTAAGAAAGGGTTAAGGGGTAAGTAATAAGGCTAAAGGTATTGATTTTAAAGGAATTGAAAACGATATGTTGATTGAAATAACACTGAAATAAGACAATAGAAAATGCAACCTTATACCTTTTTCCTTTCACCTTATCCCTATTTGGAACCGACTTTATTTTAAAAATTACTACAAGAATTAAGGAATAAATGTTATTAAATGGAATGAAAATATGGAATTTTTGAACCGACTTTATTATATGGAAAGAATTAGGAAAATGGGCATAAGGCGAGAAGGGATAAGGGTTTGAGGGATTTCGGTTTGGAGCGGAGTTTATTTTAAATATACATAGTTAGGGGTATGGATTTTTAGGGAAAAGGAATAAGGAAAATGTTTTAGAAATAATAAAGTTGACTCTATGATAATAAAGTTGGTTCTAAAATAATAAAGTTATTCCCAAAATTAGATTTTCACATCGTAGGGGAGGTTTGGGGTATGTTATGGGAACGTATTCTTGAATTATGTGATAAATATAAAAAACATATTTTTTGATTTATAAGATAATGTATTTATTGTTGACAGAGAAATAAATCAATACTATTATATATATGAGTATAATTGAATATAATCATATGGTGGTGATAAATTGGATTTAATAGAAATCTTTAAAGCGTTGGGAGATGAAAACAGAATTAGAATACTCAATTTGCTAATAAGACAGGAACTCTGTGTGTGCGAGATAGAAACAGTGCTGGATATGACGCAGTCTAATGCTTCAAGACATCTAAATAAATTAAAAACTTCAGGTATTATAACCAGTGAAAAGAAATCTCAATGGGTCTATTACAGAGTAGATAACAAGTTTATTGAAGAAAATAACCTACTGTATGAATTTATTAAAAACAAGATGGCTGAAAATACACAATTGTTAAGAGATATAGAGACACTTAAAAAATATAAAAACAGTAACTTTACATGTGAGCAACTACGGGAAGATAAAAGTCAGGTTCTTAAGTATCTTCGAGAGCAGTGCAATAACAATTAATGAAAATTATTAATAATAGAAAACTGATTTTAGTTATTTTTCTGTAAAAACTTTAAATTAGTCACTATATGATTATAACTGAATATAATCATATAGTAAGAACAAGATAATTTAAATTGATAGGGGGCATAAAACTTGAGTGACAAAGAAACAATGCAAGAAAATAAAGGATTAGGTTTTTTTGAAAAGTACCTTACAGTATGGGTAGCAGTATGCATTATAGTAGGAGTTGCAATAGGACAATTAGTTCCTTCAATCCCTGAAACTTTAAGCAAATTTGAATATGCAAATGTATCAATTCCTGTTGCTATTCTCATATGGCTAATGATTTACCCAATGATGCTGAAAATTGATTTTTCAAGCATTGTCAGGGCAACAAAAAAACCGAAGGGACTAATAGTTACTTGTGTAACAAACTGGCTTATCAAGCCTTTTACAATGTATCTTATTGCAGCGTTTTTCTTGAAAGTAGTGTTCAGTAGGTGGATTGGTCCGGATTTAGCGACAGACTATCTTGCAGGTGCAGTATTATTAGGAGCCGCACCATGTACCGCTATGGTATTCGTATGGAGTTATCTGACAAAAGGCGACCCTGCTTATACATTAGTGCAGGTAGCAGTGAATGACCTGATAATATTGTTTGCATTTACACCAATTGTTGCATTCCTATTAGGGGTAAGTAATGTGACCGTTCCTTATGACACGCTGATATTATCAACAATCCTGTTTGTTGTTATTCCATTGGCAGGAGGGTACCTTACTAGAAGGAACATCATTAAACATAAGAGTATAGAGTATTTCGAGAACATTTTTCTCAAGAAATTTGATAATGTAACAATCGTAGGTTTGCTTCTCACTTTAGTAATTATTTTCTCGTTCCAGGGTGAAATAATTTTAAGTAATCCCTTGCATATTATATTAATTGCCATACCATTAATTATCCAGACATTCTTTATATTCTTCATTGCTTATGGATGGGCAAAGATATGGAAACTTCCCCATGATATTGCAGCACCTGCGGGAATGATTGGAGCAAGCAATTTCTTTGAACTTGCAGTTGCAGTGGCAATTTCACTCTTTGGACTGGAATCTGGAGCCGCTCTTGCAACAGTTGTAGGGGTATTGGTTGAAGTCCCGGTCATGCTTACATTGGTCAGGATTGCAAATAGTACAAGGCATTGGTTTCAATAACCTTGTAGAAAAAGGTGGTATCGAATGAAAAAGAAGGTTGCTTTTGTATGTGTCCACAACTCTTGCCGTTCTCAAATGGCAGAAGGTTGGGCAAAGAAGTTGGGAAGTGACGTATTAGAAGCATATTCGGCAGGGACGGAAAAATACCCTGAAGTGAAGCCACTAGCAGTACAGGTAATGGAAGAAGCAGGAGTGGATATGAGTGACCATCATCCGAAACTATTAAGCGATATTCCGGCGGAAGTAGATATATTAATAACGATGGGATGTAATGTAGAATGCCCTTATGTACCATGCCAGCATATAGAAGATTGGGGGCTTAGTGACCCGTCAGGCGGACCAATAGAGGATTACAGAAAAACAAGAGATATAATTAAGGAAAAAGTCGAGGATTTAATACAGAGAGTAAAGAACAATCAGATTTGATAAGCGGTATGTAATTAATCAAAATAAGAGAATTGCAGTGAAGTTGAAAAGTGCAAACATGTTGAAAAATAACTTGAAGTGTGTAAGGGGTAAAGGGGATGTTTTCATATGAACATATTAGCCATGATATTCGGTTGGTTAAATGACCAACTATTAAAAATGAGATGGCTTTCAGAATTGGTAAGACTTCTTGTGGAAAAAGTATTTGGTTTACCTGTTAGCGAAAGGATAGGCGGAAGTATTCACTTTTTTATATACGATACAATTAAAATATTTATATTATTATCACTATTAATATTTGTCATATCCTATATCCAGAGTTATTTTCCGCCAGAGAGGACAAAGAAGATTCTCGGAAAGATAAAAGGCATTAAAGGGAATATACTTGGGGCACTGCTTGGTATGATAACTCCCTTTTGCAGTTGCTCCAGTATACCAATTTTTATAGGTTTTACTTCGGCTGGATTGCCTTTAGGCATAACCTTTTCTTTCTTAATATCTTCGCCAATAGTAGATTTGGCGTCATTAATGTTGTTAATTTCATTTTTCGGTCTTAAAATTGCCATAGCCTATGTTGTAGTAGGCTTAATTTTGGCAGTTATTGGAGGAACTTTAATAGAAAAGTTTAGACTTGAAAAATATGTAGAAGGATATGTAAGGGAAATTGAAAATGTTGATGCGGAAGTGCCTGAAATGACTCGTAAGGAAAGAATATCATATTCAAAGGAACAGGTCAGAGATATTATCAAAAGGGTTTGGCTATATGTATTAATCGGTGTAGGCATAGGGGCGGCTATTCATAACTGGATTCCACAGTCATTCATAGAAAATGTGGTTGGAGGTAATAATCCATTTGCAGTGATGCTTGCTACTGTAGTGGGCATTCCAATGTATGCTGATATATTCGGTACTCTTCCAATAGCCGAAGCGTTATTTGCAAAAGGAGTGGACGTAGGGACTATAGTGTCATTTATGATGGCAGTAACAGCCCTGTCTCTGCCTTCCATAATTATGCTCAGAAAGGTGGTAAAGCCTAAACTTTTAGCAATCTTTGTATCTATCGTATCAGCAGGGATTATTATTATTGGATACTTATTTAATGCTTTTTCATATATTTTTGTGTAAAGCAGAGATTCATTCTGAAATGATGAGTCTTGTAAAATGCACAGGATGTGAAATCTGTGTAAAAGAAAATTGTGGAATGACGATAATAACGGAAAAAATATTGATTGATGAGGAGGATTTATTATGGTAATCAAAGTTTTAGGTTCAGGATGTTGTAATTGCAAAAAATTAGAGGCTAATGTCAGAGAGGCTGTAAAGGAACTGGGACTTGAAGCCACTATTGAAAAAGTAGAGGATTTTAAGGACATTATGGCATATGGTGTAATGAGAACACCTGCACTTGTAGTAGATGAACAGGTAAAGATTATGGGAAGAGTTCCGTCGGTAGAGGATATTAAAAGATATTTATAACGAGGCGGGAGCATATTTCCGCCTCATTGAAACGCCGCTAATGTAAGAAAATTTTACTACAACCGAAAAATTTTCTTATGAATCTAGGCGTTATAAAGAAGGAGGCTTTTATTATGGGATGTTGTGAAACTCAAAGAAATAATACATGCTGTAGTACGAGTTGCGGGTGTGAAGAGCAAAATTATGAAGAAGAAAAGAAAAAAATAATAATTGATTTTTTGTTTTTAGATTTAAGTATATGTACAAGATGCCAGGGCACGGAGAGCAGTCTTGAAGAAGCCATTAAGGACGTTGCTAAAGTGCTTGAATTAGCGGGCATAGAAGTTGTTGTAAATAAAATTCATATTGATAGTAAGGAAAAGGCCATACAGTATAGATTTGAGAGTTCACCTACTATCCGTATTAATGGAAATGATATACAACTGGAAATGAGAGAATCACTTTGTGAATCATGTGGCGATTTGTGCGGGGATGAAGTGGACTGCCGTGTATGGGTGTACAAAGGTAAAGAATATAATGTTCCTCCAAAAGCAATGATAATTGATGCCATACTTCGTGAAGTATATAGTGACAAAAAAGCACAGTTAAATAATAGAGTTGGTAAGGAAGCATATCAATTACCGGAAAATTTACGTCGATTTTTTGAATCGATTGAGAAAAATAAGAATTGTGAATAAATGATAGGACTAATGTGCGATTTAATATAGAAGAAGATTAAAGCCTAAGCACATCAACATCTTGACCATATGAACCTTTCTATAAATAGGGCTATTATGATTTTTTA
>JBMNKZ010000011.1:0-187518 GCA_050952465.1 Bacillota bacterium | reverse complement strand
GAAATTTCACATAATACCGGGCAACTTCCACCATACAAGTCCGATCATCCATTACAATAATGCCCCCGGACCCCATCATGGAGCCAGACTGAGTCAATGTATCAAAATCCACGGGCAAATCCAACAAACTACCAGGTATACAACCTCCTGACGGTCCTCCCGTCTGAACCGCCTTGAATTTTCTCCCCCCGGGAATCCCCCCGCCGATATCAAAGATAATTTCCCGCAGGGTGGTACCCATGGGTACTTCCACCAAGCCGGTATTATTGACCTTACCCACCAAAGAAAAGACCTTAGTCCCTTTGCTCCCTGCTGTGCCGTAAGAGGCAAAGTTTTCTGCACCATGTTTAATGATGTGGGAGATATTAACCCAAGTTTCTACATTATTGATTACAGTAGGCTGTCCCCATAATCCTTTTTCCGTGGGAAAAACATATTTATCCCGAGGCTCTCCCACATTTCCTTCGATGGAGGCCATGAGCGCCGTTTCCTCTCCACAGACAAAGGCACCTCCTCCCCGAACCAGCTGAATATCAAAACTAAGGTCGCTGTCTAAAATGTGCTGTCCCAAAAATCCTTGCTCCTTAGCATCATGAATCGCCCTGGTAAGATTGTCCACTGCCAAATCATATTCATCACGAACATAGATAAAGCCCTGACTTGCTCCCACGGCATAAGCGCAAATGGCCATCCCTTCTAACACATTATGGGGATCGCCTTCCATAATGCTCCGGTCCATAAAAGCCCCCGGGTCACCTTCATCACCGTTACAAATGATATAACGAGGCGCATTACTCATCTTGGCACAACCCTGCCATTTCAAGCCGGTAAGAAATCCCCCTCCTCCTCGTCCCCTTAAGCCGGACGAGATCACTTCCCGAATTATTTCTTCCCTAGGCATAGTTAAAGCCTTCCTTAAAGCCTGATAACCCCCATGGACCAAATAATCTTCAATAGATTCCGGATCAACTTCGCCAATATTTTTCAGAGCCACCTTCAGCTGTTTCTTGTAAAAATTAGTATCATGGTGGGAGCGGCAGTATTCCCCGGTCCGAGGATCACGATACAAAAGACGGTTAATTAACTGCCCATTTTTTATGGTTTTTCTCAATAATTTCTTCTACGTCAGAAAGTTTGACCCGGCAGTAGGTAATATCATCGGGCATGATTTTTACCAGGGGACCCTTCTCACACCACCCATTGCACCCAGTGGCTTTTACAAACATCATCACTTGAAAGCGGTTTTCCTCCGCCAACTTAAGCTTTAATTCTCGAAAGATTTTCCTGCTCCCGTTGGCTACACATCCGGTACCACAGCATACCAGAATCGTTTTTTTTCATCCTCATCTTGTTTCATCTCATTCATGGTCTGCCTCCCTGCACCTGATAAGAATCTCTTCCAGCTTGCTCGATGTTACCTTGGCGTGTACTTTTCCGTTCACCAGCAGCACCGGCGCAATAGCGCAAGCCCCAAGGCAGTTGACTGTCTCCAGAGAAAAATTCACCATCCCGTGTGGTTTCCCCCGGCCTAATCTTTAAGATTTTATAAATTTGGTCTGTAAGTATATTGGACCCTTTAATGTGGCAAGCAGTACCGTCACATACTTTTATACAATAGCGGCCTTTTGGAGCCAGGCTGAAAGCCTTATAAAAAGTGGCCATACTGTAAACCTTGGCTACCGGCAGTCTGACATGGCGAGCCATCAAACTCAGACTTTCCTTGGGGAGGAAATTAAATTCCTTCTGAACATCCTGCATTATCGCCAATAAAAAACGTTTATCGGAAGGATACTGTTTAATCAATTTTTCCGCACTTATCCTTTCCTGCATCCTAACCTCTCCCCTCATGCCTTATCTTAACTAAAAATTGCCACCCGGGCCGAAAGGCGCAGGTGGCAACCCGAATGGTTCTAAATACTTAATTAAGCTAAATCCAAAGCACTTTTCTTTTCATCCCCGGGAACTCCGTCTTCGTTCCAGCCCCTCAGCTGATAATATTCAGGAAGCATTTTATCTAATTCCGTCACCCGTCCCTGGTGGGGTCCGCCCTTCATAGGCTCACTGACCAGCCGGTGGGGTAAACTATCATCCTTAGCGGTGAAACCGGCCTTAAGATTAAAGAGACGCTCCAGATTCCAGATCCGTTCCCCAGCCAGCAAGAACTCCTCGTCACTTAGATCCACACCGGTCAACGTCCTGATTTGAGCAGCAATTTCCGGCAAACCTTCCCCAAAAGTGGTAAAGAGACACATGCCTGAGGAGTCCACTAAAGCGGTGAGATCCTGGAACAGCTTTAATAATTCTGCCTTCCCTTCTGTAGCATCGGGATCGACCTTAAGCGGAATGCCCAATACTTCCGGAGAAGTCATATAGCCCCGCACGTGGCATCCGCCCCGGTTTGAGGTGGCGTAATTCAAGCCGATGCCCTGCTGCCCCCCTGGGATCATAAGCAGGTAATTCCTGTTTTTTCACCGTCATGGAATATTCCGGATGCCCATACTTTTCTGCCAAACGATAAGAACCTTCCGCCAGGGCATCGCCAAAGCCTTTTCGATAGGCTGTCATTTTAATCAATTCCACCAAAGCAGCCCCGTCTCCCCAGTTTAATGGAAACTCCACATCCTCGGTCGGAATGATTTTCTTTTGGTACATTTCCACAGCGCAGCTAATGGTGCCGCCAAAGGAAATCGGGTCTAGTCCGTATTCATTACACAGGAAGTTCACTTTGGAAATGGCCTCAAAATCGTCTAAACCTATGTTAGATCCTAAGGCCCAGGTAGCTTCATACTCCGGTCCTTCTCCTAATCCTTTGTATTTTCCGTCTTTGATGCGGGTGACCCGGCCGCAGCCGATGGAGCAGCCAAAGCAGCCCTTTATTCCGGACCAGATAATGCTCTGCCCTGATACTCGCCAGAGATTTTTTCCGCCGTGGGGAATACTGCTGCTTCACTGAAGTTTTTCACCGGGCAGTCCCCCGTGCTCATTTAATATATTAATCAATATATTGGTGCCGAAGGCCGCAAGTCCTGCTCCAGTTACCGGGTGGGCCCGCAAGCTTATTTCTCGTTTCCGTGGCGGCTGCAAAGAACCCGTCCGGATCAGCTGCTTTCACGCCTTTGGTTCCTCGTACTGCAATAGCCTTTAGATTTTTAAACCCCATGACAGCACCAACGCCGGACCGGCCTGCTGCCCGGTTATAGTCATTCAAAATTCCGGCGTACTTTACCAAATTTTCTCCCGCCTGCCCGATACAGGCCACCCTTTGCTTCCTCTTTAGTGTTTTCTTTCAGCCAATCCGTGGTCTCAATGACGCTTTTACCCCAAATATCTTTTGCGCAGCGCAATTCGGTTTGATCATTATTAATCCAAAGATAAACCGGTTTCTCCGCCTTACCTTCAAAAATGATTCCGTCCCAACCAGCATTTTTTAATTCCGGCCCGAAAGATCCCCCCGGAATTTGAGGCAGCAATGATTCCATTAAGGGGACCCTTGGTAATCACATTATATCTTCCCGATGAAGTGGCAATAGTTCCAGTTAGCGGCCCGGTCATAAAAATCAGTTTATTTTCGGCACTCAAGGGTTCTACCTTGGGATCTACCTCATCTGTATAAATTTTGGTACCCAAGCCACGTGCCCCAATGTATTGATGGAGGTCTTTTTCCTTCAGTTTCTCTTCTTTTATGGTGCCCTTGGTCAAATTAACTCTTAAAACCTTTCCCATCCAACCAAACATTATTTGCTCACCTCCTCATAAAAACCCCGGAATTTCTCAGCATAGCTCTTTCTTCTTAGAATATGAGCTTCATGGGCTTCCTGATATGAAATCGCTTTTGACGGGCAGTACTTAACACACT
Source organism: Bacillota bacterium (assembly GCA_050952465.1). Classification (GTDB taxonomy): domain Bacteria; phylum Bacillota; class Dehalobacteriia; order Dehalobacteriales; family Dehalobacteriaceae; genus DUPU01. The sequence goes on along the minus strand of JBMNKZ010000011.1, from coordinate 183,662 downwards.
CGGGATCACCCTGGCACAAATCACACTTTGCCACTATGTCCAGGACAGGGTCATAAATTGTAGCACCGAAAGGACAGGCTATAGTACACATTTTGCACTTAATGCACTTTTTGTCATCAACTATCATCGCCCCGGTTTCTTCGGACCTAGAAATGGCATTTACCGGACAAATTTCCATACACGCCGGTTTACTGCATTGCTGGCAGACAATAGGAGTGAAAAAACCCGCTTTTTCAAAATTAAATACTGAAATCCTGGAACGCATAGGGTTTGTTTCTTGGGTATGTACAAAAGAACAAATCAGCTCGCAGGTCTGGCAGCCGGTACATTTTTCCGGCTTGATAACCAAAGATTTCTCCATATCGCTTCATCCCTCCCAACAGATTTTTTGTGATTTAATTAAACTCATGCCTATTAATAATTAATGCAATTCTTATGCCAAATAAAAAACCCCCTCATTGAGGGGGACGTCACGTAGTGAAAGGGAGAGTAAATAGCAGCTATGCGACCACCTTCCTTGTTATATACCACCATCTCCATTTAAGCAGAAAGCTGCAAAACTGTATCTTATGTAATAACAATGTCACATTGTTGTACCATTTTTATTACACATTTGTGACATTATAAATACTCACCTAACTTGTTCACATTATCTTTCAATGCCATAGGTATTAATCTTTCGATAGATGGTATTGCGGGAAACACCCATTTCCCTAGCCACTTGAGTGATATTCCCACCACACTTAAAAAGTAATTCAACTAGTTCTTTTTTTTCGAAAGCTTCCATTTTTTCTTTCCGGCGTTGTCGTTCCCGATTAATGCTAACGGCATCTGGTTTTTTATTTTTTTCGATAAAAAGCGGAGATTCCTTTCTCCCACCATCTAATATCTCTTGAGGCAAATCTTCCAAATGAAGCTTTCCATTCATAAAAATACAGGCCATTCTTTCTGCTATGTTCTGTAATTCTCGAATATTACCCGGCCAATCGTAGTTTTGCAAAGCCGGAATAATGGCCGGATCAATTTTATCTATTTTTTTACCCAACCGCTGACATTCCTGATGAAGAAAATGATGAAACAAAAGAGGAATGTCATCTAAACGACGACGCAGGGGAGGCAGAAAAATAGAAATAACATTTAAACGATAAAAAAGATCTTGGCGGAAGGTACCCGTTTCACTTGCTTCTGTAAATCTTTATTGGTGGCACTAATGATTCTCACATTTATGGGAATCACCTTGTCTCCCCCAATTCGGACAATTTTTCTTTCCTGAATCGCCCGGAGCAGAGATGCTTGTTTGCCGAAGTTCATATCACCGATTTCATCTAAAAACAGGGTTCCCCCGGCGGCTAACTCAAATTTACCCGGTCTCCCCCCTCTTTTTGCTCCCGTAAAAGCTCCATCCACATAACCGAATAACTCACTGCCAATTAATTCTCGGGGAATCGCCCCGCAATTAAGAGCCACAAAAGGACCGTTTTTCCGAAAACTCAAATTATGTATGGCCTGGGCAAAGATCTCCTTTCCCGTTCCGCTTTCTCCAAAGAGGAGAACATTACTGTCACTTTCAGCAGCCATGGCGGCAATACGAACCGCTTCCCGAATTTCCCTGCTCTCCCCCAGAATATCGGAAAACCGAAAATTCGCCTGAGCCCCGCTAATTTGGTTTACCAAATTTTTACCTTATTTAAAGACTTAATTATCAGAACCCCGCCGCCGATATTAGCTTTATCATCGTGAATAATATCTCCCGAAACCAAACAGCAATTATAATGATGATCCGACTCAAAAAGCACCTCAAAATCAGAAAAACTTATGCCCCTTTTCAGCAAATCATTAATTTGACTGAAACACTTTCCTTTGAATCCCTGTCCAATATGTTTTCCCAGCAAGCGGTCAGCAGAAGTATTTAAAATCTTTTCTGCCGCCGGATTCATCTGGGTACTGATACCTTCCGAATTAAAGATAATTACCCCGTCGGACATATGGTTAAAGATATTGCTGATTCGATTTTTAGCCAGAGTCAGCTGGCGGTTCTTAAACTCCACCCGTAACTGCTCCTCGATGGCTTTAGCCGCCGCTACTACAATACCCAAAGTATGCAGGTGAGTAGCATAAGACGGTCCCGACATTTGTAAAACCCCGATTAAACTGCCTCTTTCATCATAAATAGGGCAGGCGGAACAGGTCCAAGACTGCACCGGCTGGCAATAATGCTCTTCCCCGTTGATCTGAACAGGTTTCCTCAGTACCAGAGCGGTACCTATACCATTGGTTCCTCCATATTCCTCCAGCCAGCAGCTTCCCGGCACCAAGTTTATTTTCAGGGCATTTTCCCAGGTGTCCCGGTCTCCTAACATTTCCATAATAAAACCCTGTTCGTCTGCCAGAATCACCAAAAAGCCTGTCCCGGCAACAAATTTGTAGAGATTCTCCATAATCGGCTTAGATATTTCAATTAGGTCTTTTTGCTTATGCTTTAACTCCGCTAGCTCCTCCCCGGTTAAAACAAGAATACTTCCTTTTCCAAAAGGATTCACCCCAGCATTTCTGCATCTTTGCCAAGAAAGCTCAACCTCTGCCCTTACATATCCTGAGCCTAATTTACCGTTTTTAATATAATTCTTCCAGTATAATTGGATGGATTGGTGTTCGTTAGACATGAAAACTCATAACACCTCCTCTACCTATCGCTGGCAACTATCCTTTTTTCTGGTAAACTATACATTTTATTATAGCAAAATTAAATCCCTTCGTATAGAAGGGATGTTTATCTTCTGCGCTCTTTCTTCAATTCAGTGGAAATCCTTTTATCTGGCAATAAAAATCCATAGAGTTAAAAACTTAACGTTATCAATGACATCAGGTTTATATTCTTTTAACATATCATCAACAGCTTATACTTTAAATCTTTTTGATAATAGCAATGACACAGGAGAGTAAAATTAATCCGCCCCCAACGAGTCCGGAAATAAATATTGGTTCACGGAGGAATAAAGCTGCCAGCACCAGGGTAAATAACGGATCGGCTAAAAGAATAATTCCCACACTTTCTGTAGAAGCCGTTTTTTGGGCCTTAGTCTGAAACAAAGTTGCCATTCCTGTACCAAAAACCCCCATTGCTAATAGAGGCAATAAACTGATCCACACCCCGGATAGATCAAATTCCTCAAACAATACTATTACCAAAAAAGAGCATATACCCAAAATTGCCAACTGCACAAAGGACAAAATAAAATCATCCTTATCCCGGCCCCATCTATCCAGTGCAATAGTATACACAGTATAGGTAACAGCACATAAAAAAGCGAGAAAATCTCCGAAATTAAACCCATCTCCATTAATACCAGAAATTAATTGTAAACCAATTAAAGAAAAAATAACACTGATTACAATCCATTTTGATGGAAGTCGTTTCTTAAGCACAGCTTCTGAGGCAGGCACAAGTAAAACATTAAGAGCCATCAGAAAAGCTGCTTTTGAAGCAGTAGTGTATTTCAAAGAAAAAATCCCTAAATAATATGAAGTAAAAATAATAAACCCTAAAATAGCACCCGCTCTGAAATCAGCACGATTAAGAGTCACAATTTTCCCAGGTGCCGCCAGAAATATCACAAAAGAAGCAATAACGGCACGCACCAATAAAATATGTGCCGGAGTGATCGTACCAACTAATACTTTCCCGAGAACTGTACTTAAGCCCCAACCAAAAGCAGTAAGAATAAGTAATATATAAGCTATTATCTTGGCATGGCCCACCTTTTCCAGCCGAGCTTCTAATAAATCTTCTTTCATTTTTCTCTCCTTAGTAAAATTCCTATTCTTATACCCACCTACATATTATGATTTAATTTAGAAATTAAAGCAAGATTAGACAATGTAAGAATTCGGTGCGTATGATTCCTTTCTAAATGGGCCAAACTAAATTTAACTAAAAACAGGGAGGTTAGTTTATGGGAAATTTTAAAAAACCTGACAACGCCGAACCTTTCTATAAATGCTCCCAATGCGGCAATATGTTTGAACCTAAAAACCAAACAACTACCAGTTGTCCTATTTGTGGAAATACATGTTCGGAGGATACATGCAAGCTGGTGGACAGTTCCAACGAAGACTATTAAAATTTAAAGTTTTAAAAAAGCCGGCTAAGGTTTTAAAATGTACCCTTTGTCAAGGACACAATAAAAAAGACTAAGCTGTTTTAAGTAGATGATCCCTGTACTGTACAGGGGTCATTTTATTTACCTACCGGCTTTTTTATTAATTGTACAGATTAGTTCCTACACTTGTAAAAAACACCTTGTCATCGTAAAAATCTTAAACGTATCAATAATCCTTAGCACAGCTTGTCAACCATACACATATAATGTATTAAGTCATAGAAGGACAAGAAGAACATTAAACCCCAAATAGAAATTCATATTTATTCAGTCCTGGCAGGCAACCGGGACTTTTTTTAAAGCTTATTAATTTTGGGAGGGAGGTTTATAATGGAAAAGGAACTAATTCCCATAGATCAAGCAGTTGAGCTATTTGGCATTTCCCGCAGCACTTTATACCGTTGGGCCAAGACAGGTAAAATAAATATTTATAAAGTAGGCTGGTTTTCCCGGATAGATAAAAAAGAACTTTCTGATCTTTTAAACCCCACAATAAAAGGCGGAGAAAAGTTTACAGCAAACCAAATCTCAAATAGCATTAATAAAGCACTGGAGGATTTAAAAGAACGAATGGAAAAAGGTGATATTGACTATAACACTTACGTCCTGATTTTCAAAGAAATGGTAGTACTGGAATCAAGGTTAAAAAACAAATCATAAAAAGGGCGATTATGCATCGCCCTTACAATATGGAATAGTCGAGGAAACGGACTGTATGGGCGCATCAAGATGCGCCCATAATGATCGACGATTGAGACTTTTTTAATTGATGGTAATCAAGTCTTTAGTAGCATGCGTGAGAATTTCGCAGCCCTCTTCAGTGACTAAAACTGTGTCCTCGATTCTCACCCCGCCCCAATTAGGGATGTAAATTCCAGGCTCAACAGTTACAACGGACCCAGCAGCCAACACTTTCCGGCACTTAGTATTTAATGAAGGCTCCTCATGGATCTCCAAGCCCACCCCATGGCCTAAGCCATGCCCAAAATTAGGGCCATAACCTGCCTTTTCAATCACATCCCGCGCTGCTTTATCGGCTGCACTTCCTTCAATACCGGCCCGAACCGCATTAAGTCCTGCCTCCTGAGCTTCTTTTACGATTCTGTAAATTTCTTTTTGCTTTTCCGTTGGCTCTCCTACGGATACTGTCCGGGTGATATCAGAACAATACCCCTGATAGACAGCCCCAAAATCCATGGTAATTAAATCCCCCGTTTTAATAACCCTTTCCGAAGGAATGGCATGAGGCAGGGAACCCCGCGGGCCCGAAGCCACAATGGTGGAAAAAGCGGGATGAGAGGCACCCTTCTTTTTCATCTGGTACTCAATTTCAATCGCAATATCCTTTTCCCTTGGACCTTGCTTAATCACACCAAGAATATATGTAAAAACCTCATCGACAATTTCCGCCGCCCTTTTAATGCAGGCAATTTCCCTCACATCTTTTACAAGACGAACTGCTTCTACCAACCCGGAGGTAGGAACAAGTTCCGTCTTGTTCCCCAAAGTCCGGCGCAATTTATCATAAATTTTAAAGGTAACATCGTCCTGTTCAAAACCTATTTTCTTGATTCGATGTACCTCAGCTAAATTGGAGATTGTTTCCTCCAAACCAGGACAACTCCCAAGATACTGGACGATTTCAAACCCAGGACACTCCTGTTCCGCCTGTTCTGTGTAACGAGAATCAGTGATAAATATCTTGTGATGGGGAGTTAATAGAACAAAAGAGTCCCCTCCGGTAAAACCGCTGATATATCTAATATTGGCTTCCCGCATTAAAAAAAGTCCGTCTATCCCTTGTTCTTCCATACCCTTTAATACTTTTTCCACTCTCATCTTCTTGAACTTCACCATCTTCATCGTCTCCATGCTTTTATCGTTTCCATGAATCAGTAATCACGAAATTAGTACTACTACAAGTAATTTGAGTACTATTTTACCTTTAGAAAAACATCCCCACTGATATTATCTATGCTCAACTCATTTTTGTCTATGTTAACTGTCCCATGAATATTATTAAAAATAATCATAATTTTAACTTGATCTGTTTCATCATTCCAAATCAGCTTTTCCCGATCAGAAGCATTAACAGGTTCCGGTTTAAAACCTCCGTCAAAATTGCTACCGTATTTTTCATATAATCCCCGTACAAGTTTATTTAATTCATATTGATAAATCACCTGATCGTCTTTTTGTACCGTAAGTTTGTTTTCATGGCTGAAAATAAGTTTTACTTTTCCTAGTTCCGTCTTTAACTCCTTTTCATATAAATTCATCCCATCCAGGTTTCGATAAGCATCCATCCGGAAAAAGATATCATATCCGGTAATTGTCACCGGCTGCTCCCTGTTCCAATAGTAGGAGAAATAATTATTTCTGATACCCGTAGCATAAACAGCTTCAAAGCCGAAGACAGATTTCATTTGACCCATAGTAAAATTATCCGGTAAATATTTTAATTCACTTAAGTTATGGGAACGGTCAAAATAGGCCAAGACCCCCGTAATTTCCTGCTGATCTTCCAGTGCCAACTTTTGGTTATTCTTAACCACTTTTCCCTCTTGAATTAAGTCATATTTAGCGGCAATTTGATAAAAGCGATTACTCTGACTCATCTTCGAAACTTCAAAAGCACTCCAGGGGCCACTTACCGTTAGCAAAGCAAAAATAGCCAGACTCACCGGCAGTACAGTGTTGTTTTTTCCTTTACTAAAATTAAGATAGATCATCATCAAGGCTGACCAGAGGCCAATCACCAAAATAAAATACCTATTTTCCGTAAAGCCAAATTCGCTAATCCGAATGCCGATGGAAATAAACATCATGCCCAGAAGGGGAAAGATAGCTTTGATAAAGACCTCCGTAAAAACCCGTACCCATTTATTTCCTGTCCGAAAGGGTGTAATGAGAAAAATCGCGGCTAGGCCCACTGCTGTATAGGAAACCACCAGGTAAGAGACAATGCCTTTCGGCCAAATCTGGGTCACTATAATTTTACCAAAGTAGGTATAAAGAACCAATGTATATACGGACATCACCGGCAAGACGATGTATAAAAGCATAATTTTTATCACTTTGTTAAAATGCTTAAGCGTAAATTTACTATTGCTGTCCGGCAGATTATAAAGAAAATGGAAAGGGGCAAAGACCAGCCAGGCTAAAACCCAAGTGTCGGCATATATTTGGCGATCCATGTTGCTGTACAGCAAAGACTGAATGGCAAACAAAATCGCCATTACCCCTAACCCTAAAACCACAGTAAAAAATGCAGAAGTGGCAAATCCAGTAATAACGTTAGTTACATAGATTTCAAAATGATCCCTCTTAGTAAGAAAAGGAATAAAGAAAAAGGCCAAAAGGAGTGCCATGATTAAAAGCAGCAGTCTGGTCATAGATACCATATTGGTGTCAGTAAATAAAAACATATAGTACAAGGAGAGAAAAGCCCCCACCAAGGCAAAAGAGCCAATCTTTAGGATGATACTTTTATCTTTCCCCATTCTTTCCAAAAGAAGTGAAATACTTAGGGACAAAGGAATACCCAAAGCCATGACCCCTGTTAAACGGTCTAAAATATCATTGATATCCCTCACTCTTTCATAGGGAACCTCAATCCGATAAATGATTAAAGCGGCAAGTCCCAGAAACAGCAGCATAGTTACGGGAAACCTGCTAAAGGTTGCAGAAATCGCTTCCAGGCTAAGTCTAAAATATTTTTTAAGCACCAGATTTTTTTTATCCATATGTATTTTCCTCTCCCTGTTTTGATTCCATTCTCTAATCTTTATTCTCTATTTTTGATTCTCATTCCCTGGTTTTGACCAATGATTTTACCTGAAGGGTCATTACCACCTGCTCATTTTGGTTTCTGGCCGTAACCTTTATTCCTAATATCCCCCGTCCACTTTTAGATGAAGGGATTTTCTCCGTTATCTCTAACTCTCCCCGCAAAGTATCATTGGGACGTACCGGAAAAGACCACTGCAGATAATCCAAACCCAGTCCTCCAATTACTTCTTCATAAAGCAATTTCTGCTCTACAAACTTTGCATGCACCGCACAGAGGGTATGGAAACCCGAGGCAATAATCCCTCCAAAGATTGAATCTTTGGCAAACTCCGGATTAACATGAATCGGCAGCGGGTCATATTTGCCAGCAAATTCAAAGATTTCTTCTTCTGTAATAGTAACCGGTTCCAAATAAAATTTCTGACCAACTGTAAAATCTTCAAAATACATTTTTAGTTCTTCTCCAATCTGCTATCCGCTGGATTTCACCTGACTAACTGCTAATCGATTGACTAATAAAACGATTGATTTAACATTTTAGCGCACTTACATAACGTATTTACATATTTAGATGGTGTTTAAGACAAAAAAGTTCCCAAAAACTATCCTGACTATTTCTATTATTTCCTTTTTGATATCGCATATTAAATAAAAATTGAAAAATTCCGGAACGATCTTGAACCGTCCCCTAAATAATTTCTTGCACCAAATCCTGATACTTTAATGGATTTTTTAAAAGCCCCTTTTTCCCCATCCAGTCTAAGATATTATTTACATCTTCCTCACTGGGAGCCTGAGGCTTGGGATAGTGTTGCATTTGATAATCTTCGGCAATTGGTTCCGGGATATTGGCAGTTTTAATTAAAAGATCTTTATAATCTTCCGGGTGATTGTTCAAATCATCAACCGCTTTGATATAAGCCCGGTATAAAGCTTCCACCGCATTTTTATTATTATCTAAAGTTCTTTGGTCAAAAAGCATTACTGCTTGGGATAAATTTTTTGATGTATCCTCTGCAATAATTTTTCCTCCTTTGAATTCAGCAAGTGTCACTAAAGGATCCGGAACAGTAATGGCATCGATCTGATTACTGAAAAGCATTTCCATACGTACCGGAATTTTGGGAACGGACACTTTTTTTACCTCAGTAGGGTTAATCCCTCCTTCTTTCAATAAACCATCCGTGACGTATTCAATAATGGAGTTATGAGATATCCCAATGCCTTTCCCTTTTAAATCGTGCAACGTTTTTACCTTGGAGTTAGGTGAAGCAATGATGGCGAAGCGACCTTCTTTCGGTGTAACTCCTAAGGTAATAGATGTCATTTTTAAATCCAATCCGGAATCTTTTAATAGGGCCGCCACAATCATATCTGTGACCATCCCGTTCATTTCACCAGACTGCATGGCATTACTCTGCTCCACCGGGCTTTGGAAGTTGACCAATTCTACCTGCAGATTTTCTTCAATAAAATAACCGTTCTTTTCCGCTACCAAGAGGGGCATCGTATCTTCAATAGGTAAAACGCCGATTTTTAATTTTTCTTTATCTGTCTGCCCCAGTCCTTCCTGCCTATCATTTTCCTGAACACATCCTACAATTAATGCGGTAATTAAGAGGAACCCTATGCCGATTCTCAAGCTATTCCAAATCTTATTTTTTTCCCAATTTTCCTGGCCCATATATAACCCTCCTGTAGTTCCTAAATATAAAATATGAATCATAATTCATTTTATTAATTGTATCTTAGAATCTCTTTCTCCAAAAGTCAATAGTGTAGACAATACAAGGTATAAAGGCACCTTAAGCTTTTAAATAGAGGGATCTCTAAAGCATGAATTAACATGCCAGTTATCTGCAGGAAATTTACTCGGAATGCTAAAAAAGTATACCAAACATTTGGTATACTTTTCTTATAACACGATAACGTTTTTATGATTTATTTTTTAGCGTATCAAGAATCATATCTTATTATATTAAAAATTTCAACGGCACTAATATAATCTGTGGGAATAAAACCATTAAAATAACTATGATCAATTCTACCAATATAAACGGCCATACACCTTTTAATGCATCCACTAAACTAATTCCGCTAATTTTCATCCCTGTAAAGAGAACGACACCAATCGGTGGGGTAATTAACCCAATTGTAAGTGTTACCATGAATATGATCCCGAAGTAAATCGGATCAATCCCTGCCTGGTTAGTTATTACTAAAAAGATGGGTGCTAATATTAGGGTAGATGGGGTGATATCCATCACCATGCCCACTAAAAAGAGTATCCCGACAATCAATAACATGAGCAATGTGGGAGAATCGATTAAACCACCCAGTAACCCAGTTAGCTGTTGTGGTATGTCACTTAGGGTAATATACCAAGCGGTCACTGACCCTGCACCTACAAGAAGCAGTACGGTACCTGTAGTTTTTGCCGTTTCAATAAAAATCTCAGGTAAATCTGACAGTTTTATTTCACGATAAATCACTAAACCAACAAATAATGCATAAAAAACTGCTACTACACCGGCTTCGGTAGCTGTAAATATTCCAACCCTTAATCCTCCGATGATAACAATGGGCAGGATTAGTGCCCAAAAAGCAGTTTTCGTCACCTTAATGAAATCATTAAAGCTATGCCGTTCTGTTTGTACCATGTTGGTATCCTTGCGAGAGGTTATATTCCACACAATCATTAACCCAAGACCAAATAACAAGCCAGGAATAATTCCCGCCATAAACAACCTGATAATAGATGTTTCGGTAACCACCCCGTAAATAATTAAACCGACACTGGGTGGGATAATCGGCCCAATAATACCGGAAGATACAATTAGACCGGTTACTCTGCTGATATTATATCCGTAGGATCTCATTACAGGAACTAAAGCTGTACCAACAGCAGCAGTATCGGCTATTGCCGATCCCGATAATCCAGCAAATATGACGGAAGTCATAACTACTACGTACCCCAGTCCTGCTCGGACATGTCCAATTAAAACCATGGCAAAGTCTATGATTCTTTTAGTAATACCAGCCCTGCTCATGAGTTCGCCGGCTAATACAAAAAACGGTACTGCCAAAAGGGAGTAACTATTTAGCCCGTCAATAAAACGCTGAGCAATAATATGACTCTCAAAGGGCCCCATAAACACCATCAGTGCCATACCGCACAAAACAAGGGCAAATGCAATGGGGACACCGATAGCGATAAATCCAAATAACGTTGCGAAAAAAACAAGCAGTGTCATTTTCATAACTCCTTTTCTTATGGATTAATCATACAAAATTTATTAATATGTTATTTTGTATTACCCTTGAAACTATTCTGTTTTCTTCTTAGTAAATAATTGAATACAGTCTCTCAAGATAATTATCCCCATTGCTAATGCAGTTATAATGCCGACAACATATAAATACAGATAGGAAATCCCAGTAACCGTCAAAGTAGCATATTTATTTATGATTACTAGCTTCCAGCTGCCTATGAGTATTACATAAAGAGAAAATAGTACGCATAAGTTGCCAATTAAATGACAAATTTTTTGCAGTTTGGCCGGTAAATGGTTAACCAGCAAATCAACCCTAAAATGAATTTTTTCTTTTAAAGCCACAATAGAACTTATAATAATAAAATAAACAAATAATAAGCGCGATATTTCTACCGTCCAAGTCATTGATGTAAATACAGAACGCAAAATCACATTTAAAAATACAACAATACATAAAGCAGCAAGCAATAGAACGAGTAAGTTGTTTATAACAAAATCAATTGCCTTCCCAACTTTATTCATATTTACCCTCCTAATTTATTAGTAGAATGGTATAATGGCTAAATCCACCATTATAAATTGTCAATCAAGGGTAGTAACTGTTGCGTTATAAAAATACCGATTTGATCGTAAAGAAGAAGTATTCTTTACGATCAAATCGTTTTTTGTATTGCTAACTATTTCGCGGCATCAATTTTATCAACTAACTCTTTAGCCCACGCATTTTTTTCATAATACCAATCATATACCGGTTGAACGGCAGCTTTTAAATCATTCTTATACTCTTCATCTGGCTCAATGACTGTCAATCCGTGTTCTTTAAAGAAGTCGATGTCCTTTTGCTCATTCTCCATTACGATCTTCCAGCAATTTTCTTCTGTAGCATCAATTGCTTCTTCAATAATAGCTTTCTGCTCATCAGTAAGGCTATTCCAGAAATTATCGTTAATGTAAATAATATCATGACTAAAGATGTGATTTGTCAAAACTACATAATCTTGAACCTCATGTAATTTTGAAGAAATAATTGTAGCCGAAGGATTTTCTTGGGCATCAATTACACCAGATTCTAAAGCTGTAAAGACCTCAGTCAAAGGTAATGGAGTTACATTTGTTTTCAAGGCTTGGCCGGTTTTGGTTCTAACTTCATATCCCTCGGTCATTCTCAATTTAAGACCTTTATAATCCTCTACTTTATCAAGTGGTGTATTGCTAGTGAAGATTCTAAAACCGCCAGGGCTAAAACCTAATGGATGTAATCCTAATTTTTCTTCAAAACCAGGTACCGTTTCCATTGCAACAGGACTAGTCAGTACTTTTTTTGCCTCATTTAAATCATTAAATAAGAAAGGTAATCCGATGACTTCAACTTCAGGAACTTCACTACCCATAATTGCCCCATTTACGCCCATTTGAATTGATCCTGATCTCACAGCGCTTAAATATTCATTTTCACTGCCGAGTTTTCCATCCCCATAAACCTCGACTTTTAAAGCACCATTTGATTTTTCTTCAACCATAGGTTTAAATACTTCATTAAGGGAAATACTTACCTGGTGAGTAGGACCAGCATAATGAGCAATTTTTATTGTCTTAGTTTCAGCATTACCATCGCCATTGCTGGCATCATTACTACCGCAAGCAACAAATACTAAAGAAACAACAGCAATTAACATTAATAAAAACCATTTTTTTGCTTTACTCATTGTTTCAACCCCTTTTCTTTTTTAGTACGTAAATTACAACTGGGTTCTTGTTCCGGCTTTAGTTCATATTTTAGATATTTAGATATGTAATGTATTTCTACCCTCCCTTCCAACAAATTTACTTACTTAAATAGCTTCAAAGATATTTAAGTTTTGATTAAAAATTCTACACCTTATTTAAGTGGTTAATCAAGGACAATATTCTTTAAAAATCTCATATGTATACACTAGTGTTGTAAATATTTCACAATTGTCCCAAGTTCATTTGCAAGAGAAAAAATGCACAAGCGTCATAGAATTTAACATGTACTAAAAGCAGTCAAAGAACATTCCCATACATCACCTTTTAGATGTTATTAATAGTATAAACAACTGATTTTCCACAGCTTGTCTGCTTAGTCCACAAAAATGTTTAGCACGGAAATGTACTTCAACCATTTAAAAAATAACTTTCATTGTTAGAGGGCTGGAGCGGAACGCATTTGTCCCGTATCCAGCCTCCTCCCTTAGTCTGCTCGTGGATTTTTACCTCAAGCAGCTAACAGTAACTTACCTTTATGTATAATTCTTACGCCTTCATCGCTTTTATAGCAGCAGAGAAAGCATCGTAAATGAGCAGCTGATCAATATTGTACAATAATATCCTTGCGCCTTTATTTATTACCGCTTTACAATTCTCTGCATTTGCTACAGGCCAGGGTATACCCAACACCGGAATACCGGTTTTTTTAGACAGAGCTATTATTTTTTCAAAACCTTCCAAAACAAATGGATGATCCCAGTTAACTTTTTCACCAAGCTTTGTTAATGACTGAGCCAAGTCACATCGGCCAAACCATACCGCATCTCTGCCAGGCTTTAATTGCGCAAAAATTTCTTCAGCGTTATTAATAGCATCCGGATCTTCTAGGAGTGCAATCAGCATAACTTCATTATTATGATGCTCTAAATATTCTTCCCAACCTGCAGTTGAGTAGTTTGCTCCACGAATAGCAGTACAGCTGCCTTTTTTTCCATAGGGGGGATAGCGTAATGCATTTTGTGATTTTATCACATCCTCAGCGCTCGTGGTATGGGGTACAATTACACCCATTGCACCCTCTTCTACTGCTCTAGCGATAATTGCTCCATTATTTTCAGGTACTCTAACAATGGTAGTGATTCCTGCTGCATCTGCAGCAGTGATTAAATGTTTCATTGTTTCAATATTTACAGTGGAATGTTCCATATCTAGCATATAAAAATCAAAACCCGCATAAGCTGCAATTTCTACTATAGATGCGTTACCTGTGTAAAGTTCTAGACCAATGGGAACCTCATTTTTTCTTAAGCATTCTAAAACTCGGTTTTTCTTAGGGAAAAAAGTCATAATAATAATCCTCCTTTAATTAATATTTAAGTAGACTCTCGGAATTCCCTGGGCTTGGTGTAATAAGGCTTTGCCTAATCCACCTTATTTAATTCCTCCTTATTGTAGGAAAGCCTTTAGTTAGTTATTTTGATAAACTTCCCGCACGGCCGCCAGGGCATTGGCTATGTCAGCCTTATATCCAAGATCTGCTAAAACATTGGCCAAGGTTGTTAAAACCAAAACTACATTACGCTTAGTGCTTCCATATCCCATCAATCCGATGCGCCAGATCTTTCCTTTTAAATCTCCTAATCCGCCACCGATCTCAATAGAATAGTCATTTAACAAAGCTTTTCTTACCTTGAGATCATCAATACCGTCCGGTATGATTACGGTATTTAATGGAGCGAGTCTATATTCAGGCTGCACCAGCATCTTCATTCCCATTGCTTCAAGACCTGCTATTAATGCTTTGCTGTTTAACTGATGGCGTTTAAACCTATTTTCCAGCCCTTCTTCCTTGATCAACTGCAAAGCTTCATGCAATCCATAAATAGCATTAATCGGCGCGGTATGATGATAAAACCTTTCGGCGTCCCAGTACCTTTGAATCATAGATAAATCGAGGTACCAGCTCTGCACCTTATTCTTTCGTTGGTTTAAACACTGCACTGCCCTATCACTTAAGGTTACAGGAGATAACCCCGGCGGGCAGCTCAGGCATTTCTGAGTACCACTATAAACTACATCTAAACCATATTTATCCACCGGCACCTCAACGCCGCCCAATGAAGTTACAGTATCTACAATTAGCAAGGCACCCGCCTCATGGGCAAGGGATGCTATTTCATCCAAAGGCTGCAATACACCGGTAGAAGTTTCCGCATGAACAATGGCAACAGCTTTTATTTTCTTATTTGCGGATATTGCCTTTTTTACCTCATTTGGGTCGATTGGGCATCCCCAAGGTGCATTCACCTGGATTACTTCCGCTCCGCAGCGCCCAGCCACATCAATCATTCTTTGGCCGAAAACACCGTTTTCGCAAACGATTACTTTATCTCCCGGTTCTATTACATTGACAAAAACCGTTTCCATTCCAGCACTGCCGGTTCCGGACATGGGGATACTGACGGCATTATTCGTTTGATATACATATTTAATTAAATCCATGGTGCTGCTCATGATGTTCAAAAAAGCGGGATCCAAATGTCCAATTGTGGGTCGGCTCATTGCTTCTAAAACCCTCGGACTCACTGGGCTTGGTCCCGGCCCGAGCAGAATCCTTTCAACTACTTCTGGCCTACCATCCAAACGTTGCATTTTTTATCCTCCTAATATTTATTAAGTCCTTTTACTTAGCACTTCTTCTTAGCAGACTTTATTTAAACAATATGTTTTTAATATACTTTACTATAGGTAAATTACTATTTACCTATAGTAATAATATATATTGTTAGGTATAAAATGTCAAGTAGTTTTTACGACAATTATTTGTTTTTTTCTCATTATTTTTATATAAAAAAACATGGCCACAATACATAACTTGTTACCATGTTTTTAAATACATTATTCCTTATAATCCTTATGTTTTTTTTGAATAACCAAGACGTTTTGAAAACTCACCGGCTATATTAATCATAGACTCAATAATTCTTTCCAACCTATCCCCATTTATTCTATACGAAGGGCCAGATACACTGATTGCTGCAATAGCCCTCCCATCAAAATCATAAACCGGTGATGAGACACAGATTACTCCCTCTTCCCTCTCCTCATTATCAAATGCATAACCTCTTATTTTCGCAAGTTGGCATTCTTCAATCAGTTTCTGTGGATCAACTATGGTGTTTTCCGTATATTTGACAAACTTGGTTTTCTCTATAATTGAAATATGTTTATTTTTTGGCAGATCTGCTAATAGAACTTTTCCAGCCGCAGTGCAATATGCTGGTACTCGTGCCCCGATTGTTGTAAACATTTTAATCATCTTTGTACTTTCTGCCTGCTGGATATAAACTACTTCATCGCCGTCCAATACAATAAGGTTACTTGTTTCCCCCGTTTCCTCTCTCAGTTTTTCTAGGTATGGTTTAGAAATATTAGCCAGATGTTTTTCCCTTTTAGCCATCTTACCAATTTTATATAACTTTAAACCCAACCTGTATTTTTTTGTTTTCGCATCCTGTTCTATAATATTACTTAATTTTAGAGTATTTAGTAAATGATAGGTAGCACTTACGCCATAATTTAATTTATTACTAATTTCTGTGACACCTAATTCTATATCAGATTCAGCAAGCTCTTCAATAATTTCTACTGCTTTAATTACAGAGCCAATAGTTTTTGGGCCTCCTTTTAGGGGTTTATTCATAAGTTTTACTCCTTAATTTTTTTTATTTTTATTTATCATATCATGTTTTGAAAAATGTAAATACTGACAAATTTTAAAATAACTAGCTAAGTATAAAAAAGTTCTTATAATTAAAGAGATAGGGGTAGCCCTTTATATGTTTTACCATTCGTAAATATTTATTTACTAATAGTAATAGTATATTGAATCCGCATATGATGTCAAGTGGTTTTGCTCAACTAATTATTGTTTTATATTACTTCCTCCGATTCAATTATACATAACTTGTTACCATGTTTTCTTGTTTCAGCCTTTGGCAGGATAATTAATAAAAAACACGAATAATTTAATGTTAGACAATTTCCGTAGGATATAAGAGAATTAAGGCACGAGTGAATATTGGATTATATATTTATCAAAGAGAGATTAATGGAGGTTAATAATCTTGGCACAATTTCAGGATACACATAATACCTTAAGTAAGTTTAAAATTTGGATGCTGGCCATGCGTCCCAAAACTTTGCCTGCTGCCATGGGTCCCGTAATAGTAGGTACTGCTATAGCACTTGGAAACCAATCCTTTAGTTTTGGTCCGGCGTTAGCTGCTCTTTTGGCAGCTCTGCTCCTACAGATTGGTTCCAACCTGGCTAATGATGTCTTTGATTATAAAAAAGGAAAGGATACCAAAGAAAGAACCGGCCCTTTAAGGGTGACCCAAGCCGGGCTCCTTACCCCTAAACAGGTGATGAAAGGAATGTGGGTTGTGTTCGCATTGGCCTTCCTCATTGGAACTTATCTAATTTGGATCGGAGGCTGGCCGGTTCTTGCCATCGGTATTTCTTCTATTATCTGTGCTATTATTTATACTGGCGGACCTTTCCCCCTTGGATACCACGGTTTGGGAGAAGTATTTGTCTTTATTTTTTTCGGGCCAGTGCCGGTTTTAGGAACCTACTATGTGCAAGCCGGATCCGTTCTCTCTTCCGCCTGGTGGGCTTCCCTTCCGATAGGGTTTTTAATAACTGCCATTCTGGTAATAAATAATTACCGGGATTTAGAAACGGATAAAAAAGTAGGAAAAAAAACTCTTGCTGTCCGAATTGGGCCCGCCGGTACCCAAATGGAATATTACTTATTACTTGCCGCCTCCGGTATGGTACCTTTAATCATGTGGCTTACTAAACAAACTTCTGCCTGGATTTTTTTAAGCTGGCTGAGCTTCCTTTTAGCTCCACCCCTGATCAAGGATATCAGAACGAAAAAAGGTGCTCCCTTAAATGCCACTTTGGCCGGGACTGCTCGCTTATCCTTAGTTTTTAGTGTACTTTTTTCTTTAGGGTATCTCCTTGGATAGTAACTTCCCCTGTCACTTCGTAACAAAGGGCTGTTGCATTAATTAATTAAATTAATGATTCCACTGCAAAAACCCCAAAAATATTGTAAAACAGCAGGATAAACCACTGTGAATATCGAAGTAATAGTTAGATATTTAAAGCAAATAAAAGATAAACTAACTTTAGGGTGGTTTTGCAGTATGTTCCGTAAAAACGATAGTCACTATCAAGATGAACTTTTTAGCCATTACCAGTCCATGAGACCAAGTGTAGCCAAACTACTAAACAAAACCTGGGCACCAGTTTTCTATGAACATGTTTTTTGTAAAATCAACGAAGATCTGTTTGCCCCCATGTATTGTCTTGATACCGGCAGACCCAATGTTCCAGTTAATATACTGATGTCATTAGAGATTATCAAAAACATGTTTGGTTATACTGATCAAGAATTAATCGAGCAGTTCTACTTTAACTTCCAGGTCAATTATGCCCTAGGTATAAGAAACCTGGGTGAGGTTTACCTGGCTGAACGTACCCTTTACGAATTCAGAGAAAGAGTTTATAGGCACATATTAGAGTATCCCGAGCAAGATGAAGTGATTTTCCAACAGTTTGAAATCCTAACCAAGAATTTTATCGAACAAGCCGGGATAAAAACCGATGACCAGCGTATGGATTCTACCTTGATTTCTCCCAATATCAAGAAAGCCGGTAGACTCTCGTTAGCCCTGGATGTATTGGTTCAAGCGGTAAGAGGCATTGCTTCTAACATGCTTTCCGATAATCTCAAACAAGTGTTAAGAGATAGCTTCAGAACTGATTTACTATACAGAACTAGAAATCAGGAACTGGAAAGCAGGTTCCAGAAAGTCCTTAACCTCATGCAAGAGGTAGATAACTTGGCAAATAAGGATCGTAACCTTGCTTCAAAACGAGAAATGGTTCTGCTTAAGCGTTTTCTAGGCGAACAGGCTGCCTTCGATGAATCTAAGGGAATATGGCTCGCCAAGCCCAGTAGTGAAATTGAAAGCGGTTCCCTGCAATCAGCTTATGATAGTGACGCTACCTTCCGTAACAAAGCGGGTAAGAACCATAGCGGCTACGTTTTAAACGTGAGCGAAACCAGTAGCAAAGAAAACCCGATTCAGGTGATTACCGACTTTTCAGTACAACCCAATAACATCAGCGATGTAGAGATGGCTAAGGAGCGCATACCCATCATCAAACAAAGGACGGATGTAAAGGACATCTACTTAGATGGAGGTTACTACGGCCAAGAGGTCATAGAAATGGCAGATGAGCTAGAGGTTAACCTACACTATACAGATATGACCGGACGTAAGGCTCCATCAGATAAACTTTCCACAACCAGTTTTAAGTTTGATGATGATATGAAAATAATCAGTTGTCCCCAGGGCAAGATCCCATTTAGAAGCGATTTCAATCCCGGTTCCAAGACTAGCAGTTGCCACTTCAAACACGAGGATTGCCAAGGATGCCCGAATTTTGATATATGTCCAGTAAAGACCCAGAAGAAAGACCGGATATTACGGGTTAGTTTAAAAACCATCCAGGCTGACCGGGTTAGAGATCAAATACACAATATTGCGGTCAGACGTGAAAACACCAGTTATCGTGCTGGAATCGAAGCAACCAACTCCGCTCTAAAAAGAGGGGAAGATCTGAATAACCTTTACACACGTGGCGTGCTAAAAACTTACTTGGTCACTGCTTACAAAATTATAGCCCGAAATATTAAGCAGTTTTCCCGGATGGCTCTGGGCAAGCTAAGGAAGCCGAAAAGGCCAAAAGCAGGGATATTATGCCCAAATTTAGGTTAACGAACACAAAACCATAGTAATGGAGGTCTAAATTAGCGATCTTCAGTTGAAAAAGAACTTTTTGAGCTATCTGCTCAAGACAATTTTTACTATTGAAAACCCCCATAGGGGTTAAACAACCTGTTTTTGCAGTGGAATCAATTAATGCAATAGCCCAATTTAATTATAGTCGAGTCCAGGCACAAATTATCTTCTCTCCTTGATCCAAAAGAAGATAAAGAAAAAACCCCATTAAGCCCATGGCAATAATCCCGGCAAACATCTCCTCGTAATTCATCCGGCTTAAACTATCCATAATAAAAAATCCGATACCTTGCTGAGTGGCATACGTTTCCGCCAAAAAAAGCACTGCCATCGCTGTCCCTAAACCTAACCTTAAAGAAGTTAAAATAGCAGGTAAACAAGCAGGAAAATATACATGACGGTAAAGTTCAAAAGAACCTGCCCCTAAAGATTGTACGGAGTAAATATAACCTTTTTCCAGATTCTTTGCTGCATCACGGGTGGTCACCAAGATTTGATAAAAAGTAATCAAGGCGATGAGCACAATTTTTGATGTGTCCCCCATGCCCAAAAGAATTAAGAAAACAGGCATAAATACAACTTTAGGAATGGGATAAGTGAGGTAAACAAGAGGAGCAGCTCTCCGATCAATTTCTATGTTTTTGCCAAGAAAAATGCCCAAGGGCACGGCTAAAACCGTAGCCAGAATTAAGCTTACCAACACCCGATACAAGCTCACCCCAAGATGGATTAATAAATCACCCTGCAGGCCTTCCACCAGGCTTTTTACCGCATCCCAAGGATGAGGAACAGCGGGACTGTTTAAACCTAATGACAAAAGCCACCATCCGATTAAGAGTCCGGCCATAGTAACCACAGGATAAATTAAAGTACCCGGCTGCTTATTAGGTACCTGTCCCATACAATTCCCTCCTCCCGACATAAAGATACGAACGAAGTAAACTGCACATTTCCACAAACTGTGCCCGGCCCCGTGAGCTTTGATCTCCTGCCAAATCATTTTGTATTTGGGCTTCAATATGTCCGGGACTGGGAGACATTACAAAAATCCTTTGTCCTAATAAAACAGCTTCTTCAATGTTATGGGTAATAAGCAGTGTTGTAAGCTTGGTTTCCTCCCAAATTTTCAAGAGAAAATCTTGAATTTCTTCTCGGGTAAGAGCATCTAAAGAAGAAAAAGGCTCGTCCATCAAAAGCAGCTTAGGTTCCAATACCAAAGCCCGGGCAATCGCCACCCGCTGCCTTTGCCCCCCGCTTAATTGAGCCGGGTATCTTTTTGCTAAGGGAGAAAGATCCATTTTTTCTAAAATTGTTTCTGCAGATGCTTTCATTTCTCTTAAGCTCCTTTTCCTCAGTTCCAGCCCTAAAATAATATTTTCCCAGACCGTTTTCCAAGGCAAGAGTCCAAAATCCTGGAGAATTAAAGCCGTCCCTCCTCCTCGGGAAGGTTTTCTGCCGCCAATCAATACCTGTCCGGAGTATTTTGAATTTAGCCCGGCCAAAACAGACATGAGCGTACTTTTTCCGCATCCCGAGGGCCCAATAATTACGCCCATTTTCCCCTGATCCAGGGTGAGATTTACCGCGTCCAAAGCCCGTACCTTTTCTCCCCGGTGAGAATAATCTACTTTTAAGGAGCTAATTGCCAGGTAACTGTTTCCCATCATTGTATATGTCCCAGTCCCCTCATATTGAATTCCATCAAAGTAACAAAAGCCTCCTCTAGATTCTCCGGTTTTCCTTCCCGCAGCCAATGGGTAATAACCTGGCGGAAACTACCCACAAAAGCCATGGCACTGACCAAAGTATCTTCCTCCGGCAATCTCCCCTCGGCTTTTAATTCATCTAAATCACTTTTTGTAAGTTTTATTAATTCATTTTCCAGTTCAATCAGCTTGGCATTAAAGGCATTATTTACCCCCGGCACCTGCACTAAGAGAATTTTTGCCATCGCCTTTTCTTTGACAAACAGTTTCAAACAAGCTTCCATAGATGCCTGAAGCTTATCAAAACCATCGGTAAACCGTGCCCGTTCTTTTTTGATACAATTCAAAAGTTCTTGAAACATTTCATCAACAATCATATTGATCAAGGCTTCTTTATTGGAAAAATAAAGATAAAAAGTGCCGGTGGCAATCTTCGCCTTTTTGGCCAAAGCTTTAATGGAAGTCTCTTGATAAGTGTTTTCCGCAAAAACCTCTCGGGCAGCTTTAATAATCTCTGCCCTCTTCTTTGCCATTTTTTCTTTAACCCGTTCTGTTTGCCTGTAAGCCATTAATTATACTCCTGCTCCATAGATTAGTAATAGTTAGCTGTTAGCACTTTCACTGTGTTAATAATAATATCTACAGTAAGTTGCTCGTAGTCTAATCAAAATAATGAATTCAAGTTCATTTTATACCCGCAGTTTCCCTAAGTCAACAGGGAAAAACCCTGATACGTCCTGACACAAGTGGGGCTGTCACATTAATTAGTTTAGTGTGACAGCCCCGGAATTATATGATGTGGCAACCTTCGGTCGCCATGTATGGTGTCCCTACAATCGATAACAATCAAATATTGTGCACATCAGGAAGTGCGGTGCGGAGCCAAGTTTGCCCCAATTCCTTTTTGCGGCAGTCAGAGCAAATGTCTACATCCAGGTCAACGGTATTATGCAAATATTCAAGAAGTGTTTGAGAGGCAAAAGGTTTACCGCATCGGCTGCATTTAGCCAGAGGAACATTGGCATGCCAGGGTTCTCCCGAGATAGTATCTTTGTCCTCCGTAAACTTAACCAGACCTATCGGGCAGACATTTTCACAGGCCCGGCAGGCTAGACATACCTCCGGTGTTTTGTCCCATGGTCCGGTTACCTTCCGAAGAGGCCCTCGGAAGGCAAAACCAATTGCCCGCATACCTATCTTTTCACAAACTCGAACACATTGACCGCATAGGGTACAACCATTACTGTTTTCTTTTGAAAGATAAGGGGTTTCCGCGACACCCAGTCTGGCGGCAAGTTCCTTAACTGCTGGAACTTCCGGACAAGCTGAAAGTAACAGCTTTAGAATCGTCCTTCTAGCCTGAAGTACCCGGTCTGAATCTGTTTCCACTACCAGCCCATCACTTACGGGCAAGACACAGGAGGCCGCCAAACCCAACCGACCGCCTCCCTTTACTTCCACTAAACAGAGGCGGCAGGCACCGTAGGATTCCAGAGCCGGATGGTAGCAGAGAGTAGGAATGTCAATCCCTTCCCTTCTCGCTACTTCCAGTACCGATTTTTCTTCCTCTACTTCATAATTTATTCCATTTATCACAATTTCCACCCATGTCACCCCCCTTAAGAGCTGCAGCCAGGGCACTTAACCCCCTGCGCATCTTCATCCTCAGATTCCTTACAATCGCAGCGCATGCAGCGTGCTGCCTCAGTTATCGCTTGGTACTCCGTATAAACACACTCTACCTCGTTAAAGTTACGCGCCCGCTGACCTAAAGAAATTAGACCGGCCTTCATCTTCTGTCCTGGCTCAGCCACTGGACCAAATACCTCCCGGAGTATGGTTTCTTCATCATGTAGCTTGCCGCTACCGCCAAGATATCGGTCGATGGAAGCAGCAGCTCTCTTTCCTGCTCCAATGGCTTCCACCACCGTTGCCGGTCCGGTGACACAATCACCTCCGGCAAAAACACCAGGAATATTGGTGCCCAATGTTCGAGAATCAACAACCAATGTATTCCATTTACTTATTTTCAATCCAATCTCACGGTCAAACCCGTCGTATTCCGGCTCCTGACCCACAGAGGGAATCACAAAGTCTGCGGAAATAATAAATTCTTCTCCCTCCACAGGTACCGGGCGGCGGCGGCCGCTTTGGTCAAATTTTCCTAAGCACATCCGCTGACAAACCACACCGGTAAGCCAATCCCCTTTGCCTAAAAATTTTACCGGTACTGCAAGAAATGTAAATTCCACACCTTCGTTTTGCGCTTGGAAAATCTCCTCCTTGTCTTTGAACGCAGGCATATCTTTCATTTCCCTTCGGTACACAATGTGGGCTTTTGCCCCAAGACGCAAAGCTGAACGAGCAGCATCAATGGCCGTGTGACCACCGCCAATTACCACCACAGTCTTGCCCCTAAGACTGACCTTTTTATTGCTTAAGTTTATCACATGAAGGAATTCCAACCCTGACAGTACACCTTTCAGCTTTTCTCCAGGAATATCCAAGGGAAGTTCCTTTTGGGCCCCTACCCCAACAAAAAGGGCATCGTGTTTCTGTCTTAGTTCCCCTATAGAAATATGCTTGCCAATTTTTATGTTGGTCTGGATTTCTACCCCCATGGCTTCTACCAGGGCAATTTCCCGATTTAATATGCCCTTGGGTAATCGGTAATCAGGTATACCCACCGCCATCATACCCCCGGCCACAGGCTGTGCTTCATAGATGGTCGCGGCATAACCCAGCTTGGCAAGATAAAAACCGACAGTTAGTCCGGCGGGTCCGGATCCGATAATACCTATATGCTGGCTTTTTCTTCGCCTAGGAGGGGAAACCTTTAATTCTTCCTTTTCATAAACATAATCACAGGCAAACCGCTTCAGCTCGCGAATGCCAACGGCATCATCAAGAAGCCCTCTCCGGCACCGCAGTTCGCAGGGATGGGGACAAACCCGCCCGCAGGTGGCCGGGAATGGATTGTCTCGGTAAATAACATCAAAAGCTTCCCGAAATTTGCGGTGTTTGACTAGGTCAACATAAATCGGCACGTCAATTCCGGCCGGACACTCATTCTGGCAGGAAGCAATGACCAGCTTTTCGCAGACGGAGGCTGAGCAACGTCGGTCTACAATATGTTCTTCATATTCCCCTCGAAAATACTTCATAGTGCTTAAAACCGGATTAGGAGCGGTTTGTCCCAAACCGCATAAAGAGGCATCCTTAACCGAAAGAGACAATTCTTCCAAGAGATCTAGATCAGCCAGTTCCCCTTGACCAGAAGTAATTTTGTTTAACAAAGCAAGCATTTGCCTGGTTCCTTCCCGGCAAGGCAGACACTTACCACAGGATTCACCCTGGGTAAAGTCTAAGAAATAACGGGCTACGTCCACCATGCAGGTTCGTTCGTCCATGACTACCAACCCGCCGGAGCCCATAATTGCTCCTACCTGCTTAAGTGCCTCATAATCCACCTGCAGGTGCACCATGCTTCTAGGAATGCATCCTCCGGAAGGCCCTCCTGTTTGTACTGCCTTAAGGGAAAATTCTCCACAACCGCCACCTATTTCGTAAATAATATCAGAAATGGTGGTTCCCATAGGTACCTCCACCAAGCCGTTATTCTGAATATTTCCTACCAGGGCAAAAACTTTGGTGCCGGTACTGTTTTTTGTGCCAAAGCCGGAAAACCACTGGGCGCCCCGGGAGATGATCGGTGGTATATTGGCCCAAGTTTCCACGTTATTAATATTGGTAGGCTTTCCCCAAAGACCTGACTGGGCCGGAAAAGGAGGTCGCGGGCGAGGTTCGCCCATTTTCCCTTCAATAGAAGCAATTAGTGCCGTTTCTTCTCCACAGACAAAAGCTCCCTGCCCTTTGACAATTTTGAGATGGCAGTTAAAACCGGAGCCTAGGATATTTTCTCCTAGGAAGCCCCATTCTTCCGCCTGGCGGATTGCTCCCTCTAAAGTGGTTACCGCCAAAGGATACTCCGCCCGACAATAGATAATCCCGGTATTGGCACCCATGGCATAGGCGCCAATAATCATCCCTTCAAGGATAGTATGGGGGTCGCCCTCCAGAATACTTCGGTCCATATAGGCACCAGGATCCCCCTCATCTGCATTGCAGATTACATATTTATTGGCACCCGGGCTATTATAGCAAGCCTCCCATTTGACACCAGTGGGAAAACCCCCACCTCCTCTGCCCCGAAGGCCGGAGGATCTAACCTCCCTAATCACTTCCCGGGAAGACATCTTCAATGCTTTGGCCAGTGCCTGATATTCTCCCCTGGCTGCATATTCCCAAATGCTCTCTGGATCCACATAGCCGCAATTCCGAGTAGCAATTTTTACTTGACGGGAATAAAAAGGTATCTCGGTTAACAGCGGAACATCTTTTTGGCCGATTTCATTTTCCCTCTGCCAGGAAAACAATACTGATTCCCCTGTAACCACACACCGATCCTCCACTTCCCGTCCTAACATCCCGCGTACGGAAAAATGCCCAGTTCTTAATCCGACACAAATCTCCTGGGCCAGTTCCACATCAACACCGGCATATATATAACGGGATCCGCCGGGAAGTTGCACACTCACCAAAGGCTCTTTCTGACAGTATCCCAAACATCCGGAACTTCCTACTACTGCATCCAATTCACCTTTTTCCACTGCATCCTGAAAATGGTGATAGACCTGTTCAGCCCCGGAGGCCCGTCCACAGCTGGCCCTACCAACAACAATTTTAAGTTTTTCTGGGTAGAGAGATTTTAAACCCTGGTTTTTTAGCTGATTAATCCTTTCCATAGGCGTGATCATGGGTTTCACCTCCCCTAAGATGGGCTAAAACATCTGGCACCTTAGTCGAAGTCATGCCCACATGAATTTCCCCATCTACACTGATCACCGGGGCCAAACTGCAGCACCCCAAGCAACGTACAGCTTCCAGGGTAGCAAACTTGTCTTTGGTGGTTTCACCCTCTTTGATCCCCAATTCTTTTCTTAGAGCCTCCGCCACCCGTTTCGACCCTTTCACATGGCAGACAGTACCATGACAAACGCTGATAATATGCTCCCCTTTTTCTTCTAAACTAAATGCTGAATAAAAAGTAGCCACACCATATAGCTGGGTAAGAGGAATGTTTAATTCCCGAGACACAATACGCATGGCACTTTCCGGAATGTAACGGTATGTTTTTTGAATTGTCTCTAAGATATATGAAATCCGTCCGTCTGGCTCTAACCGATATCTATGTATGATATTTTGGATATCTTCCAAAACTACATCCATTGCTCTAACCTCCTTCACTTATGACTGCCGCATACCGGACAGTGCGGCCTATGATCTATCTTAAAGCTCATAAACTGGTCAAAAGCTAAATCCCAGATCATGCGATAACCGGCCTGTACCTGGCCGTATCCAGACAAAAATTTTATCGCTGCGTTTGCCAATTGAATGCCGATCACACCAGCGGCGGTTCCCAGCACCGGCACCTGGGCCGGTTCTTCCTGCTCCGGATCCAGTATACAATGTAGGCAGGGTGACACTTTCGGCTGTACTATTATTACCTCTCCTGATAGTTCCTGGACAAAACCATGGGCAGCGGTAACATTTCCTTCTATGCAGGATCGGTTAATAATTAATCTGTCGGAAACACAATCAAAAGCGTCAATAACAAAGGAACATCCCTTGTTAACAATGGAACAAATATCGTCTTGGCCTACCCGCTGAGCAACAGCCATAATTTTTAAAAATGGATTCAATTCTTTGAGATGTTTTACGGCCAGTTCAGCTTTTAATCTGCCAATTTCCCCATTATGGTAAATCACCTGACGGTTTAAATTGTGCACATCAACCACATCCTGATCCACTAGTATTAAGTTCCCTACCCCGGCAGCAGCTAAGTACAAAGCAGCCACACATCCCACCCCGCCAACTCCGAAGACAGCCACTTTTGCCTGTTTTAAGCGGAATTGTGCTTCCGACCCGAATTGCTTTATTGAAATCTGACGACTATACCTTTCCAGTTCTTCATAAGACAGCACCATTTTCCTCGCTCCTTTCTCAGGCAGCACCGGAGGTTGGGCCAAGAATTGATACAATATCTCCATTGGTCAGCCGGGTATCAAGTCCCTTAGGAAAAATGCTAATATCGTTAATATCCAGGCGATTTATGGTAACTGTTATTTGATTTAAGAGAAAGATCATTTTCCTAATTTTCTCTCCGTATCGCACCACCACCAAGTCAATTATCTGTCCTAAGGTGGATCCTTCCGGTACTTCTAATTCTTGGTAATGTCTATCAGTGACGTAAGTCACTAAACCGTAATAGCGCACGGTAATTCGCATAGAGCTGTCCTCCCTGAAATTACCGGGCCCGGGAAATACCGAACCCGGCTTTATATAAAAATCTTTTATTCAGGCCCGCAAAAAGAAACTTGTGTTATTTTAGAGCCTTTTCCATTTTATCTGCAAGTTCCGACATGCCTAGTTCCTCAAATTTTTCCCGTGTAGGAATTCCATCATTGGTCCAGCCCCGTTTACGATAGTATTCATCCAGCAAAGCTTCATACTTTTCCAAATCAATGGGTGGAAGAGGAATGGGTCCGATCGGGTGCTCACCGGGACACTCCTCATTCAAACAACGCCAGTTGGGATAATCATCTTTTCTGCGGCAACCACGCATCACGATGGCTGCCCGTTCAATTTGATAAGCCCGCTCCCCAATATCCCACAGGTCTTCTTTGGTATACCTAATACCGGTGGCATAATAAATGGCATCGGAGAGTACAGCCCAAAGCTTTTCAATATCTTCCGGCGTGTTATGCCAAAAAGCAAGATGCCCATATATAAACTTACATAGTCCTAAAGAGTCACCAAGTTCAAAGAAGTTTTCATAGAATTGAACTATTTTAGATTTAGCTTCGGGGTGGTAGGATAAAAGCTCTCCACCTTCCAGAAAACCACTGATATGGATGGCAACTTCAGGAATATTCACCCATTCTGCCGTAGGCAAGCCGGAAAGGTGATGGGAGCCCCTGGGTGATAGAGCATGGGATAACATTGCACCAACAGTGGCACGGGTTTCCACTCCGGTGGCACACATACCTTTCTGGTGGTAAACATATTTCAGAGCTTCTTCACCCAATTCTTTACCAACCCAATAAGGGCCGTCCGCCAGTTTATCACCGCAGCCTTCCCTACGGGCAATCTTAGGTAAAAGTTCCATCATTGCTTCTCCGTTACCCCAAGTCATGTCATGGCCGTCGGTAAAGCTCTCATCAATAATTCCTCGGTCATACCATTCCATCAGAGTAGAAAACATGTTGCCAAACTCCACGGTATCAAAGCCCATATCATTCAACATATGATTAAGCTTTAGGACAGTATCCCCGTCGCCTAGGAGACACTTGTGACCGATAGCGCAGGTAGTTTCGTATTCGGGACCGCCGCCCCGGATCTGTTCTGTTCCATCCGTCTGATAAACGGCATGACAGTGCACCGGACATCCCATACAGGCTTCCCTTTTTATACCCCATCTTCCTACAAGATATTTTCCGTCAATTTCCGTATCGCCCTCCCAAATACCGCACTCCTGCCAGTTCTTGATGGGGGTCATGCCGGTCATGCCGATTACCCTGGCTATTCCGGGAGTGCCATATTTGGACATTATTTCGTAAGATAGAGCCTGAGGGCCACCCTGTTCAGTATCCGTAAGAAATTCCTGGACTTCCTTGCACAATTCCAGGAATTTTTCCGGTTCAAAAAGTTTTACCGGCCGAGTTCCTTTCAATACAACTGCCTTCAGATTTTTAGAGCCCATTACGGCACCACCGCCGCAGCGCCCTAGGCTATTGGTGAGCTTGGTGCGAATATTGGCGTAATTTACCAGGTTCTCTCCAGCCGGGCCGATTAAGAACACTTGACAATCACCGTGGCGTTCGATCAGGGTTTCTGCAACCCC
Source organism: Bacillota bacterium (assembly GCA_050952465.1). Taxonomy (GTDB): domain Bacteria; phylum Bacillota; class Dehalobacteriia; order Dehalobacteriales; family Dehalobacteriaceae; genus DUPU01. Next base: position 154,157 of record JBMNKZ010000011.1, on the reverse strand, counting down.
AATCGTTCCCTTACCCCATAGATCCTCAGCCGGAAGAAATGAAATTTTCTCATCTTCGATTAACAAATAAGTGGGCTTAGGAGCCTTCCCTTTTATTACGATATTATCATAACCGCAATATTTTATTTCCGGCCCGATGGCCCCGCCGCTATTGGCATCGCCCCAACCGCTATATGGCATCGGCCCTAAGAAGGTAGCCTGATACCGCCCGGAACTGGGGAAAGGTGTCCCTCCTAAAGGCCCGACCCCGAAAATAATTTCATTTTCCGGATCAAAGGGCTGCACCTTAGATACATCAATATCATTAAATAGCAGATAGTGATTTAAGGCCCGTCCTCCTAAATACTGTTTATAATATTTGGTGGCATCTTCCTTTTCTACCCCGCTGGTGGTCATATCAATTCTGAGTATCGTACCCATATTACCTAAGACTTCTTTTTTTGCCATTATCGACACCTCCCTTTCTATTTAGATGCATTGGCCTGGTTCATTTGGCCTTTGACGTCATAAAGCAGTAGTGCTGCCCCAGATTTCTTTTTATCATGACTAATATCCGTAACATCAACATACTCAATAGCACCGGTAGGACAAAATCTTACGCACTGGGGGTCACCCCCACAGAGGTCGCATTTCATCGCTTTTCGAGTATCTAAATGGATCGCAGTGCCCCCTACAGGACAAGCCAGGACACACATGCGGCAGCCTACACATAGTTTTTCGTCAATAATTTTTGCCCCGGTTTTATTGTCTCTGCTGATTGCCTTCATCGGGCATGCTTTTTCGCACAATGCTTCCTCGCACTGTAAGCAGGTTAAGGGCGAACATAAGCCTTCTTTCAACCATTCTACCACCCTGATTTGCGAACGAACCGGACTGGAAACACCATAGTGTTTTACAGAGCAAACCATTTCACAGGTCCGGCACCCTGCACACTCCATGGGCTTCATAACAATCATTTTCTCCATTTAATAACCCCCCTTTTCTTAATCTCTTGCGCTTATTAGAAATAAGTAAAATCTCGATCTTAAAATAAACCGCCTCCTTTCTTTATCTCTTAATCTAGCAAGTCAAATCAAGCTTCCTGAATTTTACTATATGCAAACTCCATTCCAAAATAATTTGAAAATAAAAAAGAAAAAACCCTGAGTATTACAGGGTTTTTTGTCTTGGTTGAAAAAGATATGTTGCCTTGTTTCCAATTTTTTGGATAATTATTTATTGTAAATAACTGGAGAGCTGCTATTGTCATGATATTCCAGATTTCCGTATCGCTTACCCGAAATAACGGGATTGGTTTACCTTTCTTTTAGTTTATCTTTCTTTTAAGTAATACTGTAGCTGTCGATTGCTGATCCTTAACAGTTCCGCGGCCTTACTCTGATTACCGTCGGTATGAACAAGGATTTTTCTAATGATCATTTTTGCCACTTTTGTTTGGGCAGTTTTCATTTCATCTATAATATGGGGCAGGTTAATATCGCTGTCAAAGTCAATATTTTGTAAATAGTATTCCGCATTCTGCACTAACGTCTCTCCCCACATGGACTGGTTACTTTTACTCTTAGATGAACAGAGTATTTTCCCTGACAGGTATGCTGGGGTAATCTCCCTGCCATCGCAAAGAGCGAGGGCCCGTGAAATAATATTAATCAATTCCCGGACATTTCCCGGCCAAGAATAATCGATCAGCAGTTTCAAAGTATCCGAAGAAAAGTTGGTATTAAATTGTTTAAACTTGTTCTTAACCACATACTCTACCAAGAGAGGAATGTCTTCTTTCCGCTCCCGAAGAGGTGGTAGTCTAAAATTAATTACGTTCAGACGATAATATAAATCTTCCCGAAATCTCCCTTTGTTAACAGCTTCAGCCAGATCTACGTTGGTAGCGGCAATAAGACGAGCATTACACTGACAAGGATGCTCCCCGCCAATTCGAAAAAACTCTTTATTTTCCAAAAGCCTAAGCAGCTTAACCTGGGTTTTAATGCTGGCTTCACTGATTTCATCTAAAAAAAGGGTTCCCTGATTTGCCATTTCAAAAATACCACGCCGGGCGGCAAAAGCACCGGTGAAGGCTCCTTTCTCATGGCCAAAAAGTTCACTTTCCAGTAAAGTTTCCGTAAAAGCCCCACAGTTGACAGCTAAAAATGGGTGGGCAGCCCGGTTGCTGTACCGGTGAATATATAGGGCAAACACTTCTTTACCTGTTCCAGTCTCCCCTTCAATCAGAATCGTAAGATCCTTATCCGCAATTTTCCGAGCTATTGAAATAAGGTTCTGCATCACAGAATTAGTCCCAATTACAAAACCTTCATCTCCGTTTTCACTAAAAGATAATTTGTTTTTTCCTCCACCAAGAGCGTCCCGCACTAAACTTTTCAGGTAGTTCAAATCATCAAAAGGTTTTTCAATGTAATCAATTGCTCCCTGCTGGATGGCCTGGACCGCAGAACTAACAGTACTGTAGCCGGTCATAATAATCACACTGCAATGGGGAAGCTTATCTTTGATTTTGCTTAATAGAGATAAACCATCTGTATCTGTAAGTTTGAGATCAATAATAGCAGCATCAAAAAACCGGGAGTTTAGTAAATTATCCACTTCTATTCCTGAATAGGCAACCGTAACATCATAATCAATTCGCAGTAGATGCAATAAAAAAGTAGTTACTTCCTTTTCATCATCAACTACAAGAATTTTCGGCCTGACGGACATCCAAATCTCTTCCTTCCCATTTAGGTAAAACCAGGGTAAAGAGGCTGCCCTGTCCCTTGATACTAGATACTTTAATATAGCCGTCATGTTCCTCGGCAATCCTTTTGCTTATGGAGAGACCAAGCCCAGTTCCCTCCGACACTAGCTTAGTAGTATAAAAAGCATTAAATATATTGGTGATTTCCTCCGGGTGCATGCCACAGCCATTATCCTGGACAGAAACCTCTACAGCTTTTTCCTCGGAATCGGAACCTACACAAACTTCAATCCAGGGTTGGCAACTATCCTTCACAGCATCACGGGCATTTAACAATAAATTAACCAGCAGTTGTTCCAGATGCTGCCTGCTGGCCATCACCATTACAGGTTCCTGGGAAAGTCGGCAGATTAGTCGGATGTGATTCTTTTCAATTAAATAGGACGTCAGCTTTAGGGCTTCCCGGACGACTTCAATAATATTAATCGGTTCAAAAGAAAATTTATCCTTACGGGCAAAATCCCGCACAGCACTGATAATATCTTTACAGCGGATCCCACATTTTCTTATGTCGATTAATAACTCTTGCTGTTCCTTACTAAAAGTATCTAAATTTTGTTCCAATAAAAGTGCATCCCCAATGATAGCTGTTAGAGGACTGTTTAGTTCATGGGCTATGCCGGCAGTTATAATCCCAATATCAGCCAGCTTCGCAGATTGAATCAGTTGTTCTTCAATTTGTACCCGTTTGGTAACATTACGCACTACCAGAATCACCCGGTCTATTTGTCCCTGGGCATTAAAAATAGGATAAGCGCAACCATCCCATATTCGGCTAAACCTGGAGTAAGAACGGATTAAGTTAGTCTTGCCACTTGTAAATGCTCTTTTTGCCGGACAATTTTCACATTTCTGCCCGTGCTCACTAAAAAAACTATAACACAATTTGTTTATTTCCGGTTTGATACCAATAGAAATACCAAGATCTGTCGCTGCCTGATTAAAACGTACCATTTGGAAGTTAGTATCAATTAGATAGATAATGTCAGTAACAGCCTTAAATGTATCCTCCCACTCAGTTTTTATCTTGCTTTCTTCCCCATAAAGGCGTGCATTTTCAAAACATACTGCTAAGTGGTCTGCTATCTGTTGGAGAAATACTGCATCCTTTTTGTTATAATTCGCTTTCTTTTTGCTCCCAAGGTTAAAGGTGCCCGTCACGTGGTTTTTTACTATTAAGGGTACAATCAAAATAGATTGGATCCCAAAGTCAAGGAGTGCTCTGCTTTCCGCAAAATATTCCCGTTCCTCGCTAAAATCTTCGCAGATTAAGTAAGAACTTTTTTTGATCACCATCCAAGGAGCAGAACGGGCAGAGTCCATCCCTTTAAGACTGACTCCTTCTTCTAAACCCTCGATATGTTTAGGTACTCCGATCTTAATTATCAACCTTCTTTGATTTTCAATGATACAAAAGCTTAGCAAATCATAGTCAATAGCGGTTCTAAGGGTGTTGGAAATGTTCTCCATCATCTCATCAAAGGACATCTCAATGGTGATGCATTTTGTGATCTGCGTCAAAATCTCCAACTGAATATTTTTTTTGACCAGTTCCGTGACGCAGTTTTGATAATTATCCAGTAGGCTTCCTGTGAACCGGGAAATAGGTCCTCACCGCCTTCGGATTTATTCTATTTTATTACATATTCTACATCTGTTGGTAATATCCTTCCCTTTATTATACAAAAACACAGTCTGGTCATCCTGAGGGAGGATACGACCGAAGGATCTTAAATCTATTAAATACGTAGATCCTTCGCTAACGCTCAGGATGACAGGCAAAATAAAAAAACTGCCCCATACAATGGGCAGCAGTATTCAGACCACGTCTTTTACATGGTCAACGTCTTAATGATATTAATTAAGGCCTGGGATGACATCCCATTATGAACGTGAATTCGCTGGACATTTTGCCGGGATGTCACCGACTGCTTATTGGCCAAATTAGTTACCTGCATATCGACACCCTGGCTCTGAAGCCACTTCCTGGTGTCTGCCGTGTTTCGAAACTCAGGGTAGGAAAGCACCTTAACATCTCTTTTCCCTAAATTTTTCTCAATCAAGCCAAAGGAGATACTGGTTTCATATATTACCTCATCTTGGGGCAGTTCATTATATAATCGATGCCAGTGAGTATGGGACTGAATATCAATTAAACCGCTTTCCTCCATTTCCTGAGCCTGCTCCCAGCTAATATGCGGAGACTGGGTAGTTACTCCCACAAAGCCGGTGCTCACAAAAAATGTGGCGGGAACCTGGTGTTTTTTTAGTAAAGGATAGGCCATGGTATAATTGCTTAAATACCCATCATCCATGGTAATAATTACCGGTTTAGCCGGCATTCCTGCGGTTTTATTCAGATATTGAACCAAGTCATAAAAAGTTACCGGGGTATAGCCCTGCTCTGATAATGCTCTCAGATGCTTTTCGAAAAGGGCTATCGCTACCGTGTTGCTTGACTTCTCTTTCGGAACCTTCTGCGCAAAATCGTGATACATCAAAACAGGGATGTAGGCCCTGTTATAAACGGGCTTTTCCTCTTTAGGGTAAATTTCCCCTACTCTTTTCGCTCGGGGAGGAATATTCTTGTTTTCCACCTGAAAATAAATCTGCTCTTTATGGATGATTTTCGCCTGCTTATTATATAAAACCGTGGTAAGGGAATTTATCCCATTGTGTAATTGGTTAGTGTCCAGCTGGATCACAAAAGGCGGTCGGTTTGCCTGGATAATTGTCCCGGTATTAAATTTATATTCCACATAAGCGATATCCCGATGTTCAGCATTCTGGGGTAAATACAAAAGTTCCCCTTGACCCGTTAAAGGCTTGTCGGAAGTCAGGGTATCAAACATAGGTTTATTGGTCGTTTCTATGGCAAGGCTCGTCACCCAGCTCTTTTGCTTAAATTCTTCCATCGCTTTTTGGTATTTAGTATCTGCCTGGCTTAAATCAGAGCTTTGGTATACCGTGGTGACTGCCGGGTATTTGATGGCCAAAGCATAGTAAAACTCCTCCAAAAAGGCCATCCCTTGGGGCAAATCATCGGCATAGCTATCGATAATATTTTCGTTAATAATAATTTCTTTTTTACCGGCAAATATTTTATATAAACTATCCACTTTGGCCAGATCAGCTGCATAGGAAATATTAATGCCTACGCCGTCAATTTCATCCCCCATCTCATCTAGAGAATCGAAAATTGTCCCTTGAGGATACCAGACTAAAGAGATATTCTCAACCTTCTCTTTGGCAAGAGCTTTCCATATTTTATGATAATACCGACCATATTCTTTAGAGGATATCTCTGGGCTGGGAATTAAAGAAACCCAGAAGCTCAAACTATTTGAATTATATTCAGAAAGCGCACTATACTGAGAAATTTCCTTTAACACCGCTAGGAAATCCTTATGCTTAAGATCTTTTTCTGTTAACTGCACCAATAAATGGAGCCCTTTCTTCTCTCCATTAACGGCTGCCTTAATCCATTCTTCCGGCACACCTTCCTCTGTCTGATAGAAAAAGCTAATTAAGGCATCCTCGGTCAAGGAAATATCTTCTGGAGATAAAGCCATTGATCCCATAGTAAAAATGGGAGCTTGCCCCTTTTTCTCCACAAAAACCCCTGTTTCCATCGTTGTAATGGGGGATGTTTCTTTTTCAGCCCAAAAGCTTAAGCCATAAATAGAGTTTAACAAGAAATAAGCACTTAACAGCATCAATAAAAATACTATCTTTCTCTTTTTCCTTAGCATTTGCCGCATTTTCTTAATTCCCCCATAGTTTGAGATTATATTTAGATCTTATTACATTCTTCCACATTTGGATAGACGATTATCAGGGGGAATTTGTTTCTCCCTCACCTTCTTTTTTTACCCTTTCTAAAATATAAAAGTTTATTCTTTAGATGGAAAAACCTTAATTAACCCTTTGATCATAAAATAAAATAATATCAATACGGTAAAAACTGCTGCTAAGCCCATAACCATAACCTTAAAGCCTAAACCGATTAGCTCCATTTATATCCCCTCCTTAAATGTCTTTAATTTATCCCCTTACATCATAAGCAAATAAGGCACTAACGCCAGCACCATACCTCCGGCGATAATAGACCCAATCTGTCCGGAAACATTTGCCCCAATGGCCTGCATGAGGACAAAATTAGTCTTATCTTCTTCAGAAGCTAATTTCTGAATCACCCTGGCTGACATGGGAAAAGCAGATATTCCGGCAGCTCCCACCATGGGATTTACTTTTACTTTGGAGAAAAGATTCATCAATTTAGCAAATAATACACCGCCTGCGGTATCAAAAATAAATGCTACTAAACCTAACCCCATAATGAGTAAGGTTTCCGATTGCAAAAACTTATCATACTGCATGCTTCCTCCAATGGTAATACCTAAAAGCAAAGTCACTAAATTTGCCAATTCATTTTGGGCAGCTTGGGAGAGCCTTTCCACACATCCGGATACCCGAATAAGATTACCAAACATGAGCAAACCTACCAGGGGAACACTGATTGGTGCAATAATACCAGCCGCTACAGTCACGCAAATAGGAAATAAAATTAACACCGACTTGGAAATCTTTTCTTCCGTATACTCCATTCTGATCATACGTTCTTTTTTCGTGGTAAGAGCCTTAATTACCGGAGGCTGAATAATCGGTACCAGGGACATATAAGAGTAAGCAGCCACAGAAATTGGCCCCAGCCATTCCCGGGCAAATTTAGAAGCAACAAAAATTGACGTGGGTCCGTCTGCTGCCCCAATAATACCAATAGATGCCGCAAGCTTCAGATCCTGAAATGACTCCACACCCAGATATCCAATAAATAACACAGCCAACATGGTGAAAAAGATACCAAATTGTGCTGCGGCACCAAAGAATATCATACGAGGATTCTTAAGTAAGGGAGTAAAATCACACATTGCCCCAACAGCAACAAAGATTAGCACAGGAAAAATCTCTGTTAAAATTCCAGAATTATAAAACAGCTGCAAAACTCCGGGTTCAACTTTGAATGCTTGTCCTTGTTCAAAAATATAATGTAAGTTTTCTTCAAAAAAACCTTGCAAGACAGGATACTGCATCACGATTTGGGTTACCGTCTGATCCAACTCAGGCTCATACTGCCAAATGGATTGGAGGGGAATATTAACCAAGATAGCCCCAAAACCAATAGGAAGCAAAAGCATCGGCTCATAATCCTTTTTGATTGCCAAATAAATCAGAACGCCACCAATAATATACATTACTATATACTGCCATTTAAATAAAAGAATCCCTTTAAATAACTCTTCCATCTTATTTCCTCCCGCTAAATCTTTAATGTCGAATCCTTGACAATTTGTCATAATATCGGAAGCCTCAACTAAGCCCCAGGCAGAATAGCTGCCGGAGGCTCTTTTAATAGCTGTAAACTTAAATTTTTCTGCCGAACATTATCTTTGCCTTTCACCTCCGCTCAACTGTGGTCTATTCGTTATGTATACACCGTATACTAAAATCGGAATAGTAAATACCCATGTTAATAACTTATTATTACTCAAGAGACTTAGAAAATAACTAAGACCTTGATCATTAATAATCATATTGATTGCGGTATGAAATAATATCATGGCTCCAATATAAATAATGATAGGCCATCTATTTATTAAGGAAGCCAACCAGTTAGAGCCAAAAATTAAAACTGGAATTGACGTAACCAGACCAAAGATTACTAACCATAGGTTCCCGTCAGCTGCTCCAGCCACCCCCAACACATTATCTAAGGACATAGACAGATCTGCAATAATAATTATCCATACAGCTCTCCAAAAATTATTGGAACCTTTAACATTCGTTTCTTCTTCCCCACCGGATTTAAGCAAACTGAAAGTAATCCATATCAATACAATGCCTCCCATGAGACTCAAAAATCTAATTTTTAACAAGTAAAAGGCAAACATAGAAAACAATATTCTTAAAATTATTGCTGCCATTGATGCCAATAAAGCAGCCTTTTTGCGAATCTCCTTAGGCATATCCCTGATAGCCAAACCAATAACCAAGGCATTATCACCGCTCAAAACCAGGTTAATCATGAAGATTGAAAACCCAGATAGTAAAATCTCTCCCCATCCCATACTTTCCTTCCTTTCTAAATTAATGCCTGGCAAAAACCTTCGGGCTTTTTTGAACCAAGCTTAAAATAATCTCCCTTATTGAGATAATTTCTTCTGATCTGCTTTACCTCATGCTTATCATAATCTTAGAAACAGAATAAATCAAATATATAATATTTAACTTCCGTATAACTTTAAGTTATGGTAATATAGTATTAACATTTATGGCATGATGCTATTAGAATAGGAGATTGATGATAAAATGAACTTACAATATTTGAAATTATTTCATTTCCTGGCCTTAGAGGGAAGTTATACAAAAGCAGCTAAATTATTATATATAAGTCAACCGGCCTTATCTGTACAAATAAAAAAACTGGAATGCCAGCTAGGGATAAAACTTATTGATAAGGTGGGGAACAAAATATCCTTAAATGAAAATGGAAAATTATTATTTCAATATACCCAGCAAATATTTAGCCTGATCGAAGAAGCAAATCATGTGCTTCTTAATAATTCGGATTGTATTATGGGCTCGATTAATGTGGGCGGCAGTAATACCCCGGGTACCTATATTCTTCCTAAGATTATCGGGGATTTTAAAAATTTATATCCCGATGTAAATATTAATCTTCACATAACAAATACGGATGGAGTAGCACAATTAATATCAGAAGGAAAACTGGATTTCGCTATTAACGGAGGCGACTTAACATACAAAAACAATATTTACGTTGAAAAATTAGCCGCTGATAAAATGGTGTTAGCTGTTTCGCCCTTAAGCAGTATTTCAAAAAAAGATTGTATTCAACCTTCCGATTTGGCAGATAAGAATTTTATATCTCATGAAAGCAACTCCCAGCTTCGTGACTTTATTATAAATTTTATTAATGATCTTGGTATATCACCAAACATTACCATGACATTTGGCGGTACTGATGCTATCAAGCAAGCAGTAGCAGCCAATCTGGGTATATCTCTTCTCCCCTATTCAGCCGTATCCCTTGAACTTAAGCTGGGTATTATAAAAGAACTACATCTCAAAGACAAAAGCTGGTTGTATCCTTATAGTCTTATCTATAACAAAAGCAAATATCTTTCGCCTGCCACACAAAAGATGCTGCAATTGGTGCGAAACAGAATGCTTGATTTTCAAAAAGAAGCATAAGGATAAAAAAACCTTTTGATTGGTGTATTTATTCTACATCAATCAAAAAGTTTTTAGTGTAGGTTCATCTATTTTACAACATTCGTAGCAAAATCTGCTAATATTGTCATTTTTCTGCCCTTGATTATCCTTAATCTGCTACGGAAGCATCATTCCCTAAAGCCACCAACTCCAGGCCTTGTTCCTGAACCCCTTCAATAATTTGGGGCAAGGCCTCCAACGTCAGCTTATTTTCGTGCAACACGTAGATTCCCCCCGAAGGAGAGGATTCCAGCACTGCCTCAACAATCTCGTGGGAAAAATTAGCATCCCAATCTTTGGGATCCCTGTTCCATAAGACTAAGGCCATTTGATGCTCCAATAGCACCTTTTTTGTGTTCTCATTATACATTCCATAAGGCGGCCTAAAAAAGGAAACCTGGCTTATATAAGGTTTTATCTCTTCTAAACAAGAAATGATATCTTCTTTTTGCTGCTGATAGGATAAATCTCTTAATTCTTGATGGAAAAAAGAATGAAGACCGATGACATGCCCTTGGTCCTTTGCGTCAGATACCGATAAAGGGTAACGGGAAATATTTTTCCCAACAAAAAAGAAGGTGGCTTTTATCCCATACTCATTTAAAACCGACAAAATATCTTGAGTATAAGCAGAAGGTCCGTCATCAAATGTCAATGCCACCTGCCCATCCGGCAGCGAAGATATCATCTGTTGAAAATTAGATGTTTTTTCATCAGGCGTTTCCACATTCACCGGTTCAGCCTCATTCAATGTTACCTGTTCAGGTGCTGCCTGGACTATGTCCGCCATTACAATTTTGGCCTCATTCCCAACAACTAAAGCAGATTGTTGTCCCCCTAATAAAGTCGTTTGAGAAGTATAAAACATAAACCCTGTTAAGGTTAAAGTGATCAGGATTAATTTAAATAATTTTCGAGGGGTTTTTGGGGTTATATACCGGGACGGTTCATCCGGGGATGCATTTTTCTTAATGAATATTTCCCCTAATTCCTCAAGACTGCCGATCCCTCTTAGTTTATGTAATAACAGTTTGTAGGCAGGTGAACATAAATAAGAAAATCTATTTATTTGTCCACAGGCATGAAAAAGAATCCATTCTGTTTCAGGGGAAGAGTTATCTATTCCGGAAAGATTGACTGGAATGGAGCAAGTAATCCCGTTCATCCTGTTATCAGTTAATCCGGGAGAAACTACTTTTATTAAATGATTGTATGTAAATTTATCCAAGGAGAATTTGATATATTTTACTTCACCGCTTTTAAAGGTTAGTTTTAGCCGCACGAAATAAGGATCTTCTTTTGCCAAACCAATTATTTGAATTGATTGAATAAATACTTTCATTTCAGCACAAGCCCCTAGTTAGATTTATTTATGCCGGGCTCTTCATAATTAGGGAGAATAAATGTATTCAGCATCTCAAAAGAAGAAATCTGTTTGGCAAAGGCGGCTATCTTTTCCATCAGGGCTTTATTCTCTTTGGATAAACTATCATACTTCATTTGTAAATGGTTATATTTTTCCACTTCCTTCCTGATATTCTCTGTATAACTTATTGCTTCCTGATCCTTGTCACCTTGCAGCTGACGAAATTCTATACTAAGTGATTCATAATCAGCCTGCAATTCTTTTATTTTTTGCTGCAGCTTCACGCGCTCATTCAGCTCATTAACTCTTAATGAGTTATGATCCGTTAAAAGCTCTTCATATTTCCGTTGTTGACCTTCAATTTCAATCTGCAATTTCACTATTTGCTGATCCCGATCTTCCAGGGAGCATTCCAATTGCTTCTTTTCCTTTAAAATACTATCCTCAATAGACTGAAAATTGGCAAGCCGTTCTTTGTAATCACTTATTATCATTAACATTTTTCTGCGTTCTTCAATTATAGCGAATACGGAGGCCATCAAATTTGATGACAGGTCGTCATTACTGTCGGTTATTAAAGAATTTTTCATCGGTTCAATTGAGTGGTCACAGTCCGTATCTTCAATTATTTGGGCGTCAATTATAGCTTCATATTTTTGCGGGGACTTGAATTGATTTGTTAACTTTTCCTTAATAAACTTAATAACCCTCATTTATCCCACTCCCTCGTATAGTTTGTTTTATAATCCAAATTCTACCGAACCTCCAGTTTCGATTTGAATAACCTTCATATCTTCTTCAACCTGATTTTGGATTAGATGGCTGCCTTTTTCCCTTAAATCAAGTTCCCCCAGGCATCAGAAAAGACCCTGCACTTAGATTATTCTAATACAAGGTCTTTTTTAAAGATATGATTTTTCATGATCAGGTAGTTATTTTGGTTTAAGCGGCGAAAATTGTCACTTAAACGGTTTTTTCGTCTAAATGTGAATTATCCGCTTCAGTTTCACCGCATATCTCCTGCTCACCGGAATCTCTTTCTCATAATTAGTAAGCCGCAAAGAAAAAGTATTATTGAACATAGGAAGAATCATACTTATTTTATCCATGTTTACCAAAAATCCCTTGTGGCATCGGAAAAATCCTGCATCAGCTAAACGCTCTTCCCAATAGTTCAAAGTTCCTTTCACCCGGTACCCTCCTTTTTCCGTGATCACAAAAGCTTCTCCCTTTTCCATGGTAAAGTAGAGGGCTTGATCCAATTTGAACACGAAAATCCGGTCGTTCTGCCAGGCAATAATTTTGTCGAAGTACAGGTCCAAGAGATTTCCAGCACTTTTAAGCGCTTTTAGCGACCTCGAGGATTTTCGGGAATCCAAAGAAGTTAGAGAGTGGTGATAAGTTCTTTTAACTTTTTCCAAGGTGCGCTCCAGGCGTTCCAGAGTAACCGGTTTTAAAAGATAATCCAGAGCATTTACCTCAAAAGCCTTGACGGCGTATTCATCATAGGCGGTGACGAAGACAATCAGAATTTCCTCCGATATTCTCCATATTTCCTCCGCCGCTTCCAGACCGTTAAGGCCGGGCATCTCAATATCTAAAAAGACCACATCCGGCTTTTCCCCGCTGATTTTCTCCAATGCAGCAAAAGGACTGGTCAGAGCTGCCATAACTTTAATTTCCTCAAGTTGGGTTAAAACATATTTTAAGTTCTTTAAGGCCAAAGCCTCATCATCAACTAACACTGCTCTGAGCATCTTCTCCTCCCCTCCGCGCCTGCTCCGAAATTCTAATGAAGATACAGGTGCCTTTCCCGGGCTGACTCTCTATCTGAAGCCCCTGACCATAAAAGAGCCTGAGGCGATAATCCACATTTTTAAGGCCAATCCCCTGTTTTCCCTTACCGGTTAAGATATTTTTCACCTTTTCCTCTGTCATGCCCACCCCATCATCCTTGACAGTGATAACTACCTCCCCCTCCTCCTGGTGCGCGGTGATTTCTACTCTTCCAACGTCCTCTTTGGGGTAAATGCCATGCTTCACCGCATTTTCCACCAAGGGCTGCAGAATCAAGGGGGGAATCAGGTTATGTTCTCCTGCCTCTATCTTAATCTCATAGAGGAGCTTACCCCCAAAGCGGGCCTTTTCAATGTTAAGATACGCCTGAATCACTTTCACTTCCATATTTAGGGGAATTAAACTATCCATATTTATTAGGCCTACCTTTCCCCTAAGATAGTTGCTGAAATCACCCAACAGGGTATAGGCTCTTTGTGGTTCATCGATGCAAAGTCCCATAATACTGTTTAGCGCATTATAGATAAAATGGGGTTTTATCTGAGCCTGAAGGAAGCTCATTTGGGCCTCCAGAGCCTCTTGAGCCGACCTTTTCATGGAAATCAAGGTATTTACCCGGGCTAGGAGTTCCTTTTTCTCAAAGGATCTGACCAGATAATCATTAGCCCCTGACGAAAAAGCCTTCAGGATATCTTCCCCTCGGTTTTTTACAGTGATGATCAGCACCGGGAGTTCGGTCAGGCTATATCTTTCCCGGATTAGGCGGCAGACTTCGTAACCGGATATTTCCGGCATCATCACATCCAGAATCACCAAATCGTATGATTTTCTCCCTTCGATCCTTTTTAAAGCTGCCTGTCCGCCATCCACGGTTTCCACATGATAACGGGCATGGGTTAGTTGGTTTTTAAGGACCTCCCGGTTGACCGCTTCATCATCCACCACCAGGATCCGGGAACGCTTCCGCTCCCACTCCCGTCCCGGGCGCTCCCTCTCCTGAAGTCCTGTTCTTTTTTCTCCTGGGTCTTTTACCTCCCCCTTCGTTACCGGACGGAGAAAAATTTTTCCCTTACTTTCTTTTTCATTGGTACCTAAGGGAAGGGTAAAAATGAATTTTGCCCCTCTTCCCTCTTGGGACTGGGCGATAATCTTTCCGCCGTGTAGTTCCACCAGTTTTTTGGTAATGGGGAGTCCCAGCCCCAAACCGTCTAAGCCTAAGCCTTCACCGGATACCTGCTCATAGGGTTCGAAAATCCGGGTAAGCTTGTCCAGCGGGATGCCTGGTCCCGTATCGGACACCGTAATTACTGCCTCTCCAAGGGTTTTTTCCGCTTGGATCCTAATTTCCCCCGCCGAGGTAAATTTCAGGGCATTTCCCAAAAGATTGTACAGAATCTGGGAGAGCCTGTTTTCATCAGCTTTTACATAAAGTCCCTCGGGAATATCATTAATAAGTGCCACCCTTTTTTCCTGAAGGAGAGGCCTTAATACGGCCAGCACCAGGTCGGCTCCTCTCTTAAGATCCAGATCTTCTATCTTCGGGACAATATCCCGGTTCTTTAAACGGGCAAAATCCTGAATGTCATGGACAAGTCCCGTGAGCCTTCTGCCGCAGGAAACAATCAAAGAGAGATTCCTTTTTTCCTCCTCATGCAGCCGGTTCTTTGTTCGTTCATAAATATCTTCCGCCAGGCCCACCATGCCATTGGCGGGTGTCAGCAGCTCATGGGCCACATCGGCGAGAAACTCATCTTTTAATTTGTCCTTGTCCAAAAGCTGTTCATTTAATACCTCAACAGCGGAAAATGCCTGGGTAAACCTTTTTAACACCAGCACCGCCTGAGTAAAGATCAGGACTAACAACCCAAAGGGATACAAATTGCCGGTGCTTATTTTTTCATTATAGAATAAAATATCATTGACCACCGTACCAAAGAAGACCAGGCCACTCAGCATCATCGGCCAGGCTTCTTTATTTCTCCTCAAGGCCGCCCGAAAAAGGGTAAACACTAAGTAAAAGAGCAAGAGCACGGCAAAAATCTGATAAAGATAAAGGATCCGGGAAAAGAAACTGGGCGGGGTGAAAATCACAATCAGAGTTTCCAGGAGCGTGACTGCCACTACGCCTGTCCAAATTTTTTTGGACACCTCTTGAGGAAACATGGCATAAATAAATCCTGCGAAAGCGGCCATGCCTCCGTAAAAGGTCATATACTCCAGCCTTAATACCAGCTCCTGGGAGAGGAAATCAAAAAACTTTACCAGCAAAATATTCCCCACGGAAATGGTGCGCAAAGATATAATCAGGGAGAACAGGCCAAAATATAAAGCCCCTTTTTCGCGCCTTTTGATGAGATAAAAGGCGATATAAAAAAGCCCCATAACTAAGAGAATACCAAAGATAAAGGTGTCCGACACCATACTGAAATCATATTTGTTTTTGATTTCCTGATAATCCCCGAGAAGTACCGGCTGCCAGATCCCGCCCATGCGGTGCATAAAATTTGTAACCTGAAAAACCAGTTGAATTTCTCCCTCTTCTTCCTGGAGGGGCACTACCTTCCGATAATGCCGGGCCTTGCTCGTCTCTTTGGTTTTTCCCACCTTACCGTCTTCACTCATAAGCTCCCCGTTTACCCATAATTTGTGGGCGGTATAAATGGAAGGAAGCTTTAAAGCCAGGGTGTCCGCCTCTTTGGGGACTTTGATGGTAAGGCAAAAGGTGGCATAGCCGTCTCCCCCTAAGGGTTCGCCGTCAATTAAGTAATTATTCCATGAACTCGGGAGTGTGATATATCTTTTTTCTAAATTTTCACTCTTTCCCCCGGTTAATTCCTCCGGGGTCAACAACTCCCCCCAGTAAAATTCCCATTCCCCATTTAGTTTGATATTGCCCGAGATTTTCCCCGACAGGGTACTTAAATCTATAACCCCCTTCACAGGCTGGTCGTCTTGGTGATCTGGAATACTGTCCTTAGCACATCCCGTGAAAAATAAAAGCAGGATTAGGTTTAGAAATACCAGCAAAAATACCTGAACAAACGAAATTTTCTTTTTCAGATCTAAATTCATATTCCCTCTCCAGTCTATCATTGCTCTGTTATCTAAAGCATGCTTTTCTGACAAAGTATATGCTGCAATGACAATATTCGCCAAGGGAGCAAAAATCCCTTTCTAACTGGTTCTTAATATAATGAACCTACAGGGTTTATCATCCGTCCTAACCTTCCAGAGGTTATTCAGGGATAATTTAAAAAGCATCATATGGCGCATTCGCTCTATCTGATGCTTAGAAATCTTCTGATTATCCCCTTGTCACACTATATGGTGAGGCCGGGGCCGAACTTTTTCAGCCAGGCCTGATGGCTTTTAAAGTCAGGGCAAAATTCCTCTACCATCTGCCAGAATTTTTTGGAGTGATTCATTTCCTTTAAATGAGCTAATTCATGAATAATAATATAATCGACAACCTCCAGAGGAGCCATGATAATTCTCATATTAAAACTAAGGTTTTTCTTACTGGAGCAGCTGCCCCAGCGGGTTTTTTGGTTTCTGATATAAATGGTTTGGTAGGAAACATGCATCTTTTCCGCCCAAAAGCTTGCTCTTTCGGTAAATAAAGATTTTGCTGCCCAGCGGTACCAGGCATCAATGACCTGCCTTAGCAATTCCTCCCGGTTTTGGGGCAGGGTTAATAAGGCTTTCTCTTCGCTGAACTCTACCCGGATGGGGGAGGCAGAATCCAGAATCACCACAACCGGGTATGCCTTACCCAAATAACGAATATTAGATAAGGTGTCATCCTGGGCAGCTTTTTTTTGGGCGGTATTTTCCTCCATCAGCTTCAGCTTGTTTATGATCCATTTTTCTTTTTGGACTAAAAGAACTTCAATATTTTTTAACGGATAGCCTTCCGGTACGACTACTTCCAAACCGTGTTCTTCCCTCACCAAGAAGCGGACATTTTTCGCCTTGAAGCTTCTTCTAATAATATAAGGTACGGACTGACCGCCCAGGGTAATCTCTGCTTCAACACACAGTAGATTCTCCGGTTTTTTCAAAATCCGCACCCCCTACAGAAAATTTTTTAGCCTAACTCTGCCTCTACTACCCGAGCAATAACCTGTACGACCTCATTTAATTCCCCTTCATCAGGGCCTTCCGCCATTACCCGAACCAAAGGCTCTGTCCCGGAGGGTCTAACTAAAATCCGACCCCTGCCTTCCAAAGTTTTTTCTGCCTGTTCTATGGCGGATCTAATCTCCGGATTGGTGTCCCAGCCCGTCTTTTCTTTTACTCGTACATTCACCAATACCTGGGGCAAGCGAGTCATCTGCTGAGCAAGCCGGGAAAGGGGTTTCCCAGTCTCTACCATTACTTTCAAGAGCTGAAGAGCCGTTGCAATACCATCTCCGGTAGTATTATATTCACTGAAAATAATATGGCCGGACTGCTCTCCCCCTATAACCGTACCGGTTTCCAACATCTTTTCCAGTACATACCTATCTCCCACCTTGGTTTCTAAAACCTCAATTCCAGCTTTTTTTAAAGCCTGGTGCAAACCGAGATTACTCATGACGGTAACCACAATTCTATTTCCTGTTAGCATGCCCCGTCGTAAAAGTTCCAGGGCACAGATAACCATAATCTTATCCCCATCAATTAAATTACCCTGTTCATCCACAGCTAACATCCGATCAGCATCCCCGTCATGAGCAATTCCTAAATCTGCCTCATAACTCTTCACGGCCTCCATTAGCTTTTCTGGATGAGTACTGCCGCACCCCTGATTAATATTAGTCCCGTTGGGGTTATTAAATAAGGGGATTACCTCCGCTCCCAAGTCTCGTAATATATTGGGTGCCAAAGAATAAGCCGCCCCGTTAGCAGTATCTACCACAATTTTAAATTTAGAAAGATCTGTTCCTAATATCTTTTTTAGGTAAGCACCATAAATCCGGCCTGCTTGGCCAAAGTCTTCCGACCTGCCTACTTCGGCCCCAACAGGATTAGGCAATTCTTGATTGGATAGAATCAGATTTTCAATTTCTTCTTCTAAGGCATCAGGGAGCTTAAACCCGGTACTGCCAAAAAACTTAATACCGTTATCCTCCATAGGATTATGGGATGCGGAAATCATTATTCCAGCCTGGGCTCCTAAATGCCGAGTCAAATATGCTACACCTGGGGTAGGAATCACACCAAGCTTAACCACATCTGCCCCTACAGAACATATACCTGCCGCTAAGGCACTTTCCAGCATATCTCCTGAAATACGAGTATCTTTACCGATTAAGATCTTCGGTCTGGGGTGGTCTTTTGCCAGGCAAAAAGCCCCAGCCCTTCCTAGTTTAAAAGCTAAGTCCGGTGTTAAATCCCGATTGGCTATTCCTCTTACCCCATCTGTACCAAACAAAACACCCATGTTAATCTCCCCTTAATTTTTGAATAATGTCAAACGAGAAATCTTCTTCCGGTTCTCGATACCGGGTAATAATTGCTTCTGCAATCTTAATTCCGTCCACGGCAGCACTGATAATGCCTCCGGCGTAGCCGGCCCCTTCTCCCGCCGGGTATAAGCCCCGCGTATTAACAGACTCCATACATTCATTCCGAAGAATCCTTAAAGGTGCTGACGTCCTGGTCTCTATTCCTGTTAGTACACCTTGATTATTGGCAAAACCCTTAATCTTATGATCCCAAGATTTAATCCCAGCGGCTAGGGTATCGCCCACCTCTTTGGGTAGACAGTCTCTTAGATTCGCCGGCGTCACCCCCGGTCGGTAAGAGGGCGGCAGAGCACCATCCAGGTCTAATGATGTGCGATCAGAAAGAAAGTCATCTATTTTTTGGACCGGGGCTTTGAAATTGCCCCCTCCTATTTTAAAGGCCTTTTCCTCCCATTGCCGCTGAAACTTCATTCCCTTGAGGCATCCTTCCCCAAAATCGGGGATATCCACCGTGGCAACCAAGGCACTATTTGCCCGTCCGGAGTTCCGGGCATGTTCACTCATACCGTTGGTCACTACTCCTCCTTGTTCCGAGGCGGCACCCACCACATAGCCTCCCGGACACATACAGAAACTATAGGCACTTCGGCCCCGCTCCTTGTCCTGATAGGTTAAACAATAGTCAGCAGCACCCAGTTTCGGGTGGCCGGCAAACTTTCCGTATTGACTGTGATCTATAAAATCCTGGGGATGTTCGACCCGAAGTCCGATGGCAAAAGGTTTAGCTTCCATCAATACGCCCCTTTGATAAAGCATTTGGTAAGTATCCCGGGAGCTATGACCAATAGCAAATACCGCTAAATCCATCGGCAGGTAAGTATTACCCACTTCTAAGGCTTCCAAGGCTCCCACACCGGATATCTTTATGTTGGTAACACATTTTCCGAAGATAATCTTACCTCCGAAATTTATTAACTTCTTCCTCAGCTCTTTCATCATGTTACGCAAAATATCTGTTCCGATATGAGGTTTGTTAAGATACAGTATTTCTTCCGGTGCTCCCGCCTGTACCATTTGTTCCAATATTAACCTTACCCGCGGGTCTTTCACCCGGGTCGTAAGTTTCCCGTCAGAAAAAGTCCCCGCGCCGCCTTCCCCAAACTGCACATTACATTCCGGGTTTAAAACCCCGGTCTCCCAGAATTTTTCAATTTCCTGAAAGCGCCGATCCACATCCTGTCCCCGTTCTAGGACTAATGGTCGATAACCCCAGCGAGCCAGTTTCAATGCGCAAAATAACCCCGCCGGACCGCTTCCTACCACTACCGGAGGCAGAGTTAATTTTTCACTGCCTTTTGTAAGTTGCTCAAAAAAAGGTGGGGGAGATGCTATGATAAAAGGGGGATCTGTTTTGATCCCCTTGGTCACGTTTACCTCAATATCCACGGAATAAACAAATTCTATTCGATTCTCTTTTCGGGCATCAATCGCCTTTTTTATTATTTTTAGATTACTAATTTTTGATTGTTCCACCCTAATCCTTCGGGCTGCTAGATTAATCAGCTCCCTCTCGTCGTTTTCCAACCCTAAACGCAAATTTGTTAAACGCAGTTTCATCAATAAAACTCCTAGCAATAATATGAAAACCTTCCAACCAACTTTTTTACTTATTTCAAGATTACTGTAATCTCCTCAGGATCAGTTTCTAACAAAGTAACTCCTTGGGGCAAATTGACTTGAAGGGGTACCTGATGTTCTCCCCGAGTAAGGTTTTCTAAATTAACAAAAACTTCAATATCCGCACCCATGAGTCTTTCCAATAAAGACTGAGCTCCTTTCACAGAAACACCTGCCGTAGGATTAGGAAACTCTACAGTTAACCCTTCCGATACGTTCTTCGCCAAGACCGGCAAACCTACAAAAGACTTATCCGCAGTTTTCTCAATCCGCACTACTGCCATCACATTATTATTATCTCGATCCAGCGTAACCCCTTTAGGAATAATCACACCTACTCGTTCTACTACATCTTCTATCGCTCCTTCAATATTTACAGGTTCAGTCGTGAGGGTCTCAATATCATTAAGCACTGCCTGCTCTCCTAATATAGTAAGGAGTTCCGGCTCTATTACAATTCTGCCTACCGCAAAACCTTCCCCGGGAGTTCCCTCAATGGGTGCTTTAACCGGAACAGTTTTTGCCGGAAGTTCTTGTACTACCGGTATCAGAACATCCACTTGGGAGGGGGTCACAGTAATCCAGTCTAATAAAAGGTTACCGCTCTCATCCTCTACTTTAACAGGGAGTTGCTGATGATAGTTAAAGTTATAATCCCCCAGATCAACCTCCACATATACCTGTTCCACTTCTTTCAGCTTATCCTCCGGACCGGAGAGCAGTACCTGAGTCGGAGTGAGTACCGGATTTAAAGCCAGATATCCTACTCCCGGGGTACTGTCAGAATAAGATACATTTACGGGAAACTGCGCCGTCGTTAATACTTCTACCTTAAGATTAACGGAAGATGGCGTCACAGATACCAATTGAGTGTTTTTTGGTGTGGAAACATGGACTTCCATAATATGCTGGCCCACATCAATACCGCTCATCTCCAGGAAAGCCTGCATATCACGGGCAGTCAACTCATCAAGGTACCTGCGCTGACCCTCCAGCCTTACTTTGACGAAAGTGGGTCGTTCCGAAATGGTTAATTTTGATTCCAATCCTCGCACCTCTAAAGGCACAGTAAAGACTTGTTCCGTTACCGGATTTTCCTGATGGTTGACATACAGCCAAAGGAGTACTGCCAGCACAAGAGAAATCACCTTAAGCAAAGGATTGTTAATGTTCGATAAATTTTTCATGAAGGTACCCTCCGCTGCCAAAAATGAGTATTGTTATTAGGCTTGGGAACCAATAATTCCTGCAATTTATCCCGTAGAGTCCTTTCCTCCAGATAACGCACCAGTTTACCTTCATATGCAATAGAAATAGTGCCCGTTTCTTCCGATACAATCACAGCTAAGGCATCAGAAATTTCCGTAATGCCCAATGCAGCCCGGTGCCTGGTACCAAGACTGCTGTCCAAATAGGGATTGTCACTTAAAGGAAGGAAACATCCGGCTGCGATCACCCTGTCACCTCGAATAATTACTGCACCGTCATGGAGTGGAGTTTGAGGAACAAAGATATTGCTCAAAAACTCTGCTGAAACAATACCGTCGATTTTAATGCCCGTTTCAATATAATCGTTGATACCCGTTTCCCTTTCCAGAATAATTAAGGTACCTGTGTTTGTCCGGGCCATTTTCAAAACACACCGGGTCACCTCATCAATGAGTCTCAGCATATCCCCCATACCCAATTCATTATTCATCCGAACAAAAAACTGCCCCCGGCCAATCTGTTCCAGGGCTCTTCTGAGTTCCGGCTGAAATATAACCGCCAAAGCAACAAAGATGGTGGCCCAGGTTTGGTCTAAAATCCATTTGATGGTATATAAATTGAAAAAATCACTGATATTAGAGGCTATCAAAAGAAAGAGGATCCCTTTAATCAGTTGAACAGCTCTAGTCCCTTTAATCAGCATCAACAGCTTATAGATCACATAAGCAACGATTAAAATATCCAATATTTCTGCGAATACATTTAAGTAGTTAATCTGAGCCAGCAAGTCCTTCATCTTATCCACCTTTTCCTTACGGCTATCTTCTCAAAGTCTACCTACTTGGTTGTTTCGACGGATGAAATAAAAACCCTCCAGAAAAAAGGTTTTATACCATTATAACACAACGGTTGAAATTTTTTCGATTGTAGAAAAATTTTCTTACCCCTATATGTTTCCAACGAGGCGGGACGTATGCTCACCATCTGAAAAGCTAAATCGGTACCCGCCACCTATAGAAGTGAGGGAGATCTTTTCGCCTCGTTATATTATTAGTTTTATTTTTCTCAACACATTATTTACCGACTGGTAACAATTATTTATTTATAGTACAATAAAATAAGTATTACTTAGGAAAGGGGCGAAATTATGACAACCTGGAAAAAGTACCTCCCCATAACCATTGCCTGTATTCTTACCGGGTTGCTTTTAACCAGTGCTTTACGGGTGCAAACTGCCGTGGAAGCAGAAAGCAAACCTAATAAGAATCAGACTCTTATAGATATTATAAACAATTTAGAAGAAGAAACCAAGGTTTTGGAAGAAACCATTGATTCTCTTAGAGATCAAATTGAAAAAATTCAAAAACAGGAAGCACCAGGACAACAAGGTTATGTAACCAGTCTCCAGAATCAGATTCAGCAGTTAAAACTAAGATCCGGGCAGACTAATGTATCCGGGCCGGGTATTGTGATTGTTCTGGATGATAATACCGCCGGAGCGGAAGCGGCAAGAATTAATAACCCGGAGTTATACAATCCGGAAGACTTTATTGTTCATGATAAAAACCTGCTTTATTTAATCTCTGCTTTAAGGGGAAAGGCCGAAGCCTTGGCCATCAATAATCAAAGGTTGGCTGCTAATTCAGACATTAGATGCGTCGGAACCGTGATTATGGTTAATTCCTCCCGTTTAGCCCCACCCTATGAAATTAGGGCTATTGGCGATCCTCTGCTCCTGGAAGCAGCAGTCCTTAACAGCGATGAATATATCTACCTAAAAAGCAGAGAAATGCCTATCACAATCACCAAAACAGATGAGATTTCCCTGCCTGGAATGAAGGGAAGTCATACCATAAATTATACCGAAGCGGTTAAAGATGAGAAACAGGAAGAAAAAAAAGAGAAAAAAGGTGATTCATAAATGTGGTTTCCAATTATCGGACTGATCATAGGTGTACTTTTAGGATCCATCTTTACTTTTCAGGTACCCATAGTCTATGCTAAATATTTGTCCATCGCCGTATTAGCAGCCTTGGATTCTCTTTTGGGTGGAGTTCGCGGAATTATGGAGGATTCTTTTGACGGGACGATTCTTTTATCCGGGTTTTTTACTAATACTCTTATGGCCGCCCTATTAGCCTACATGGGAGACCATTTAGGCGTAGATTTATATTTGGCTGCCGTATTGGCTTTCGGTATTCGCCTTTTTAACAACCTAGGATTTATCCGACGGGATTTTATCACTCGATACAGGGAAAAAAGAAAGACTGTTAAATAAGGGGGCAGGAAATGTGATTAAAAAGAAATGGCAGATCCCTTTGTTTATTGCACTTTTTTTATTTGGTTTATTAGTTTCTACCCAGTATACTACACAACAGGCTTTAATTAATTCCCTGTCCGATCAGGGTCAAGAGGATTTAGTGACTTTAGTAAAAAGCCTAAATGAAAAAAGGGGAAAACTGGAGTTAGAGGTAGATACTTTATTAAAAAACAAGCAGTCCTTAGATGAGAAAGCTGCACTAGGTTCCAATTTGGTAGCTGATCTGCAAGCGGAACTGAGGCAACTAAAAATTATTAATGGCATCGTCCCGGTTCATGGCCCGGGTGTGGTCGTTACCATTACCGGGGATTCCAATTTAATGTATCTTGACTTGATTGATTTAGTCAATGAACTTTGGGTAAGCGGTGCAGAAGCCATCGCTATCAATGAACACCGCATTGAAAATAACACAGTTATCTCCCAAGCCGAGGATGTTAATCATCGTCTGGTAATCACTGTTAATGACAAACCCCTTTTAAGTCCCGTAGTAATTAAAGCCATCGGCAATCCAGATACCCTGGAAAAGGGACTGACCTTTACAGGAGGCATCGTGGATAACTTAAATACTCTGTATCAAGTCTATCCGGTAGTAAAAAAACAAGAAGACGTGGTGATCCCTGCAGGATCCACTAATGTAACATTTAAAAACCTAAAATGGAATTAGAGAATAACCAGCGTGACAGGAAACAGTTTAATCCTCTGTCACGCTGGTTATTTTAATTTGATTCTAAACCAAAGTCCGATTATCCTTTGACTTTAATATTAAAGCTTCTTTCTTCATCAGCCTTTTATTTCTATAGTATAAGGCAATATCTATGGATACCATTAAACTATTCAAGATGTAAAGGAATATTACCCCATCATAGCTATAAATTAGTTTATGCACGATGCCTGACAAGTATCCAATGACAATTATGAAGAGAAACACAACACTCTTTCCGTGATTTACCCTCGACTTATAAGATTTAATAATGGAAAACGGCCATGCTGCTCCAAAGCAAAGCAGCATGATAATTTCGAATATACTCATGTCACTTTTCCCCCATAATTATGTTTATGCATTATCTCAACATAAAAGAGGGCCTTTTCTCTAAGCTTTATTACGCTTTATCTCGTTTTTTATATAAAACGTAGGTAATTCCATCAATTAAGGCCTGCCAACTGGCTTCGATAATATTTTCATGTACGCCAACCGTGCTCCAACTGCCTTCCTGATCCATAGTTTCAATTAATACCCGGACAGTAGCTGCTGTGGCATCCTTTTCATCCAGTACCCGCACCTTATAGTCAGACAGATGAATACCTTTTATTTCGGGATAAAACTCTTCCAAAGCCTTTCTTAAAGCATTATCAAGAGCGTTTACCGGACCGTTGCCTTCAGCAGCGGTATGCACTGTTTCCTCGCCCACCTTCAGTTTAATCATGGCCTCAGAAATAATACCGTTGTTTTCTCTCTTTTCCATGAGGATTTTAAAGGATTCCAACTGAAAATAATCTTGGCATTGTCCCAAACCTTTTCGCAATAGAAGCTCCAAAGATGCTTCCGCACCCTCATATTGAAAGCCCCGATGTTCCAAATCTTTAATCTGTTTAATAATTTTCTTGCTCTCCGGTGTATCCAAAGGCAAGTCAATATTTAATTCTTTAGCCTTATATTTAAGGTTGCTGACCCCGGATAATTCAGAAACCAGCACTCGTCTTTTATTTCCCACCTGTTCGGGTTTTACATGTTCATAGGTAGCGGGATTCTTAGACACCGCACTAACATGGATTCCTCCCTTATGAGCAAAAGCACTCATCCCCACAAAAGGCTGTTGAGAAATATGCACTACATTGGCTATCTCACTCACGTAATGGGAGGTTTCCGTCAATAACCCCAGACCCTCCGGAATCAGACATGAATATTCCATCTTCAACACTAGGTTTGGAATCACTGAACAAAGATTAGCATTCCCGCACCTTTCCCCAAAGCCGTTAATGGTTCCCTGCACCATCGATACTCCACCCTGCACTGCTGCTAGCGAATTAGCGACAGCCAAATCTCCGTCATTGTGGGCGTGAATACCCAAGGGAACAGATACGGTCTCTTTGGCCACGGAAACTATAGCCCGCAATTCATCCGGCAGCATCCCCCCATTGGTATCACATAAAGTGATCCAATCAGCACCGGCTTCTGCCGCCGCCTTAATGGTTTCCAGAGCATATTTAGGATTTCCTTTGTACCCATCAAAAAAATGTTCCGCGTCATAAACCACTTCTAGTCCCTGGGTTTTTAAAAAAGAAACGGTATCTTTAATCATGGCCAGGTTCTCTTCCAAGGTAGTGTTTAAGGCCTGGATAACATGGAGATCCCAGGACTTGCCAAAGATGGTTACCACCTTTGTTCCGGCATTAATCAATTCCCGAATGTTAGCATCCTCTTCTATCTTTATACCGGGACGCCTGGTACTGCTGAAGGCAGTTATTTTGGCATGCTTCAGGGAAAGCTTCTGCACCCGGCGAAAATATTCAATGTCTTTCGGGTTTGAACCGGGCCATCCCCCTTCGATATAAGAAATACCTAGAGCGTCAAGTTTCACGGTAATTTTTAATTTATCTTCCACAGATAAAGAGATGCCTTCGCCTTGAGCACCATCTCTTAATGTGGTATCAAAAATGGCAATTCTCCCCACGCCTTCAAATCCTCCTATCAATCTCCCATGTTACATAATTTCCTCAGCGACTAATTCTCCCATTTCTTTGGTGCCAACTGTCTTTTTACCCTCCTGAGCTAAATCCCCAGTGCGATAACCTTTTTTCAATACTTCAGCAACAGCCTTTTTAACGTCAGCTGCACCTTGATATTGTTTAAAAGTGTATTCTAACATCATGCCTACAGAAAGAATGGTTGCTAAAGGATTAGCCTTATCCTGACCGGCAATATCAGGGGCAGACCCATGGGATGGTTCATATAGCCCTACCTTACCTCCAATACTTGCAGAAGGCAGCATCCCGATGGAGCCGGAAATCATGGAGGCCTGATCCGTTAAAATGTCCCCGAAAGTGTTTTCGGTTACAATCACATCAAATTGTTTCGGTGCCCGCACCAGCTGCATAGCACAATTATCGACATACATATGCTCAAGTTCTACATCAGGATACTCTAAACCCAAACGAGTTACCGTTTCCCGCCACAATCTCCCGCTTTCCAAAACATTGGCTTTATCCACGGAAGTTAATTTTTTCCTCCGGTTCCGGGCATTTTCAAAACCCAAGCGGGCAATCCGCTCAATCTCTTCAGTGGTATAAACCAAGGTATCTACTGCTATTTCTCCGGTAGGAGTTTTTTCCCGCTTCTTCTCGCCAAAATAGAGGCCGCCAGTTAATTCCCGGATTACCACCATGTCAGTCCCAGACACTACCTCCTCTTTTAATGTGGAAGCCGAAACCAGTTCATCATAGAGAATCACCGGCCGAATATTGGCATAGAGGGCCAGATTTTTTCTTAAGGGTAAGAGAGCACCCACTTCTGGTCTTAAATGGGTCGGCAATTGATCCCATTTGGGCCCGCCAATGGCACCTAAAAGAACGGCATCACTGTTCAGGCAAAGTTTCAATGTATCTTCCGGAAGAGGTACACCCACCTCATCCAGAGCTGCCCCTCCCACTAAAGCCTCATTAAATTCAAATTCCATGCCGTATTTGGCACCCACTATTTTTAAGACCTTAACTGCCGGAGGAACAATTTCTCTCCCGATCCCATCCCCCGGAAGCACCGCAATCCGATATTTAGCCATTATTTTTCGTCCTTTCTTTTATATGAGCCATTAGTCCACCCGCAGCCATAATCTTTTCGATAAATTCAGGAAAAGGAGCCGCTTGAAATTCTCTTCCGGTGGTGACATTTTTAATAAGACCGGTATCAGTATTAACCTCCACCACATCTCCTTCTTTTATACCCGCCACAGCTTCCTCAGACTCCAAAATGGGCAATCCGATGTTGATGGCATTTCGGTAAAATATCCGGGCAAAAGTTGGTGCAATCACACAGGTAACTCCGGAATGTTTTATCGCAATAGGGGCATGTTCCCGAGAACTTCCGCAACCGAAATTTTTGTCCGCCACTATGATATCACCTTGAGATACTTTATTGGGGAAGTCGGGGTCGGCATCTTCCATACAATGTTTAGCCAGTTCCTCCGGTAGAGAAGTATTTAAATAACGGGCCGGGATGATCGCATCAGTATCAATATTTGCCCCAAATTTCCATGTCTTTCCTCTTAGTATCATTATTTTACCTCCCCTGGATGGGCAATACGCCCTAAGATTGCCGAAGCAGCTGCCACCGCAGGATTAGATAGATAAACTTCACTTTCCGGGTGACCCATGCGGCCCACAAAATTTCTATTGGTAGTAGCAAGGGCTCTTTCCCCTTTAGCTAAAATACCCATATGACCGCCCAGGCAAGGTCCGCAGGTTGGTGTACTTACCGCCGCATGGGCGTTTATAAAGATATCCACCAATCCTTCTTTTACTGCCTGGAGGTAAATCGCCTGAGTTCCGGGGATCACCACACATCGTACATCTTTATGCACTTTTTTCCCTTCCATCAGAGAAGCGGCGACCCGAAGATCTTCGATTCTCCCGTTGGTACAGGAACCAATTACCACCTGATCCAACCTCACATCACCGGCATCAGTAACATTACGAGCATTCTCCGGGAGATGGGGAAAGGCTACCTGTGGTTCAATATCTTTCGTCCGGTATTCCAACACCTGGGCATATTCCGCATCAGGATCACTTTGGAATAATTTATATTCCCTTTGGGCCCGGCCTTTCACATATGCAAGTGTAGTTTCATCAGGGGCAATAATGCCGTTTTTCCCACCTGCTTCTATGGCCATATTGCACATGGAAAAGCGGCTGTCCATAGACAAGGCGGAAATCGCCTCACCGGTAAATTCCATAGACTGATAAAGAGCACCGTCCACGCCAATTTTCCCGATAGCGTAAAGAATCAGGTCTTTACCGCTTACCCAAGGGTTAAAGTCCGCACCCTTAAATATAAACTTTATAGAAGAAGGTACTTTGAACCAAGCCTCACCTGTCGCCATCCCTGCCGCCATATCTGTACTCCCTACTCCGGTGGCAAATGCCCCAAGAGCACCATAGGTACAGGTATGGGAGTCAGCACCGATAATCAAATCTCCAGGAAGAACTAATCCCGCTTCCGGTAGTAAACAATGCTCAATCCCCATCCGGCCTACCTCAAAATAGTTGGTAATTTTGTGCTTTCTGGCAAACTCCCGAATTTTCTTGGCCTGTTCCGCCGATTTAATATCTTTGTTGGGCGTGAAATGATCCGGAACCAGCATAATTCTCTCAGGGTCAAAAACCTGATCTATGCCTAAATTCTCGAACTCCTTAATGGCCACGGGAGAGGTCACATCATTCCCCAGCACTACGTCCAACCGGGCATTGATTAATTGGCCCGGCTTAACCTTTTCCTCTCCCGCATGGGCCGCCAGAATTTTCTCTGTAATCGTCATTCCCATATTTTAGTAACCCTCCATTTATCACCTAATTAACAGTTTCACCAAGAATACTATTCTCATAAATCACTTTATTGATGGCATTTAAATAAGCCAGTGCCGAAGCTTCCAAAATGTCAGTACTAATCCCATGTCCGGAAAATACCTTATGGTTGTGTTCTACTTTTACCGTAACCTCACCAATGGCATCTATTCCACCTGTCACGGCACTCAAAGAGTAATCCAATAAGGTTACGGAAATCCCTGTCACCCTCTCCAAGCTCTTAAAGGCGGCATTAATCGGACCATCTCCACAGGAGGCCTCTTCCATTACCTGATCTTCACTCACCACCCGCACGGTAGCAGTAGGAGTAACACCGGTACCGCTGCAGATATGAAGATATTCCAAGTGCCACTTTTCCGGAATGGTGCGGATCTGATTCTCCACTAAAGCCACCAAATCAGCATCGGTAATCTGTTTCTTTTTATCCGCCAATTCTTTAAACTGTTTAAAAGCCTTATCTATTTCCTCTTTACTTAGCTGATAACCTAACTCCTCTAAACGCTGCTTGAAGCCATGGCGTCCAGAGTGCTTGCCGAATACCAGGTTGCTCTGAATGACTCCCACCATTTGGGGATTCATGATTTCATAGGTAGTGCGCTCTTTAAGCACCCCATCCTGATGAATACCAGATTCATGGGCAAAGGCATTTTTCCCAACTATGGCCTTATTTGGCTGCACGGGCATCCCCGTTAAGGTAGAAACTAATCGGCTGGTACGAGCGATCTCCTGATAATTAATGTCTGTTTCTAGACTATAGCTGTCCCGTCGGGTATAAAGGCCCATGACAATTTCTTCTAAGGCAGCATTGCCGGCCCGTTCTCCTAAACCGTTGACAGCACATTCCACCTGCCTGGCCCCGTTCTTTACTGCAGCCAGAGAATTTGCTACTGCCAATCCAAGATCATTATGACAATGAACAGAGATTACCGCCCGATCAATATTGGGCACTCCTCTCTTAATGTCCGCGATAAATTTACCAAACTCTTCCGGGGTGGCATAGCCCACCGTGTCAGGTATATTAATGGTGGTAGCTCCGGCTGCAATCGCAGCCTCAAACACCCGGCACAAAAATTCTAAATCGCTCCGGGAGGCATCTTCTGCAGAAAATTCTACATCATCCGTATAACTTTTGGCTCTCTTCACCCCAGCCGTTACCATTTCCAAAACTTCTTCAGGGGTTTTATTCAATTTATACTTCATATGAATATCCGAGGTAGCGATAAAGGTATGAATGCGGGCTCGCTCAGCATATTTAATGGCTTCCCAAGCACGGTCAATGTCTGCAAAGTTTATTCTTGCTAAGCCGCAGATTACCGGTCCTTTCACATTTTGAGCAATAACTTTGACCGCTTCAAAATCCCCCGGTGAGGCAATAGGGAAACCGGCTTCAATAATATCCACCCCTAACTTCGCCAGCTGTAAAGCAATTTCTAACTTTTCTTTTTTATTTAAGCTTACACCAGGTGACTGCTCCCCGTCCCTTAAGGTAGTATCAAAAATAAAAATTTTCTTACTCATGATTTCCTCCTGTCCCTATTACCATTTCATCTAAACCTTTCCCTGTCAAAACTGTGGGATAGACAAATTCCTCACATTTAATAACACAATCTACAATAGAGAGCTTATCGTTATGAAAAACTTCCTCCAATACCCCGTCTATTTCAGCGGGATGGTTGATTCGAAACCCTTCAATACCATAAGCATGGGCCAGTTTCACAAAGTCCGGGTTACCTGTCATCTCTACGGCCATTTCCCGCCTGTCACAATAGAAATGCTGAAGCTGTCTTACCAAGCCCAGACAATTATTATTAAAAATTAGTACCTTAATCGGAAGTCCTTGTTCTTTGGCTGTTGCCAGCTCATTCATGGACATTTGAAAACTGCCGTCACCTGTAATACAAACTACTTTTGCCTTAGGATTAGCTATTTGGGCCCCTACCGCTGCTGGGAGTCCATATCCCATGGTGCCTAATCCACCAGACGAAATAAAACTTTTTGGGTTTTTTAAGCTTAAAAACTGAGCGGCAAACATCTGATGCTGCCCTACATCAGTGGTAACAATAAACTCACCCCGGGATATTTTATTCAATCCTTGGAGCACCAGCCGGGTGGTCAGAACATTCCGGGAGTTGGGATAGGATTCAAAAGTCTCCTTTTTCCACGCTTGCACCTGGTGATACCAATCCGACCGGGTGGTGGGCCCATTGTCCTTTAATCTTTCAATGATGGCCTGCAGAACCATTTTAACATGACCCACAATCGGTACATTCACCCGAATGTTTTTTCCAATTTCTGCTGGGTCGATATCAATATGAATTATCTTGGCTTCTGGTGCGAACTTCTCCACCGCTCCTGTCATCCGGTCATCAAATCGGGCTCCGACAGTGATCAGCAAATCACATTCCATAATGGCCCGATTGGCTGCAGCATGACCGTGAATCCCTAACATACCTAAGTTCATCTCATGGTCAGTGGGAATTGACCCTAGGCCCATAAAGGTTGTAATCACCGGGGCCTGTATGAGTTCAGAAAGCTTCATCAGTTCTCCCGCGGCATCGGCTGTAATTACACCGCCGCCCCCGTGAATTAAGGGCTTTTTCGCTTCCTCCATTAATTTACAGGCGTTTTTAATTTGGGCAGCGTGACCCTTGAGGGTGGGTTTGTATCCGGGGAGATTTACCTCTTTCGGAATTTCCCTCCGGCAAATTCCTTCTGCCACATCTTTTGGTACATCGATCAAGACCGGGCCGGGACGTCCGGTAGAGGCAATATGAAACGCTTCCTTAATAATCCGAGGGATATCATCTGCACTCTGTACCAAATAGTTATGTTTGGTAATGGGATGGGTGATACCGGTGATGTCAACTTCCTGAAAAGCGTCCGTCCCCACCATCTTGGTGGCTACCTGTCCGGTGATAATCACAATAGGGATGGAATCCATGTAAGCTGTAGCAATACCGGTCACCAGGTTGGTTGCCCCGGGCCCGGAAGTAGCCATGCAAACGCCGGTCTTCCCGCTCACCCGGGCAAAACCGCTGGCCGCATGAACCCCACCCTGCTCTTGACGTACCAGAACATGCTTAATAGTTTTTGACTCCCTCAATGAATCATATACGGGTAAAATAGCCCCTCCAGGGTATCCAAAGACAATACTTACCCCTTCTGCTTCCAATCCTTTCACTAGTGCCTCCGCACCTGTCATTGTCATTTGGGTTCCCTCCTTAATCCTGTTTTATCTTAGTTCCGCGCACCATGGCTACTTTTCCGCATCTAACCATTTCTTTAATGCCAAATGGCTTTAGGGAAGCTTCAATGGCGGATATTTTTCCCTGATCACCAGTACATTCAATAATTAAAGACTTTTGCCCGATATCTACAATACGTGCTCGAAATATATCTACAATTTGCATAATTTCACTGCGCTGCGCGGGTTCTGCATGAACCTTAATTAAGACCAGCTCCCGATCAATATATTCCTCTTCAGTAATATCACTGATTTTGAGTACTTCAATAAGTTTATGCAGCTGTTTTGTCACCTGTTCGATCACATGGTCGTCACCCTCCACCACAATGGTCATCCGGGATATTTTCGGGTTTTCCGTGGTTCCCACCGCTAAACTTTCAATATTATATCCCCGGCGGCCGAACAAACCGGCGACCTTAGCAAGAACCCCAGCCCTATTTTCCACCATAACGGACAATACATGTCGCATAAACATACCTCCAAGTTTAGTTATATGCCGAAGCAGTGCCCCTTGTTCCCTGTCACTACAGTAATCCTGAGCGTTTAGCGAAGGATCTAGATCCTTCGTCGTTCCTCCTCAGGATGACAAAGAATTGACCGGATGACACCTCAAAACAGACTACTACTTTATCAGAATTGCTCCTGTCGCTGCCGATGTGACCCTTTGACTGTATTTAGCCAAATATCCTTTTGTGACTTTCGGTTCCGGCCTTATCCAGGCAGCTTTTCGTTTTTCTATTTCTTTTTGATCCAGATCAACTTCCAATTTGCCGGCCGGAATATCAATATAAATCATATCTCCCTCTTCAATTAAACCAATCAAACCGCCTTCCGCCGCTTCCGGAGATACATGACCGATAGAGGCACCCCGGGTGGCACCGGAAAATCGTCCATCAGTTATGAGGGCTACTGATTCCCCTAATCCCATTCCCTGCACGGCTGATGTAGGGCCTAACATTTCCCGCATCCCCGGTCCGCCTTTCGGTCCTTCATAACGAATGACAATCACATCACCAGGGACAATTTTACCCCCAAAGATCGCTTCTGCCGCCTCTTCTTCGCTATTAAAAACCCGAGCCGGCCCGCTGTGCTTCATCATTTGGGGAGCAACAGCCGCTTTCTTCACTACTGCGCCATCAGGAGCCAAATTACCTCTTAAGACTGCCAAACCACCTTTGGTGCTGTATGCCGTCTTTACAGTGCGAATTACATCAGGGTTAAGGATCTTTTTCCCACTAATATTTTCTCCTACAGTTTTCCCCGTTACCGTCAAAACATCCGTATTGATGAGACTTAAGGTGTTTAGTTCTGCCATTAATGCAGGCAGTCCTCCCGCCTCATCCAGTTCATGAACATGATGGTATCCCGCCGGAGCTAATTTACATAGATGGGGGGTCCTTTCGCTAACCTCATTGACCAGATCCAGATTTATCTTTACCCCAGCTTCATAAGCAATGGCCGGCAGATGCAGAATAGTGTTGGTAGAACACCCTAAGGCCATATCTACGGTAAGGGCGTTTTGGAAGCTTTTTTCCGTCATGATTTTTGACGGACGAAGATCATCCTTTAATACATCCATGATTTTCATACCGGCTTGTTTGGCTAGACGAATGCGGGCGGAATGAACGGCGGGAATGGTACCGTTACCCGGTAGTCCCATACCCAGCACTTCTGTCAGACAATTCATAGAATTAGCTGTAAACATACCGGAACAGGATCCACATCCTGGGCAAGCGTTGTTTTCCACCTCTTCCAGCTCTTCATCTGTCATTTTCCCGGCACTGACTGCTCCTACGGCCTCAAACACAGAATTTAAATCCAACTCCTTGCCTTGGCGTCGGCCGGTCATCATGGGACCTCCGCTGACAAAAATTGACGGTAAATCTAAACGGGCGGCCGCCATGAGCATGCCTGGGACAACCTTGTCGCAATTAGGAATAAAAACCAAGGCATCAAAGGCATGGGCCATGGCCATTACTTCGATAGAATCAGCAATCAGTTCCCGACTGGCTAAGGAATATTTCATGCCTTGGTGACCCATGGCAATCCCGTCACATACAGCAATAGCAGGGAATTCTATAGGTGTTCCTCCGGCCATTCGCACTCCTGCCTTCACGGCATCAGCAATTGTTCTAAGGTGAACGTGGCCAGGCACAATTTCATTAAAAGAATTAACTACGCCAATGAGCGGTCTCTCAATTTCCTCTTTTGTTAAACCCAGAGCCCGTAAAAGAGACCGGTGAGGTGCTCTTTCCAGGCCTATTTTCATTTGATTGCTTTTCATTCATTTCACTCCTAAATCCTCGCACCGTCTCCGGCATCCTTTACATAATTACGGTAATCTTCAATCAGCATCTTTGTGATTTCTCCCGGCTTACCTTTACCGATTACTCGGCCGTCATATTTCACCACGGGTATAATCTCGGCTGCTGTCCCGGTAAGGAAAAACTCGTCTGCCGTATATAAATCCATCCGGGTAAATAGAGTTTCTTTGACTTCAATACCGCGTTTTCTTGCCAAATCCATGACACAATTTCGGGTAACTCCCTCAAGTAGTCCGGCATAAATGGGGGGTGTAATTAAAACGCCCTTTCGAACATAAAATATGTTATCCCCGGTGGCTTCGGCTACATGACCTTCGTTATTCAGCAAAATCCCTTCCCCCGCTCCCGCCATGTTAGCTTCCATTTTAGCGTAAATATTGTTCAAATAATTTAGGGATTTCACTCTGGGGTTGCAGGCCTCTGAAATATTTCGCCGGGTGGCAACCGTTACTGTTTCCATACCTTTTTGATAAAGCTCTTCGGGATACATTTTAATCGTTGCGGCAATACAGAAAGTGGTGCTTTTGGGACACTTATTAGGGTCTAATCCTAAGTCCCCTTTTCCCCTGGTAACTACTAACCGAATATAGGAATCAGAAAGATTGTTCCGACGACAGGTTTCCACCACTACCTCCGCCATTTCCTCCGGAGTCTCATTGATTTTTAGTCCAATGGTATGAGCCCCTTGATACAAACGGTCTATATGCTCTTTTAATTTAAAAACAAAGCCGTTGTATGCCCGGATTCCTTCAAAAATTCCATCTCCGTATAATACCCCATGGTCAAAAACAGATACCTTAGCATTTTCCTCGTCAACATACTTCCCGTCTAAATAAATCACTAATCCCATTTAATTATTACCCCTTTCCAAAATATATTAAAATTATAATCACCCACATAAAAAACAAAATTCCCCTCGTCCACAGCCCTATAAAGACTGTCAGGGACGAAAGGAATATTCCGCGGTACCACCCTGCTTGTTGCATTTTGCTATGCAACCGCTTGTTGTGATGAACACATAGACTAACGGTCTAATCCCGGCTCTGCCTACTTAACCAATCTTTCAGCGGAGCAACTCTGCAGTGATGTCACTAAGCCAGTCGGAACCGGTTCCCAGCATATCCGGCTCTCTGTATCCTCCTAAGTCTCGTAACTTGTCTGCGTCATAATTTTTTCGACTTTATTTAATTATAACACAACTATAGAAAATTTTTTGGTTGTAGAAAAATTTCTTACCCTAGTGCATTTCAACAAGGCAGGAGATATGCTCACTGCCTGAAAATCTAACTCTGTACCCGCCACTTATTAAGGGGGGACATCTTTTCGCCTCGTTATATTTAAACTCTAGTATATAAAGCGGGGAGAAAAGTGTCAAGAACTTTTTAGAAAGTTCTTTTAAGTTCTAAAAAGAATAGTTTTCAAGGGATAGCCAAAACTATATATGTCTAAATAAGTTACTTGATATTTACTTAACTTTCTTAGTGACTGGAGGTGAATAACATGAATCGGGATGAAATGACCTTTGCTCCTCTCAGCTCCAATGAGCTGGAAAAAATCCAGGAAGCAGAAAAATATATCAACCAACAGCATGGCGACAAAGGAGAAATTATACTATTAGCCTATACGAAGAAGAGTTAACATGTGCGACTAGGAGCTGTCGCTATTAATTAATGCGACAGCTCCTTGTTACTGCTAACTATCTGCTCCGACTTCTCCTATGCAGTTATCTTCTTTGGTGATAGTTTTGTCGTGTGTTTCTGTTTATTTTGTCTCGAGTACCCGAACCACTTCTCGAATATGCTCCGGGGTAGTGCCACAGCATCCACCTACTAGGGTTGCCCCGGCATCAAGACATTTTAGAATACCCTCCGCAAAAACCTCCGGAGTCATATCATATACCGTCTTCCCATTCACCAGTTTTGGTTTGCCCGCGTTAGGCTGAGCCAGAACGGGAAGGTCTGTTTTACTTTTAAGTTCTGCTACCACCTCAGCAATCTCCTCCGGATCCAGTTCCCCGCAATTGATACCAATGACATCTCCCCCCTCTTCTTTAACAGCCGCAGCACATTCAGCCATAGTTTGTCCCATTAGCGTACGACCGCCAGAAGATTTAACGGATAAGGTGAAAGTAACCACCACCGGCAACGATGAAATTGCTTTACAGGCTTTCAAGGCGCACAAAGCCTCTCTTAAATCCATCATGGTTTCAATGATAAAACCATCTACTCCAGATTCTGCCAAAACTGTCCCCTGTTCTTTATAGCCCTCAATGAAGTCACTTTCCGTATAAGGGCCAAAGGGCTCCAACAATTGCCCGGTAGGGCCGATGTCTCCCAACACATATAGGGCTTTGGCCTCTTTTGCTAACCGTACACCCGCCTGATTTACTTTCACCATATCAATATCCACATTGTGGGTTTTAAGATAAATGGGATTCATGATAAAGGTATTAGTTGTTATTACCTGAGCACCGCTTTCTACGTAACTTTTATGTACCTGTAAGACCTGATCCGGATGGGAAAGGTTACATAACCCGCTATTCAGTTCCAGTCCAAGCCTTGCTAACTGGGTACCCATTGCTCCATCAAAAAGTACCGGTTTTTTATTATTGATAAATCTTAAAAAATCCATGATTGTCATCTCCACCCTTATCTTTTCCATAATTCTAACACCTTTTTCTGTGCTTGGAAAGTAGTGTGACAAGGGTGGTATGACACAAACGGTACCTAAAAGAGAAAACGCTCCGGGTTAACAGAAGCAAATTCATGCTTTTCTTGGTCTGTTAAATGAGGAGTATTACGAAAATTTTTAAATAACTACTGTAAGAATCAGTCCATAAAAGGTTGATGGTAAAATCAGAACCAAAAAGAATCCGTTCTCTTAACATTTTCCTAAAGCCAAAATCTCCTTGATCCAGGGTTTCTTTTAAAGATTGGTAGTATTTATGGTTGAAGCCACGGCAGGAAAAATCACCATAGACATTTTCGTATTTCACCATTAAGTTAAGAATCTGATTTTCCCATTTCTTTTTTCTCTTTCCTTGGTTACCCAAATGACCAAAATTAAGCTTTAATTGAGGATATCTTTTTAGAACCATCCCCCACCTCTCCGGAGAAGTAAAATCATCAGCTGCTTGAGTATCGATAATTCGGTAACCTCCATTGCTGCAATGGGTAGTAATGGGGATGCGTTTTTTAGAGCAGTATTCATAGACTAGTTCCACCTTTTTTCTTTCCTCTTTTTCTCCCGGCCAGGGATCAAAACCCAAAGGAGGATAGACCTTGATACCGGAAAAGAAATTGCTGCCCATCTCTTCAATGTCACCGGTGAATTTCCCCAGATTAGCGGCCAAATCAGCGGGTTTTCCCCGATAGGAACCGAAGTACTTATCCAGCATCTTTTCAATTTTTATAAACTCATAATTAGTTGTATTAATTCCTAAAAATGGGTAAATTTCAAAAAACCTTTCTTCCTCCCGCGACCGATGATAATAACTCTTAATGCCGTTAAAAAGATCAAGCACCTGTTCCACAATGGGTTTTTGCACCGGAATGGAATTATAGTAAAGGTGCGGATTAGTCATATTCTTATAACCAAAATCCATCATTAAAGGAGTGAGGACAATTTTCTCATAATTAAAACACCCGATATTTAATTTTCCTCCATCCAACAATTGCCGTTCCGCTTCTTGATCCAGCAATTGAAAAACATTGTCGGCATCATGCTCCATAATCACCAATAGATTTTTTACCCGGTTGAATATATCTGACATCCCCGATTTCTTTAGTACCCAGGCAAAAATGCGAGGACTTATGGTACTGAATAAAAGATAAAAGAGGAATATCAAATTGACTCCAAGAAAGATCTTGAGTTTTTCCTCCTTTAACGTTGGTTCAAACCGCCGTAAAAAGGCGATGAAGTTAGGATGACTTAAATTCATCACATGGCAGTGTACATCATAGAATTTCCT
Source organism: Bacillota bacterium (assembly GCA_050952465.1). Taxonomy (GTDB): domain Bacteria; phylum Bacillota; class Dehalobacteriia; order Dehalobacteriales; family Dehalobacteriaceae; genus DUPU01. Next base: position 115,178 of record JBMNKZ010000011.1, on the reverse strand, counting down.
CTTCTCCATAAAAACACCCCCGGTAAATGTGATAGTAAGTCATATGTCGATTTTTAAGATTTATTACCGGAAATGCCTAACCTAAAATAAAAAATGTCATCTCCTGTCTTTCATAATCAGTCCTAAGCCAATAGTGAAAAATATCGGTAGCGAAATATACCCGATAAAGGATTCCAGAGATACCACGACCTGCATCAATCCGTTAATGGGTGTGACATCACCGTATCCTACAGTAGTCATGGTGATGACACTAAAATAAAACCACTTTAAATAAGAAGAGGCAGGCTGATAAACCCTGTCCACACAATAATAAATGGTGGCAAAGGTCGTGATCAGCATGCCGTACATGATGGTAATAATCAAGATATATTCTTTTAAGCAACGTATGGATAAGATCATGAAAAATATTCGGTCAATCATTAAAACCTTCTGATAAAAGAAGGAGGAAAAAACCACTACCAGAAGTACACTAAGAAATGCCGCCAACAGGCTGGAAATCTGAAAAATGCTCAAAAGCAAATCACAAATGGGTAAGGAAAATAAAAGCATAGAGAAGATAAACAATAACTCCCCGAAACGGCTGAGCTTCTTTGACACCGATGCCACCTTTTCACAAAAAATTTACTTCTTATTTTCTATGCCAAAAAGGAGGGTAATATAACTGGTGGTTTCCATGTTTTTATTGCCCAGCAAAATTCCGGAATTAGTATGATTAAGGATAGTGAAATTCTTCATCCCTAATTTGTGCATTGCCCGAAAAAGTACCCCGATAGAGGGCGGTGAATCCAAGTAATCATCACCCATGGTGAAGATGCGGCCTAAATTCCCCGTCTGAAGAGCAAAAATAGTTTCTTTGTCCTTTATTTCCGCCTCATTACTGGTTAAATAGTGAGAGAAATCCACTGAAGCCAGAATTAAAGTGTCTTCATTCATTAAATCGGCCAACTTATCCCCTAAAGCACCCGCTTCATCAATAGTGAGACTATGATGAAGAATTAGAGGAACAACCTTGGTATCAGGAAGATAATACTTAATAAAAGGCATGATATTTCCCATGGCATGTTCTTCTGCCATGATTTTGTCATCCTCTTTTACTAAAGGAACTGCTTTAGAAATATCGCGGAGAAGCTTTTCGTCTACATCCACCACACCAAAAGGAGTCTGCCATCCGCAGTAACTTGTAATAATCCGATTACCTTCATTTTTATGATTTGGCCCAACTAGAATAATTGTATCCGGTGCCTGGCCTTTTAACTGGTTAAACACCCGAGCAATTAATTTATCCGCCACTAAGTGATGAGGAATTACTCCACCCCGGATGTTTTCCATAGAAAAACCTTCTGAGAAGGTACCGGTATAAAAATTACCTGCCTCAAAAAAAGCATCCGGGTGCACCGCAGGAAAAGAGCCGGGTTTCACACTAGTTCCCCTATAATCACCGCTTACTGCGGCAAAAGATACAACCCCCCATATTAGCACCGCAAAAAATAATAGTTTCTTCATGATTTCAGTTCCACCTTACTTGATTTCCACCTGATCTAATTCGGTCACGCCGTATATCTTTCCGTTTTGCATATGCTGTATCATCATATTTTCCACAGTAAAAATTCCTTGATTGACGATCCGGGCATAATAACGAATCGTCCCCTTTTCCGAAACTAAGAATACTACTTTTTGCCCCTCCACTTCAACAGGCCAGCCCAAAATATTTTTGACTGTCCCCCATTGGTATGGTTTTGCCACCAATTTTAAACCGGAAGGCAGGTAGTCGGTAATCCGATAAAGTCCTTTAGGGGCTTTCCCCCCTATATTCCAGGAAATCTCAACCTCTACTAAGTCCCCGGCCCGAAACTCATGGGTTGATTTTCCCTTTACCTTATAATTTCTGGTTAATACGACCCCGGCTGCCGAATCCTCTGGAAATGGAATAAAATCTTCTTGATACTGAGTGGTTATCCCAACTTTGCCTTGAATTTTTTCAAAGGACAAAAATTTTAACTTTTCCGGCATTATGATTAAAGAATATGTCTCTCCCGGAGCCAAGGTGATATTTTGCATTTTGCCGTCATAAACAAAAGAAAAACTAACTTCTTCATTAGAAAGATCCTGAATATTCTCTTGAAGGAAGGTGATCTGTTCCAAATAAGTTAAATCATCTTTTAAAGGATTCTCCGTGACATAGCGCTCAAGCATATGAGCCTCATCAAATTTAAGCCTGCCTGCCACCAGGGCGGCCAAACCTGTGGCTTTCACCACATCATCCTGATCCTTGCCGTAATTAATTTGCATGTAGGGGCCATTTGCTTCTCCATTTTGCTTTAACAAATCCTGAAGCATTTCTCGCACCGGCTGCTCATTTCCCAATTGAATAAAGGATAGCATCAGATAAAGCTCTTCCATAATAGTCAGATTTTTTTCTTCTAAAGCGGATTCTACTTCCGTAAGCACCGGTTCACCTAAGGCAGCCAAGCCATATAGGGCGATAATATACCTTTCACTGGTTTCATTTGGGTCATTAATCACCTTAATAAAATATGTCTTAAGGGCAGCCATGTCAAAATGGTCTTTTGCCCAGGAGGCTATTTTGGCACTCACTTCCAAATCACTATCCCCATAAGGTAAAATTGCCACGCCCCCCTCTGGGGTCTGATATGACGACAGCTCCATATCATTTCCCGAGGGAATATATTTAAATTCCGGGAAATACTCTTTTAATAATTCCTTTGCTAACATAGGTACTAATTTTTGTTCTACCCTTATACCCTCCACCTGAGCCAAAGAGCAAAGGAGTGATAGGTACTCACTCCGGCCGGCATCGGTGAAAGTTAAGGTAACCGGCTTAGTTGTATCCGCTAAAATTTTCGTCTCAGCCGTTAAGAGCTGATAGTCTATTTTTTCTTGAGTCATATAAGACTTAACCACCTGGAAAGAACAGGTCAAGGTATCTTTAAATCCTCCTCCTGTTCCGACAACTGTAATTTGATATTCTCCTTCTCCCAAAGAAGGCAAGGAAACAGGTAAAGTTGTAAAAGCGTTGCCCTTTATGGTTTCATTATAAATCTCTTGTTTCTCCTCATTTCTTGTCAGCCTAACTTGGAAAGTCACTTCTTCCTTCTCATCTAACCCGGTTCCTAAAGAACGGAGATTAATCACCGGGCGATCCTTCGCTAAATACTTATCATTTAGCACCATATCCACAAAAAAAGGTAACCTCACTTTAATCTTCGCTGTCCCGCTTGCTCCCTCTAAATCTTTTGTTACCGCCTGATAGGTCAACCTCCAGGAAGTTAGATTATCTGGCAGGGTAAATAACGCGGAAGCTTTACCATCTCTTCCCGTAGTAAGAGTCTCAAAGAAAGCCGTGTCCTTGAAATCCTGTCTGCCGGAACCACCTTCTCCGCCTTTCTCCGCTCCTCCTCCAAAATAATTCGGCAGATCCTGATGGGTACTGGCCGTCACCCAAACTCCACTGGGCAAAAAGTCTCCGTATATGGATGCTAAAGTGTTCACATGCTGAGGACTAAGCATAAATAAGGCCTCATCCACTAGATTTAAATTAACTGTGGCCGCCACAGGCCGACCCATTTTGTCTTTAACCTCCAGGTTAACATTAACCTGATCACGGGGCCGATATTCTTTTTTATCCGTCATTATTTTAATGTCCAGTTCTTTTTGTTGCTCATCCAACGCCACTATATACTCATTGGTCTCATGATAAACCCGGCCGTCAAAGTAAACTCCCTTAACCCAGTAATTAGGTACATCTTTTTCTTTGAATTCCGCCCGGTAAGTGCCTGAATCCTGAATCCAACAATCCCTGATCCCTGCCTGCGCATTATAGAACAGGAAGCCATCTTTCCGATCCGCCACTTTGTTCTCATTATTCTTTAAAGTTAATAAAACCTCGTCTCCCTCTTGATACTTACCCCATCCCTGTGCCTTTTCATCCTCTAAATAATACCAGGAATAAGCATTGTATTCCGGATAACCTCCTCCGGAGAGATAAATCTCAGTTTTGGACTGATTATTTTTACCGTCCAGTGCCGTTAGCTGCACCCAGTAAGACTTTTTATCTCCCACAGGAAAGCTATACTCAGCCTTACCGTCCCGATCGGTTACCACCTTGGTTTCTCCAAGAGGTACCCTCCGCTCCTGATAACGGTATTTTTTTACCACAGTTTTGTTAATAAAGTCATAGTACTCCCCGTCTTCAATTTTATCCCACTCCTGCCGGAAAAGAGATACCGTCACAGTCAAACCTGCCCCTTTCCCCGAGACAAAAGCATTTTCTTCCCAGGGATCCATCTCACCCCGGTTAACCTTATTTACAGATAATTTATCCACCTCAATATTGATTTTTCCGAATTGTCCGGTTATCTTTCCTTCTGCATTAATATCTATATCATTATTTAAGACTATTATAGAAGAACCGGTACTTATTTCCCCGCTTTCCGGGAAGTTGGCATTAAGGTAAAGATAATGGTAATCTTGTGTCACATATTGTTCTGACCGATATTCCGGAGTATAGGAAAAAACAGCCTGACCTTTCTCATCAGTGACTAGTTCACCTGAACTTTCTAAATTGTATCTTAAAGGAACATTAGGTACCGGAGTCCCTTCGAAACAAGATGCGGCAATATTAAATTTAACTGTTTCACCTGCGAATATAGCCTTTTTCTCCGGTTCCACATCTATGCGGTAAGCCGGTTTTGTAAAAGTCCCAACTTCAAAACCATGCTGAATTAAATTCAAACCATCCAACTTTACCGTCAAATAATAATAACCTGGGATCACATCAGGAAGTTTTATTTCCCCTGTAAAAACATTATTAGCTAAGTCTACCTCATTTTCTTCCAAAACCACATTCTCGTCCCGACCGGATTGCCACTTGGTGAGAGCAACTGTGAGCTTTTGAGAGTCCTCAATATCTTTTTGCCGTCCTTTCACTAACCCCCAAAAATGCACAGTATCATTAGGTTTGTAGAGTTCTCGGTCTAAATATAGGTATTTCCAATAATCCCTAGCTGCAAGACCGTTTGCCCCCTTTTCCTCATTGACAAAGCGCAGCCAATCGGGCTTAACCGGGGCCACTGCTTCTTGATCCTCAAAATGCACAGTAACGTATAATCCATCATCTTCTAATGGGGGAGTGGAAATTTCCGCTAAGCCCTGAGCATTTGTCAAAACTCTTTGTTCACTTCCCAAAAGAGTAACGGTAGCATTAGTTACGGGTTTTCCGTCTGCCAAATTATTAACCCAGACTAAGGTTTTATTTTCTCCCACCGTGGTATAAACCGCTAAGTCCGTGACCTCAAGCCATATCTGCCGGGTAATGCTTCCTAAGGTAACCTGACTGAGATAATATCCGGCTTTCAGGGTCTCCGGAAACTCCAAGAAATATTCCCCGTTATAGCGTTTTAGGTTAACAGTAAAGGACTGAATTTCTCTTAGATCATTTGTCTCCGCTTTATATTCTCTCCGGCTGTAATATGCCCAGTAGGGAACTTTTTCTCTTTTCTCAATGCTTTCAATATAGTCATCTGCATCTTGATACTGATAAAGGGTAACTTTAACCTCTGGAGATTCCTCTGTGTTTATTCGGTAAAATCCTAAAGGAATTACAGGAGCTGTGGCCTCGGCAAATTCCATGGTATTTGTAAAAAATTCAAAGTAATCTTTAGTTTGATTATGCTGGGCCGGATCCTGGGTTTCAAACTGAAAAACATAATCTTCCGCCAAAGCTAGATCACTATCAGCTAACTTTAATCCCTTTTTTGCTTTTATCGTATAAACCGTGCCCGGTTCTAAATGATCTGGGACAAAGACCACTGTTTTCTTATGTATTTCAAAATGCCCCTCAGCTTTAGGAGAAATTTCAAAGTACTTTTCTAAATCACCAAAGCCCTCATGGCTGAAGGTTATTTCAATTCCCGTGTTAGTAGGCACTCCTGTCGCTCTATCTCTGGGCAAAGTGCCATTTATTTTAAACTCGCCCTTTGTTTGAAATGCCCATTTCAAAGGATCGGATCCGGTTAAACCCAAGGTAAAGCGATATAGCTTATTTGTTTCCAACGGTTCCTCCGGAATAAGTAAAATCTCATTATTTTTTTCTTCTTCCACCGAAAACTTAATCTCCGGTTCTATAGAAATATTCTGAGCCAAAACTCTTGAATCAATATGGGTTGATGATTTCACTACGAACTGGGACAGGCAATCTACCCCAGCACTGTCATACTGGGTAGGTTCAATTTTGATTTCCGCTGCTAAAGCACTGGTTAAATCCAATGGCTGCCGATCATGATTAAATACTAAAAATCCGGTCATGATTAATATCAGGCCAACGACTAAAGCGAAGAAAGGTATTCTTTTTTTCAAATCTCTCTCCCCAATCAATTAAAGTCTTCATTTCGCTCAGTTAGACTCAAAGCAAAAGTAAAATGTTCCCGTCTTGTTAATATAAATAAAGCCTTTATCCAATTATTTGCCCTTACATTTACTTGTACTAACTACACTCCGCTTGTATTAATTATATTCCACAGCGCTCGGAATAATCCTGCCTAATCCCCCCTGTCACTTCGGGACATCCCCCGCGAGGAGGGGGACAAAAAAACCTCCCTCTGAGAAGGAGGTGGCGGCGGGAATAATGCAACATTCCAGCTAGCGCAGTTATACTATCTTCACAAAATCTCCATTTCTTAAGGAAGCGGCGTTGGCTTCATCCATGTCCACGTGCATTTCCAGCTTGTAGTTCTCACTCACGCGGATCAATACTTCGCAAAATATTACACCCCGGGGGCCTAGACATTCCACATTTACTCGATCTCCGTCTTTTACCCCGAAATGATCCGCATCTTTAGGATGCATGTGAATATGTCGGGCTGCAATAATCCCGCCTTCCTTTATAGTCACCGAGCCCGCGGGGCCCACCAGGGTAATCCCGGCCGTTCCGGCTAAATCTCCGGAATCTCTAATTGGTGCCCTCACACCTAATTTAAAACAGTCAGAAACAGAAATCTCTACCTGAGTTTTATTTCTGGTGGGACCGAGAATACGCACTTTTTCAATTACTCCTTTGGGTCCGACCAGTGTTACCTTTTCTTGACAGGCAAATTGTCCAGGTTGGGAGAGATCTTTAAATTTCGTAAGCCTGGCGTTCCGCCCAAAAAGGATTTCTAAGTCATGCCTGGAGAGATGAACATGGCGGTTAGAAATTCCCACGGGTATTTTTTTTTCTTCCTTAACGTCAGACGTACCAGCACATTTAGGCTCTAATAGTTCAGCCAATACCTCTCGCACAATACCTTCCAATTGTGTTTTATCCAACGGGCTCACCTACCTTTCCCTCAGGTGTTTTACCGCTTTAGTTCCGCTAAAACCTTTTTCACAACTTCTGCGATCTCCTCAGCCGACACATTCCCCATCAGACATTTATCCCGCAGTTCACCTGGCATAGAGCTGGTTTCATAGGCCAGCCTTTTTATATTAATCAAATGCATAGGAGTGACGTTATCTGAAGTACTACTCCCGGCAATGGTACCGCAGCCCAAGGTTAAAGAAGGTGCCAGACCCGTAGTATAGCCAATGCCTCCCAAGGAAGAAGGAGTATTCACCAGAATTCTGGAGACCGGTTTTCTGATAAATTCCCGGATAATTTTCTCATCCTGAGAATGAATAGAGAAAGTATGCCCTGCTCCCATTAGGTTTAAAAGCTCAATGGCTAGGTGGCATGCCTCTTCCCAATCCTTAACTACATAATAGGCCAGTACAGTGGTTAATTTCTCATATGATAAGGGGAAACCCGGCCCGAAACCCTCCAAGGGAGCAATAAGAATCCGCGTCCCCTCAGGAATAGTGATACCGGCTTTATCGGCAATCACCTTAGGTCCTTTTCCTACCAAGGCCGCATTCATTCCGCCCTTAGGAGTCATCACCACCCGGCTGACCTTTTCCACTTCCTCTTTGGATAAGAAATATGCTCCTTGAGCTTTAAATTCAGCATCTACCTTTTCTTTAATGGGTTCGTCAACCAGAACCGAGTTTTCTGAGGCACAAATCACCCCATTATCAAAGGTTTTTCCGGTAATGATATCGGAAACAGCTTTTTTAATATTGGCACTTCGCTCAATAAAGGCCGGAGCATTCCCTGCCCCCACACCATAAGCCGGCTTACCAGCACTATAAGCTGCCTTTACCAGTCCCGGCCCGCCAGTAGCTAAAATCACCGAAATATCATCATGCTTCATTAACTCATTTGTCGCCGCCATCGTTACCTTAGACAGGCAGCCCATAATTCCTTCCGCAGCACCTGCTTTTACGGCAGCTTCATACATGACCTGAACGGTTGCGTTAATGCAGCGGCAGGCATTAGGATGGGGAGCAAACACAATTCCGTTTCCTGCCTTTAATGACACCAACGCTTTATAAATGGTCGTAGATGTGGGATTGGTAGATGGAATTATCCCCATCACCACACCCATGGGAAATCCGGCTTCAATCACCAGATGCTGAGGATCTTCCCTAAGTATCCCAATAGTTTTCATATCTTTAATAAATTCATAAACATTTTTGGCAGCAAAGATATTCTTCTTTACCTTGTCTTGAAAAATACCAAATTTAGTCTCATCTACTGCCATCCTGGCTAACCATTCGGCGTTAGCTTCAGCGGCATCACTCATAGCAGCTACGATCCGATCGATCTCTTTTTGATTGTAACCTGCAAAAATCCGCTGAGCTTCTTTAGCCTTTCTGGCTAAATCCCTGGCTTCTTGAATGGAACTAAGATCATAATCCAGTGCCATTTCCCCTCTCCTTTCTTAACCCTTCCTACCGCGCACCCGAAGAATTTCTCCGATTAACTGATCTTTATTAGCCCGGGATATTTCTCTACCATGGATGCTAATACCCGGCATCTTTCGAGCCAGTTTCCTTAGTTCCCTCACTGTCATGGATGTTAAATCTGAAAGAGAAGTTTCCGAGCTAGGCGGATCACCTTCCGGATCCGGTTGAGGAGGATCGTTTTCCGGTTCAGAAGTGTTACCTTTAAAAACCATCCTGATATCAGCTTCCGGCCTGGGGATCACATGCTCGCTAATAACCTGACCCACCCTGGCGGCGGCAGCACTTCCGGCTTCCACACTGGCCTTTACGGCAGCAACCTCGCCGGTAAAAGCAACCATGACCAAACCGCCTTTTACGATTTCGTAACCTAAAAGTTTCACATTAGCGGCCTTGACACCGGCGTCCCCCGCCTCAATGGCAGAAACCAACCCTTTAGTTTCGATCATCCCCAGCGCTTGGCTCTTCATCTGCTCAACCCCTTTTCGGCTATCTTACTCAGCCTTGGCAAACTTCTTGTAGTCATCGGGAAGAATCATTTCTACATCACTATGAGGACGTGGGATCACGTGTACAGAAATCAATTCTCCTACTCTTTGAGCAGCCGCGGCACCGGCATCGGTAGCAGCTTTAACTGCACCTACATCTCCTCTAACCATTACAGTTACCAGTCCGCCGCCAACATGAACTTTTCCGATTAAATATACATTAGCAGCTTTTACCATAGCATCTGCTGCTTCGATGGAACCTACCAACCCTTTAGTTTCGATCATGCCTAGTGCGCTAGTCATAATTAAAATTCCTCCTTAACCTTTGTCATTAATTTTCTTAAGTTTGTTATTTCCGGTAATCTACTAACTCCGCCCAGTTGGCGGGATAGGTCACAAAAAAGAATTTGCATTTATCTGGGGTAGAGAAGGTAACTTTGGTATCCATGGGAATAAAGAAGACATCTCCGGGTTGACCGGTAAATTTCTTGCCATTTACAATAAACTCTAAAGTACCGTCAACTACATAATCAATTTCATCATACTTTAAGTGAAACTCAAAAGAAGTATGATCCAAGGTCATAAAACCGGTAGCCATATTCGGGCTTTCCTTAATGGTCAAAATTTCTTTAATACCTACTTTATCTTTGGGGTTTCCCGTATTGAACCTTTCACAGACCACCGAATTCCCTTTTACCAAAGCAAAACCGGTCTCCGGATCCACCTCTTTCACCAATTCCGGATGCGAGAACTGGGGAAGCCTGGCCATTACCTCCATTACAATTTTGGTGATCATCTCAGGACTGACAGATCCTCCTTGGGATGTGCTTATATTTTTATCAACGTTTACCCTTTCGAAGCACCCATCTATTTCCTTGGGAGCAGGACCTGCATTTAAGATAATGCCAAATTCATGGGCAGCATCTCTGGCTGCAGGTGTAACAATTGTGCCCGGTTCAAGATAGCAAACCCTTTTCCCTGAACTTGCGAAGTTTTTAATTTCATTTACTGAAATTAAAGTCTTCACTTTTTCACCTCCTTCTTTTATCGGGGTAGCCCGGAGACCACCCCCTACGAGTTTACAAAATGCTGGGAATTATTCCTTTATGGGGTGAAGGGATTACCACCTGCTGCACCAGAAGTCCCTTATCCGCAGCAGTTTTCGAGCCTGCCTCCACCGCTGATTTTACGGCAGCAACATCACCGGTTAGAGTAGTAAAACTCTTCCCCCCCAGTCCCATACCTAAACGGATTTCAATCAGATCAACCTCTCCTGCCTTTACGGCGGCATCTGCCGCTACAATCATAGCAGCCACGGAAAATGTCTCAATGATACCTAAAGCCTGAATCCGGGAGACCGCATTACCTGCTGAGCAGGCCGGAATCACCTGGGGATGCGCATTGGGTAGAATAAAATCATCTACCACATTAACCCCGCCTTTTACAATGCCTGCTTTAACCGCGCTTTCCACTGCTGCTACATCACCCCAAACCAGGGTCATGTACTTACCCGGGCAAATTGGGCGGCTGACAATGACTTCCACCTGCCCGGTTTTGAGCATAGCATCTGCCCCTTCAATCCCTTTGGCAATACTATTAAATTCAACTAACCCAATGGCTCGAATCATTGTTCTCCACCTCCGTCCCCGTCTGCTCTCAATCACTACCCGTGCTCCGACTTCCCGTACCGTGCCGCTGACGCTGGCATGGACATTGGCCCCCATGGCTCCCTCTGGAACAGCCCCGATGAGGCCGCCTCTTTCTACCCGCTGTCCTATTTCCACTACAGGCTCTGGGCCGGTAGCCCCGATATGCTGTTTTAGGGGGATGAGCCACCCGGTAGCGGGGTATAATCTACCTCCGTTAAAGGAGCCGGCACGTTATACGAGGCCCTAGATCCTAAAAAAGAAATCTAGACGCTTTACAGGTATTTTCATAAACTCCCGGCTGGGAGATACAACCTCCGGCTTTCCCGGAAGGCGAGACCTTAATCCCTCTTTTGCCCAGCTCCTGTTTTAGTAAAGCGTTCACCCGCCTGGGGAGAGAGAAGCATCATATGGCAGGCATATTCGCAGGCTCCGCATTCGGTACAGCTTAAGGCCATCTTCATTACGTCCTGGTCGCCGTCTAAATAATTAATCCCGCGCATAATTTTATGGGGGCTTAAGCGGTGTCCTAACATGTGCCGGGGGCACATGTCCGTACATCTCATGCACTGGATACAAGCTGCTTTGGCCTGTCTAATAATATGGGGCAAAGAGATATTTCTTTTTTGCATCATGGGATGGTTCTGGTCGAGGACAATCAATCCCTTGGTTGTTTTGGTGATCGGCTCTGTAAAATCTTCTACCACCTTACCCATCATCGGGCCGCCTTCCACCACCAGCTTGCCCTGCAGATTGGTTTGTCCGGCTAAGGACTAGGGCCTCTTTGATGGACATCCCGATGGGAAGTTTTAGGGTCATGGGTTTCGGCACCTCACCTGTCACGGTGAGATAAGTGTCCGTCACCGGATGGCCGTTCTAAGGCGTGAGCCACATTAATCAGGGTTTCTACGTTATTTACAACGCAGCCTACTTCTAAGGGAATGCCCCCCTCAGGAATAATTCTGCCTGTTACCTCGTAAACCGTAACATGTTCATCCCCGGCCGGGTAAAAATCCCCTAATATAAATAGTTTAATAGGCTTGCCGGAAATCACCTTTTCCAGGGCATCGAATGGCCTCGTGCGATATTTTCCTTTCAAGGCAATGGTCCCTTGAGGCTGCCCCGGTGGATTCCATCACCGCTTCCAGGCCCTTGCACCATCTCCCTGGCCATTACTGCCATCAGCTGCTGGTCAACCCTCAACAGTGGTTCACACTCCGCTCCGTTGACAATCACATGGTCTGCTTTGGCATTAACCTTAACATGAGTGGGAAAGCCCGCCCCTCCTGCTCCCACCACCCCGGCCTCTTTTATCAACTTAATAATGTCCTCACGCATTGAACTCACCTCAATAGACTTCCGGCTGGTTCTCGTCTATAATACCTACAATGGTCGCGTCAATAGGTGCGTCCTCAAACCCTGACCTTCTCCTGGCGGAGCTGCCCTGGGTGATCAAAACCCGCTCCCCGATGCCGGCGCCAATCAAATCTACCGCGACAATAATTCTGCCTTTTCCCTCTTCCGGGCGTGTCTTGAAGCTGCACCACCATAAATTTGGCGCCTTTTAAGGACTCTTCTTTTCTTGTGGACCAAATACTGTTTAACACTTTGCCTATCAGCATCATCATCACCAGCCTTTCTCCTGGAGCAACGTCTTACTGATTTCCGAAGCGAAAAAATTCTCTTACCTGCCTTTAAGGCGGCATCCACATCAGCAATCTCGCCGAAAGATCCCAATCAAGGTAACATGCTGGGGGCAAATCCCCCTAATCTCCTCCACCTCAACCTGGGCGGCCTTTTCTGCCACGTCTGCCGCGGTAATCATATCAGCCAGTGCCCCTTGCACTAAACCCACCGCTCCAGGGGCAGGAAGGTTTTCCGGATGACCTGTTCTCCTCCTGGCCAGGATTGCCATGGTTCCGGGAGAAGGGGATTTAATGAACTGAATTTTTACCGCCATAACTTAGTCCCCCTGTCTTTTGGCACTTAGAGCTATCCCTATCGGTGTTACCAGGAAAGGATTGGCAGGTTTCCAAGTAGGAATGCCAATTTCCTTTTGCACGACAGTTTCTATCCCCGGGAAGCAACTGGTTCCACCGGCCAGATACACATTATCCACATGAAATTCCTGAATATGCCTCCCGATAATCGTCGCTACCTTTTCCATGACCGGCTTAAGCACCGGAAACAATTCCTTCTGCCTCGCAGGGGTGGTCTTTAACCTTTCCCCTTCTTCAAAGGGAATCCCATAAGCACCGGCCACCACCAAGCTAAAATGAGTTCCCCCCGTCGGTTCGTCAGCCACATAGATTACTTCGCCTTTTTTCAGCACAGCAATTCCAGTGGTTCCTCCCCCGATATCCACCACCACCCCGTTTTCGATGCCAAGAACTTGATTGGCAGCAGTAGGTTCGTCAATTAATGCAGTTACGTCAAATCCTGCTCCCTCCGCCACATACTTAATCGCCTTTTGGTCTTCTTCTACCGTTCCCGGAGGATAGGCTGCCGCAGCAGTTTCAATTTCCACGCCCAGCTTCTCTTCAATTTCTGCCTTTAGTTCCTTAACAATTCTTGATGCTCCCACATAATCTACCACTAATCCGTCTTTAACTACTTCTGCATAACGCATAGCTCCGGTTACCGGCTGACCCTCATTATCTACTACCGCCAGGACAATATAAGCCGTACCTAAGTCCACACCGGTAAATAATTTTGTGTTTTTTTTCACGGTCACCGGTTGCCGGATACTATCTTCGAATCTTTTTATCAACTGGTTGACATCCTTTAAGAAGTCCATGTCTAAATTCTCCTTTTTAAGGTTAGGGGACACACCTCTAGTTCGGGCATTCCTTCTATGCCGAGGAATGTCCCCAATTAGCACCCTACCCGATAATGACCGGATACTAGTTGAACCATCATAATATAGATTAAACTGCTTAATCTGTTTAGAGCTTGGATAATGTCTTCCCGCTCCATCTTTTCCGGAGTAGCGGGAAAAGCGTCCATAGCGGCTAATTCCAATTCCCTGGCCTGTGTCCTGAGGTAATTTAGCTTAGCCATCAATACTCCTTGTTCGGGATTAGGAAGTAAATGATTGACCCCAAAATATTTTTGGGGATGATGGGACCGATCTCGAATCTCAGATTCCGGCCAACCATGAAAACTAATGGCCGCTAATGGTTCTTCCTTCACTTCCGCCCGGAGTATTTGTCTTACATAGTTTAAAACTTCCCTTAAATCTCTTCCTAACTCTTGATAGCCTACTCCTTCTATTTCTAGAATGGCATTAATGAGCAGGGCTTCAAAGGTATCAATTTTACCCCGGAATTTTATCCGAGGATGATTCTTTAAAACTAAATTCCTCCCATTTAGATGGGTCATGTGCTCCGGTTTTCCCTTCATTTCCGACACGGAATAAGCCTCTTGCTTTCCCGGTTTTGGGGTGCTAACAGCAGAAGAAGCACCTGCCTTATGCACTGGAATCCTCCGTTCACTAAGGAACTGAGCCGCAGCCGGTGTCAGACGGCAGCCTTCCGGGAGGGTATAGGAAATGAACTCGGCTTTTTTATAAGCATCTCTAAGTTCTGTTTCCGTAATTGCTCTCATTTTACCGACCTCCTCGGTCTACCCTTTCGGGTAATGATTATGCTAACCTTCAATAGGATTTCGCGCTACACTCAATACTGCTTCTCGGAAAGCATCAGCAGCAGCTTTACAAGCACTTTGGGAACCGGTGAGCAATGCGCCCGCAAAATTTGTTCTGGTGGGCGGCCCATACCATATACCCATTTTTACTTCCGCTGCTTTTAAAGCAGCATCAACACCATAGGTGGCTTCCAGCGGAGGTGCAATTAAATAACAAATGGGTTCTCCTTCTCTAACTCCGGCACCCTTTGATAAATAAGACCCGGTTCGGGAAATGGTGTACGCATAAAAAACAATGCTGCCTTCCTCATTGGCGGTATAAAAGCAAGCATCGTTTTCCAGCAATTGCACAGCGGCATCAATACCAGCCCGAACTTCTGCCGGGTCAGGTCCTGCCAAAACACCGATAAATTCACCGGCTAATGGTGAATTAGCGCACGAGGCACCTCCATAAAATGAGTCTGCGTATACAACTTCCACTTCAGCTTTTTTTGTGGCCTCATCTATGGCGGTATAACCTACATCATCAATATCACAGGTAAAAAACCCGATACTGTTCTGTCCAGGTTTCAGATTTAAACTTTTTGCCAGATCCGAATGCACATTAGGGATATACCTGACAGAGAGAACTTTCGCTTTTACCGGTTCCAAAATTGCCATTAATTAAACCTCCCTCATGATTCTCTAAGTTTATTTGTTTGAACTGTCAAACACTAAAGTTTTCACTACTACCGGAACTACTCTTCCACCCATTAATGGTTTTCCTAAATCAATATAATCCCCTTCATCTACCCGCACTTGGTCAATACAAATAATTTCTGCCTCCTTACCCATGCGGATTTGTAAAGTTTGACCCAACACCTTGGCACAATCTTTTTGCAGCACGATAATTAAAGGTTTTCCTGCCCCAACGTAGCCTGCTGTACCTTTAATTAGGCCATCTGCCAGAGTTTGGATCCCGGCAAAAGTGACTGCCTCCGGACCATCCATAGCCAAAGCTATATATTGGCTTGATCCATCAGATACTACCATTTCTACTGCTCTTTTTACCTGTGCGGAAATTAAATCCGCTGTTTTTGGTATTCCTTCGGAAAAAGGAGATACCACAGATACATTTTTAAGAGGCAAGATTTCATCTCTTACGGTGATGGTGCTCCCGCTTAAATTAACGGAATGGGTACCTGCTCCGATTACCGTAGCCCGAATGGTCTCTCCCGGTTTAACCGGTTCAATTCCTAAAACCTTAAGCTCTTCCCGTACCGCCCAACCAAGTAACGGCCCGAAATCCCCATACTCTGAAACCTGAGAAACCGATACCGGGTTAAAATCACTATATACAAAATCAGCAACTCCACCGGAAATCATCACTTTCTCCACCGGATAATCCAAGCGCAAAGGTGGTGTCATCAATAACTCCCGGGTGATATCCGTTAATCTGCGACTGGTAAATGACTCCACCACAGATTTTGCCATCAATTTAGCTACTGCCTTTAACTCTGATAGATGCACCCGATTGCCGACTAATAGATCCAGTCCGCATTCCCTAAGTACTGCCAGAGCAGGCTCGGCAATATAGGTAATCTTATCGGAACCTTTTTCTATTTCTATTAAATGTCCGCCAATACTCAGGCAAGCTGTATCCAAGATATGCCCTTCCCGGAAAACCCCAATATTTGAGGTGCCTCCGCCAATATCCACATTCACCGTAACTCGGTGTTTTTCTTTAGAATAGGCTGCCGCTCCCGAGCCCTTGCCGGCTAAAATTGATTCTAAGTTTACTCCTGCCGTGGCCACCACAAAATCCCCGGCTAAACCCGCCATGGATTCCAGAATATTCCGGGCATTTTCTTTTTTGGCAGTCTCCCCTGTAATAATTACTGCCCCGGTATTAATACCTTCCGGAGTTAAGCCTGCGGTTCGATACTCATTTTCTACAATCCGAGCTACCTCCACCGCATCGATCAAGTCATGATCCTTTAATGGGGTAAAATAAATTTTGCTCCGATGCAGCACTTCCTTATCAGTAATCTCCATCCTGGGTACTGCAGAACCAGGTGCTATGTTTTTAATAGTTAAACGGCTGATCACCAGTTGGGTGGTAGTGGTTCCAATATCTATACCGACACTGATAATACTTTCCTTGCTGGAATTGCTAATTGCACTCACCACCTTTTGAAGCGAATTAAGGCAAGTCCTTGACTAAAAGCAGGCCGGCGATATTCCCCTACTGAAGATTCAGCTTCATTCCGCTGCATTTAGCTGCTAAAATCTGCTTCACAATATCCACCAAGAGAGCCCCCGCCTCCGCTGAAGGAGTACCTCCTTTATGAATATTTGAAATCATGGTGCGATCGGCTTCCACCGTATCTTTAGTGGGTTTATAAATCATATAAGCACTCATACTATCTGCCGTAACCAGCCCTGGCCGCTCTCCAATCAAGGAAACTACCACATCGGCATTAAGGAGCATGCCCACTTCGTCCTGCACACCTACCCGTCCGTTTTTCACAAAGAAAGGAGTGCCTACTTTAATGCCGGCTGAGGCTAAACCCTGCATGAGAACCGGCAAAACATCAGGTACATTGGCTTCAATGGCAGAAGAACTTAATCCATCTACCACAATAATCTGTACCTGTATATTCTTCTCACAGGTGGCCTCCACCAACTTCTTACCTTCTTCTGATAATTTTCGCCCCAAGTGAGGCTTTTTCAGAAATTCATCTTTATCTTTAGCTTCACTTTGCACGGAGAAGAGATTCATTTTAGATAGAAACTCATCGGAAACATCCAAAAATACCGCATCCATAGCTTGAGCATGATCTGCTTGAAATTTCAAATAAGCATCAGTTTTTGGCCTTGCTCCCGCCCGGAACAAGCCGATTCTCGCCGGTGTACTTTCTTTCATAGCCTTAATGGCATCCATATTCACCGGATTAGGCACCCACACGCCGCTAATATCAGGCACCTCAATGGGAGCTTCATGACAAGGTTCCGCAACTATTCCCGTCGCCTTGACCACTTCTTGACAGGCTTTTTCGGCTTCTTGGCTAAACAAACCCCTTTTCGCCAATTCTTTCATCACATTTTCAATGATTAATTTTTCCATTTGACTATCTGCACCCACTTCATGACACCTCCCGAATTATTTATCAAAAATTGATGGGTCTCCCGCCTTCTTGGTAAGACGGCCGTCTTCCATAATGCCCATCTTTTCCAGCCATTTTTCGAATTCCGGCAGCGGCCGAAGTCCTAAAATTTCCCGAACGCTAGCATCGTCATGAAAACTGGTGTCCTGATAGCTGAGCATGACATCGTCCCCACCCGGGACGCCCATGAAATAGTTGGAACCGGCCATGGCACATAACATGGTGCCAACCTCCTGGTCATTCTGATCCGCTTTCATATGATTGGTATAGCAAGGAGCAATGCCCATAGGCAGTCCGTGGAGTTTCCCCATAAACAAGTCTTCCAGATCCGCCCGAATCACTTCTTTACCATCATAAATGGTTTCTGGGCCTATAAAACCTGATACATTATTGACCATAAAAGGTTTAAATTTACGTCCAAAACCATAAGTTCTGGCCTCTAAGGTCATTTCATCTACCCCATGGTGACATTCCAAGGAAATTTCTGATCCTTGTCCGGTTTCAAAGTATAATAGATTTGGACCGGTACCATGACCCTTTCGTTCCGCCAAGGCATAAGCTTCCGTCAAAATTTCCGCAGAGACGCCAAAAGCATCATTGGCCGCTTGAGAGCCGGCAATGCTTTGGAAGATTAAATCTGCCGGTGCTCCCATTTCCACCGCTTTCATCTGAGTGGTGACATGAGCCAGGATGCATGCTTGGGTAGGAATCTCCCACTTATGCATAAATTCCTTTACCGCTTCCAATTGCCTTTTGACTGTTTCCGCATTATCTTCCACCGGATTGATACCAATCACTGCATCACCGGTACCGAAGGACAAGCCTTCTTTAATGGACGCCATAATTCCGGGAATACTATCCGTAGGATGATTGGGCTGATTCCGAAAAGCTAAGGTTCCGGGAACACCTATGGTCGTATTGCAGTGGGCTTGTATTCTCATTTTTTTTGCCGCATAAACCAGGTCTAAATTAGACATAAGCTTAGCTACAGCAGCAATCATCTCACTGGTTAATCCACGGCCTAAATGTTTTAAGTCATCATTAGTGGTGTCACTGTCTAAAATATAATCTCGCAACTCACCCACAGTGTAATTTTTAAATCTATTGTAAATTGAAATATTTAAACCGTCGTAAATCACTCGGGTTACCTCATCAATCTCATATGGAATCACCGGATTGTTATAAATATCTTCCAATGTGAGACGACTTAATACCAGTTTTGCTGCCACCCGTTCAGATGCAGACTCCGCACCGATTCCGGCCAACATATCACCGGATTTCTCTTCGTTAGCTTTAGCTAAAACTTCTTTCACACTTTTGAAGGTAAATGACTTATTATAAACCTTAGCTGACAAATTCAAAAAAATACCTCCCTTCGAAGATTTAATCCCAATTTAATATCTTCCTAATTTCTTCGATCCCGTCTCCTTTTAAGGCAGACACCACTACAATCGGCCCGCTTAGGCCAAGGCTTTTTAAGAAAGTAACCGCCTTATTTACATCTGCCTTCGGATGATCAATTTTGGTCACCACCCCAACAGTGCCCTTGGAAAATGCGCTGGCAAAACCAGGGGGGAAAATCGATTTGTTTCTGGTGGCATCCTGGACAAAAATCACCGCATCTGCCTCTAAAGAAGTCGCAAACAGAGCCCGGTAGTAAGAAGGATTCTCCATAAATTCCCCTGGAGTATCAATGGAGCACGCAGAGTACTCTAGTGATTGAGTCTTTTTCACCGTCCCCGCTTCTTCGTTGTTAAACACCTTGGCCAATGTGGTCTTACCGCTCCCCACTGCGCCCACCAGCATCACCCGAGTAATTTTTTTCATGACCGAGTCATCCTTGCCGGAGCATAAAAAAGCTGACTCTCTAGGAAATTATTTACTTCTTTTAATGCTGTTTCCACGCTGGCCACATCACCCACAATCACCAAAGCCCCGGTAAACCGATCCAGGAAACCGATTTCTACCTCTGCTGCTTTGGTGGCAATATCTGCAGCAATAATCGCTGTTTCCCCGGGGGTAAGAGTTAAAATTCCGATTGCCCCCCGTTCCGGAAGTCCCATCTTTTCATAAATCTCCCGCACCGGATGGGCAATCACATGAGCAAGGGTGACCTGCTTACCAGGAACATATTCTTGAATTACCCGTTGTTTCTTTTCGCTATCATCCATCAGGCACTCAACTCCTCATGACCATTAGAATTGTAAACCTCAGAGCACCCTCTTTACCTACCCTACGTACATCTCTGATGGTTTCTATCACCTCCCTGAAATATTTAGGATTCATAAATTTCCATAAAAACGTTGATATATCTACCATGCTCCCAAGTTGAAGCATTGCCTCGCAGGATACGGTGGCACCTTGAGCCAGTAAGTCAATTATGACTTTTCCTGAGTCAGAAAAAATAATATTTTTTAGGGAGCACCAGATAATCTCCCTGTTTATTGATACTCTTACGGGGCCTACCGCCTTCATGACAGCAAACCCCGTATATTTTTTACTCAGCTTTTACAAATTTCTTATAATCGTCAGGAAGGATCATTTCCACATCGCTATGAGGCCTGGGAATGACATGTACGGATATCAGTTCTCCCACTCTTTGGGCAGCGGCAGCTCCGGCATCGGTCGCTGCTTTAACTGCACCCACATCTCCTCTTACCATTACAGTAACAAGTCCGCCTCCCACATGTACTTTACCAATCAAGTAAACATTAGCGGCTTTAACCATGGCATCAGCTGCTTCGATGGAACCGACTAAACCTTTGGTTTCAATCATGCCTAATGCATTAGTCATTGAATCATCCTCCTAAATTCTTTGAGTTCAATTCGGAAATAGCTTTGGTTATCCCTTAATTTTATATTGCAAAAACCATGCCATTTTAAGAAGCCACTTATGTCAAGCATCAGGAGATTCCCCTTCCTGTACCGGCATTCCTTTTAAGTCAATATTGACTCACATAAATATTGCTTTCTTGCTTTATGCCCATGCTTAAATTAAATGAGTTATTTTGCAAAAAACATGCATATAATTATTGGAAATACATTATCACAACTATATATGAAATTTTTTTAACGTTATATCAAAAAATAAAAAACTCTCCAACGCAAGTTATAAACCAAGCATTGGAGAGTTTCACCATCTCGCCAAAGAACATTACATAATGTTTAGGTAATATAATTCTACAAAAGTATTATTTATTCTAACAATAATTTAATGCCTTAACGGCCGCCTAGATCTAGGCGGTTGGAGGATTTCCGACATGATAATACCCTGTACAAGCCCTTGAGTACTTAAAGACAAACATTCCAAACCGGTATCCGGTTCCTTGAAAATAGCAGGTGTCGTTTCTTTAGCTCCGACTTCTTCCGTTGTTACCGATGGATGATATGGCTTATGTTTTAGCCGATAGATTTTTTTCCGTTCAGTGACTGTTTTTTCAGCAAAAGTTTCCTCAGCAGTTTTTTCCTCAGGGAAAAATTCGTTTTCAAAAACCTCTTTAATCTCCTTACCTAAATCCTCAAGACCGGGAAAAGGTCTCAATGGTGGAGGTACCCTTTGTTCCTGCTCGAATATGGGCCTGGGGACTTCCCGTTCCTCTTCCATTATTGGCGGCATAGGCTGTCTTCTTCTCGCTTCATCCCAGAGTTGGCGACTCCGGGGAGAAGTTTTCTTTTTACCAGCATTGGATATAATCCAAAATAGTACCAATAAGGCAATCCCAAATATATCGATAGCACCCTCACCTCACCCTCGAATAAATTTCATGAAATAAATTTCTCTTTAATATATCTTACCTTATTTTTTCGTGGGGTCAGGCAGTACCGAACCACCTTCCTTACCCATACCGGAAATACTTTCCCTCATTTTGGTGTCAGCCAGGATATTCTGCATATTATAATAATCCATGACACCAAGACGGCCATTACGGAACGCATCTGCCAGAGCTTCCGGTACTTGAGCTTCTGCCTCTACTACCTTCGCTCTCATTTCCTGAACCGCCGCTTTCATTTCCTGTTCCTTGGCCACAGCCATTGCCCGGCGTTCTTCTGCTTTAGCTTGGGCAATTCTCTTATCGGCCTCTGCTTGATCAGTCTGGAGTTGAGCACCAATGTTACGTCCCACATCCACATCAGCAATATCAATGGAAAGAATTTCAAAAGCTGTCCCGGCATCCAAACCTTTGCTGAGTACCGTATGGGAAATTTTGTCGGGGTTTTCCAGCACTTCTTTATGGGATACGCTGGAACCAACGGTAGTAACAATACCTTCACCTACCCGAGCGATAATGGTTTCTTCCCCTGCACCCCCTACTAAACGGTCAATGTTGGCTCTAACCGTGACCCGGGCTTTGGCCTTTACTTCAATCCCGTCTTTAGCCACACCGGCAATGACAGGAGTCTCAATCACCTTTGGGTTCACGCTCATCTGTACAGCTTCCAAAACGTTACGCCCAGCCAAATCAATGGCGGCTGCTCTTTCAAAGGCCAAAGGAATATTTGCCCGTTCTGCTGCAATGAGCGCATTAACTACCCTGTCCACATTACCACCTGCTAAATAATGGGCTTCTAACTTTCCTATGCTCACATTTAGTCCGGCCTTTTCCGCCTTGATCTGGGGATTGACAATTTTAGACGGAATCACCCTCCGTAAACGCATCCCGATTAAGTCAATGATGCCCACCTTTACCCCGGCAGCCAGTGCAGAAATCCACAAACCCACCGGTATAAAGCTAAAAATAATTACCACAGCAAGCAAAATCAAAACAAAAAGTATAATGCCGCTCAACTCAAGAAACATAATTTTACCTCCTCATTTAGTATCCTTATTTAAGATTTATTGTTTAGGAAAAACAATTTACCTAAAACCTATTTACTTGGGCGTACTACTACCCGAGTACCCTCAACCTTGACCACTTTTATTTTTGTTTCCCGGGGAACAAAACCACCTTCCGTTACCACATCTACCCGCATCCCATTAATCTCTGCCGACCCTGCCGGCCTTAAGGGAGTAAGAGTTATCCCTTCCATATCGAGAAGTTCTGATAAGTTTGCCTCCGGGGCCACATAACCCTCAGTTTTTTCCTGGCGTTCACCGAGAATCAAGCGATTCCACATACGTCTGGTTTTCATAAATTTAAAACTAAGGGCAACAAGCACAACTGTGCCAAAAATAGCAATAATCAAAGAAATAATGGCCTGCTCTATACTTACGGAAACCATAATGATACTAAAAATCATAGCCCCTAGGCCAGCAATACCCGCTACCCCAAAACCCGGTATCAGGAAAGCTTCTACCAGCATTAAAATGACCCCCACGATAAATAACAGCAAGGATTCCCAGCCAGAAAAACCCGCGATAATGTGGCCGCCAAAAAACAGTCCCATAGAAATTAGGCCAATGGTTCCGGCCACCCCCCAGCCCACCGTTAAAAGTTCCAAAACCAAGCCGGCTACACCAATGGTTAAAAGTATCGGACTGACATAAGGGCTAGTGGAAAAACGGGATATTTTTTCCGCGGAGCTAAGCTCTCCTTCTACCACTTTTACCTGCTTTAAGCCGGATAATTCCAGTACTTCTTCCCGGCTCCCAGCGGAAAAATCAGCCATCTTTAAATCTAAAGCTTGTTTCTGGGTTAAGGTGAGCAGTTTTCCTTTAGCTTTTAAACCCTCTATTTCAATATCCGCGTCCGCCATGGCCGCGGCAATCTCCCCGTCTCTTCCATAGGTTTCTGCCGCAGCTCTAAGTTTTTGGGACCACATGGAAACAACCTTTTCATCCGCCTTTTCCTCTCCCTTCCTGGGTTCCGCTGCGCCCATGGTAGTACCCGGTGCCATAAATATTTTTTCCCCGGAAAGGGTAATCAATGCTCCCGCAGAAATAGCCTTTTTAGTTACAAAGCTGGATGTAGGTAAAGGGGATAGCATTACCCGCTCACTAATAGTAATAGCCGCATCAATATAGCCGCCATAGGTATCGATTTCCAGAATCACCCGGGCTGCACCCATGTCTTCCGCCTCATCATAGATACGATCAACAAAAGATGCCAGGGCAGGATCAATGGTTCCCTCAATAGGCACTACATAAACTAAATCCCCAGGTTTAGCTAAACCCGGTACTAAGAGTACCGATAGAATCAATCCTAGCCACAGTAAACAAGCAATAATTTTTCTTAATGAGTTCATAAGTACACCTCTACTTAAAAATACCCAAGTCATATCTTATTATACCAAGACATTGATCCTTTTTACAACAAAAACCCGACATCCTTTGATGCCGGGTTCGAAATTTATGATCTATTTATCCAATATGGAGCAGGAGGGTTTAATGCCACTTCCGTTTTCTAGCGGCTTCCGCTTTCTTTTTTCTTTTTACACTGGGCTTTTCATAATGCTCACGCTTTCTAATCTCGGCCAATACACCTGCTTTCTGGCATGTGCGTTTAAAACGACGCAGAGCACTGTCCAGTGTCTCATTCTTTCCTACACGAATCTCACTCAACCTTAGTCTCCCTCCCTCCGCTACTATCCATGATGCAGTGAATATAGCTGTGAATGCTGCTAAGAATTAAAATAAATAATTGGAAAATACACAGTATATTATATAGTAAAGATAGCCTCCAGTCAACCCTATCCAGCAAATGCCCCTAGCTTTCTTCCGCCGATTAAATGAAAATGCAGATGGAAAACCATTTGTCCCCCATGCTCCTTGCAATTATTCACCAGGCGGAAACCATCTTGATCAATCCCTAACTCCTTGGCAATTTTTACAGCTGCCACATGAATCCGTCCAATTAGACCTGCGTCATCAGGACCAATTTCGGAGATATCTGAAATATGTCTTTTGGGAATCAGTAATATATGTACAGGAGCCATCGGGTTAATGTCCTTAAAAGCTAATATTTCTTCATCCTCAAAAACAATTTGGGAGGGAATTTCCTTATTAACAATCTTGCAAAAAATACAATCCATAGTTTTCACCACCTTCCATTCAAGAGGCAAGGTGTCTTTAAAGACTTAGCTTTCCTGCTTCTTGTTTAAGTATGTCTCCTGACTAATGTACCGAAAACCCGGTTGTTTTGGAAACGTTCCAGGCGAACATTAACTAATTGTCCCTTTAAATCCTGGCCAGAGGGAAAGACAATGTTTAAATAGTTACCGCTATGTCCTTCCCAATATTTTTCTCCGTTTAGGTCTGTTGTTTGTTCCACCAGAACCTCTATTGTCTTACCTAAATAGTTTTCGGCATAATTTTTTAATAACCTTCTCCCCAGCTGAATTAATTTATTGCTCCGCTCCTCTTTAATTTCCGGGGAAACTTGGTCAGGGAAGGTCGCAGCCGGTGTCCCCTTTCTAGGAGAATATTTAAATACATGAAGTCCAGCAAACGCGATTTTCTCCAGAAAATCATATGTGTGCATAAACTCTGCTTCCGTCTCTCCCGGAAAACCCACCATAATATCCGTGGTGAGTGCAATCCCGGGGATCTTTCTTCTAATCTCATCAACTAATTCTTGATACTGGGCGGTATTATAAACCCTTTTCATACGCCTAAGAACATGATCATCTCCGCTTTGCAAGGGGATATGTAAATGGGGGCACATTACAGATGACCCCGCCATAATATCCAGAAGTTGATCATTTATTTCATTAGGATCAAGAGAACTGATACGCAGTCTATTTAGTCCGGGTAGTTCCACAAGTTTTTTCACCAGATCCGCTAAGTCAATCTGGGGTATTAAATCAACCCCATAGGCCCCGGTATGAATGCCCGTAAGAATAATCTCCTTATAGCCCGCTTTGATTAATTCTCCCGCCTTTTCCAGAACCCGATGCATAGGTCTGCTTCTCATGGGGCCCCTGGCATAAGGAATGATACAATAGGAACAATATTGATTGCAGCCTTCCTGGATTTTTAAATAGGCCCGTACCATATGAGGCACTATTTCTTCCCCGGTAATTTCCTCAAACTCATGGGTCTCAAAAATATCCTTTACAGCATTCAACGGTTCACGGGATTTTTTTGCTTCCTCCACCAATTCTGGCAAACGTTGTCTGTCCCGGGTGCCCACCACCAAATTGACCCCGGGAATTCCTAAGACATCCCCGGTGGATGTTTGAGCATAGCAGCCTGTTACCGCTACAATGGCATTAGGGTTAGTTTTCACCGCCCGCCGAATCATTTGGCGGGACTTTCGATCCGCTAAATGAGTAACAGTGCAAGTATTTATAATATAAAGATCTGCCTTTTTTTCAAAGGAAACCTCCTGGTAGCCAGCTCTTTTAAGGCTACTAAGCATGGCATCAGATTCGTTTTGGTTGACCTTGCACCCCAGAGTAAATACTGCCACCTTAGGTTTATCCAACGATCTTTCCTCCCAAATCACCCAGTTCATATAAAACTATGGATATTGTTACTAATCCTGCCGTTTCCGTCCTAAGAATCCTTGGCCCTAAAGAAACAATTTTTACCCCTTGCTCCACGGCCCAAGCCGCTTCCTGAGGAGATATACCACCTTCCGGACCAATAATCAGGGCAACCGAACCGGTTAATGAACCATTGTTTCGGAGAAGTTCTTTTAACCCTAATCCTTTTTCTTCTTCCCAAGGCATGATGATCAGGGTATCCTTGGGCAATTGGTTGATAGCTTGAGGTAACTCACAAACAGACAAAACTTCCGGAACCATCGACCTTTGACATTGTTTTGCGGCTTCAAAAGAAATACGTTGCCATCTTTCTCGCCGTTTTTCCGCTTTATCCGGAGTAAGCTTTATAATGGTACGCTCCATCTGTACCGGAATAATCTTTTTTATGCCGATTTCCGTGCACTTTTGAATAATTAGTTCCATCTTTTCCCCTTTAGGCAATCCCTGGAGGAGATAAACATCCAGAGGCGGCTCATTGCCGGCGGGGAAACTTTCTTTAATTACAGTCTCGACTTTTTCCGGCGTAGCACTAATCAATTCCACCAGATACTCCCGGCCTGTCCCATCAGCCACCATCATTTGATCACCTGGCTTTAGTCGAAGCACTCTGCTAATATGATTCACATCGCTGCCGGTAATCGTAATTAGTGTATTCTCAATTTGGGCGGGAGAAACAAAAAACCTATTCATGTTAACCTCGACGAGCAATCAAGGCTACCCATTCTTCTTCATAAAGTACTTTTTCTATTACAAATGAGTTTTCATGAAAAACATTTTCTACTTCGGGCAGTCTTTCTTTTATAATACCGGAGGCAATAAAAATACTGTTTTTATCTAACAAGGAATGAGTATGGGGAATCAATCTAATGATCACATCGGCAATTATATTAGCAACAATAATATCAACCTTTTCTTCAATTCCGGTAACTAAATCTCCTTGAAATACTGAAACCTGACCTTGAACTTTGTTCAGGTTGATATTTTGCCAGGTGGCGTCAATACTGACAGGATCATGATCCACAGCTAAAACTTTTTCAGCTCCTAATTTAGCAGCGGTAACAGCCAAAATTCCAGATCCAGTCCCGATATCCAATACTCGACACTTGGGAAAAATATATTCTTCTAAGGCCCGAATGCACATGGCAGTAGTAGGGTGATTTCCTGTACCAAAAGCCATACCCGGATCCATCTCCACCATCACATCATCTTTTTGTACTTGATATTCTTCCCAGGAGGGTTTCACTACTACCCTTTCACCAATCTTTTCCGGCTTATAGAAGGCTTTCCATGAAGTAGCCCAATTTTCCGCCGTTACCTCGGTTTCTGTAATTTCTACTCTTCCCCCAGGAAACAGATGTATAATCTCCTCCGTACGATCCTTAAGGAGAGCCATGGTTTCTACCAAACGAGAATCAACGGGAAAGTACCCCTTGAGCACGATGTTTTCCGCATCTAAAAGCTCCTGAGGTATTTCCCAGTAATCCCAGGTTTGATTCTCAATATGCTGCCTTAATACCCTGGGATCCTCAATTACTACCCCACCGGCCCCTAATTCCCAAAACATATTCGCCAGGGATTCGGACATTTCTTCTGTTGTCGTGATGGTTACCTCTAAATAATTCAAATTATGCACCTCAAACTTCTTTTTTTCTGAAGTTACCCAAAATTGACTTTAACTTTATCCCATAAAGGCATCTTTTACTTTATTGAAAAAGCCTTTGCCTTTTTCTGTTTGTGGATCGTTGGAATCTGTTTGATTTTCAAAATCCCTGAGGATTTTCTTTTGTTCTTCTGTAAGTTTCGTAGGTGTAACCACCTTTACCTTAACATGCTGATCACCCCGGCCATAACCTCGAAGCTTAGTAATACCCCGGCCGCGGAGGCGAAATGATGTGCCGGTCTGTGTTCCTTCAGGAATAGTCAGTTTTACCTTTCCATCCAAAGTCGGCACCTCCACCTCACAACCCAAGGCAGCTTGAACAAAAGTTAGGGGAAATTCACAAATCACATCATCGTTTTCTCTTTTAAAAATAGAATGAGGACGTACCGTTAAATAGACATAAAGATCGCCTGATGGGCCGCCTAAAGTCCCTGCTTCTCCTTCGTTGGCAATCCGGAGCCGAGAATCATTATCTACTCCGGCTGGGATCTTTACATGGATTTTCCGTTGTTTCTTTACACGTCCGCTGCCGCCGCAGTGCTTACACACCTTTTCGATAATCGTGCCCACCCCATGACAGCGATGGCAGGTCTTAACTGTTTGGAACTGCCCAAAGGGAGTAGACTGAGTACTTCTCACCTTGCCGCTCCCTCCACAAACCGGACAGTTCTTAGGATGGGTTCCTGGTTCAGCACCGGAACCACCGCAAACATCACAATTCTCCATCCGAGGAATCTCTACATCCTTTTCTACCCCAAAGGCAGCTTCCTCAAAGGATATACTTAAATCAAGACGGAGATCAGCCCCCCGCTGAGGGGAGGGGCGCTGACTACCGCCGCCAAAGCCACCCCCAAAACCACCGCCAAAGAACATGTCAAAAATGTCTCCAAAACCGCCGAAATCACCTTGGCCGCCAAAACCACCAAAGTCACTGTCTGCCCCGGCATGACCGAATTGATCATAGCGGGCTCTTTTATCGGCATCACTCAAAACTTCATAAGCTTCATTGACTTCCTTAAACTTTTCTTCCGCTGTTTTGCTATCGGGATTTAAATCCGGATGGTACTTCTTGGCCAGCTTTTTATATGCTTTTTTAATTTCATCTTCTGTTGCTGTCCGGGATACACCCAAGACGTCATAATAATCTCGCTTACTCATTGGACCACCTTCCTGGGCGGCTTATTTATTTTTGTCATCGTCGTCCATAACTTCATAATCGGCATCGACTACATTATCATCCTGGGGATTTTGACCCGCTCCGTTACCCGGCCCCTGCGGTCCACCTTGAGCACCGGCCTGGGCCCCCGCCTCTTTATATATACGCTCGGAAAGCTTATGCAGTGTCTGGGAAAGAACTTCTGATTTTTGTTTAATATCCTCGATATTGTCGTTTTTCAGGGCTTCCTTCAAGGCATCCTTCGCCCGCTCAATTTCTGCCTTTTCCGCACTGCCAACTTTGTCTCCAAAATCTTTCAATGTTTTTTCGACCTGATAAACAAGGGAATCGCCTTGATTTCTTACTTCCACCGCTTCCTTTTTCTTTTCATCCTCCTGGCGGAATCTATCGGCATCTTTTACCATTCTGTCAATTTCCTGGTCTGTCAATCCGCTGGATGCAGTAATGGTAATATCCTGCTGCTTACCTGTACCTAAATCCTTAGCCGTTACATGCACAATCCCATTGGCATCAATATCAAATTTTACTTCAATTTGCGGAACTCCCCGGGGTGCCGGAGGAATACCGGTTAAAGTAAACCGACCTAATGTCTTATTATCTGAAGCCATGTGCCGTTCTCCTTGAAGCACATGGATTTCCACTGAGGTCTGATTATCGGCCGCCGTAGAAAAGATTTGGCTCTTGCTCGTAGGAATGGTAGTATTCCTTTCAATTAATCGGGTAAATACTCCACCTAAGGTTTCAATACCTAAAGACAGGGGAGTCACATCCAAAAGCAATACATCCTTTACTTCTCCTGCCAATACCCCGGCCTGAATTGCAGCCCCAAGGGCAACACATTCGTCAGGGTTGATTCCTTTGTGAGGTTCTTTACCCAGAAGATTTTTAATCGCGTTTTGAACCGCCGGGATCCGGGTCGAACCACCCACTAGAAGCACCCTATCAATTTTGTTTGCGGTAAGCCCTGCATCAGACAATGCCTGCCGGGTGGGGCCCATAGTTCTTTCTACCAAATCCGCCGTCAATTCATCGAATTTTGCCCTGGTTAGATTTATATCCAGGTGTTTTGGACCTTCCTGAGTTGCAGTAATAAAGGGTAAATTAATATTAGAAGTCAGTACCCCAGAAAGTTCATGTTTCGCCTTTTCCGCTGCTTCTTTCAGCCTTTGCATAGCCATGCGGTCTTTGCTCAAATCAATTCCTTCCGATTTTTTAAACTCGGCTACTAAATAATCAATTATTCTTTGGTCAAAATCATCTCCGCCTAGGGAGTTATTACCACTGGTGGCCTTGACTTCAAAAACCCCATCACCTAATTCCAAAATGGACACGTCGAAAGTTCCACCACCTAAGTCAAAGACCAGTACCGTTTGATCTTCTCCTTTATCCAAACCATAGGCTAATGCTGCTGCCGTAGGTTCATTTATAATTCTCAAAACCTCTAGTCCTGCAATCTTCCCGGCATCCTTGGTGGCTTGACGCTGGCTGTCGGAGAAATATGCCGGAACGGTAATTACGGCTTGGGTTACTGTTTCTCCTAAGTAGGCTTCTGCATCTGCCTTTAATTTTTGGAGTACCATGGCTGATATTTCCTGAGGAGTATATGTTTTATCCCCAATCTTTATATCGTATTTTTGGCCCATTTGTCTTTTAATGGATGCTACAGTACGATCAGGATTGGTCACCGCCTGTCTTTTCGCGACCTGACCAATCAACCGTTCTCCCGAATTAGAAAAGGCCACTACCGAAGGCGTAGTCCTTCCACCTTCAGCATTAGGAATTACTACCGCTTCTCCCCCTTCCATTACAGCAACACAGGAGTTGGTGGTTCCTAAATCAATACCAATAACTTTACCCATAATAATCTACCTCCCAAAATTTAACCAAATTAAAATTATTTCGCAACCTTTACCATACTGGGTCGGATTAATTTACCTTTCAGCCGGTAACCTTTCTGCAGTTCTTCAACCACTGTATCTTTTGGTGATTTATCGCTTTCCACCTGCATCACCGCCTCATGGCAGTTAGGGTCAAAGGGACAGCCTATAGATGGTACTGTCTCTAACCCTTCATTAATCAAAACTTGGAAAAGCTGCCGGTAAATCATTTCTACTCCTTCAAGATAGTTTTTCCCTTCACTCTGATCCTTGGCAGAAGCCAAAGCTCGTTCAAAATTATCCAGCACAGGAAGAAGTTTTGTGATTAGGTTTTCCGAAGCGTATTTAATCAATTCCTCTCTTTCTCCTCTGGTGCGCCGACGATAGTTATCAAAATCCGCCTGTAATCTTTGAGTTAAACTAACCAACTCTGCCTTTTCCTGTTCCAGCCTTTCTGCCAATTCTTTTAACTCATCATGATTATCCCCATCAGCAGGGCTTTTTTCTTCTGCCCCAGAAGGCGAACCTTCACAGGTTTCCTCAGCTGGAGCATCCCCCTGCGTACTATCATCTGGATTATTGTTTTCCTGTAAACCTTCTTCTGGCATATTCATATCTTTTTTTACATCTTCAAAACTCACCATATCCACCTGCCTTTACCACATATATTATCTTTTAATTAATGCCTAATGCAGGGTTGCATGAAATTGCATTTCCTACATCTCTTCAGCTTTCATCTTAATAATGGTGTC
Source organism: Bacillota bacterium (assembly GCA_050952465.1). Lineage (GTDB taxonomy): Bacteria > Bacillota > Dehalobacteriia > Dehalobacteriales > Dehalobacteriaceae > DUPU01. The sequence continues at coordinate 83,528 of JBMNKZ010000011.1, read as the reverse complement.
AATCCTTAAAATGGCCTCCGCGACCTCTGCCGCGGCCTTAAATGCATGAATCTTAACCAGGGCCGGATCGATTACACCAAGAGAATACATATCTGCCACTTCACCGGTATCACAATCTATACTTAAGGTCGGGCTATTTGTTTCCGCTTGGGCTGATACAACGTCACCTAGCTTTTCCAGAGGGTTAAACCCGGCATTATCTACAATTTGACTAAAGGGTTTTTTCAACGCTTCCGCTACACAATCTACTCCGAAAGCTGCCATCCCCTTTAGTTGGGCGCGGCATTTTTCTACTTCCCTTAAGGCACAAAGTTCGATAGCTCCTCCCCCGGGAAGAACACCTCCCCGAACGGCTACCTGCACTGCGGCAGCAGCATCCTTCGTAATCCTTTCCCTTTCACCGACTACCTCTTCTGTGGCTGCCCCTACTAAAATCGTGGCCATGGGTTTACCCTGGCCCTTTTCAATATAGATTTGGCCTAATTTTTCATCCTCAAAAACCCGTCCTGCTTTTCCTAAATATGCTTTAAGTTCCGAGATTTCTTTTTTCAAACCAGTTCTTTTGATCATTCTCGCGCCGGTATGTTCGGCTGCCCGCTTTAGTTCCTTATTAGATACTCTTTGCACCGCCATTATCCCGAGATCTGTGAAAAACTCTTCCGCTAAATCACTGATCCCCCGATCCACTAGCACTAGATTTACACCTAAAGCCGATATTTTATGTAAATTTTCTTCAAACTCCTGACGTAGGGCTAAATACCGATTGAAGCCTAATTCCGTACTTAAAGCTTCATCCTCAATTTCTTCAGGTTCTAGGGCATCATCAATAATTAAAATTTGAGCATCTTCTACAATTTGAGGCATCTCCTTGGTAAGACGTTCCTTATTAATAACCACACCTAAAAACACCTTGTTTTGGGCACCAACGATGGAGCAAACCGTATCCGCCAGTTTGAAATAAGGATCAATTAATTTCTCCCGCCCGATCAGTACTGCCGCTTCCACTACCAGATCAGCAATATCCTCATGCTCCCGGCCTGCTACTAGGGCAACCTGCTTTAAGAGAGGGCTATGCACATCAGTAATATTTTTTCCTTGTTTTTTGAAAACATCCAATACTTTCTGGGTGCCAAAGCGCAGGCCTTCAATCACCCGGGCTACAGGCACCCCTTTAATTACTTGTTCCACCCCTTGACCAATCAGGGCTCCTGCCAATATTGTGGCAGTAGTGGTTCCGTCGCCAATTTCCTGATGTTGAGCCTTAGCCACGTTAATGAGCATTTTGGCTGCCGGATGACTTACCTCCATTAAATCAAGGATCGTGACCCCGGCATTTGTAATCACTACATTGCCAAATTTATCAACCAACATGGTATCCAAACCCTTCGGGCCAATTGTTCCTTCCACCGCGGAGGAAATGGCCCGCACCGCGTTAGCATTATTAATCAAAGCCGCCAGGCGTTCATCAATTTCGGAATTTTCGTTTACCTGCTTTACAGACAAAATTACTTCACCCTATTTCTTAGCTATTTTCTCCAGTATCCAAGACAGTTGATCCGTAACATACTCAACCAATGTTACTGCCTTGGAATAATTCATTCTGGTCGGCCCCAAAATACCGATAGAACCGACAGTCTTGCCATTAATCTTATAATCAGTAGTAATTACGCTGCATTGATTAATTCCTTGAAAGGAGTTTTCGCCCCCGATAGATATTTCCGTTCCTTCCCGGCCATCCTTTTTCAAGAGGCTCTTGACCACCTGATCCTCCTCCAGACTGGAAAGAAGAGTTTTTAGTTTTTCCACATCCCTAAATTCCGGCTGATTAAACATGTTCAATGCCCCACCTAAGAAAACACGTTCATCTTTCGATTCGGTCAGTACTTGTTCCATTAATTCCAAAGCAAGATTCTTAAAGGCTACATTGGAGCTAAGCTGATTGGTGATTTCTTGGATTAGGGTAAAATTAAGATCTTCCATATTAAGTCCAAAAAGTTTGCTTTGGAGAAAATCACTAATTTCCTGAAGCTTTTGGGGTTCAATAGGGTCGGGCAGATCCAAAACGCGGTGATTAATAAATCCGGTATTTGAAACAACGACTACCATGATCCGATACAAAGTTAATGGTACTAATTGAATCCGCTCCAAATTTCCTTCGCCCTGTGTCGGTACCAGGATTATAGCTGTATAATTTGTTAATTGAGACAGGAGTCGACATGTAGCTTGTACTATTTGCTCCATTTCAGTAATTTTGGGAGTAAAAAGCTGTTTAATTTTATTTTCCTCCATTGGAGTTAACTTCTCTTTTTCCATAATACAATCTACATAGTACCGATACCCTTTATCGGAGGGGATTCTCCCAGCAGAAGTATGAGGTTGCTCAATGTAACCCTGCTCCTCTAAATCCGACATCTCATTTCTGATAGTGGCGGAACTTACTCCTAAACCATATTTTTTAGAAATGGTACGGGACCCGACAGGCTCCGCGGTAGCAACATAGTCTTTAATTATGGCATGCAATACTTGCTTTTTCCGCTCATCCACGTTAAGCCCTCCCTTTCCTTGTTAGCACTCTAAGTCGTTGAGTGCTAAATTCAAAATACCACCTTACGTTATTTTTGTCAACCCTTATGGCAAGAATTCCACAAATACTTCATTCGCCAAGAATATACCTTTTTTTGTCAATCTAATCCGCTCCTGATCATGTTCCACTAAACCCAAACCTTTCAACTTACCTAACTGCTTTTCATATCTATGACAAAAATCAATGCCAAAGCGTTTTTCAAAAGCCTCAAAACTTAAACCATCTAATAACCTTAAACCTAAAAAAATGGTTTCCGCCATTTCTGTTTCCCGATTGAGAGTTTCCCATTCAGCCTCAGGAAATCTTCCCCTGTTTAGGTCACTTATATAGTCAGTTAAGGAACCAGTGTTTGTCTTTCTATAGTTGGCAAAATGCGAAGCAGCGGCAATCCCCAAACCTAAATAATTTTCATTATTCCAGTATACCCTGTTATGTACGGAAAAAAACCCAGGTCGGGAGAAATTGGCGATTTCATAATGAACAAAACCTTGCCCCTCTAAATAGTCCATGGCCAGTTCTTGCATCTCGGCAGAAATTTCATCATCAGGCAAGGTTAAGGAACCTTCTAGATAACGTTTTCCCCAAGAGGATTGTTCCGAAAGCTTTAAGCCATATACGGAAAGATGCATAACGGGTAAAGATACAGCTTCCTTCAAGGTATCTGACCACTGGTCTATGGTCTGATGAGGTAGCCCATAAATTAAATCTAAACTTATATTAGTAAATCCGGCCTTCCGGGCATGGTCAATTGTCTTAAAAATGTCTTGGACACTATGTATTCGGCCCATATCCTTCAATAAACCTGGGTCAAAGGACTGTGCCCCGATGGACAGGCGATTTACTCCCGCTCTTTGTAACCGCTCAAGGTATGCTTGATCCACGGTTTGCGGATTACACTCCACGGTAATTTCCCCGCCCTGATCCAAGGGAAACATAATTCCAAGCTCATTCAGCATATCCACTAAGTATTCCGCCGGAAGGCAGGTAGGTGTTCCCCCTCCGATATAAATGGATCTTATTTTTTTTTGCTCCTTAGTAATAAGCTTATGATACATCTTTCCTTCGGATACCAATGCTTGACAATATTCCTTAATCGGCAAATCTTCTAACGGATAAGACACAAAGTCACAATAATAACACTTTTTCAGACAAAAAGGAATGTGGACATAAATAGCATCAATATTTATTTCCCCAAATCTCAGTTTAAAATCAGGGGGTTTCGAATCAATTACCATATTCCTATTTCTCCTTCCGGTTCAAAAAAGGGCTGTAACAAAAGTTCCGTTACAACCCACATTTCTGCCTTCTAATCAATTTGCAGCACGGCCATAAATGCCTCCTGGGGAATTTCCACATTTCCCACCTGTTTCATCCTTTTCTTACCCTCTTTTTGCTTCTCCAAAAGCTTTCTTTTCCGGGTAATATCTCCCCCGTAACATTTCTCCAAAACATTCTTTCGTAAGGCCTTTACTGATTCACGAGCTATTATTTTATTACCAATGGCTGCCTGAATAGGAACCTCAAACATCTGCCTAGGAATTATCTGCCTGAGTTTCTCCGCCAAAGCCCGTCCCCGGTGATAAGATTTATCTTTATGCACAATGCAGGAAAGAGCATCGACAACATCTCCGTTCACTAAAATATCCAGTTTCACCAAATTCGACTCTTTATAACCGCTTAATTCATAGTCCAAAGAGGCATAGCCTTTGGTGCGGGATTTTAATTGATCAAAGAAATCATAAATTATTTCCGATAAGGGAAGATCATATATGAGAATCACCCGGGTTTCATTAATATATTCCATATGGATGAAATCCCCTCTTCTTTCCTGGGCAATTTCCATCACACTACCGACAAATTCCGTGGGCACCATAATGGACGCCTTCACATAAGGCTCTTCCATTTTTTCAATTTCTTGAGAATTAGGGAGATTGGTCGGGTTATCAACCTGGATGAGTGTTCCATTCGTCCGGGTTACCCGATAATTAACACTAGGCGCTGTGGTAATTAATTCTAATTTATATTCCCGTTCCAAGCGTTCCTTAATAATTTCCATATGCAAAAGCCCCAGAAATCCGCAGCGGAAACCGAAACCTAAAGCCACGGAAGTTTCCGGTTCATATATTAAAGAAGCATCATTTAGCTGAAGTCGCTCCAGAGCATCTTTTAAGTCACCGTAATTATTGGTTTCCACGGGATACAATCCACAATAAACCATAGGGGTAGCCTTCCGATAGCCCGGGAGAGGCATGTCCGCTGGGCGATGATGATCCGTTACGGTATCCCCTACTTGGGTATCCTTCACGTTTTTAATACTGGCAGCCAAAAAGCCTACATCCCCTGCGGCAAGGCTATCAACCATTTTTAGAGCAGGGGTAAAAATACCCACTTCCGTCACTTCGAAACTCTTCCCGCTCCCCATCATTTTTACCGTGGTACCTCTTTCCACCTTGCCATCAATAACCCGGATATAAGGGATAGCTCCTTTATAAGCATCAAAATGCGAATCAAAAATCAAAGCCTTTAAGGGCTTATTTCTATCTCCTGCCGGGGGTTTCACTCTATTCACAATTGCTTCCAAAATTTCTTCTGTACCCTGTCCCGTTTTCGCGGAGCAAAGAATAGCATCAGAGGCATCCAAGCCTAAAACTTCTTCAATTTGTTTTTTTACTCCTTCCGGGTCAGCACTGGGCAAATCAATTTTATTAATGACCGGAATAATCTCCAAGTCATTTTCCAAGGCAATATAGGCATTGGCTAATGTCTGAGCTTCAATTCCTTGGGCAGCATCCACCACCAAAAGAGCACCTTCGCAAGCAGCCATACTTCTTGATACCTCATAAGTGAAATCCACGTGTCCCGGGGTATCGATAAGATTTAATGTGTAATCTTTTCCATCATTAGCTTTGTAATTGATTCGCACTGCCTTCATTTTAATGGTAATGCCCCGTTCTTTTTCCAACTCCATTTGATCTAACACCTGGGCTTCCATCTCCCGGGCAGATAAAGCTCCCGTATGCTCTAGAATACGATCTGCCAAGGTCGACTTTCCGTGATCTATATGGGCAATGATACAAAAATTCCGGGTAGTCTCCTGTAATGTCATCAATACCACCCCATCCTCCTGTCTTAAACTCATTCGTAATATTATATCATTATAACGCAAATTAGAAAATTTTTCGATTGTAGAAAAATTTTCTTACCTTAGTTCGTTTCACCTTTTTCTGAAAAATCTGCGTCTCAAAATGCCAATAACCATTTCCGCTTCTTCCATGCGAAAGAAGATGGCAATCAACGAAAAAATAACCACACCCACCCCAATGCTTAAAGACACCTGAATTAATTGCCCTAATTTAGTCTCTATACCCCAAATCACTATACTAATTTCCGAGGCATAGTAACACGCCACGCCCATAATAAGAGAAGCAAACAATGTTTGGCCAAAAGACACTATCGTTTGCCAGCCGTTTAACTGCCCGATCTTTCTTCTAAGCATAAATAATAAGGCTATCATATTGAATATTCCTGCTAAAGAATAAGCCAGGGCTAGGCCGCCCTGGGCCATCGGCTGAACTAAGAGGATACTTAAAACAATATTAACTCCAATAGCAAATGCCCCTACAAAAACCGGCGTCATAGTATCTTGTAACGCATAAAACACCCTGCTTAAAACATGAATCGCAGAATAAGCAAAAAGCCCAATACAATAATAAAACAGGGCATAAGCAGTGGCCAAAGTTGCCTCATGAGTAAATTTCCCTGCCTCAAATTCAAACATGAATCGGATAATCGGCACCCTGAGCACGGCCAATCCCACAGCACAGGGAAGAGTAATAAAGATCACCGATCTTAAACCTAAAGAGAAGGTTTTTTTAAATTGCTCCTTTTCTTTCCTGGCAGCATGCCCGGTCAAAGTGGGAAAAACCGCTACGGCAATAGCAATGGCAAAGATCCCGATAGGCAATTGCATCAGCCTCTGTCCCGTGTGCAGAGCGGCTAACCCCCCAGCAGACAGAGACGATGCCAGATTTTGGTTAACGAAAAGGTTGATTTGACTGATGGATAGACCCACTAAAACCGGGAGCATTAATTTACCTAATTTTATAACACCAGGATGAAAAATATTAAAATTAATCCGGAATTTTAATCCAATCTTCCATAAAGCGGGAACCTGCACCAAAAAATTAGCCATAGCTCCCATTACCACTCCAATGGAAAAACCGGCAATGCCGTAGCCGGGCCAAAGGGATTCGATGATATCACCTAACAATACCCCGAATACAATGATCCCTAAGTTATATAAAACAGAGCCAATGGCAGGAGCTGTAAAATGTTTGTAGGAATTTAAGATACCCATCGAAATCCCGGATAAGGACATAAAAACTACCTGCAGGAACATGATTCGGGTCAGGAAAATGGTTAAATTCATAGCTTGGGGGTTAAAGCCGGGTACCAGCAACAATATCAATTCCGGGGTAAAAATATATCCTATAACAATACCCACACCTAACAGAGCCATAATTACACTAAGCACAATACTTGCTACTTCCCAACCTTCCTTTTCCTTTCCTGTAGCAATGTAACTTGAGAAAATCGGAATAAAAGAAGAACTTAACGCTCCTCCCACCAACAGCATATACAAAAAATCAGGAATAGAAAAAGCAGCATTGTAGGCATCAGTGATCCTGTTTTGCCCAAATTGGGCATAAATAATTACATCCCGGAGATATCCTAAGATACGGGATACCATCATGGCCACCATCAGTAGGCCGGCTGCCTTTACGACTCTGGTATTCTTTGACATAAATTTCTCCTTAAAACTTGGATCCTAGCAATCAGAAATCTCATCCTGTTATCCTGTGATACTTTCATTCTGAACTAAACGAAGGATCTAAAGCATCATAAGAATCCCGCCTTGGGAGGCGGGAATATAGGCTGTTTATTCATTATAATACATTAAGTCTTACCTTACCAGAGTTTGTAAATCAAAGTCTAAATTAAAACCTTTGTCTTCTAGGTTACTACTTTGATAAAAAAGTATTTCTTGAAACCGTTCTTCCCAGAACCGAAGATAGGCACTGCCTCTTTGTTTCCAATGTTCTCCCGATCGTTCCACCCTGTTTCTTATATCACCTATAGTATTAAGGGTGTCCCTGGCATCAAAATTATACTCTCTGCCTAAGGCAGTTACTTTTATGATCTGATTATTCAAGGAAAGCTCTAAAAACCCATGGGAAATATTCGGGGACATTTTTTCTAGCCCCTGAGCAGCAGTATTTAGACCTAAAACCACCAGGCACCCTACCAAGATCACGACCTTTGCAAATCTAAAATCAGCTTGCACAAAGAGCCACCTCCAGGTTTTAGTATTACCGTCCCTTTATAAGATTATTTACCAACAATACTATTTAATACTTCCGCAAACATCTCCGCAGAACGCAGCGTTTCTTCCAAAGAATTTTCCGTGCCTCCCATTTCTAACAGTATGGCGTGGGGAGATATATGCTGATTATATCTTCCATCTTGAACCCTAACCCCTTTTAATAATCCAGGATACATCTTTTCCATTTGATGTGCAATCCTTTGAGCAAAATCTCGATTCTCCTTCCAAGCTGGATGGGGTAACCGAGTATCGCTTCCGACAATAAACATGATCTTACTGACCTTTTTACCATCAATTTCTGTTGTGGTGGTATCCCTAGGCGTCGTGGCATCCCTATGTACATCAATAAAGATATCGATGGAGGGATAGTCTTTCTTCATTTTCTGTAAGGTCACCAAGGAATTGGTATAAGATTTGCTCCAATCCGGATAATCATGAATGGTGTCAGCCAAAACTGTAGGAATCCCATACTGAGTCTCCAGAGTATTTTTTAGACGCTCAGCAACTAAAAAAACTCCGCCGTTTTTTCCTTCCAGCTTCTCCACCCCTTGGGAAGGTACATAACACTCGGCATTATGGGTACAGTAAATACCCACTAAGGGTTTATTCCCACTCCGGGTTATGATTGGCTCCACTTCCTGTTCCATGATAGGTGGTTCCAAGATGCTTTCTTTTTCCGGAATAAATTCCGGCTCAGCATTTACCGGAACAGCATTAAAATAAGCAATTTGGGTCTGAAAAAAAGTTTCCGGATTAGTTAAATCTGCTGAAGTTATATTCTTCATGGCAGTAATAATTAACCCGGTGGTCTCATCTTCCACATAATCCGGTACATATGAAGCCACCGGCAATACTTTGCTTAGAATACCTTTCCAATCTATTTCGTGGAAGCCAACCAAACGCCAAGTTGGCATGTTTTCCGTTTCTGCCGCATATGAAGGAGTGAAAAAGTTCCAATCTACCCGGCTCCCTACTTCAAAACCTAAGAATAACATGGACGCCAAAAGTACCAGAATGACCGTCATTCTTACCAGCGGTAAAAAGTTAAAATAATGCCAGCGACTATATCTGCGTATTTTCCAACTCATATGCTGCTCACTCCTTACAACAACTTATTCTTATTATTATTTAATCCAAAATGTTTCAATCATACTAAAGATATGCTTCCACTGCAGAGGATATGCTATCAAAACAAAAAAGCTGATATTAAAAAGGGAAAAGCCCGGCACAGCCGGGCTTAAAAATGTTCGTTATTCTATATACTATTGTATGTTTGCACTTATTACCAAAGGTTTACCGTAAAGCAGTTGGCACAAAAGCATCCACAATTCCTATAACCAAAGCTGCAAGTAATGAGCCAATCAGGCTGACAGAAAGGTAATCCGGGATAATATATTGTGATAAATAAATTACTACTGCTGCAGAAATAAAACCTACAATACCCCGACCGTAGGGAGAAATTTCTTTCCCCAATAGTTTCTCGACAACATAACCAAGAACGGCTATGACAACTGCCGCAATCAAGGCTCCTACAAAACCGTTGACTGAGATACCGGGTAAAAGCCAGCTAATTACCATTAACACCAGCGCAGAAACAATGAACCTTACAATTAGACCGATCAATCTGTGTCATCTCCTTTCAATATTGATGGTACTTCTTGAATTAGAATAACCCAAAAAGCCCACTTTATTCATGAACACAGCAAGATTAGGGAATTAGATTATTCGCCGAGATTATTTTTAGGGAATTCTTGCTTTTTTTTAACATACGTGGTAGAATATATTCTGTTTGAAATATCAGTAATTGAGCTTATTCGTCTATGCTTTTGATAGATGAGGTTTGTCTAAGGAGGTGACAACGTTATGCCAAATATTAAGTCCGCTAAAAAGCGCGTTTTGATTGCTGAAAGTCGCAGAATGAAAAACGCTGCTGAAAAATCCAGCGTAAAGACTGCTATTAAGAAATTTACCGAAGCTGTTACTTCCGGTGATAAAGATAATGCTCAAGGTCTATTGTTAAATGCCATCAAAAAACTGGACAAGGCTGCAGGTAAAGGTATTCTTCATAAAAAAGCCGCAGCACGTAAAAAATCCAGATTGCAAAAAGCATTTAATAATGTAAATCAAGCATAAAATAATAAAAGGAATGGTCTGTGACCGTTCCTTTTTTAATATATGCGACAGATCAACCGATCCGTTGGGTACGGGGTTACATGATATGCAACTCCTACATACTCCACTGAAACACCTATATCCTTACTGGAAAAATTTATTTCGAAACAGTTTATAACCGTTCCCTACATCTGACACATTTTTAGGATTGCTGTTTCTAATAAGGGAAGAAGTTCTCCTTTCCCAGTCTTAGAGTTAACATTGGCGTCTAATAGGAGTTCTAAAGCATTGATTAATTCCTGAGAAGAAAAGTTTTTGCTTTGCTGTAGGCCTTTTTTCACGATATAAGGATGAAGGCCAGACTCGGTGACAATTTGCCTTTCTCCTAGGCCGTTCTTTTTTAAGGTTTGAATCTTAAGTAAATTTCGGATTTGAGTAGATAAAAGTGCCAATACCTTTAACTCGTGTTCCCCGTTTCGTACTAACTCTCTTAAGTGCAGTACAGCAGCGGAAGAATCCTTTTTGCTGACAGCATCGGTCAAATTAAAAACCGTAAGATTGCTGCTGGCACTCACCGTCTGCATTACGTCCTGCATCGTTATATCCACTACTGGCCCCACAAATAATGCAGCTTTTTCGATTTCCTGCTCTAAGGAAGATAGATCATTTCCCACGGCCATAGCTAAATAATCCATTACCCTGGGTGCAGCTTTTTTACCTTTGGCTCGAAAACGTTTTTCCATCCACTTGTTAAGCTCTGCTCCCTTCAAAGGAGCAAATTCAATCACCTGACCTGATTTTTTCACGGCTTTTACGGTTTTTCGTTTATTGTCAATTTTCTCTCCGCAAACAAAGACCAAACAGGTAGAGGGGGATGGACGATCCAGATACAATAACAAGGGTTCTAAATCAGCATTTCTTGATTCATCTTCTCCGCCTTTTCCTCCCGAAAACCAGGGAGCATTTGTCACCACCACCAGTCGCTTCTCGGCAAAAATAGGGAGTATATTAGCAGCTGCCACCACTTGGGCTGGAGAAGTTCCGGCACCGTCAAACTTTTCAAAATTAAAGTCTCCGGTTCCTCCAGGTGTTAAAAAATTCGTCAACTTGTCCAATGTATCTTGCAAAAGAAGCCGTTCCGGCCCATAAAAAAGATATACCAGAGAGACAACTCCCCTTTTGATATCGTTTAAAACAGATATTTCCTCCATTTTCCTATCCCCTCACCAACCAGATTCAACCTATAATCGTTTATGATTTTAAACTTTCACTATAGTACTATTTAGATTCTCGCAACTCATGAGCATATTGTCAAGGGAACTTGCCGTAACGTCAAGTTTACTATGGATGAAAAGTTTCTACCCATAATTCTTTTCCGTTGGTACTAAAGGAAATCGCTCCCTTTATATCCGTCCGGTAAATGGGAATATTCTGCTCCTGGAAATATTTTAGCATTTCTGGGGACGGGTGACCAAAGGAATTTTTCCCTACAGATATCACCACCGCCTTTGGCGCCACTTGATCGTAAAAATCGGGAAGTAAGCCGGTTTTACTGCCGTGATGGGGCAGTTTCAACACCCCAGATGTTAAATCAGGATAACCGCATAAAGATGAAAGGCAGGCCATTTCCCCGTCCCCGGTAAGTAAAAATGACATATCCTGATAACAGAGCTTCAATACCAAAGAATTGTTATTTACATCTTCCTCTTCCGGTGTTTCTCCCCTTGGAGGATGCAAAACCTTTAAACTAACCCCTTGATCCAAGATTATTTCCTGACCTTGGAAAACGGGAACTAAGTTTACTTGATTTTTTTTTGTGATAGTTAATAACGGCTGTAATTCCGGGCTTAATAAAAATTTTTCCGCCACCACCAGCTGATCTACTTGTAGTTCTTCCAGCACTGTCAGCAGCCCCTGCATATGATCATCATGAGGATGGGTAAGAATTACTAAATCTAAATCCCCTAAGCCCATATTCTGCAAAAAAGGGATCACGATCTGCTCCCCCACCTTATCAGAACCATTCTGACTTTGTTTACCTCCCCCATCAATTAAACAAGTACGCCCGGACGGACTCCGGACAAATATTGAATCACCCTGTCCTACATCCAAAAAAGTTACCGTGAGACGACCGCTGCCTGGAATTGGTAAGACTAAAACCACAATAAGCAGAAATGCGATCAAGGGACTGAAAACCCGACCTAATTTTACTTTGGCTAAATAAGGCCAGACTGTCAAAAAACCGTAAAAGAGAACCAGAAAAAAGATGTTCGGAGTTTTCACAATCAAATACGAACCAGGGATAGAGGAAACCAGTTCGGCACCCCGCCAAATTCCTTCGACGATAATTCCGGCTCCATAGGCCGGTAAAACCGCCAGCCAAGGACTAAATATGCTTAAAACCACGGAGCATAGCCCTAGTAAAACCACCAACCCCACCAAGCCGGAGGCTAAAATACCGACAATTAAACCGGAGATAGTGACCACATTAAAATAATAGGCAATCAAAGGCATAATTGCCAGATGGGCAGCCAATGCAGCAGCTAAAAGCTTCCCCCAAGACTTTTGGGAAAACCACTTTTCCACAGTTGGAGTTAAATAGACTACACCCCAAGCGGCAAAAAAGGATAGCTGAAAACCGGCATCATAAATCATTTCCGGATTCCAAATCAATAAAACCAACGCAGCTAATGCTAAACCGGTAAAAAAATCTTTTTTTTCACCTAGAGAATAGGCCAAAAGCCCCAAAAGAGCCATAGAGCCAGAGCGTAAAACAGAAGGGGTAAATTCCGACAAAGCGGCATAGAAAAGCACAGCCAGAAACACTAAGACCAAACGACCCCATTTATTTAGTTTTAGAAGCTCGGCAAAATATAGAGTAAATAGCACTACATAACCCACATGTACCCCGGAAACGGCAAAAGCATCCATTAATCCGGTTTGGGATAACACATTTCGTTCGGCAAAGGTTAAATCCCCTTTACTGCCAAAAAGCATTCCACCAATAAAGGATCTCTGCCGGGAGGGAAGCTCTGAAAGAACTATTTCCATTCTATCTTTTATTTTAATTACGGTTTTTAGAAAGATATTACCCCGGTTTTCTCCGATATTTTCAACCATACCTCCGTAAAGGGTACTAATGGTATAAAAAATGCCATGTCTTTTTAAATACTTCTCATAATCAAACTGCCCTGGGTTAGAGGCATTTGATCCTGCCAAAACCTCTCCGGAGATTCTTATGACATCGCCATAGTGCACCTCTTCTTCTGATGAGCAAAGCACCTGGATTTTCATCTTTGAGATTGGTTGTTTTTCGATCTGCTCCAGGGTAATAGAGAAGATCTTACCCGATGCTGTAGGCCTGGGTTCAGCTGTCACCATGCCAATCCCCTGAACCTTGTCACCGGGAATTAAGGAATATGGAGGGGTATTTGAATTGTTAACCTGTCCCCATAAAAGACCGACACAAAGGGTAAAAAGCAATAGCCACCTGATATCTTGACCCTTTATTAAAATATACACAGAGAAAATAAGAGCAGCCAGTGCCAAAGCAAAAGCTGCCGATATAGGAACATGAAAAATATTGCCTATTAAAATGCCTAAAGCAAAGCCTAGGGTATGCAAAACCAATACTCTTGACATAAATCCCCCGTAACACCCTCTAAGTAGTTAACCGCCTAAGTAGTAATTAAATTCTTTAATTTATTAAATGTAGCCGGTCCAATGCCGGATACATTCTGAATATCTTCCACAGCGGAAAAATAACCGTTCTCCTCCCGGTATTGAATAATCGCCTGGGCTTTAGCCGGCCCAATTCCCGGCAATGTTTCCAATTCTGCCTGACTAGCCGTATTGATATTAATGAGGCCCCCTACTTCAGCACTTACCGGAGAGTTACTGCTACTACCTATGGACGCAGGGTGAACAACTGACTCATTACCTTCCTCCCCGAATCCAGGTACAATAATCATTTCTTGGTCATTTATTTTTTTCGCCAGATTAATTTTGTTTAAGTCGGCATCTGTTTTAGGCTGAGCCAATTCCACAGCATCAATAATCCGGCTTCCCTCGGGCAGGGTATAGACCCCTGGCCGCTCTACAGCACCGGCTACATGTACAAGTACTTCTACTTGCGCCTTCTGAAGATTTTTTGGCTCCCCTTCATATCCTTGGGCATTTCCTTTTTCTGTCAAACTATCATCTGCCCAAGTTAGGGAAACCGGAGGCAAGGCTTTCTTTTCTAAATACCTGCCATAAGTTACTCCTCCACCAAAGAGTAAAGCAAGCATTACCACAAAAATAATTAAATGCTGTTTCTTAATTTCCGGCAACATAGAGACAGCCTCCTGCCTTAGTACTCAACAATACTATACGGCAGAAGGCTGTTAAATTCCTGCAAAAAATATTATTTTATTACAATGTTTACCAACTTTTTCGGTACGGTAATAATTTTGACAATGTTTTTCCCAGCAGTCCACTGGGCAAGTTTTTCATGGGACAATACTAATTCCTTTAATCCTTCCCCGTCCAAATCCGGTGACACATCTAAGTGATCTCTGACCTTTCCGTTTACCTGTACCACAATATTAATCAGATCCTGCTTTAAGGCATCTTCTTCAAATTGAGGCCAGGAACACTTGTGAATGCTTTCTTCATTTCCTATCAAATGCCACAACTCTTCCGTAATATGAGGTGCGAAAGGGGCAAGAATCAGAAGAAGTTTTTCAGCAGCTTCTCTTAAGACATCGGCATTTCCTCCTGCCTCCGCCTTTTCTTTGTAGTTATACATGGCATTTACCATCTCCATGATGGCACTGATAGCAGTATTAAAATTGAAGCGCTGGGAGATATCTTCCGTTACCTTTTTTACTGCCTGGTGAACAGCCCGTCTTACATCCCGTTCTTCTTTAGTAAAAGCCCCGGTGTCTACTTTATCCTTACCGGCTCCAATCATTTCCAAGTTAGAAACAATTAAACGCCACACTCTGTTTAAGAAACGATAACAGCCTTCTACGGCCGCATCATTCCACTCCAAATCTCTTTCCGGGGGAGCAGCAAAAAGAATAAACATGCGCGCTGTATCTGCTCCATACCGATTAATTATGTCCTCAGGGCTGACCACATTTCCCTTAGACTTGGACATCTTGCTCCCGTCTTTTAAGACCATCCCCTGGGTAAGAAGATTTTCAAATGGTTCTTCCGCCGAAACTAGCTTTAGGTCATGGAGAACTTTAGTGAAGAACCGGGCGTACATCAAATGAAGAATGGCATGCTCCACCCCACCTATATATTGGTCTACGTTCATCCAATAATCCGCCTTGTCTTTGGCAAAAGCTTGGCTACTGTTCTTGGGGTCACAATACCTTAAAAAATACCAGGAGGAATCAACAAAGGTGTCCATGGTATCCAGTTCCCGTTCGGCTCTTCCCCCACATTTGGGGCAGGTGGTTTCCCGGAATGTAGAACTTGTTTTCAAGGGAGATTCACCGGTAGGCTTAAATTCCACATCCGTTGGTAAAACCACCGGCAAATCTTCATCCGGTACTGGCAGCATTCCACATTTTTCACAGTACACAATGGGAATAGGCGTTCCCCAATATCTCTGCCTGGATATCAACCAATCCCGAAGGCGGTAATTAATTACCCTTTTTCCTATTCCTTTTTCCTCCATATAGTCAGCGATGGCCGTCATAGCTTCTTCATTGGGCAACCCGTCAAAACCCGGTGAGTTAATCATAATCCCCGGTTCATTATAGGCTTCCGTCATAGTATCTCCGAAAAGAACTTCTACCTGAGGACTAATCACTGCCTTAATAGGCAAACCATATTTTTTCGCAAAATCAAAGTCTCGGGTGTCATGAGCCGGTACACCCATTACTGCTCCCGTACCATAGTCCATGATTACATAATTAGTAATCCAAATGGGCACTTCTTCCCCGGTCATAGGATTAATGGCATATGCTCCGATAAACATGCCTTCCTTCTCCAATTCATTGGAGGTTCTATCCACGTTACTCAACTGCTGTACCTTACGGACAAAAGCCTTTACCTCGGCTTCATAAGCAGTCCCCGCTACAAGTTTTTCTACCATGGGATGCTCCGGAGCCAGTACCATATAAGTTACACCAAAAATGGTATCGTGCCGGGTAGTAAACACAGGTAAAGAATCTCCGGTAGCAGCGGCCTTAAACTGAACTTCTACACCTTCACTTCTCCCGATCCAGTTTTTCTGCATGGTTTTTACTTTTTCCGGCCAACCGGGGAGTTTTTCAAGATCATCCAACAAACGCTGAGCATAATCGGTAATCTTAAAGAACCACTGCTCCAAGTCTTTCTTATCCACTTCAGTGCCGCAGCGTTCACATGATCCTTCCACTACCTGTTCATTGGCTAATACCGTAGCACAGGAAGGACACCAGTTTACCGCTGCTTTCTTTTTATAGGCTAAACCGTTTTTATATAATTGAAGAAAAAGCCATTGAGTCCATTTGTAATAATCTGGCAGGCAGGTTGTAGCTTCCCGCTCCCAATCATAACTGATGCCCATGGACTTTAACTGCTTCTTCATATTGGCAATGTTATCCTTGGTCCAAATAGAAGGATGAATCCCTCTTTGAATAGCCGCATTTTCCGCCGGCAGCCCAAAAGAATCCCATCCCATGGGATGAAGCACATTAAAACCCTCCATAGTTTTAAATCTGGCTACCACATCACCGATGGAATAATTGCGTACATGCCCCATGTGCAGGTTTCCCGAAGGATAGGGAAACATCTCCAAGCAATAGTACTCCGGCATGTCCTTATTTTCCGTGACTTGATAAAGGCCTTTTTCCTCCCAGTATTTCTGCCATTTGGGCTCTAATGCTTTAAAATCATATTTTACATCCATATTTAATCTGTCCTCCTTAAGGTACGTACACTTATATAGAAAACTTAGCTTACACCAAGCTTCTGCGCCGGTGCAAGCCTAAGTTACACTTAGATCTATCTATCCAAAAGAAGTTATAATTTCTGATAGAACAAATAAAAAAACTCCCGTCCATTGGGACGAGAGTAACTCCCGCGGTACCACCCAGATTGATAAGGTTAAAACCTTTTTATCCGCTTCTTAATAATAACGGGGTATCCCGATGAGGATTACTATAAAATATTCACCCTCATAACTCATGGACGAGTTCAACCGCTAAAAGTTATTGCCTTGCACCAACCGACAATTCTCTAAAAACCTCGACGGCCTACTACTTCCAATCATTGCTTTTACAATATTACAATTAGCAAAATTATAATAAATAATTTCTCCCCTGTCAACTTCTGGAGATTAACCCTTATTAATTTTTACCTGCTAAATCAAAAGTTAAAATATTGCATTTAAGAGAATGATTATGATTAACTGGGGAAACTAAATAAACAGTATATGAGATCTAGGGAGTGAAGACATCTGGTTATTCAAATCTTCGTTTTACTGATTTTGATTATCTTAAATGCTTTTTTTGCAGCCTCAGAAATGGCCTTAGTATCTTTGAATGAAAGAAATATTAACGCTCTGGCGAAAAAGGGCAATAAAAAAGCCATTCTAATAAAAAATTTGTTAAAAGACCCCAGCAGATTTCTGGCCACTATTCAAATTGGGATTACTTTAGCGGGTTTTCTTGCCAGTGCTTTTGCCTCAGAAAGCTTTGCCGACAAATTGGCCGGCCTTCTCCAAAACCTCGGTGTAGGTACCGATTATCAAGTACTGAAAGTAATCACCGTTACCATAATTACTATTTTGCTCTCATATTTCACCTTGGTGTTCGGTGAACTTGTACCAAAAAGACTTGCGATGCAGAGCCCTGACAAAATATCCATGTTAGCAGCAGCCCCTATTTACAGATTATCTTATTTTTCTAGACCCTTTGTAAAACTATTGACCTTATCTACCAACTTTTTTGTAAACATCTTTGGTGGAGATAACCAGGGGGGTAAAAATCCTGTTACTGAAGAAGAGATCATTATGATGATAGAAGAAGGGGCGGAAAAAGGTACCATACTTAAAAACGAAAAGGAAATGATCAGTAATGTTTTTAATTTTACTGATATTGTTGTTTCCGATATTATGACTCACAGAACGGAAGTCTTTGCCTTACCCATAGACTTGAATTTTAAAGATGTTGTCAATTTTTTAAAAACACACAAGCATACCAGGTTGCCTGTTTATGATAACAGCATAGACAATATTATTGGAATTCTACATGTAAAAGATCTAGTTAAATTTTTAGATGCTCCCGATAGCTTAACTTTTGATTTAACCCAGATCATTAAAAAACCTTATTTTGTACCTGAGTCAAAAAAAGCTGCTGAATTATTTAAAGAATTTCAAAAAAAGAAAACCCATATGGCAATTGTCATTGATGAATACGGAGGCACAGCAGGAATTGTTACCATGGAGGATTTATTAGAAGAAATTGTAGGAAATATATTTGACGAGTATGATCAGGAACAGAAAGATTATATTCAGATCGATGATAATACATATCTTTTTAATGGTATGATTGCCTTGGATGAAGTAGAAAAAATTATTGGTATTAGCATGCCTGTTGAAGACTATGATACACTTAGCGGATTTATCATCGGACAACTTGGCCGAATTCCAGCCCCAGGTGAGAATCCGATTATTGAGTTTGATAATCTGATTTTCAAGGTTGAAGAATCGGGTATGAAAAGGATAAGAATGGTTAAAATTTGCCGGACGTAAGTTAAATTAAGCATCAATAGAAAAGAAATATAAAAGAGAAACAGCCAGTAATCAAGTAAAAGCTGTTTCTCTTTTAGTTTTTATTTTTTTAAGATGATACTCCTACGCCTTATGATAAAAGGTATCGCAACAATCGCCAAAAACAGAATTATACTGCTATTAAGGGGGTATTTAATCAGGAAAACCACAGGAGTCAGTATAGCCCTTACCGCAAGCCTTAAGGGTTCATGCTCTGCAATGAAAGCCGCGATAGGCGGACTGTTTCGGTAATACCAGGCTACGAAGGCCTTACCCCAAGAAGATTTAAGAAGTACGTCGTCTCTAAAATCTCTTAACACCTGCACATGAGCGTCCAGGTAACTTCCATAGGCAGCAGTAGCAATGAAGCAGCCCTCAATCACTTCTACATCGGCATTCACCGATAATTCTCCGTAAGTAGCTGTAATGACGGTCTCACCTTTGGCAATGCCTTTAATCAGGCCGGTGACATCAATGGAAACAATACCGGGATTTTTTGATTGATAATTTGCCCATTCCGTTACATCATATTTGCTTCCATTCGGGTACTCTAAGGTTACTATAACCTTTTGCGTCTCACCAACAATTAACAAATAACTTGGTTCATCAAAGCTTAATTCTGCCTGCCCGGCTTCAATCAAGGTTTTTACCCTAATCTTTACCGGTGCTGCCTGCAAGTTTTGCCCGGTATCAGCGGCAACAATATAAATATCATAGTCAGTATTACTTATCAATCCGCTAATAACAAAGCTGTTTTCCACGCCGGCAGTAAGCTGAATACTGCCTCTCAGATTTTGATCCAAAGTTGTACCTTCGGCATCCTTTCCGGCTTTAACCTGTTCAGATGACGGAGTTGATGCCCCCGCAGGCAGACACACGAAATAGGCATAACCATTTTCATTTATTTTTACGATAATCTCTGCCCCTGCCGAATTGATTGTTCCAGTCTTGGGATATCCTTGGATAAATTTCGGCGGTTTATCGGGAGCAGCCTCCACTGTGAAATCAATGGTATAGGTCTTCTTCGTCGTTCCGTCTTCTGCTGTTACCACCACTGTTGCTGTTCCCGGTAAACCATCAGCCTGAGTTATTTCTACATCCGCGTTTGGATCAGTTGCCGTTGCAGTTACCTCAGGTACTTCTGTTGTTCCGTAAGGCAATTCTACACTATACGTCAATGTCTCAGGATCAAAACCTTCTATGGTTTTTCCATCTACCTTCAAGTCACTTAGACTGGCATCAGTATTGGCGGCCACACTAAAGTTGATCGTATAGGTCCTGGTTGTCGTTCCATCTGCTGCGGTTACCAACACGGTTGCCGTACCAGATAAGCTATCCGCCTGGGTTATTACTACATCCGCATTTGGATCAGTTGCTATTGCTGATACTTCAGGTGCTTCCGTCGTTCCGTAGGGCAGTTCCACACTATACGTTAATGTGTCAGGAGCAAAACCTTCTATGGTTTCTCCGTCTACCTTCAGGTCACTGAGACTTGCATCCTTATTGGCAGCCACACTAAAGTTAATCGTATAGGTCCTGGTTGTCGTTCCGTCTGCTGCGGTTATCACCACTGTTGCGACTCCCGGTAAACCATCCGCCTGGGTTATATTTACTACTGCTTTCGAATCATTTGCCGTTGCCGTTACCACAGGTACTTTTGTTGTTCCGTAAGGCAGTTTCACATTATATGTTAATGTGTCAGGATCAAAACCTTCTATGGTTTCTTCGTCTACCTTCAGGTCACTTAGACTTGCATCCGTATTAGCGGCCACACTGAATTTAATCGTGTAAGTCCTGGTTGTGATTCCGTCTGCTGCTGTTACCAACACAGTCGCCATTCCCGGTAATTCGGACGCCTGCGTTATCACTACTACCGCTTTTGAATCATTTGCCGTTGCTGTTACTGTTGGAATAGTTGTTGTCCCTGAAGGCAGTACTATATTATAGGTTAATACTTCAGGAGCAAATCCTTCTATGGTTTCCCCGTCTACCTTCAGGTCACTGAGACTTGCATCTGTATTGGCGGCCACACTAAAGTTAATCGTATAGGTTTTCTTCGTTGTTCCGTCTTCTGCGGTTACAACCACGGTTGCCGTTCCCGGTAAAATGGGCACCTGGGTTATTTTTACATCAGCATTTGGATCAGCTGCTGTTGCCGTTACAGTTGGAATAGTTGTCGTCCCCGAAGGCAGTACTATATCATAATTCAAAGTTGTAGGAACAAACCCGTTTACGGTTACTCCATTCACCTGTAAATCACTCAAGTTTGCATTATTATTGGCAGCAACTATGAAGTTTACCGTATAAGTATTCTCAGCGCTTCCGTCAGCAGATGTTACCTGAATTACAGCCGTACCCGTAACACTGTCAGCCGGAATCATTGTTACTGTTGCGTTAGTATCCGTTGCTGTTGCCGTTATCACAGGAACAGCTGTCGTCCCATAGGGCAGAGTCACTGTGTACGCCATTACCTCAGGGTCAAAGCCGCTCACATTAATCCCGTTAACTTTTAATTCCCTCAAAGTCGCAACATTACCATCGGCCATATTAAATTTAACAGTGTACGTCCTCTTAGTAATTCCATCCTCCGCAGTAACCACGATCACAGTCATCCCGGTGACCGTACCCGCCTGGGTGATAGAGATACTGGCTTTTCCGTCATTAGTATCGGCTTCTACCTCCGGAACTTCCGTCGTCCCGGAAGGAAGCGTAACATCATATTCATATACATCCGGATCAAACCCTGTAATTGTTTGTCCGCCAATTCTCAAGTCACTCAGGTTTGCATCTTTACTGAAATTCGGACCGGTGCCTGTAATTACCACCACTTGACTTGCCGTTGGTTCACTGTATGTACCATAGAAGTTCACCGCCCGGGCGGAAAACTTATAAGTACCTGGCTGATATAATAAGATGCTCGCTTCAAACTCACCGCTTTCAGATATGGGCAGCATTGCCGTAGGCACATCATCTATCAGCACACAGACCAACGGGCTGCCGTATACCGCCCCCTGCACCGTGACAATATTTGGAGTGGTGGATTCCGGCTCGTGAACCATAAACTCATAAGGAGCATCAGGTATCGTGGTATCCAGAACCAGGGTAAAGGGTGAATGATAAGTTATTCTCCCATACACCGCTTTACCTACCTCATTCTCCGTCCAGCTTTCCCCGACCCAGGATGACCCGGGAATGCGTACCGGGAATTTGTCTGTGAAATTATACAGTCCCGGATTGATATTAGTTCCCTCAATTGTGACAGATATTGTCCCCTTATATTCGCCATCGGGAATATTATCAGGAATATCTATCTGCCCAATTACGGAAGTCCCGCCGCCTGCCGGTAAGTAATCCGGCAATTCAGTCTCATCTTTACCGGTAAAGGTGACAAGATCTCCCAGGATGGTATTCCCCTTTTCATCCACCAGATCGCTGATGAAGAAGGACAGATGATCTATATCATGCTGATTGCCCGTTTCAAAAATCCGTACCTGGAAATTGGTCTCTCTTTGATTACTGTATACCACATCGGACACGGTAATATCGGGAACAGTTCCTAATGCAGGTATCTCTAAAATACCTAGGGTATAGTAGGTTTCTACCATTTCTCCGTAGACAGAAACACTTACCCTGTACTCCCCTGCCACCGGGTCTGTGATTGTGATGAAGTCTCCCATATTATATAGTTTACTGATCCTGGCATTTTCGATATCGTTTATTTCTGCCCCTGCTTCGCTGTTTAATGTAACCGTAGTGCTTCTTCCTTCCGGATCACTGATACTCCAATTCAACGGCGCACCCGGCTGGGCCGCAAGGAACAGGCGCAATTCCTCAGTTTCCCCGGATACATTAAATACTCTCTCATCCTGCTCACCCGTCGTCATCTCTCGGCCCAAAGGCTGAGACATGCGGTAAGCAGAGCGGGCAGCCTCGATTTCCCCTTCAGAACCTGCAAAGAAGTGATCCAGGTAAGGCCCCTGTGTCCCTCCGATGGACATGGTACCCGGCTCAGAAACATCAAACATTACCGTACCGAAATATCCTGCCGCATCAACCAAGGTGGACCGGGCAATCTGGAAAGGAATTTCGATGATTGCGGTCTGGCCCGGAAGAATTGAAACCGGCTGTCCGTCATTAGCACTGAACTGACCTTTGGCATCAAATATGGACAGGTAAGGAACCACATCCAGGGTACCGGTGTGATCATTTCTCACGGACAGCACGGCCCGGCCTAACGCTCTTTCACCTGTCTTGACAAGTACGTCAGGCACCTGGAAGCTTAATACCGTCAAAGGCAATGGAGGATCGATCTTCCGCCACTCATCAATAGCATCCAGCAATCCTAAGACTGAATAGGCCACACCTACTTCCCGGCTGAGAGTATTGCCAATCACCATGTAATTTTTTGCTAGTGCCTCACCAACCAGTTGATTGATTTGACCCTGCCTTGAAGCCAGGGAACCTTCCCAGGCCCCAATAGCATCGTCATAGTATCCGCTCATGGTAGACGCGGCCATACCGACGGCCATACCTGCTACCCCTCCGCTCATGCCGGCTGTCATGCCCATCATCATATTCATAAACATACCGATAATTTTTTGCGTTTCAATCATATAACGCTCTGCCACTAAATTGCTGGCACCGGCAAGAATTGTATAAAACTCGTTCTGGGCTCGATAAGTCTCACCTAAGTTGAGGTTTACAGGCACAATATTTTCTTCATGTCCGTTATATAGCCAGAGGTTGGGATAATTCCCAAGCTTCCACCCGTTTTCCAATTTTGTATTGATGCTCTTAAAGTAGTTTAACAATACTTCTGCTGGATAGTAGGACGGAGTATCCGCAGGGTGATCGTACTGTTGTATGATCGCGTATGCCTCTTCCAGCAGCTCAGTCACTTCCTCCTGCATGTCGTAAATATTAAGTCGCGCCGCGTTTTCTAATTCCTCCCGGAGTTCCAGCACAAAGCGTTCTGTGGATTCAGGCAAAAAGTCACTGCCGTCACCGGTGAGAGAATTCCTGCTTACGTCGGCATAGAAGGGCATGTAATTGATGGCCTCACTCAAAAGCTTTTTCAGCCTCGTCATATCTCCTTCAATGCCCTCTACTTCACTGATAAATTCATTCATTTCGTCTGACGGTATTTCTAAACCCCCGGTTAAAGCATAAATCTCATGCACATATTCCTGCAGGTGCTGGCCCATCTTATCCGCTGCATAAGCATCCTCCCGGGCTTTAACGGCAAGTCGGGACAGAGCTTCCGCCCACTCCGGCAATAGATCAAATACCGCGGTCAGCTGTTTCAGATCCGTTAAGCCGTCATAGATCTTCGTGATATTACCCAGGTCAGGCATACTCAAATCAATAATATCCGGGGCGATATTTTGTTTCTTCAGAATATTTTCAATTTTTTCAACCTTGCCGGCAAGCTCATCTTTGCGGATTTCTCGTTCCAACTGAGCCCGGGCCAAGACCAGCGGCTGGCCGGACCAGATGGCCCGTTCCAAATAAACTTGCTTGAGTTTTTCCAAAATTGGCCTGGCATCTGCATTAGCCTTGGAGATCATATCGGTCAGATATTTTTCCCCCTGAATATGCTTCTCTTTGGAGATTTTAAACCAATCCTGCCCCTTATTGAACCAAGCTGTTTTCTGCTCTCCGGTATGGGAAAGAGCAGCGGTAAAAGCGCTCCCTGCCTGTTCCAGATAATAGGCCGCTTCTTCCTTATTAGTAATAAATTCTGCTCCAGCATGATTAAAATCTATGCCATGAGCGTAGGTCAAAAGTTCCGTCAATTTTGCCTCTTCCTGAGCATGGGACCTAGCAATTGCCGCGTATTTACCCGCTCCCGCCAGTTCTTTTTTGGCTTTGGTAATCTCGTCTTCCAATCCCTCGATTTCATCTTTGTATTCTTTTCTTTGAGTCAGGTGATAGGCAATCAGCGCCTTTTCTTCCTTGGTCTTGTTCGAAAGTGCATTAAGCACCATTATGCCTTTAAAAGGCTCTTCCGGAGATCCCTTTAACCATGATCCCACATTGTCTTTCACGGTATCTATAAACTTATCGAAGAATTCAGCAGACTGGGAGTTTGTTTCATTTTTCTCCTTCAATACACCAATATCAACAAGGAATTCCCATCCTACACTTTCATTATCATCATCCCCGCCGGAAGGAAGTACGGGCTCAGGGTCTTTAGGCTTAAAGGAATTGGCAAAACTAAGCAGATTAATCACGGCCTTGGTTTGGTTGATCATGCTGCTCCAGGCAGTCACCACCTGCTGCTGCCGGGCAAAATCAAAGGCATCAGTCACCACGCCGCCCAAGTCACTGCCGCTTCTTTCCAGTATTTTATGGAGATTTTCTTCCATCCGCTCTATTTCATCTTTTAACGGTTGAAAATCACTATAATAAGCCCGCTGCATGGTCAAGGGAACGGCAATCACATTGGGATTCTCAATGCTCCTGGTAACTTCCACCGGAATACTAGGTAATTTTGCTATATCCTCCAGACCGGCCCCCATAATGGTAAATTTACCGGCGGCCGTTGCTTCGGGCAGGATATCTCCCAGGTTAAGGGATCCCTGACCTTTTATCTCCCCGGCATGGTCAGAATAGGACGAGAGTACCTGGATCACCTGTCCCTCTCCCATCCCGGGAATAGACGGCATGCCCAAGGTGAAATTATAGGCTGTACCCATGCCGGCGTTAGTGGCTTTCACTACCAGGTCATAAATATCACCGCCCAGGGGCTCCAGAGCATAGCTGACAAAAAGCTTGGGCTGGGGCTCAACACGCACCGGCTCTGCCTTGGTATAGCCCTCATAAAGCTGCCCGTCATGGACGAAACTATAGTGAATATAGGCGTTGTACGTGGAGGCAATGGATAGATGCTCTGCTAATTCAAATAACTTCCGATCCAGTTCGTCATTGAACATCCTGGTTTCAGCCAGTCCTGGATCGGCATTAAGCTGCCATAATACAGAGAGCTCGCTTTCCGGCAGGAGGTCCCAGCCGTAAACGGCATTTCCTACCGAGTCCTCATAGCCGCCCTCTTCCTCATCCGGCTCACTCGGGCCATTAGGATTAGGACTGCTGCTGCTATTCATTTCCATACTATATAAGCTGTTTAGAGAAATGCGCCCATCACTACGGAAATTCTGATTTTGATCTATTGTTTCCCCATTTACCACCACTAATGGCTTTATATTAAACCTGCTGTTATAAACACTGGCTCCTTCCGGCAGCTTCCCGCTCTCATCCAGGGCACCGTCCGTGACAATTAGCTCTAGGTTAATATCTTCAATTAATTCATATTTGGACGGATTAAACAGGTTGAATTTCGCAGTAAACACTTCCTGTTCCGTGGCTACCTCCTGAGAAAAAGTTAGATCCCCCAAGGCCGGCCCCACATTCTCCGGTTTCTCGGGTACCTTAGAATTGACTGCCGCCAGGAAGTTTTTACTGAAGTACCTCTCGCTTCCTTCACCTTGGAAGAGGTTCGCCCATAGCCTCAGCTGCTGTTTGGTGGGAGGATACCAGGGGTAAGTCCTCTTTTTCTTCACCGGCGGTGTCTTTGATTGTTTGGTAAAGGCCGCCAGTACTTTTGTATCCTGGGCATCGTCCGCCGGAACCGGGGTAGTTATATCAAGGGGCTGGTAATGTAGACGCACCGGCACCTCCAGGGAAATATTCTCCCACTCCCCGGCCAAATTGAACCGGTTCCCGGTAAATAAGATCACAAAGTCAAAGATATAATTATCTCCGTAGAATTTAGGTATCCGATTATCAGGAAGATATGGTTCACTCACCGTTCCTTTGGGTACGATGCGATAGTTATAAGCATGCGTCTCTTCATTGTAGGCAGCTTTGACTACGGTATGGTTATTGCTTAAGACTTTTTCCCAGGCGGCAATGCGCTCCGGCGTACTTCCTGCCGGGAATTTAACCTGATAATCCCATTTTGTTTCTAAAGGCATAATCTCTGCCAAATCATAGAATTTGCTCAGATCTACATCCCAATATACTTCTTCCGCCGCTTCCGGGCCAAACTCATCAAGATGCAGCACCGGTCCGCCGCCGATTTGGTTCTTTAATCTTAGCTTGATAGCGTTTTCCGGCAGGACCGGGTCAAGTTTGCTGAGCTGGGCCTCTACATCGTAAACACTTCCCTCGGCAGCCGGGTTTCTTACGGCAAAGTTATTCCCCGCTTCCGACACCTGACGGGAATACCAGAATTCCGATCCGGGGAAGTTTGCCTGCAAGGAGGGCAAAGCTCCCACCGGAGGAAGAGTGGCCCGCAGCACGGCTTCCTCATAATCTCCTCCCGTCACCAAAGCTGACCGGGTTTCACTCAAGGTCCGGTAATCATAGCCTAAAACAAAGGGTATTTTCTCCATCTGCACCGGCAGGGGCTCCAGGTCAATCATAGCCGGTACTTCTATGGTGGTTTGGATGTCCTTATGGTAAGGCGCTCGGGCAGTCAAGGTATAAGTCCCGGCCTGAATGTTTATAAATTCAGCTATCCCGTCATAATAAGTCTTATTTCTATGCACGATTGGGGCCGGCGGCTGCTCACCCGGTGTGGAATGAGGCCCATAAAGGCTCAAAACCGCATCTGGAATGGGGATATAGTCCTGATCCACCATCTGAAGTACGATGGTCCCCACCGTTTCCGCTCCTACGTAAATTTTTAACGGCACACGAGCTTCTCCCGCATTGGAATTTATCTTAATTTCGTCATGATAATATCCCGGCGGGACTTGGGTTTCCGGTGTAATGGTTACCAGAATACTGGCTAGCGCATTTTCATCCCTGATAGTCCGTCCTGCAATCGGCAGCACCAGGTCGGTACCGCTGGCACTAATGGTCACCCAAGGTAGTTTCGTAGGAGGTGTCACCTCTATATCTATAATCGGTGCTGTGCCCACATTAGCGATATGCACAATCTTGGTGGATACCTCTCCCGGCCTTAAGGCCGCAGCAATATCCTTCTTATTAGCCACTCCGTTTACATCAATTCTATACTTGGGCACTGCCTCTTCCACATAAACCTTGGCTGATACCGTGGTGTAATACCCTTCAGCCGAAGTAATTGTAAATTCCGCCTCATATTCACCCGGTGTGGCGTCCGAAGCAGCACTGAATTTCAAGATAAAGTTCTCTTGTTGGGCAGGAAGCAGATACTCAGGTATTATCCCTGAAAACTCAGCATCCATCCCCGCTCCAAGAGGCAATTCACTAGTAAATTGGAATTCGGATAATCCAACGGTACCCACGTTAGACAGGGCGACTTCCTCCTCTACCGTATACCCTTGGGTTACTTTAATCACTTCCGGCAGAGCTAGATAAGGTCCTTCCACATAGAAGGTTTTTGACTTGCTGGCCTTTTGGGCACCTTCTAAGGATGCATAAGCCGTGAGGGAATATGCTCCCCCGTATCCATAAGGCAGAAGCAGCTCTGAGCTGAACCTGCCTGCCTCATCGGATACCAAATCGCAGACAAATTCCTCCTCCCCGATAACTGATAACTGTACTGGTAAACCAGCTAATGGATTGCCGGATAGATCCGTCACTCTGCCGTTCATTTCCACCGGTTCATCTACATTATAGGTCTCTTTGGTAATATCAACAGTCACTAAATAATCCTGCACCAGCTTATAGGGAATAAGGGCAGTTTCAGTTTCCGCTCCTCTTTCGGCAACAATGTAAGCATAGTAGCTGCCCGGAATTAAACCTCCGCCTGCTTCCCCCGGATCTATTTCCCCGATGAACTTCCCTTCTACCGGATCATACTCCATATTTGCTTCCCAAAGTGCGGTGCCAAGAGGCACGCCGTCAACAATATCCCCATAAACGTAGGCAGAAACAGCAGCGGAAACGCCATTTCCCGGACCTAAAAGCCTCCATGGTTCATCAGTTGACCTGGTTAAAAGGTTAAAGACCGGTTTTTCTGCCACGGTATAAGTCTCCCGCTCACCCCAGGCATCAATTTCCAGAACCCCGTTCACCTTATAGATGGTATTAAAATTGGCATAAACTCGGTTCGCCACACTGATGGCTCCGGTCACGTCGGCAAAAACGGAGAGTCGGTAATAAGGATCCGTGGGCAGCATCTCCGCTTTCCAGGTAATAGTCCCGGTAGCTGCATCCCCCTGCTGGAGACCTGCTGGCGTGGTAAAGGTGCCCACCTGTTTGTCATTCACAAACAAGGCGGTCTTAAATCCTTGACTGATGGGAGCGTCCCCGTTATTTTTCAGGTTTATCGTAGTAGTGAGAGTATCACCAAACCCTGCCGTACCGGAGGGTGGGTCTGTCTCTACACTTTCCACCACCAGTTCCGGGAGCCTGACATACATATCCGGAGTTAAGTCCTCATAAGTGTTGTTCTCTTCATTTGATTCCTTGATGTCATTTCGCTCGTCAATAATAGCTTTTACCTCATTGATCCCGGATTGGGGACGATTCCAGACAAAGGCGATGCTAACCTCCTGTTTTCCGCCCAAATTGCCAACTTCCCGAATGCCCAAATACTGTCCCCCGGCGTAAAAAGTAACACTAAATGGCCCATTGGTGGAAGATTCCCCGTTATTTATCACCGTAGCCAGCACGATCAAAGG
Organism: Bacillota bacterium; assembly: GCA_050952465.1. Lineage (GTDB taxonomy): Bacteria > Bacillota > Dehalobacteriia > Dehalobacteriales > Dehalobacteriaceae > DUPU01. The sequence goes on along the minus strand of JBMNKZ010000011.1, from coordinate 54,081 downwards.
CTGCCCCGGCCTTAAGGCTCCTCCGTTGGGACTAAAGGACATGTCTTTAATAGATAAATCAGGGTAATATAAACTTATTTCCGGAGTTTCGATCTCAAAGGAATTATCCTCCTGGTTAAGTTCCACCAGGTGAGGAATGGGAGAATCGGCCACCACCCTGATAGTATGGACTCCCGGCTCCGTAACCCGCCAATCCATACCGACAACAACCTTGTTGGATTCCGGATCGTCTGATAATGAAGGTACTCTTTGGGTACCAACCATTTTCCCGTCGATAAAGAAAGCGGCATTGAAACTCTCGGCTTCTCTCGTCCCGTCATTCTCTATTTCTGCTGTGATGGTGGTCAGGTCATTCCACCCGCATTCGCCACTATATGCCCCGTTCCAATTAACATTTGTCACCTTCAGGTTGGGGAAATAAGCATGTTCCGTATCCAGGGGTATACTTCTCTGGTTATTTTCAAAATCCGCTTCATCCACCGGGTGCCCGAAATCATTGGCCTTGATAGTAAACATATGGTTCCCCGGAGTATTCACCCAGGTAAAGGAAACATTTTTCGTTTCTCCCGGGGCAATAGGTTCTTTAATTCTGACATAGTTTTGATATTTATAGTCTACATAGAAACTTACCAAGAAGGGTTTATCGGTGGTCTTATAACCCCCGTTATAAACAGCACCGGTCACTGTCACGGTGTCCCCTTCCTCAGGATCTTCCGGGGTAATCCAAATATCACGTACTCTCAAATCCGCCCTGGTTTCTCGCACCGTAATCTGCATCTCCGCCGTACTCATGGCCCAGTTATTATCCGTCACCGTTACCTTGACCTTGTAAGTTCCGGAGTTAAGATACTTATGAGTAGGGGTGAGACCCGCACTGGACTCCCCATCTCCGAAATCCCACAGGGCATTTACGATGAAACCGTCTTTATCATAGGACCTGGTCCCGTCAAAGCGGGTCTGGGTGAGGACATCGGTAAAGAAGTCCACCCCGGCATCGGCATAAGGACGGTAATTTACCCGCATTAATGTTTCCCCAGACGCCTCAGGAGAATCATTATCTTTAATCCGGGCAATAATTTTATAGTTGCCCCCTTCTTCCGAACGCCACTCGTCGTAAACATACACATGATGCAGGGGCTCTACCCGATAACTTTGCTGTCCGATCTTTATTTCCTGGTCAGATCCTTCTTTGACCACAAAGAATTCTACCACACCTGATTCATAATCACTGCCTGCATTATAAACACAGGCCCGCACGGATACTTCATCCCCTTCATCGGGGAAGTGCCCAATATCATACCAGACCAGATACCTGTCTTTCAGCCAGTCAGTAGCATTTTCCTGGAAAGCCCACTGGGCATATTCCACGGCCTGGATTTGGGCCCCGCTCCTAAAGTCCACTAAATAAGAGCTTTCATAATACCGCTCCGTATCTCTCGGTACTTCATCTACTATATACAGGTTACCGTTGGCCTTCCAGGTATTATTGTGACTGAGGTAGGCATCATAGGTACCGTCCCCGTAAACATCCCTTTGTACGGACCGGATGGGTGCCCCGGGCAAAGGATCCTTTAAAAGCAGTACCTGATAACGGGGAGTATCCGGTGCCATGGGATCTCCCTCCGGTGCCGGCACCTTAAAGGTGAGGGTCCGATCTAAAGGCTCCGGCTGCTTGGTAACCTCTAAGGTCTCCGGTACGTAAATGGGTAGTCTGATCCCGTATTTCATATTAATCAGGTAACTGGGAAATCCCGTATAACCTTCGTCTATTAAGGTGAGAGCCATATCTGGGTCCACCGCATCTGCAAAAAGATTATCATGCCCAATGATTTCCGTGGTCACACCCACAATCAAGGGATTTAACTGCACCCCTTTATAATCCCGGTGACTTAGAGTCGCGGTAAATTCTCTAAATTCTCCCGTCGGGGGCTTAGAATAATCCTGGGTATCCTCATAGGAGGTCCATTTGATAATCCAATAACCTCCTACCTGGCTATGGGGGGCAATATCCCCCAAGGTAAGGCGGAACCCGCCCCCTCCGTAGGAACCAAGAGAGGTGCCGATAATTGCGATATCAGCCATTACTCCCGCCTGGTTGGTTTCAATCTTGATCTGACCGGAATCTATGGTTAAGTTTCTCCCCCAACCATCCCCAGTGTTTTCTGCAATGACCCCTAAACGGAAAGGCTCTCCTGCAGTGACATTCTTGGGCAGGAAGTAATTAAGCTTAATTTTAGGCTGCGGGACAATGGTAATTTCCTCAGACTGAGTCTGAGTTTCCACATAACGCCCATCTATATAATAGGAGATCAGGGCTTTGGCCAGATAGATCTGGCCATCCGGATCAGTACCTCCCAGCCCCTCTCCGGGAATCAACTGCCAATCTGCCACCATGGTTTTACCCGGACTCAAAGAATCTGACCCGTCCAGGGCAGTGAGCCCCGAGAGCCCTGTGGGAATATTAAACATCTTATCCGTTACTTCTTTGCCGTCCAAATCCGTAATAGCCACACGCACCGCTAGATTCTCCAGGGACTTGGTTCCATAGCCGTTGGTAATTTTCAACGTGGCATTAAAGGCCTGGCGTTCCAAGGTCGCGGTTTGGTCCAGAGTCAGAGTCATTACTTCATATACTCCGCCGGCACCTTCTCCACCGCCGCCACCGCCGCCGCCCAGGCCGGGACCGCCACCACCGCCGCCTTCCATACCGCCGCCCATAGGAATCTCCATCGTCACGGGCACTCCCTCACCGGTCTTAATTTCTACCTTTACCGTTTGAGGCGTGGGATTATAAATAGGTATTTTGGCAGTTATTTCTTCCGGCGGGTCAATGGGCAATCCCGTATCAGGATCAAAACTTACATAATTGCCATAGAATTTAATAAAATTTAAAGGCCCTTTTTCCGGATCACTTTTCATAAGATAGCGACCAGGTGCCACTCTGATTCTGATTTTGGCACTTCCATGGGCGGGTATTTCCCCAATATAGCCGCCCCCCACAATACTGATCCCGGTATCGGTGAATTTCTCCCGTTCCACCTCCGCCACCACATCGGTAATGGCAATCAGACTTAGGTTGACTACTGTTGCCTCAAGAAACATAGGTTCATCCACCTGAGTCGGTATCGTAATCCAGGGAGGAAGCACCCCGAGTTTGGGTTTCGGAAGGCTCGCCCCAAAGACCATCTTGAGCTCAATATCATACTGGTCGGCAATAGTGGTTGGCGTTACCGTCCATTCAATTTTCACCGGCTCGTTTTCCACCGTCACCGTGACCAGGGAAGCTTCGGTGGCAGGCATAATTTGGGTTTCCCCGGAAACAGTCCGGGTCGCCAGAGACTTAACGATATATCTGTAATCCCCAATCGGTTTATCAATAAACTCTGCAATGCCGTTCTTATCTGTCCGAGCGAAGAAGTTCTGATAGTATACCGACTCCTTGCCGCCAACGATTTGAGTATAAGGTTCTTTCCCCACAAGAGTTACTTCCGCATTAGCAACTTTTGTTCCCCCTTCATCCTGAATCAAAAATGACAGGGAACCAAGATTGGCACTGGAAACTTCCACTCCAATATCCAATGAAGTTTTATATTTACCATCCGTCACGGTGATCTTATCCTGATAGTAGCCAAGAGGCGTACCTACAGGGGGCGAGACCAGAATGTCAAAGGTAGTCCATTCGCCCGGTTCTAATTCCGTATCGCCCAAAGGCTGCGGGATCACCCAAGGCAGGGTCGCCGGCGGGACTATACTTATCCCTGTCATCCGTCCGAGGCCTTTATTAGTCAGTTTCACTGTACGCACAAGGTTTTTCCCCGGGTTTATAGCCAATGGTAGAGCCTTAGTATCCAATACCGGGAAGGGGACAGCCGGCCGTAACAACAGTTTAACCTTAGTCGTGGCCACAGCTCCTTCTGCCGTAGAGAAATTGATTTGATACTCTGCCGTATCACTTACTTCAAGAGGAGCATTCACATTTAAGACCACGGCCGTCGACTTTTCCGGGGCAATCATGGTGCCCAGGGTCGTGGTATCCAAGGTAACCCGTACGTTGCTTCCCGGGGTAAGGTCAATCAACTGCGCTGTTAAACCGGTTACCGCCCTGCCGGTGGTGGGATTATATACTTCTATCACCTGAGAAAACTGGGAGTTTTTCGAGGCGACCACGGTCAGATCGGCAGGTTTTGTATACAAGCCCCAAACGGTAAACTCGGTACCACCGTATGACAATAATCCCACTTTAATGGTGGCCGAATAAGCACCCGGACCAAATTCTTTCGTATACTCAAATCTCCCGTCAACATCCGTCTGTACAGGAAACTCTCTTTTATCAATTTCAATAATTGCTCCGATATTCGCCGCCGGAGTACCGTCCTTATAACGCAGTTCACCTGACAAGGTAACAGGTTCTCCCCGCTGGTATTCCTCTTTTTCTGTCTCGATAAAACCGGTCATTTCCCCGATAATCAGAAGATCCACCTCCTGAATCACGGACTCAATTCCGTCAGTACCTTCCAGGATCAACGTATACATGCCGGTTTCCAAACGTAAAATCGGGACCTGCCCCTTGAATTCACCTTTAAATGAATCAAACCCCAATTGTCCGGTCAACACTTCGGCATTTTCGTTTGCCGGATCTAAGGTATAGGTTACACTGACTCCATCCTCCGGTCCTAGTTTCTTTTCCGGATTGCTGCCCAGATGAAGATCTGCCTGGATGGGAATAAAATCATTTCCGGTAGTGAAAATTGCAAACCCTAATTCTGGATCCTCCATGGGAGATGATACATGCATCATCAGGGCATCAGCAATCTCAAAGGAACGTTCCCAGGTGCGCCTGGTATCCGGTCCCGGGGGACTCAAATTCAGTTTTTTCTCGGCATCAATCACGACCTTGATATTATGGGTACCCACCATATTTATTGACGGACTAAGAGCCACAACAGCAGTACTGTGTCCCCTCAATCCATTGATGGGAGCAATGGCAGCCTTTTTATCATCCACAAAAAGGGAAACAATAAAATTATCAAAAGCAGTGGCCACACTTTGGTTGCTCACCCTAACGATAAAGCTCGCACCCCGCCCATATTTGAAATTTAAAGGCGACCAGGTGATATCAGAGATAGTCAGGTCCGGATAAATCAGTTCCAATTCCGGAGTCTCCGCCTCTCTCATGGCTCCGTAATCTCCTGCACAAACCGCCCCCTGAGAGTCCGCAATCACCTGTACTTTGTGTACCCCGGGAATCACCGGCCAGCGTACCCAAAGATCTCTTTCTTCCCCGGCATTGAGCCTATCTACCGGGAGACTTCGCACCAGGGTCCCATCCACCAGGAAATCCACCCAGAAACGGTGGGTAATATTTAATGTGCTGGTATTGGCGACCTTGGTCTCAAAGGTCAGGGAAGTACCGTCGGTCAGTACCGTTTCCACCGGACGCCAGGTAATCTCACCAATGGCCAGTTTCGGATAAGACACTGAGAACTCCGGCGTGGTGACAGTCATGGAATTGTTATCCGTTTCCAATTCCACCAGGGCCGGAATCGGGTCATCCACCTTCACGGTAATAGCATGAATACCGGATTGAGGTTTCAGGACAAAGCTTAAATCCTGGGTACTTCCCGGGGATAAGTAGTTCACGTGCTGTTTGGCCTGCCACTCCCCGTCAATATAGAGGGACACGAAAAACCGCTCCGCGGCGCGGGTCCCCTTATTGGTAATCTTAGTCCGGTAGACAAAAGGATCTTCACTGGAAAGCTCCAATATATCATCGGGAGACCAGGAAACAGATACCACTTCCACATCCGGGAAATTTACTGCATGGGAACTTAAAGCCGCGGACGCAGAGTTATTTTCCAGGGTGGTTTCTTTTAAATTATCCAGAATGTCATTGGCTACCACCTTAACCACATGAATACCGGGTGTGGCGATCCAGTTAAAAGGCACATTTACCGTTTTGCCGACTTCCAGGTGCTGTTCCACCTTACGATAACCAAGATACTTGCCGTCTATATAGAATCCCACCAAAAAGCCCATATTGGCCGTGCCGAAGCCCTGATTACCTATGGTGGCGGTTATCTGCACCGTGTCCCCTTCCACCGGGTCTTGAGGAGACCAGGCAATGTTCGTTACCTTGAGATCGGGACGATTTTCATAGACGCTCAGTACCACTGAGGTTTTAGTTTCACAAAGATCATTATCCCGAACGGTGAGCTCTATGGTGTAATCACCGGGGATCTGGTACATGTGAGTGGCCAGAGATCCTTTCTTCTCCACATTTTTATCCCCGGTATGCCAGATATAAGCGGCAATATTTCCGTCATTGTCCTTTGATCCCCGACCGTCCAGGCTCACCATATCCCCGGACTTAACAGAAAGGGGTACTGTAATCTCCGCCTGGGGCGGTGTATTTAGGCGAAAAGTCTGCACAGCCTGATTGTTATTCTCATCGATATCATCGGTACCGGGATTAGTACTGATGGAAGCACTGATCCGGGCCGGTGAAGAAATCCCCACCGGGACAGTCCAATTAATGGCCGCTTCTCCTGTTCCTCCTTGAGCCAGGGTAATTTCCGCCGTACCGATATCTTCCCTGTTTTCTCCTTCAACCAGGGTAAAGGTCACCGTTCCTGTAGCTTTAGCAAAGCCTAAATTGGTAACCCGTGCCGTTAGTTTTGCACTTCTGCCATAAGCCGGAGCAACCGGATCCGCCATTACTTCCAATAAAGCTAAATCACTCTTGGCGGTGGGAATTGCTCCTACTCTCTGGGTAAAGTCACTGGCATTTCCCGCCCCGTCCACAGCTTTGATCATGTAATAGTAGACCTTGCCATTTTCCAGGTTTAAGTCACGGTACACCAAACTCTTGGTTTCTCCGATCTTAACGAATTCTCCATCGGGGTCTTCACTCCGGTAGACATCATAATGGTCCGTATCGGTGGATGCACTCCTCTCCCATGAAACAGCCAATTCCCCGCCGGATTGGGGATCGCTCACTTCTACGTGGGCAGGAGCATCCGGCCGCTCCCGATCGATTAAGTATCTTTTCACCATACTGTTTTCCTGATTGCCAAAATTTACAGCACTGACCTTAACGGCATAATAGCCCGGAGGGAAAGCGGATACATCCCAATCGATACTGGAGAAATAGGCGGCGCCCTCCTTAACCGGCGTAGTAACTTCTATTTCATGCCAAACCAGATCATCGGGAATAAAACTAGAATCACCCAAAACTCCGTATTCATACCGGATAGTGTTAATGCCCACCTGATCTGTTGCCCTCACTGTAAAATGGGCAGAACTATTAAACCTGCTTAAATCCGCCGGATCTAAATCCGTGATAATGGGCAGGGTAGTTTCGTGCATGGCCTTCCCAGAAATGATATCGGAGAGCACACTCTCCCGTCCCAGATCGTTCACCACGGAAACCCGGTAGTAATAAGTATTTTGTGGGTCGCACATTTTATCCACATGAACGTTTGACGTGGTATAGTCCACAATTAATTCCCAGGGGCCTTCCTCACTGTTTACAGAGCGATAAACCTGATAGTGATCCACATCTGCCCGATTAATGGGCATCCAGCTTACAACCAGTTTCCATTCCGTGGCATCTACTCGGAGTTCCTGTGGCGGAGCCGGGGGATTATTAGCTAGGGTATAGACCTGAATCTGCTCGGATTTATTGCCGTTTACATCAACAGCCTCCACCCGTACCTGGTAGTTCCCATCCGGGTAAAGGGAGATCGCCCCGGGACCGATATCCAGGGTGTTCCAATCTAGCTCTACATCGTCTGTACCGGTGCTGGATACTTTGCCTAAAACGATCCAAGGCTCTTCACCTAAAATAGCCCCGGTCATCATGTCAATTTCCGGAATTATGCCGATATATACATCACCGCTGACACTTTCTTTAATACCGCGGTAGGAAAAGATATATTTATCCACTCCCACATTATCTGTGGCATGGGCGGTTAAAACAATTTCACTTCGTAAGGGGGAACCGCTCATTGGTTCAAATTTGTCAATTACCGGCGGGGTAATATCCTCCCCGGGACGAAGCGCAATTATATTGGATCTGGGGCTTTCATTCCCCAAGTCATCCAGGGCTGTTACGACATAAAAACTGTCTGCGTTTACAGGCATAGTTGTATCAGCATAGACTGTGTCCACAGTTTGACCTATGAGCTGGTAAGCGCCGTCTGCCGAAGCTGCCCGGTAAATTCTGTAATGATCAAAATCTTCCGTTAACCCGCCCGGCTGCCAGGTAAGGGTCACCTTTAACTCCGAGGAACTGCCGGAAAGAACCGGTGCGGGCGGAGCGGTATTATCAACAGTATAAAGGGCAGTAAGTGAGTCAAAGTTACCCGCCGCATCCCGGGCAGTGGCTTTGAGATGATATATTCCGTCCGGGATTTGGTCCTTGGTCTGCCAGGTAAAAGTACCTGAGGTGTTATGGGCTAAATCCATCCAGGTATTTTCATCAGTGGAGTAAGTGAAATCAATACCGGTCAGTTTCACATTATCCGAAGCCACGGCACTGATATTTACCGTGCCGTTAATCCTGCTCCCATCGGTCGGGACAAATCCGGATATCTCGGGGGGAGTAGTATCGGGTAGCACCGTCACCGTATCCGAGAGGGCAGGAGCACTCTCATGCCCATAGGTATCTACAGCAGTAACCTGATAGGTATAGCTAACCCCCGCTTCCACATTGGTATCAATAAATGATAAGAGCTTGGTTTCCAAAAGAAGGACAAATTCTCCGCCATTGGCCCGGCGATATAACCTGTAGCAATCAAATTCCGCATCATCCACTTTACCCCAGACCACATCAACCTTCATTTCCCCGGCCACGGCCCTAAGATCCAGGGGAGTGTCGGGTGCACTGGTCCTGATATAAACAATGGTGGATAAAGGAGTGCTGGCATTACCTGCCGCATCTAAGGCCCGGACCCTTAAGTCATAATATCCGTCAGGAAGATGAGATGTATCAAAAAGGATGGAAGCGGGGGCTTTCACGTTACGCCCGCTGTCCACAGTAACCTGAGGCAGTTCCTGCCAGATGCCGTTCAAATAATAAGCAAAGGAAACTACACTGACCCCGATATTATCAATGGCATCCACACTAAGTTTTAAAATATCTCCGGTGCGGTAAGTGGTAAAGTTGGAGATCACAGGAGGAGTGATATCCGCAAAGGGGCTTACTTCCACAGCCTCGGAACGTGCTCCTTCGTTGCCGTAAATATCTACTGCTGCCACCTGGTAACGGTACTGGACACCAAACTTCACATTAATATCCTGATAAGACAGGGTAGTCTTTTTCACTTTATCGGCAATAAGCAGGTAATCACTCCAGGTGTCTTCTTCAAAATGGGAGCGGTAAATACGGTAATAGCCGATATTTCCCGGCACAGCCTGCCAGCCTAAGACTATTTCTACCTGAGCCGGGTCTACGGTAATCTCAGGAGCTGCAGGCAAAATCACATTCGCGGTAAACTGAGCATCTGCTGATACCCCGCTGGAGCTACCGGTCAGGGTGAAGATATGCATTCCCGGAGAAACATTTTTCGCAAAAAGCCAGGTAATGGTGATATTTCCCTCTACATCCGTTCTCACAGACCTAATAAAGGTATCTTGATCCATATAAAGATAGACATATTCCCCTGGCTTAAACCCGGTACCCTTAAAAGTTAAGGTGGCTTCCGGCCCGGCAGAGGTCGGTGTTACGGTTAATGCCGGAGTATAGTCGCTGACTGTTGCCCCTGCCTCTTCAGATTTGGCACTTTCATTATTTAGATCATCCAGTGCCGTAACAGCATAGTAATAGGAAACCCCAATGCTTACATTAGAATCCGTATAAGAGAGGATATTGGCCGGAACGGTTTTTATGGAAATCCACTGGCCGCTTTCTGTACGCCGGTAGATTTTATACTGAGTAATATCTTCGGAAACAACAGCATGCCAAGTAAGATTGATTATTCCAGACAGAGACAGGGCAGAAAGCCCTTCCGGTACGGGCGGTGCCGTATTATCCAGTAAAATAGTCGTAGTAAGAGAGTCAGTATTTCCTCCTTTATCTACTGCCACTGCCTTAATGTTGTAATCACCGTTCAAACTGACAGTATCCCACTGGAAACTTGCCCTGTAATTTTCCCCATTATAAGTTGGGGTTACTTCCCCAATGGTCTGCCAATCATCACTCCCTTGAGGAGAGTAGAAAAAGGTAATGGTGGCTACTTTTAAATCGTCAGTGGCTACAGCCTGAAGATTGATTTTTCCGGAAAGCCTGGTCCCCGGTGCCGGACTTAAGCTGACCATTTCCGGAGATCCCGTATCAAAGATAGGCTCCGCACTGACAACTTGGGAAAGGGCGCTTTCATTTCCCAAATTATCCACGGCAGATACAGCAAAATAAACCGTCTTGCCGGGTTCCAAATCCGTTTTTGTGGCGGAATGGGTGGAACTATTAACCGTGGTCCAATACTCTAAACGGTCTGCTGCAGTCCCAAAGTATACTTTATATTGCTTGAGATCATCCGCTAATACCGGTTCCCAGCTGACAGTAGCAGAGAGGAGACCATCCGTCCCTTCTACCCCTACCGGCACAGGAGGAGCTATGTTGTCAAATTTATAAGCCTGAATAAAGGGTTCACTTTCATTTCCTTGAGAGTCTCGGGCAATGGCCCGTATCTCAACATCCCCGTTCAAACTGGATGAATCCCAGCTGAAAGTAGCTGTCCCTTGGGTTGCTTTAACACCAATGGGAATCCAGGTGCTGCCATCCAGGGAATATTCCAGCCTAATGCTGGACAAAGTCAGGTTATCTTCCGCCTCTACGGTAACGAAGGCATTTGACCCAAACAGTGTCTCCGCTGCCGGAGTCATTCTGATCACTTCCGGAGGAGTCGTATCAGAAATAGCTGCAGCAGCTGCAATGTTAGAATCTTCACTGACAAACCCGATGCCGTCATAAGCAGTAACTTTATAATAGTAGGTCAGACCTGTTTGCACAGTACTATCTTTATAGGTAGTGTTAGTCCGGCCAGTGACGTCTTTTATAAATTCATAAGGTCCTGCCAAGCTATTGGCCCGGTACACCCGGTACTTGGTCACATCTGTATCGGGTGGCGCCTCCCATGATAAAGTAATTTGGCCGGTGCCGTAGGTGGCGGTAAGATTTTCCGGAGCTGCCGGAGGAGTTAAATCCACCGGATAAGTGGCGGTCCTTTCGGCTAAATTCCCCCACCGATCATAAACCATATAATGCACGCTTAAGGTTCCTGTAGACAGGTCTTCCGCCTGTACTAAGCCATAAAAGTAATGACGGTAATAATTGTAATCAAAATAGGGACCATTCACCGGTTCTATGAAAATCCATTCCGACCCATCTAGGGAATATTTAATTTCCGCCCAAGCACCTTCTGAACCCGACAAATCCGTGAAGTCAACTCTAAAACTAAAGCTTGTAGCATCAGGCCCTCCAATCTTGGTATTATTCGAAGGATTGATGCTGACGATATTAGGTGGTGTCCCATCCGCTAAAGTAGTGGCAGAAACCTCAGCGGACCTGGCCTTATTTCCGTAATTGTCAACGGATTCCACCACATAATAATAGGTAGTATTGGGTACTAATCCTGAATTCACATAGTCCGTTGTGCTCTTGGAATAGATACTGGCAATATTTGTGTAAGGCCCTCCGGAAGTTTCACTGCGGTAAACGTAATATGGATAATATGACGTCAAATCCGGGTCTGGAACAGGATCCCAATCTAAAGTGATACTTCCGTCGCCGGGTGTTGCCGTTAAATTGGTAACAGCACTTACCGTAAGATCCAGTGTCCAGGGCGTATCAACAACAAGATAAGCTTCATTCCCCGCCGGGTCTTTTGCCTTGACTTTGATGAGATATGTGTCCGAACTCAGCCCCTCTGTATTCCAATTGAAATTGGTCTGATAATAATCCGTATGTTTCGATAAACTGCCCTTGGTAATTCCCGCTGCTGTCCAGGTAGTCCCCCCGTCCGAGGAATATTCCGCATCCATGGAAGCAATTTCTTTATTATCCGTGGCCCGGGCATTAAACCTGACTTCCGGTCCTCCCGTTGACGTACCGCTTCCCGGGCTGGATATAGCAATCTGGGTTACCTCAGGAGGAGTCATATCATCCAACGGCCGGGCGGAAACCATCTGGGATTCGCCGTAGTTACCTCTGGTATCGCGATGTTTCACGATATAATAACAGGTGGTTCCTATGGTGCCGGTATTGTCGGTATAGGTGGTAGTATTTTTATTGGTGATATAAGATCCGATACGGGAAAATCCATCTTCAGCACTTTCCGACCGCCAAACTTCGTATCTACTGAAATCAGTGTCCGGTATGGCATCCCAGGTGAGAGTTACCTTTCCCTCTCCGGACTCGGCACTTAGATTTACAGGATCTGAGGCAAAAACATCTAAAACCACCAACCGTTCTTGATATCCACTATTTCCCGCATCATCTGTGGCGGTAAACCTTAAGGTATAGTCGCCGGAAATAAGTCCTGTGGTGTTCCATGATATTGACAAAGTATAGTATTTATAGTATGAATCATAGTTAGGCTTCGCCGATTCAATAATTGACCAGGTGTCTCCGCCATCCACTGAGTATGAGAACTCGAAATTCTGGATTGGTTTGGGGGAATCATCGGTTGCCCTAAATGTCAGGGAAATACTTGGCCCCCCCAAGGTAGGTTTGTTGGTAGCGACATTAATGTAAGTAATAGTTGGAGGCGTCACGTCCGCTAAAGGTGATGCCGAAACCTCAAGAGAATAACTGCTTTCATTTCCAAACTTATCCCTGGCGGTAATCACATAATAGTAATCAACCCCCACCTGCACATTGGTATCAGTGTAGCTGGTGCCGCTGGTATAGGTAATATATTCATAACCCGTACCGGAAGAGGTAGAACGATAAATCCGGTAACGGTCGCTGCTATGAAGGTCAGACTCAACATTTGCCGCCCAACTTAAGGTAATTTTATCGGCCGCTCCCGTGGCAGTCACATTTGAGGGAGGTGCCGGAGGAGTATTGTCCAGTATCCAGATCCGTACCGGGGAGCCATCGGAGATATTACCCGCCCGGTCATGGGCAATTGCTCTGAACTTATAAGCCCCGTCGCTAAGTTTTCCGTAACCTTCAACATCTGCTGTGGAATCCCACTTATATGTTCCGGAGGAATAATAGGAGGAATGATATAATTGATCCTTGGTCATAGTTCCGATGCTATACCAGGTTTTCTCGTCATCAGGGGATACCTGAATATCGATCAGCTCAATTTTTGAGTTGTTTCCGTCTCTGGCCTGCACATCAATCGATACGTTACTGCCGCCAATAGTTGCATTGTTTCCGGGTGAAAAACTATAAATCATGGGAATCTGGGTATCCAAAATCACCGTTTGCTTTTTGGTATGCGTACCGGTATCATCGGTAGCAGTAACTGTGATAATGTTGGAACCTTCTATTAGGGTAACATCATAGCTGAAGACCCCCTCTGCATCTACGTCAGCACTTGCTCCCTTAACGGTAACCGAAGCACCTGGCTCGGTCTGTCCCCGTAAAATATAAATGCTGTTATTGGTTGCAGTATAAATGCCTCTTTCTAATTCCAATTCCGGTCCAAAAAAATGCTCGCCAAAAGTATAAACCGTTTCACCCTTGTTGCTTAATTCATCCAAGGCATAAATAGAGTACCTATAAACTGTATCCCGGGCTGCATAGATGTCGGTGTAACTGTGATTGGGCTCATAGATATACCAATAATCAGAGGAAGACCAATCGTCCCCGCTGGGAATTTCTCTTCGAAGATAATAGCGATATGCCCCGGGCATGCTGTCCCATGATAAATGGATGCCGTTAGAAACATTTTCCGCTTTAAAATTAGTAGGCGCATCCGGGGGCAAGCGGTCCACCGTCACCCAGTGGATATCGGAAACAGTCGTTCGCCCCCCCACATCAACCGCAGTTGCCCGGACTTGAAAGACTGCTTCACCGATGGTGGTGAGATCCCAGTATCCGTTAACGGAATAATAATTATTGCTTCTATTGGGGGTAGTGTTATCCTCATTCAGCAGAGTCCAGTTTTCCCCGTCCGTTGATATCTCAATGGCAATAGACTCAATTTCCTGGTCATCAATAAACCTGGCCTGATAATATATGTTAGTATGACTGGTTTCAGCACCGTCACTTGGTGAAAAACTATCTAATATCGGTGCATCAACGGATATCACCCCAAACCGGGACTCTGAACCGTTAGAAACATTCCCGACCTCGTCAACAGTCAAAATCCTGTATTCATACTCTAATCCCGGGGTAACATCATAATCGGTGTAGGTATTATCTGTCACATTTGACGCCAGGGTTGACCAGGAACTAGTGGCATACATGCGCCGCTGGACCACCACATGATCAAAGTCGGCGGCAGGATTAACCCAGCTTAAAACTAACGCGGAATTATCAGCGCTAACCTCCACCGTAAAATCGGTCACTTCCGCCGGCGGGGCAGTGTCTTTATATACTTTTTTATTTACCGAAAAGCTATTATCTAACACGTCATGCCCTACGGCCTGGAGCCAAATATCACCGTCCGGCAGACTGTTTAGATCATAACGAACCTCACGATATCCTCGATTATTATTCGAGTTCCAAGAAAAACTCCTATATTCATAATTTTTAAATGGTTCCAGAGATTGCCAGGCTTCCCCGTCCGAAGAGTAGTTAAAGTCAATGGCGGTCATCTCATTTTCGGCATTAAAAGCAGCCCCGATATAAAATGATCCAGCATTGTTAATATTGATGATATTTTCATCAGTCAGATACCATCTTTGAAAAGTAAACGGTCCTTCCGAATGCAGTCTCCCGCTGACTCTCGGTTCGTCAACACTTTGATTCCAGTATGAATCATAGGTCACGATCTTATAGTAGTATGTTTTATAGGGATAGACATTTGTATCGGTATAGGAGGTTTCTCCATAAACTGTTTTAATATAATTCCATTTTTCCGACGGATTTGTACTATCATAGACCCAACGGTAAATCTCCCCGTGATAAAATTCATCGGGATTTTCCCAGGTAAGGACCAGGGCAGTATTCTCCTCATTGGGTGTTACCTGGAGGTTCATTACATTTTCCGCAATTGTATCAACCCGGAATTCTCTCTCCACAGATAAAGAGTTGCTGCTGGTATCGGTGGCGGTAGCTTTTAAATAGTAATTACCATCCACTAACGTGGTAAAATCAACTTCTATTTCCCGATACCATGATAGATCATAATTATAATAACTCAGTCCCCAATCATAGGTTATAAAATCATCCAAAGAATACCAGTTGATCCGGTCTGAAGAATATTCATATTCGATAGAGGTAATTTCGTTTTCCGCCATGAAAGAAGAACAGATATAATACTCGTCTTTATAATCAGGAGTTACCACACCATCATAATTCAAATCCCATTCATAAAATGTAATCGGAGCAGTAACGGTTAGTTTTCCGGTTACAGTAGGTTCATCTGCACTCCTATTCCCGTCAAAGTCCCAGACAACGATTTTATATTTGTATGTGAAGTAAGGGTTTACATTTGTATCTATATATGAATTTTCCCAATAATCATAAACCCTCCGAATACGTTGCCAATCTTCCACCTGGTTTTCACCATTAAATACTGAGCGATAAATCTCCAAATAATCAAATTCGTCAGGGTTTTCCCAGGTTAGTACCAAAGCATTATTTTCCTCATTAGGTGTCACCTGGAGGTTCATAACATTATCGGCAACCGTCTTAATAATGAGTTCTTTTTCAACAGCTAAGCTATTATTGTCCGTATCTGTTGCTGTTGCCCTTAGATAGTAGGTTCCATCATTAAAGGTTGTAAAATTTACCTCAATATACCGGTACCATTCCTGTTCATAATTATATAATTCACCATCATAGACCACGAAAGGTTCCAATGAGTACCAATTGCTTCTATCCCGGGAATATTCATATTCTATAGAGGTAATCTCTTCTTCCGCCATGAAACCTGCTTCTATACCAAAATACTGGTTATTCCATGAACTTACCACATCGTCGGTCAGATACCAACGTAATAAATATATTGGCTCCTCACGGAGGCATCCCGTCACAGTAGGAGGATTCTCTGCTTCATTTCCTTTTGAATCGCGGGCAACAACCATATAGGTATAGTTTTCCATGGGCCGGACTTCAAAATCGGTATAAGATGTTTCATTTGTATTGCCTATCCATTCCCAGCCTTCTTCACCGTCGCCGTTATATACATATTTATAAACTGACGCATACTCAAAATCTGCTCCCTTAGTCCAATTTAAAACCAGCCCGTTATTATCTTCATTGGGCTCTATACTTAAATCATGAACATTTTCCGCGAAGGTATCTTTCGTGAGAGTCTCCTCAACAGACAAGGTATTTCCTAAAACATCGGTGGCTGTGGCCGTTATAATAATAGGACCATCAGCAAACCCAGAGAAATCAACAAGAAGATCATGCCACCACGCACCGTCCTCCTCCCATTTGTATAAACCGCCCATCCATTCTTCCAGAACGATTGGACCGGTCAATTCACTCCAATTGACACCATCTTGAGTATAATAATAATCAATTGCCGTCAGTTCCTCTATTGCTGTAAATGAAGCGCTGAACCATATTTCCATATTATGGGAGGTTATTATTTCCGGGTCAAAGTACCATTCACCAGGGGTTATCGGCGGTTCACCACTTTGCATGATCATAGTCAAAGGCTGTTCCGGATCAGCCTCTTCTATGATGCCATTGGTATCATCTTTAATTACGTCTTCAATATTGCCTTCAGCATTATCTTCAGCACCATTTTCACTGCCATCTTCAATAGCATCTTTTATATCATCTTCAACACCATTTTCTGTCTCCCTATTTTGATTGTCTTCCTCATAAACGTCTTCATTAACAGTTTCCGCAGAATTTGATAAGCTGCCTAAATTTTCATCAATATCGGAAGATCCGGTAGCTATGGTATGATACCCGTCAAAAATTAAAGTAGTTGAGCTTTTAGATTCAGGAGTATTAGCTTTGGATGAGGGAACATTTTCTTTAGGGTAGGATGATGAAGCATTTTCTGTCGCAGGATCTGGAGCAGCATCGGTAGTTTTTTCAGTGATAATTGCAGAATCAACAGCATCGTTGGCTGGATTAGTATGAGAATTATTACCGGTTTCAGACAAAGTTATTACCGGGGCAGAAGCAGACAACTCATCAGCGGGGGCACTGGCCGTCTGACCTTCATTTTCCACCTTTTCTGTAGCAGGAGCCTGATCGATACTATTTAAAGCATCGGCTGGCGAATCATCGTTATTTTCCCCGGGGGTATAAACATCCCTGTACACACTGGAAGAAACCGCTCCACTTGGTGAAGCCAGTACCGGGATAGCAGTCCCACCCCAGATAGTAAAAAGAAAGGTAAATATCACAATCCAGCTTACTGCTTTATATAAAGTCTTACACCTACTTAATCTCATCATTTTTAAAACTCTCCCCCATCTATTCTTTATATTTTAATAGACTCTATTTATCCATACAGTTAAACACCGATAGATATGCATACTTTTCATAATTATAAAATATATGTAATTTTTTTACTTGCGAAATATTGTTGATTTTTTTAGGATTTTATAACTATTAATGTCTAAAATAATTACATTCATCATAACTTGGTGTATACTTATCATAGAACACCCTGGAGTAGTTTTTTAAGGGAGGGTATTAAGTGGGAATAGATCAACTAAAAATGCTGGGCGCAGGTCCTTATCCTCTGCCCATGAGTGAATTCTTAAAAATAGTTGATATCTACATGGATACCGATATCTGCCTCATTATCTCAAAAGAATCAATGGATTTTCCGGACAGGGCCCAGCATGTGCATGACAGCTATGAATTTACCATACCGTCTTCCGCTATGCCATACGCTAGTCTGGAAAACAGGTGTTTATCCATTGAAAAAGGGAAAATCCTGCCAATAAATTCCGGTCAAGCCCACGGCTCATATAAACCCATGCCTAATAAGCGTCTCATCTCCCTAAATGTAGACCACGATACTTTAAATGAGATTGCTTATTCAATCTACGGAAAATCTAATGTGTCTTTTAAACAAGGTGATTATGTTTATTCTAAGGAATTAAATGAACTGATACACTTATTTATTCAGGAATGCAAAAATCCCCAGCCCGGTCGCAAACTGGTTCTTAAAAGCATCAGCACTCAGATCATGGTACACCTGTTGAGAAACATAAAAAGCAACATGCCTCTTCTTGTATCTTCAGAATACACAACTGCAAAGAAAAACATTGATAAGGCTATTGAATACCTTAGAGACCAGTACAGTGAGGAAATTTCCCTGGAAGAAGCGGCTAAAGTAGCCAATTTAACCCCTTATCATTTTATAAAAACTTTTAAAGCTTATACTGGTAAAACCCCCTATGAGTATCTAATGCAGGTCAAAATACATAAGGCAAAGGAACTTTTAGGGTCACATAATATGACCATCACCGAAATCTGTTATATGTGCGGGTTTAACAACTTAAGCAATTTCACTTCCTTTTTTAAGAAAAAGGTTGGGGTAAGCCCTTCGCAATATCGAAAGATACTACAAAAAAATAGATAAAATATACCGGCGAAAACTTTAGAAGCACTTAGATCTACCAGAAAGAAATCATGCCTTGTGATAAACCAAGTAAAAACTCCTTTTGTCAACCTTATTATTAGTTAACAAAAGGAGTTCTTTCGTGACCTTTTATTTGATTAGTTCCATTTAGACTTATGCAATTTCCAAAGTGAATTCTTCCCTGGGTAACATGTGCCCGATACTATCAAGGTTTAAGAAAAGCTTTTTTACCTCCTCATGGTATAGATAAAACATGACCACCATGGGATTGTCCCGATCAAAGTGCATCTCCCCTAACTTCATTCCTTCACTGTCCGTAAGCTCAAAGTGGGGTAAAATATTGTTTGTACTTGCAAAAGACTCCAGCCGGAAGCTTAGGTATATCCGGTCATCTTCCCGCCAAACTTTCTCCAAAATTATATTGCCGTCTTGATAAGGAATGCTCTTTTCCAGATTAAGTTCATTTTTCTCCTGAAAGTTTAGCTCCCATTTTATAGAGTCCAAGGAATCCGCTGTTTTTTTATATAAGTACAGGGGGGGAAGCAGCATGTCCAGCTTTTGACTTTCCTGTTCCACCGGGGCAAACTTTAATGAAGCTGTCACCTGACAGGGGAATTGGGTTGTCTGGTATTCTCCTCTTTGGACCTCTACTTCCCGCCGAGCAGTTAAATCATAGAGAGCTGGCCGGTTATCCGGCAGGTCTCCCTGATGGTAATTAACCACGTAGGACGCAGCATAACCGGATGTTAATCCACCGGGAGGAGGAATAGCGCCGGGGGGAGGCGGTGTATCCGGCACTTCCCTTACGGATGTAGGGAAATAAGCCGTCCCCCTTCCGATTCCCAAACCCGCCACAGTTCCGTCTACCGGCCAGTCAAAACGTACTTGGAACTCAGATTCACTAACCCCCAATACTGCCTTTTCCAGGCGCACTTTCAATTCTGCCAAATCCTTTTCCTGATTAGGATAGATAATCTTGGTATGTTGGGCTGTTTTCAAGATGTCTACCGGAACCGTAAATTCAGCTGTTTCTTCCATATTGCCCGTATCAGCCACATCCCTCCCTGCCATATCCCTGAGAGCCAAGGAAATATTGATACTCTGGGTATCCACATCCAAAGGCTCTAACTCAAACATAAAATACTTATTTTGCCAACCTTTGCTGCTTTTCTGCAGGTACTCCGTCCCTTCCTCATCAGTCATAGTAATCATAGGCACATCTTGAACGGGAGATGAAAAATTCAAAAACAGAACACTCCGCGTACTATCAAATAGTCCGTTTTCTAAATTAACTTGAATACCGTCTATGGTCTTACTTTGATTGATTTCTGTAAAAAGTCCCAGCTCCTGGGCAAAGCGATAAGAAGGGTCATCCTGGCCTACATGTTTTCCCGCAGTATATGAAGCATAGGCTAAGCCTGTTCCCCCCATCACTAATAATAGTACTCCCACTAAAACTGTTTTCTTGATCCTATTTATCAACTTGTGATCAGAGCTTTTTTGAATCTTTAGTTTTTCACCAAGCAACGGATCCGGCAATGGGCTGATAAAATTCTCCCATTGTTCACGGCAATCAGTGCACTTGCACAAATGCTCCTCAATATAAGCTGCTGTCTCTTCATTAACCAAGTTTTCTTCATACAATGGCATTAACTCTTGAATCAAGTTGCATTCTGTTGGCTTCATTTATGATTCATCCTCCATTTCCCGGTAAACCTGTCCTAACTGCTTCTTGGCCCGGAAAAAATTTACCCGCACCCAATTTACTGTTTGACCGAAAATGCCGGCGATTTCCTCATAAGAGAGTTGTTCAAATTCTTTTAAAATAATAATGGTTCTGGCGTTTTCCGGAAGCTTAGCCAGTGCTTTTTGGATTCTTTCCCGCTCTTCTTTTAATATTAATAAATCTGCAGGGGGATCTAAGCCTTGAGTATTGAGTTCATCATAAGACAGTTCTTCTCCTAAGTTTATGGTTTTATGTTTACTTTTTTCCCGTAGGTGCTTTAAAAAAACATTTCTGGCAATGGAAAAAAGCCAAGTTTTAAGAGTAGACTCCCCTTTGAACCGGTAAAGGGACAAGCAAGCTTGAAAAAAAACTTCCTGGGTAAGTTCCCCCGCCTCTTCCCTATTGCCGGTCATCCGGAGAAAAAAGCGAAAGACGGCTTCTTTATAGAATTCGTAAAGCATTTTGATCCTATCCATCTATGGCTTCCCTCCATCCCTCTATCCGTCTAATTTCGGCAAAGAGAAGCCAAATCCTATCTGTTTCAGCCGGTATTATCGATTTTTTTAGTTGATTTTGAAATTTCTTGTCTTCCCATAGAAATCAGATACCTTATCTCTATTTCTAATTTACTTAATACGGCCGAAATTTGTCTGTAGGTATAACCGAAGATATCACGAAGAATCACGGCACAGCGTACTTCCGGGGGTAAAGAGAGCAACAACTGCTGGACGGGGCTATTTTCCTGAAAATTAAAATATCCATCATAATTATAATTTAGGTTTCTATCGTCATTCATAAAATACGTCCACGCTTGTTTTAATAGAATAAGATCGCGATCATGATTACTATTACAAAAAGTATAATTATTATTACTCATTAACAAAGCTTGTTCCGTCAAATCCTTGGCAGTTTCTATATTTCCGGATAGCCGGTAAGTGAAATTATATATAAGCTTAATCGGTAATTGATTGGTTCTTTTCATGTTTTCCATCCTTTGCACCCACTCATTTGGCACTTATTTACTGAATAATCCATATTTCTTTTAGTTTCATAAGAAAGAATTATTACACGGTGCCAGTGTAAGATAAAAGTGCTATCTAATGATGTTAGTACCAACTAATGATTAATCATTACAAAATCTTTTTGAAAAATAAAAAAGCCGGCAGTTAATCCTGCAGGCTGTAAAAATATAACCTTTCCTTATTACCTGACCTTGTGCGCCCCTGAGCATATAATGCATCCTGTTCCTCCTTAGTGCGCCAGGTCTGAGATACCACAATATTAATACCTTTAGCTTTAGCTAGCTCAACCAACTTCAAAGCTTTCGGCTTTAAATCCGGGTGCAGCAAATTCACATCTCTCATCAGCAGCACCTCCCATTCTGGGACATCCTTTCCTACCATAGCATATGCAAGAAAAGTTATATTTGCTCTTCGTTTCCTTTATAACACCTTTTCCAAACGCTTTTTAATCTCGTGTAAAAATCCTTCCGTATCCACAATTGTTCTCTCAGATGAGGTTAAAAGCTGATTCAAATCCTTAGTGATAACACCCTCTTCAATGGTCTCTATGGACGCTTTCTCCAGCTTATCAGCAAATTCAACCAGCTTTGGGGTATCGTCCAGTTCTCCCCGTTTTTTGAGGGCACCGGTCCAGGCAAAGATGGTGGCCATGGAATTAGTTGAAGTTTTCATTCCTTCTAAGTGCCGATAATAATGTCGCTGCACTGTACCGTGGGCGGCCTCAAATTCATAATAACCCTCCGGTGACACTAATACAGAGGTCATCATGGCGAGGCTCCCAAAAGCAGTGGCTACCATATCAGACATGACATCGCCGTCGTAGTTCTTGCACGCCCATAGCATTCCTCCTTCAGACCGAACCACCCGGGCCACCAGGTCATCAATCAGCGTATAGAAATACTCGATACCGGCGGCCTGGAACTTCTCCTGATAATCCCTTTCATATACTTCCTGGAAGATATCCTTAAAGCGATGGTCATATATCTTGGAAATGGTTTCCTTAGTGGAGAACCAAAGATTGATCTTTTGTCCCAAGGCGAAATTAAAGCAGGCCTTGGCAAAACTTTCGATGGAAGCATCCAGATTGTGCATCCCCATGACCACGCCGGGAGCCTTAAAGTCATGAATCATAAGCTTTTCTACCCGGCCATCCTCTGAAGTGTACACCAGTTCCACCTTTCCGGGCTGGTCTACTCGGTACTCCGTATTCTTATAGATATCCCCGTAGGCATGTCTCGCAATGGTAACAGGTTTCTTCCAGGTGGGAATATATGAATTTAAATTATTTACCATGATCGGCGTTCTGAAAACAGTACCGTCCAAAATACTTCTAATGGTTCCATTGGGGCTTTTCCACATTTTCTTCAGTTTATATTCCTCTACCCGCGCTGCATTAGGAGTAATGGTGGCGCATTTTACCCCAACCCCATATTTTTTTATCGCATCGGCAGCGTCAAAGGTGACCTGGTCTTCCGTTTCATCCCTCTTCTCCAAACCCAGATCATAATACTCTGTCTTAAGATCCACATAGGGGTTTATGAGAATTTCCTTAATCATGGACCAGATAATTCTGGTCATCTCGTCCCCGTCCATTTCGACCAGGGGGGTTTTCATGAAAATTTTATTACTCATCAGACATTCCTCGCATTTTTTTAGTTTTTTATTCTCTTTTTAATCCAGGATAGTTTGCCTCCGGCCTTTAAGATCTTAGCATCTAAGGGAGAAAGGGTATGCCGTAGTTTTATTTTTATATCCTTTGTCAAATTGCTTAAGAAAACTACTCCTTGGAGACTCCCTATTTCCACTTCTATAGCATCCCCCGGTTCAATTTGGTTATAATCCTCGGGGTTTTCAAAGGTTAAGGGCACAATGCCAAAGTTTATTAAATTGGCCAAGTGAATTCTAGCAAAGGATTTTACGATTACCGCTTTAATGCCTAGATATTTAGGAGCTAGAGCGGCATGCTCCCGGCTGGAACCCTGTCCATAATTATCTCCGGCAATGATAAAACCGCCATTTTTCTCCAATGCTCTTTGGGAAAAACTGCTGTCCGCTGCTTCCAGGACATGTTTGGATATCTCCGGAATATTGCTACGCAAGGGGAGAATTTTTGCCCCGGCCGGCATAATATCATCTGTTGTAATATTATCCGCAAGTTTTATTAAGGCCTCACCCTTCAAAACATCCGGCAACGGGAAAAATTCCGGCAGCGGCTTAATATTGGGGCCATAGGAAACCTGGACACTTTTTGCCTTATCAGCAGGCAGAGGCTTGATAATCATGTTATCATTGACAAAAAAACTTTCCGGCATTTTAAACTCGGGATATTTTCCTAAATCTCTGGGATCCGTTAATATCCCCGTTAACGCTGTGGCGACAGCTACCTCAGGACTTGCCAAATAAACCTCGGCATCCTTGGTGCCGCTTCTTCCTAGAAAATTTCGATTGAATGTCCGGACAGATACGCCGGCGGAACAGGGAGCGGAACCCATACCGATACAAGGCCCGCAAGTATTTTCTAATATCCGCGCTCCCGCCTGGATCAGATACTTCATTTCACCGCTGTCAATTAAGTGCTCCACCACCTGCCTGGATCCTGGGCTAATCATCAGGTGCAGGTTTTCCGCAATAGTTTTCCCTTTCAGAGCATTGGCTACTACTTTTAGATCTCGCAAGGAAGAATTGGTACATGACCCAATGGCTACCTGATTCACCTTTAAACCGGCCATTTCCCGGACAGGCTTTACCTTCCCCGGGCTATGAGGCAAAGCTGCCAAAGGTTCCAATTCGCTTAAATTTATTTCAATAATTTCATCATACTCAGCATTCTCATCAGGTAAGATTTCCTGCCACTCATCCCCGCGGCCTTGAGCCTCTAAAAACTTCTTCGTAACCTCATCACTGGGGAATATACTGGTGGTGCAACCGGTCTCCGTACCCATGTTAGTAATGGTGGCCCGATCAGGGACAGTTAAATTTTCCACTCCTGGGCCGAAATATTCCAATACCTTTCCTACTCCCCCGTTAACATTGATGCGCCTTAGGACTTCCAAGATCACATCCTTGGCGGAAACCCAGTGAGGCAGCTTACCGGTAAGCTTTACTCCCACCACGGCCGGATATTTGATTCTGAATGGTTCTCCGGCCATAGCCGCGGCCACATCCAGACCCCCGGCCCCCATGGCCAAAGATCCCATGCCCCCGGCAGTTGGTGTATGGCTGTCGGAACCGATTAAGGTTTTTCCGGGACGGGCAAACCTCTCCAGAAAAACCTGGTGGCAAATCCCATTTCCGGGCCGAGAAAAGTACAGTCCGTATTTTTCTGCTACCGATTGCAGAAATAAGTGGTCATCAGCGTTTTTAAAATCTGTCTGCAGGGTATTATGATCGACAAAACTCACACTTAACTCAGTTTTTACCCGGTTAATGCCAATTGCCTGAAACTGCAGGTAGGCCATGGTACCGGTGGCATCCTGGGTTAATGTATGGTCAATTTTTAACGCAATTTCTTCTCCAATGATAGTTTTTCCTTCAACTATATGTTGCTTCAATATTTTCTTTGTAATTGTTTCTGACATTGTATCTCCTCCCGTATCAGTTAAATCTAATATTAACAAACAACCTATTGAGAATGCAATCCTTTTTCTTGTCTAAATTGTATAAATATTTTAAATATTCTATTTCATTTAATGTGGTGCTGGCATATCTTGCGACAATATAGGTGACTTCCTGTGATGTTTCCTCTTTAAAAATAAAAAAACCAATATTTATTCCTTTATATGATGCTGAATAATTGAGGTTTACCGGGGAATAATTAATTGAGAAAAAATCTTTTAAGGGAGGTGAATACTCTGGAAGCAGGAGTACGAAATAATCTAATCGGTGAAATTGAAAACATTAAATCAGACGAAATTATGGCCCAAATAACTATGTGAGTAGGCGGCTGAGCGGGTGATGCACCCAGACTCACGTCCGTGATGACGCGCGACAGTTTAGAAGATGCCGGTTTTTCTAAGGGCGAAAAAGTACATGCCCTGGTAAAAGCTATTAACGTAGTATTTGTAAAACATTAACTCCTCTTAAAACAAAAAGCTGACAGCTATATTTACCTGCCAGCTTTTTGTTTGTCTTTCTAAGAATATATGGATTTTTTTCTTAGTCTAATAACATGATATGCCCGGCTTCTAATGTAATGGTAATTGTACCTAAGCTATCCGGAACTTTTTGCCAAGCGGCCTTATCCATTTCCCATAGGATTTTTGAATAATCCTCGATACCGGACACCCCCTCTGGCTTAAGAATAGCAATTGTGGAGAAATTATCCTCAACCACCCTAAGTACACGACAAGCAATAGTATTTTTTTCTTCGGCTCTCGCCGGACGAATATAATGCCCAAAAAAGCCGATGTTTCCAGCCGTTTCCGGCACGGCTCGGCCTGTTTCCAACTCTACTCCCCAATCCACAGCAAAGACCCTATGTTCACCCAATCTCTGAATACGGGAAAGATTCTTGCAGCCAATGAGCTGTGCCACTGCTACTGTACGCGGAATCTCAAAAAGTTCATTTTTTGAGCAAATAGTGTCCAGTTTACCGTTGTACAGCACAGCCACCATATCACACAAACGATAGACTTCTTTACGATTATGGGAAACGTAGAGGACAGGCTTACCATAGGACTGCAGTACTTCATGAACCTCCTGTTCAAGCTGCCATTTTAGATAGTTGTCCATTGCGGAAAACGGCTCATCCAACATGAGTATATCAGGATTTTGGGCCATCAAGCGTGCCAGCGCCACACGCTGCTGCTGGCCTCCTGAAAGTTGAGACGGGCATTGTTTTTCCAGGCCCTCCAAGTAAAAAGCTTTGATCTTTTCAGAAACAATATTTTCTTTTGTTTTCCTGTCACCCTTAATTCCAGCAGCAATGTTTTGTTCCACCGTCATGTTGGGAAAGAGTGCATAATTTTGAAATAAATAGCCGACTCGCCGCTGTTGGGGAGGCAGGTTTATTTTTTTTGTGCTGTCAAATAGCACCCGGCCATTAAGCTCGATATATCCTGCATCAGGCGTTTCTACACCAGCAATACATTTTAAAGTCATGCTTTTTCCGCAGCCGGATGGACCTAAAATTGCCAATGTCTCGGTACCGACATTAAAAGCGACCTCCAGGGTATACTTGTTTAGCTTTTTCTTGATATCAACCTTAAGCATTTTCATCTCTCCTAGTTTTTCGCAAGTCGGCTTTGATAGCTCAACCAGTAGTTCATCAATATAATAATGGCAAAGGAAATAACCATAATTACGGCTACCCAACGATAGGCAAGGGCACGGTCACCCGCCTGCACCGCTGAATAAACTGCCACCGACATGGTTCTGGTTTTGCCTGGAATATTGCCCGCCAACATAATTGTAGCACCAAACTCACCTAAAGCACGGGCAAAGGCTAGTATTGCACCTGCGGCGATACCAGGCCAGGAGAGCGGGATAATCAGTCTCCAGAAAATCCGCCGATTACTCATGCCAAGGGTCTGTGCCGCATAAACAAGATTACTGTCTATTTGTTCAAAGGCACCGCGGGTTGTCCGGTACATCAGGGGAAAGCTAACCACGGTGGAAGCAATTACCGCTCCTACCCAGGAAAATACAACTCCGGCATCAAAGAAAGCAAGAATTTGTCCAATAAAACTGTTTTTCCCAAATATGAGCAAGAGAAAAAAACCTACTACTGTAGGAGGCAATACCAGAGGCAGTGTAAATATTCCATCGACCAAACCACGATAATGCTTCATCTTTATCACCAATTGGGCAGCATAGATACCGCCGAAAAAAGTGATGAAAGTAGCAAACAATGCTACCTTGAGGGAAATCCAAAGAGGTGAAATATCCATATTAGGGTTCCTTTCTTGGCTTAAAGTAAAGAAAACTTAATTATTTATTTATGGTAAATCCATAGGATTCAAAAGCTGCCCTGGCCTGATCGGAGGAGAGAAAATCCACAAATTCCTTTGCCTCTTCCGATTTCTTGCTGCTCTTGACGACTGCTACCGGATATGTCACTATCTTATGGCTGCCCTCCGGAGCAGAGCTGATAACATCTATTTTATCAGAAGCAGCGGCGTCCGTAGCATATACGATACCGCAATCAACTTCTCCGCTTTCCACCCAGGTAAGCACTTGAACAACATCAGTCCCATAATTTGCTTTGGGAGTTACTTTATCAAGTATCCCAAGATGGTTGAATACCTCTTCACTATACTGACCAACCGGCACAGAGGCAGGATCACCGAGAGCAATAGTTTTTACTTTGTCAGTAGCTGCATCCTCAAAACTCTCAACTTTTGCCGGATTGCCTTTTGGTGTTATCAGCACCACTTCATTAATAAGCAAATCTTTTTTGGTACCGTCCAGAACATAGCCTCCGTCTTCTAATGCCTTCATCTGCTTTAGTGCCGCACTAAAAAAGACATCTGCCGGGGCACCTTCCTCAATTTGAGTCTGAAGAGCACCGGAACTGCCAAAAGTAAAAGTAAGCTTCACATTAGGAGCTACCTCTGCATAAAGATCTGTCAGATCCTCTGCAACATTTGTCAGGCTGGCGGCGGCACTAATCATCAGTTCTACCTGCTCCGCTGTTGATTCTTCTCTATCCGAACCGGAATCAGCCGGTGCCTCTGTCTTGGCACAGCCAACAAGTATCATGGATAATAAAGAAACAACGATTATAAAAGATAATAAACTTCTTTTCATTTTTCCCCCTCCAATTATACAATATCAGACCTCTTTTTGAACAGACAAGCGGACATACTAACCAGCATTGTTGCAACTTCTAATTTAAATTTATAGTAGTCCAAAAAAGAAAAAAAGTATGTTGGTATGCCAACATACTTGGATTTTTTTGTAATCTAAATATGGAGAGTAAATTTATTTTTAAAAAAAGTAATCAGCCCTTCTTGCTGCATTAAGGCCAATTCATGAGACAGGGCACTGCGGTTTACGTTCAGATATTGAGCAAGCTGATCACGATTAAAAGGAATAGTAAAAGAGGACGGGGTTCCCTTTTTCCGGGCTACAAAACGCAGGTAGGTCAGGACACGTTCCCGTAAAGACTTATGGCAGAGCAATTCTATTTTATACATTCTCCTCATATTCTCATTGGCCAGTAATGTCAGCATATTATTCATTATCTTATTGCGAAATTCATTTGACAGCCTGCCCTCGGTAGTTAATTCAGTATACGGAAAAATAGCCACGGTTGTAGCTTCCGCACCGGTTACGGTTATGGAACTAATTTGAGTAGGCGTGGCTGCAATTTCCAAGCCAAATGTCTTAGGTGGTTCCAGCATATAAAGTAAACTGGCATTGCCTTCATAGTCAAGCTTGGCAGTAATAATTTTACCACTACATACTAGACCCACATAGTTTACCATGTCCCCGTCTTGAATTAATACTTCATTCTTTAAGAATGACTTATAGTTAGGCTTTACAATTGAAAGAATGGTTTCACAATCTTTTGGCGAAAAGCCGTCAAATAATTTTGTTCGCCTCATTATTGCTAAAAGATTCTTCATATATACCCCACCATACCTTTATTCGACCAAATTTCATAGAATACTTGTGGATTTAAGAACATTATATCATAAAATCAGATTCTTTCTTCGACCTATCCATATAACTTATACTCCCTGATATCGGCAAAAAAAGGCTGCATAGATACATAAATACCTCTCATGCAGCCTTTTCAAATTATATTTTAAATTGTTTTAAAGATTTTATCAAAAATACTTTTTTGCTCTTCTATACAGTATTCCACAACCGTCTCAATTTCTACTCCTTCTTTATCAGCTAAGAACTCTATCTTCTCTCGATCCTCAACTTCCGCCCGAAATGCCGTCCCACAGGAAGCACTGATCGATCGGGGTATCGGAATCAATTTCCCAGGTATGTTTTCTTTTTTGCAAACAGAATCTAACTTCAATGCAAAATGGGTGGAATGAAAGGTAAAAATGCAATACACCTTACCCGCCATATTAAACTTCTATCTCCAGAATATAGCCTTCGGTGTCCTCTTGAGCATTAATTTTTAGTTTTTTTGATAAGACTAGTCTGGTGATATTTTCCTTTGCTACTTGACTATCCACTAATACTCTCAGTGTTTCACCCTGTTTCATGCCTATTAATGCATTTTGTGTCCTAAGTACAGGTTCCGGACATGACATGCCATATAGATTAATCTCCTTCATTTTTTATAAACCTCCTTTATCTTGCCTCTTTGGTAATTAAGTTAATTGCCTTCAAAGCTGTATCAATATCACTCTCCGTATTAAAATAGCCTACTGACATTCTTATGGCACCCGTTGGAAAAGTGCCAATTGTCTCATGGGCTAATGGCGCACAGTGTATTCCCGGTCGGGTCATGATACCGAATTGGTCGTCTAAAACGAAAGACACCTCGGCACCATCTAAATCGGAAATATTAAAAGAAACTACACAGGAACGCTGCTCGTGGAATTTTGGGCCATAAACCTCCACCCCATTAATCTGCCTTAATCCATCAACCAGACGATTAGTTAGAAGAGCTTCCCGTTCTCTGATGGTATCTAATCCTGTTTCCTTAATAAATTTAACTCCTGCTAACAGGCCGGATAATCCAAAAGCATTCAAGGTACCAGCCTCCAACCGGTCAGGCATAAAATCCGGTTGATATTGACTGTCCGAACGGCTGCCCGTTCCTCCTAAACGATAAGGTTGAATATCCAGACATGGGTGGACATAAAGGCCCCCCGTCCCCTGTGGTCCAAACAAGCCTTTGTGACCAGTAAAGGCTAAGAGAGAAATCCCTGCCTTTTGCACATCTATGGGCAGGGTACCCGCACTTTGGGCTGCATCAACCATAAACAGCACGCCTTTTTCCCGGCATAAGTATCCGATTTCCTCTATGGGTTGGATCGTGCCGGTTAAATTAGATACGTGACTTACAACAACTAATTTGGTTTCCTTCTTAATTTGCTCCTCAATTCTATTTAAATCAACAAGTCCCTCCCTATTACAGGGAACAATCGTCAATGAACCACCATTTTTTTCAAAATCCCGGAGAGGTCGGATGACAGAATTATGTTCCATACTGGTCGTAATGACATGATCCCCGGGCTTTAGAACTCCCCTGAATGCCATATTGATTGCGTCCGTAGCATTAGAAGCAAAAATAACCTGCTCTGATTTTTCCCCATGAAAAAGCTCGACCAGAGCCTCCCGGGCTTCGATTACAACACGTCCTGCCTCCAGAGACAGCCGATGACCGGATCTGCCAGGATTACCCCCTTTATGAAACCAATGATCCTCTAATGCTTGCCATACCTCTTTGGGCTTGGGAAAGGATGTCGCCGCATTATCCAAATAGATCACTGTCCTATCCCCTTTATCGAAGCTTGTTTTTGAGAATTATTGAACGCTGGTCCAAACCTGCTGTTCATAAATCCAATGACAAAAAGTAAGACAATGGAAATAACAACAATATATTGCCCAGCCATGCCAACGCCTTTGGGGCTTCCTGCGATGCCAAAATTATGAGACAAAGCAGCACCTACGATAAAACCAATAATGGTTACAGCAGAGTCAACATTTCCCTGACCTGCTAAGACAGTCTGCCTCAATGGGCACCCTCCAAGAAATATGGAACCAAGCCCTACTACATAAAGACCAAGAAAATTCCACAAATGTGAGGTATGGGCGATAGGTTGTTCCACGAAACCCAATTTGAATTTTCCAAATATCAAGTTCATCACCATAGTACCGATCAAGATAGCCAAAAAGCCGGAAACAAGGTGGAAATCACGGATGAGAAAAGCATCTCTGATGCCACCGGCAATACACAATCGTGTCTTTTGCGCAAGAAAACCTATCAAAAGGCCCACAATGAGTGAGATTAAAAATGGAGCATGTAAAGATCCGGGACCTTCCGCACTTGTCAGGAAAATCGCTGCACCCCCGGCTAAAATAAGAAATACCAGAAAAATAAAGGGCAAAACAGATCCGGTGATAGCCGATTGATTATAAGCCCGGCCTAAGGTAAAGCCATTTTTCAAAAAGTAAATACCTGTTAGAATTCCTGCAATAAAACCAATAAGTGCAATGAAAGCATTTAAGTCACCGCCACCCAGACGTAAAATCATTCTCAAGGGACAGCCTAAAAAGACCAGTGCCCCAAACATTACCATTACCGCAATAAAAAATCTTAGTATTGTGGAAGATCCACCTTGTGGTTTAAATTCCCGTACCACTAGAGAAGTAATAAAAGCACCTAATAGGATTCCCAAAATCTCAGGCCGCATATACTGAACTGTGGCAGCTTGATGTAAACCCAAAGCTCCGGCTGCATCCCGATAAAAACAGGCGATACAAGCGCCCATGTTAGCGGGGTTTCCCATAATAACCAAAAATACTGCCATTACCCCAACTAATAGCCCGGAAAATATTATCCCGGCTCTTGAAGAAAAGAAACTCATCTTTGACACTCCTATCTTATATTTCCTTTTACAATAATTTTAGATGTAGACAACCCCCCCAGTCCAACTAATTATTTTTATCACTAACTGATCGATGATAAAATTAATTAATATATGTCATAAACCGTTCATTCCGAATCTTTAAACCGTCCCTAAGTATTCCCAACTAGAGTTTGATATGAGTGAATAAGGATAATTTATACACGCCAGTAGAGGTATAGAGTAATTTAATTGTACTTTCCTTCACAATAAATATAGAATAAATATAACAACAAAAATTCTATTTTATATAAGGAGAAAAAAATGTTTAGAAAGGGATTTATATTTACTGCAGTTTTACTTTTGGTTCTGTTGCTGGGGTTAGGATCTATTTATGCAGCTACTTCCTATCCGATTTTTTTGAATGGGGAGAAGACGAACATTGAGGGCACTACTGAAAACGGTGTAACTACGACTACATTGCGTCAATTAGCTGAAAATCTTGGCTTTACTGTAGAATTTAAGGATGGAATGATTTTGCTCAATTCTAGTAAAGTGGATGCTGAAGAAGGCTTAAAGATTACCACACTAGCCGAAAATAACAACGCAGAACATGAAAGTTTGACGAAGGAGTTTGGCTTTTCGGTATATATTGAAAACGGCAGTGACAAAATCATCTTTGATACAGCCAAAGCCGGTGAGTTCTTGAATAATGCTCAAAAGCTGAATATAGACTTGGATGAAGCAAATACCTTGGTCTTGAGCCACGCACACTATGATCACTGTGGTGGTGTTATAAAGTTCTTTGACGATTATGGTGCTGACGGAAAAACTCTCTTTGTTAAAGACACTTTCTTCGACTCGTCAGACAATAAATATTACTATGATTCAGTTGGTCAAAAACTTGACTTCACTGATGGTACTCCCGGTTACTTCCCGGTAGGAATTGACTTTAGCCAGGAAGATTTAAAAGCTAAGAACGTAGCGGTGGAATTCATCGACGGGGATTCTATTCGTGTTGGAAAAAATTCCGTTATATTTGGTAATTTTGAACCCAGCCTGGACCAGAAAATGCTGGTTAAGAATAATGGTAAGTATGCAGTAGATAATTTTGATGAAGAAATTGCCTTAGCTATCGACACAGAAAAAGGCTTGGTTATTGTATCTGGTTGCTCCCATAACGGTATTTTGAACATTGTGAATGATATTCAAGAAAGAACAGGCAAAAAGGTATATGCTGTTATCGGTGGTTTCCACCTGCTTGATGCTACGGAAGACAAAATCCAAAGCACCATTGACCGTTTTAAGGAACTGGATGTAGAAAAGATTGGTTTATCCCACTGCACTGGTCCGAAAGCAACCAAGATGTTCTTGGAACAAATGCCAGATCGAACCTTCATTAACGAAACAGGCAGCATATTCGAAGTAAAATAGGCAGAGCACTTTAACTTGTTGAACCATACCCCAAAACGATACGGGAAAGCAAGAAGAGGCATTATCTTAAGGGATAGTGCCTCTTCTTTTATTATATAATGCAATCTATATTTATATCTCTATTTCTTGATATTAAAAGAAAATGTCTTTCGCCCTGCTTCCCGGCCTTTGGAATCAAAGGTAACTGCTGTCATCTCATGCCTCCCGGCTGCCAGTGCGCCGGCGTTCAATGAGAAGCCAAAAGGATACTGGGTGCTTTCGGATAGATACTTATTATCCAGTTTATATACTACCTTGCTGATATAGGGATCGTAAGTTTTAACCCAGCCAAGCCCCTTTATCTGCCCATTAGCTGAGATGGTCATCCCTTCCAATGGAGATATCCTTAGCTTGGCTCCCCCATCGTCAGTAACAAAAGACCCGTTTTGTACCTGGGATAGAAAATATGGATCGCTGATCATTTTTTTATATGCGTCCAGAACCTTTTGATTTTCCGTTAAACTAAAGTTATTCAGCCTCCGGTCTGCACTATGGGCTTTCTCCAGATTGTTGACACTGTACCAGTGAATAGCCTTGACCCTGGGATAGAGGAGTCTTACCCCTTGGTACAGCATATTCATTTTTGTTACGGCAAACCGGGTAGCATCAAGATTTCCCGCAGTGCTGTAATGGGTTGCCCCATATTCCGCCACCATAATTGGTTTTTGATCGGCATATTCCTTGTAAACAAAGTCCAATAGATCCAAAGGGTTTACTGAATCCGCCGGTTGATTGGGGTCACCGTTAAAAAAGCAGACGCTGTATAAATTAATTCCCACCCAGTCTACCCACTGATCTCCGGGATAGTATTTGGTGATCTCCTTTTGGGGAACACTGTTCGGGGCCCAAACCATCGCCACATTGGGAGCTTCCTCTTTCATCACCTGGGAAACGAGACGGAATTTTTCAATGTATTTTGCCGGATTACCATTCCACGCCACCCAGTTCCCATTCATTTCCGAGGCAAAGCGGAGGAAAATAGGGACTCCGGCTTGTTTGGCATTTTTGGCAAACTCTTTTAGATAAGCGTTATTCTGAACAATATCCAAGCCCTTGTTGGGCTCTAAAGATAACTGAATCGCTGCTCCCGCTGCCTTCACCTGAGCTGCCCAGTTTACAGGAAAGGGTTGCCCGTATTCATGATATGTATAATAGACTGCATGATTTTTCCCGGTGATTTGATTAAAAGCTTTAACATTTTTCGGGCCTACGTTCTTGTCATACTCTACGAAGGCTCCGATATAAAGGCCAGTACTTGGTTCATACTTGGCCAGGTTTTGTGGTTTGGCATATGTGCCTTCTTCCTGGACAAAGAGTTGAATCTCCGAACTCAAAGCATCTCCTTTGCCTTTTACCACCAGATAAGCATCCGTATCCCCTCTTTTTAAATGGACTTGGGCTTCCCGGTAATATGTATCGGCGGCCTTTTGATATTGGCCGTTTGCTTCATATGCTTCCGCCAGTTTTCTGAGATAGGCGCCCTGTGGTGATTGAGCTACAGCATGTTCCAATTCATGAATTGCCTGGGTGATTTTCCCTTGCTGCAAAAGAGTTACCCCGGCCTGAAAATGTTTCCCGTGATAAATTGCCGGGTGGGCCTGGACAGCAGCAGGAAAAATCAAACAAAGAATTACCACCAAAAGCAGGCCAGAAGACTTTATTTGTTTAATCATAGTTACCCCCTTAGATAGGATAGTTTGTTATTCTTCTACATAATCAATGGAGGTATCAATCCCAATGGTCTGCGTAGCCGAATCCCAAGTAACTCCAATATTGAAAGCTTTCGCGATATCTCTTAATTTAAAATAATTGTTGTCATTGATGTTATAAGCTGTTAATGGGATTTCTACTCCATCCTTGTATATCTTGGCCTGATTCAGGGATGCTTTTTTGGCCTTGCCGTCACCCGCGGCCATTTCTCCGCCAATTTCCGTATAAGCAGTATTTGATATTAGATTGATAGCTTTTTTATCGACGTCCCATTTGACCTCAAACTGTTTCTCGCTGCCGCTTAATACCTTGGCCAAATCTCTCAGTTTAAAATAATTATTATTGTTAATATTATAAGCATCAAAGGATGTTGCCGTCCCGTTAACCATTACCTTTGCGGCTGTTGGGGCAGCTTGTGCTGTTGGGGCAGGAGCATCCGTCTTGGGTGCAGTGGGTGTACTGGGAACTGCCCCTTCTGCCGTATCAGCTACCTTTATTAAAACATCGCAAGAATCAGCAATTGCCCCATAACGAAAACATGCGTAATAATACCCCGGTTCTGTTAATGTCACGTTGCATCCAGGTAAGTAGTTGGGAAGATCATCATACTCAGTAGCTACATTTGCATCCACAGTGCCTATAATCATCTGAGGATATCCATAATCATCCAATGCCCCGGACGGATCAGGACCCATTGCCTCTGCCTGTCCGGAAATAGGAAGGGTCTCTTCAGTAACTTCATATTTATCCCCAACCTTATTTACTTTGGATACGTCAAAAATAACTCCACCCTCCTGTAGTATTGTAACTACGGCAGGTGCCTGGACAACAAAATACCCATCTAACAGTGTGTCGATATCTTGACCATCAGTTGCCTCGATAACATTTGATATGGAAATTTCCGCATCATCAAAACCATAACCCTTAACCTCGACTGTTTTGCCCTCTGCCGCAAATGCCGCTGTCGCCAAAACGAATACCAACAATACTGCCAAAACCAAAGCTTTCTTTTTGCTTGCTTTTTTCATGACTATTCGCCCTCTCTTTTTGTATAATTTTGGATAGAAAATATGAAGCATCTCCCAAAAGTATACAATAATTCCAGCGGCTACTCCAGTTATATTATTCCTTTTATTCCATATCATACCTACAGTGGTTATGATTTTTTAGCTACGCTAAAGACAATGGACATGCTTCAATAAAAAACCTGCTGTATGCAAACAACAGGTTTTTACCTTAGGATTACTAAAGGCAATTTGATTAAGACACGAGTGCCAAATTCCATACTTTGGATTTCTGCACCATACTCCTCCCCAAATGTGAGCTTGATCCGTTTATTGGTATTGGAAAAACCAACACCCCCACCCTTGTTGGAGGTTATGACCCCATTATTGAGTTTTTCGGCAACTTCATTAGAAATGCCAACCCCGTTGTCCTCAATAGTTATAATTAGTAGGCTAGAATCGGCTCTGGCAGTAATCCATATTGTTCCGTATCCTTCTTCCGTCTCGAGAATTCCATGTTGAATGCTGTTTTCGATAAAAGGCTGAAATAGCGTCCTGATCACGCTTGCCGCCATCAGCGAAGGAGGGATGTCCACCTTCACCTCTAAAATGTTATTAAAGCGAATGTTCATAAGCGCAATATAGTTTTGGCAATGTTCCAACTCTTGTGTTAAACTGATTAGCCCATTATCAGCCGACAACCGACCTCTGTAATACTGGGCCAAAAGTCTGATCGACCTGGATATTTCCTCCTGCCCATTTTTGATAGCCATCCAGTTGATCGAATCCAAAACATTATATAAAAAATGTGGTTTGATCTGCGATTGCAAAGCGTTTATTTCAGCTTCTTTTTTTTGCAGTTCCGCCTTATATATTTCATTTAGCAGATGCTGATTATACCCGGTGAGATAAGAAAAGTATTTGGAGATATTCTCTAATTCATCCCGAGATTGCATTCTTTGATCCTTGTCAACTTCAAAAGCTGAGTTAGATTGTGTGATTTTTTCTTGAAGTTTCGAGAGACGAATTGTCAATAATTTAGACATCATAATATTAAAGGTTAGAATTATGACAAAGCAGACAACTAGAATATTTAGAATCCGATGGAATATTCCGGCTTGGAATTCTCGAAATGATGCCAATGAAGAACGGCTGATGATATACCAATTGGGTACTTCCATTTGTTTAATAAAAAAAACTCCCGTACCGATATACCGAACCCCCTCGGTATGGAAATCAACATCATACTCTAATTTTTCTTGAATGTTTTTACCCATATCATTACTGTTCAACGCACAAATGATAATCCCATTTTCGTTTATTAATAACAAATCCCCCTTAGTTTCTTTCATAACCGACCGGATCACTTCGCTGAACAATAGTCGGATATCAGCCTCAACCTCAAGAAAACCAATTGGCGGGGCCTCCGGATTATTCCAGTCAGATACCGTGCGTGCAACCGATAATATGGGAATTCCCGGATACCTCCCCTCGATATTCTTGGCAGGTGTTGCCCAACAAATCTGATCACGTTTTTTCAAGACGTCTTCGTACCAACTTCTGCTGACGACATCATCAAATGTAAAATATTTATATGAATTTTCAGTATAAATCCGATGCGAAGGAAAGTAGATTTTTACCTGTTTAATAATCGGATCGTTAGTTATTTTATCTACAAGTGAGGACAACTGACTATTTTCGTCCATTTGCTGCAAATAAGCTTTTTCGGGTTGCGAGGAATAGTCCGCTGTCATAATGCCGCGTAAAACCGGATCATAACTAAAGCGGTACAAAATATCCGTAATGTTACCAATGCTGCAGGAAATATTGTCCGAAAGAATATCCAAAATCGCGGTGTTTCTTCGAGTAATTTCCTCCGTTACTGCCTTAGTTGTCTGGTTGTAGTAATATACCGATAAAGCGAGAAGCACTATCGCATCAAAAATAAAAAAGGCGATCACCATCCTTGTTCGCAACGAAGTACGTGCTAACAATTCTGGTATATGCCTCATCATATCCCCCCCAAAAACGGTCGTTTCAACAGAAAGCTTGAGTTCCCAGAAGAGCAACAACTTGTAGATTACAGCAATTCCGATGAAAAATCGGAATTGCTATAATCATTTATAGAAAATTATAGCATGTTATATTTGTCACGTAAAGCTTGCCAAGTGGAGAGTTTT
Organism: Bacillota bacterium; assembly: GCA_050952465.1. Lineage (GTDB taxonomy): Bacteria > Bacillota > Dehalobacteriia > Dehalobacteriales > Dehalobacteriaceae > DUPU01. Next base: position 15,802 of record JBMNKZ010000011.1, on the reverse strand, counting down.
GTAATACGTTCTATTTCCCTAAGGGAAGTAATATTCTCTTTCATGTATTCTGACGAAATATGACCCGTCTTGAAGAGTGTTTCATAATTTTTCTTCATCTGCCAATGGGCGGAACACAGTCCGAGTGCGCAATACTGCAGTCCCTTGTAGCCCATTTCCTCGTAGCTGGAAACAGGTAGGCAGCATGCAGTATTATCTGCTACATCACCAACAAAAGCAATAACTCTTCCTGGGAATTCCTTGCCAACTTCAACCAGTTCTTCCTCAGTGGTATGCTCGCAGAATATAGTGTAATCTGCGCCAGCGTTCAGATAAGCTTCCATCCTACGCTTCAACCCGTCCATACCCTCAATCTTCTTGGAATCGGTACGCGCAATCAGCATAAAATCAGGATCATTCCTGGTTTCCACAGCGGCCTTAATTTTTGCAACAGCATCTCCCATTGAGATAATCGTCCGGTTAGGCTGTTGGGAACACTTCTTTGGGAAGGGTTGGTCCTCAAAATGTATAGCCGCAACGCCTGCATTTTCATAGCAATGAACGGTTCTAACAAAATTGGTTAACGCACCGAAACCTTGATCAATATCACACAGTACAGGAATGTCTAGGATATTGACGACATTGACTGCCGTCGAAAGCATTTCATTCATGGTGGTAAAGCCCCAATCGGGGTAACCTGTCATGCTAGCTGAAATCGAAAATCCACCCAGGTAAGCAACCGAAAACCCGGCCTCCTGGACAAGCAGCGCTGATATAGCGTCATAGGCCCCTGGAATGACAACAATTTTTTGTTCTTCAAATACCTTTCGGAGTTTTTTTGCATTGGTCATAATCACATCATCCTTTCAAAATTAGTATAGTAGAATAATTCTTCGTAAAGCCTAGTGTTCTGCTACGGTTTTGGTACCGTATGTGTACTAATAAAGGTATCGTGCTTATCCAATGATAGTATCTCGTTAATTTGATCGCACAACATTGTCTGCTCTGTAAGCATATCTAAAGGAATACAGCCCTTTTCATACAGCGTGCGGTTGATAGCTTGTACGGCCTTACCTGCCGCCCCTAAAGAAGCGGTAGGATGTACGAGGAGCTTAATGCCCATCCTCTCATATTCTTGGGCAGGCAATGCTGTTTCCGGCTCTTCCGAACCCCCGACAACAATAGCAACTCGATTGGGAAATTCCTTGCCAAGTATTTCGAATTCATTAACAGTCGCTGCTTCGGCAGTCATAACAATGTCGGCACCGGCATCCAAATACAAGTGAAGTCGGCGTAGCGTTTCTTCGAAACTAATCGGTTGCTTGGCATCACTTCGGCCAATTATTACAAAGTCCGGATCACTACGGGAGTCAACTGCTGCTTTTATCTTCATCACCATTTCCTCAGCCGCAATAACCTTTCGCCCAGGCATCAGGGAGCACTTTTTCTCAGGGGATTGATCCTCTAGATGTACTGCTGCTACTCCCGCCCGCTCAAATGCTTGAATGGTTCGAGCAACATTGATCACACCACCATAGCCGGTATCAATATCGCTAATCAGTGGTATCGATATAGCCTTTGTAATATTACCTGCTAGTTCTGCCATTTCAGTCAGGGTCATTAGTCCCAGATCAGGCATACCCAACCTGACAGCCCCGGCACCATAGCCAGTAAGATATAGGGCGGAAAAGCCCAGCCTTTCCAGTATCCTAGCAGAAAAACAATCGAAACACCCAGGTGCTAGAATTGCGCCTTTTTCCTTTAGCATCCTTCGAAAATTAGCTCTTGCTTTCATGTCCCCCATCTCCTTACTTCAGCAAACTTGGAATATAAATTGCTATTGGTGGAAAATAAGTGGTAATTGCAACGGTAATCAACCCAACAGCGATGAAAGGCCAAATCCGCTTAACTACACTGGTAAACTCTGCGTTGGCAATTTTAGATGCTAAAAATATCCCTGTCGCAAAAGGAGGTGTCATATATCCTACACTTAAGTTTACGAGAGAAATAGCCCCAAAATGGATAGGATCAATGCCCATTGCTACCACAGATGGCATCAACAAGGGAGTCATCAGTAAAATACTGCTATTGATATCAATAAAGGTGCCCATGAATAAGTAAAGCAGATTAACAATCAAAAGAAACTGTATCGGGCTGCTAACGTTATCCATTACAAATAAGGAAAGCTGTTCCGACACACCAGAGAGTGTAATCGCCCGTCCAGAAACTGCTGCAAAAATACATAAAATTAACACGACCCCTGTGAGGTGGGCGGTGCTAAGAGTAATATTCCACAGCGTGCTTCCGACCTCACTGTTCTTACGGAACCTTTTTTTGACGATGTAATAAAGAACGCCGTACACCGCACTTAGAGCACCGGCTTCGGTAGGAGTGCAGATACCACCGTAAATACCGCCAAAAATGATAATAGGCATTACTAGTGCCGCGGAGGCACCTTTTGTTTTTGTACCACAATTTCTTAGATATTCAGCAAATGCAACTTTTTCTCCAACGGATTGTTTTCGACCCTGGAAAAAATAATTAACAATGCAATAGCCGATGCCAAAGAGAATTCCGGGAATAAGGGTAGAGAGCCACACCTCGGATATCTTCTGCCCAGAAGCCAGACCATAAAAGATACCAGGTATGCTAGGCGGAATTAGAATTCCTAGAAAGCAGGTGGAGGCCAGAATTGCAGCACAAAAATCTCTAGGATATCCCTTACTGACCATCTCGGGTACCATGATTTTGCCAATAGCTGATATGGTAGCCATAGCCGATCCGGTCAAGACACCGAAGGCCATTGAGCCTAAGATCGTAACCGCCCCGATACTGCCCCGTACCTTACCGACAAAAGCATCTACCATGTCCAGCAGGGATCTCGAGATGCCGCTAAATTCCATCAAGGTACCCGCAAGCAGAAAAAACGGAATAGCCAGCAGTGGAAAGCTATCAAGATAGGCAAACGAGGCCTGGGCAATATTCAGCAGCGGCAAATCCCTATAAAAGAAAACTGCAATCGTACCCAATCCCATACCGAAAGCGACTGGCACTTTTAGAATAATTGAAACTCCTAGAAACACCCCTAGAAACAGTACTAATGCATCCATAATTTTCCCCCTTTCCAGCAGTTTTTTCACAAACCTTATTTCCAGCAGGCTGGTTTGATGATAGATTTAGGCAAATACATTATGCTAAGCCCATGAAAGATCATTAATATGGACCCGATATACGCAGAAAACATAGGTAGCATCATATTGATACCCATAGCCGCAGACTGCTGCCCTATAGCTGAAACCTGGCTGAAAAATTCGGCATATATCTTAAGAAATACTATAAGAAATCCAACAGAAAGGGCAACTGCTATCTTATCCACTATAAGTTTTGTCCGTTCCGGGTTTTTACTGAATTTTTTTATCAGAGAAACAACCAGATCGATTTCAATGTGATCCCAATAAAAGGTTGCATAGGCCCCCCCAATATATCCTATCCAGATGAATACGTATCGGCACAATTCCTCTGCCCACGGAGTAGGATACATGAATACATACCGACAGGACACCTGAATAATCATTACGCCCAACAAAACAAAGAAAGCAAGTCCAAGGAAGATTTCTTCTAGCTTGACAAACAACATATTCACACGATAAAGTGCAATGGTTGCTTTTGTATGCTCAACCTGATTCACTCACGAGCACCTCCTTACTTGATGTTTGGCTAAACGAAGGACAAAGCTAGTTCTTATGTGATGGAGATTAAATTTTCGCTAGCTCAATTAATGGTTTAAAGAACCTAAATTTAGCTGATATGAATTTTCAGAACTGAAAATAAAATGACTTAATTGTCATTTGACAAGTGCTGGAGGTCAGGGGACAAACCACTATGTGGAATGTCCCCTGAAATGTGGGAGTCTTATGCCAAGTTATCAGTTCAAATTATCACCAAACTCCTTCACAATCCGCTCCATGATAGCTGCATCGTATTTGCTCCCGAATTCATCCCAGATCTGTCGGGCAACTTTTTTGAGTTCAGCTTGAAATTCGGAGCTCGGCTCCACAAAAACATACCCTTTATCTTTATATTCTTTAATAACTTGTTCCTCACCCTCGCGTCTGGTTTTGGTGTAATTCTGGCATGCATATTCTGCAGCCTGCCGTATTATATCCTGGTCTTCTTGGGACAAACTTTCCCAGAAGTTACGGGATACCACTATATTATTGGAAGTATACTGGTGGTTGGTAATCGTAACATACTTAAGGGAATCCATATAGCCATTAGCCTTAAAATTATAAATGCTATTGTCCACGGCATCGATGGTTTTTTGTTCAAGGGCGGTGACAACTTCGGAACCGGCTATGCCCACCGGCAATGCTCCGCATAATTCATAAAAGCGCAGTAAATCAGCCTGTTCCGGAACACGCACCTTTTGACCCTTAAAATCAGCAAAGTTATTTACAGGTGCGGTGGCACTGCCAAAATTGCGGAATCCATTTTCACAAGCAGCAATTCCAATCAGATTGGCCTTCTCCAGGCTTTTCCATACCTCTTTGCGAACCCAACCGCTGTTAATGTATTTATCGGCCTCTTCGTAGGACGAAATCATGTACGGAAGAAAAGCCCAGCCTAAACCGCCGACAAGAGTTTCGGCTCCGTTGTCACTCAGATAAGCCATATCTAGTGTCCCTAATTGCACAGCTTCGCCAACCTCACGCTCCGATCCCATGGTACCGGATGCTATGACCCTTCCCTTGATCCTGCCATCGGAAAGTTCAGACACCTTGTTGGCAATATCAGTCATTAAATCTTCATACAATCCACCTGAATAACTAATGTTAAGGGTAAATGTGATTTCCTCAGTCACGGAATCCCCTCCCGTAGCATCATCCTGGGATTTGCCTGATGATCCACATCCGCTCATGATAGAAAGTGCCATTAGAAGGGTTAGAAGCAGTATCAGAGTAGATTTGCCTTTGATTCTGTTTTTCATTTTCTTTCCTTCCTTTCATTAATAAATTAAGAGTATAGTTTGTATGTATTAATGATATATCGTTCTGACATTCTTCCGGGTGGATAATTTTATCATAAATGGTGTAATTTATTAGTGGTTACAAAAAAAAGGAAACCGACCTGGTTCCCTATAATTATCAATTCTGATTCAATAAAAAGCTCCCCGCCATTATTTAGATGTTGTAAAGCTTATGATCCACAGCAAAGTATAACTACTATCTGGATAGTCTTCTAAATTCGGTGGGCGAAACGCCGAACATCTTTTTAAATACTCTGCTGAAATACTTCGGGTCGTTATATCCGAGTTCAAAACAGATATCAATTATATTTTGATTCCCACTAGCAATCATTTTCTGAGCATCCTGCATACGCAGTTCTGTGATATATTGGTTGATTGTGATACCAATCTCCTGCTTGAACAGCAAACAACAATATGATTTGGAAAGATAGACGTGCTGGGCGATTTGATCGATTGTCAAGTTTTCCTTATAATGGTCTCCAATATAATCCTTCATTTGACGGACGATTCGGTTTTCCGACTGACGTTCCTTTTGAAAGGTATCGTTAATATATATGCAACGATCCAGAATAATGGCTCTTACTTCTTCCAGTGTAGCTGCCTCATAAATCTTGCGTATTGCAGCGGTATAGCCATCTAAGTCCTCACCCTCACTGAAAGCGGATTTTACTAGAACGCTGTTTAACATAGTATATAACTGAATGCACACATCAATAGTCTTTACGGGATCCTCATTTTGGTTATGCTTCATTACACTAAAAATCTCGTCGATCCCCTCAACTGCTTTCTCGATGTGACCGTATTGTAGATGCTCGGTAATCTCTATCAGACGATGAACTGACAGGGCTTTATTTCCCCTCTTCGGAAATGGAACCTTGTCGGCAAAAACGATACTGTTGCGGCCCATATAAAAGATTGCTTGCCGAGCTTTCTCAAAAGAATAGCCTATGTCAATTAGGTTGTCCACCCATTCGCCAATGCCAATCGTTACCTCTACAGACAGTGACGATTGCAAAAGACTTTTCATTTGATTTGCCAGAGTATCTATCTCTTCTACGGCAGTATCCAGTTCAATTAAGGGTACAACGCAAACATAGTAATCTGCCGTATGTCGTAAACAATAACCACAGCCATGTAATTGCAAAAGACCGTTACAAAGATGCACGACTTCTAAAGCCAATAAATGATCCACCAAAGCTGGTTTGTCAGATTGGGACAATGGCTGTACTTTCAGACAAAAAACTGAATAAGACATATTCACTGGCATCCGCATATCCAGCCGGACTAGTTCTTCTTCTAACTTAGCCGAGTCGCTTATTATGCCGGAAATTAAAGCAAGAAAAAGCCTGTCTCTGAGAAATGGCAAGCTTTTTTGATACTGACTCTCTAAATGAGCAATATATTGTTTTTGACGAGTGGATTCAGATAACTTTTTTACGACAGATTTTACTGTTGTGCGCAACTCCGAAAGATCCACCGGTTTTAGGATATAGTCAACCACGCCCGCCTTAAAGGCTGACTTTACATATGACTCATCCCAATGTCCGGTTATAAAAATCACATGAGAATTGGTTAGATTTGATATTTTATGCGCCAAATCTATACCGTTCATTTTGGGCATAACAATATCAGAGAGGATGATATCGGGATGAAAATTAATTGCTTTCTGTAAAGCTTCATTTCCGTTATATGCAATTTCTACCTCTGTAATACCTAATTCGCTCCAAGGAATGATTGTTGCCAAATTATGGGCTGTATTAACTTCGTCATCTACAATAAGCATCCGAAACATACAAGCACCTCCCATAGGTAGTACCGGGGACGTCCTCATCTACCCTCTACTAAAAGTATACAATAATTCCAGTAGATTCCCTAGTTAAATTATTCCTCCGTTTACATATAGTCCCTATCCAGCGGTGTAATTTTTTAGCTGGGCTAGGGACAATGGAAGACAGCCTAACTTATTATTTTTACAGCGTTTTCTTTTATCTTAGTGATCAGCTCAACAATTCGCTTTTGTTTTGATTGATCAAAAAGCTTAATAAAGTTCTGAGGTTTATCAAAGGGCGGCTTGGTTAGCACCGAAACATTCTCGATGTAACCATTTTGCACGATATAATCAATTACTTTTTTAACGAAAATAATTTGCCCCTGACTTAGTGACTGATCATTAATGAATTCAGAGAACGCTACACATGCTGCTTCATATTCAAGTTTGGCAACTTTCCGCACCAAAAGGCCAAAGGGTGTATCATGGAATTCCCGTTGATAATCTTCTTTTGTCCCAAGTTCCCCGGTAAAAATATGCTCCAGGCTCTGATAGTCCAGGGAAGTCAAGGGAATATTATTACGGAGCTTATGAATGGCAATATGATCCCGGTTTTTTTCGATATAACGGTTAACCTTGAGCCTGTAATCCTCAAAATCATAAGCGGGGCCTAAGGCTTCCCCTACTTTGATATTAAGGACATTGTCGGCAAGGTTGGTGTATACCACAGGTCTAGGAACTTCGTCAACAATAAATTTAATTAAACTTCTAAGCTCCTCCCGCACCTTTTCAAAGTCCAGGACTCCTGGATTTTGCCAAAATTCATCTGTGCAAACGGTATTAATCAACTCCAGCTTTTCTTTGATCTGGGGTATGGTTGCCCGACCGGAAAGTCTGGTGCACAGATTTATTAATTCCTTTTTGCTTTTTTTGAATTGGGGCAGGCCCTCAATCTGAGCTAGCATCAGGCCGTATATAAAATTATCAAACCTTTTAGCATACTCATCTGCGTCATCCATATATACCAAGGGAGCGAGATGTGTAATCAGGTTATGCTTATCCATATCAGAGAGGCAGACAAAGGCCTCCTTGCTTTTATACTTTTCAATGTGCTGGAGCTGCATCTTTACCGAAATCAAATCGGTGTTCAAAGCATTGATCTGCCCTAATACCGTTTCAATCATCCCGGTTCTAAGCACCTGGTATGGTTCATCAATAAAGGCCGACTGCTGCAGGTGATGGATCAAGCGCACCCTCTTGGCAAAGATCGCTTCCGTCAGGCTTTGGGTTTCACTCCCCTGAAGGCCCTCCTTATGTTCCCGAAAGAATTCGAAGTTCCCGAGATAATCAAAAATCACAAAGTGGGTCTTATCCTGACCGATCCCGAAAAGGTTTTTACAAATCCTGGTACCCCGACCAATCATCTGCCAAAACTTCGTCTTGGAGCGCACCCGCTTAAAGAATACCAAATTGACAACCTCCGGCACGTCAATGCCGGTATCCATCATATCTACCGATACCGCGATATGGGGCTCTTTTTCCGGAATCTTGAAATCATCAATCAATGTTTGAGCGTAACTGTCGTCGCAGACAATCCTTTTCGCGAAACTGCCGTGATACTGGGGATAAAGCTTATTAAAACGCTCCACAATATACTCAGCGTGTCTCTTGTTCTGGGCAAAAATAATGGTTTTCCCCAGCCGGTCGCCTCCGGCCACCTTGATGCCCTTGGTCATTAAATCTTCCAATACCATGTCAACGGTATTTTGGTTGAAAATAAACTCATTTAAGGCCGGAGAGGGAATAAAGTCAGGCATTCCCCCCTCTTCATCGGTAAAATCCTCTTCAAAACGCGCCTTATCTTCATCGGATAGTTCATCATAAGTTATGCCCTCTTCCAGGAACTTTGTTTTTACTTCAATATTAAGATAAGGCACCAAAACGTGATCTTTCTCCACGGCAGTTTCATAATCATAGGCAAAGGTAGGCACACCTTTTTCCATCTCAAAAAAGTCATAAGTATTCCTATCCACATCAGTCTTGGGCGTGGCCGTAAGACCAACCAGGATGGCGTCAAAATATTCAAAGATCGCCCGGTACTTTTTGAAGATGCTCCGGTGGGCTTCATCAGCCTGTGTCAAGTAAAAACTAAAAAATTTTTAAATTTTTCACATAAAAAAATAGAACCGAGCGATTTCTTCAACGAAACCACCCGGTTTAAGATTATTAAGAATCATCCGTCCTTTGCTTTGGTTTATTGATATTTCTATAATTCATCTGCCGTAAGCAATTCAATACCTTGCTCCTTCCAATCTCTTAAAAGAGAAAGAACATCAAAAACATTTCTGCCAATCCTGCTCATATCTTTTACAATAACGGTATCAATCGCATTTACAGATATGGCATTCTCAATTTCCTTGAGTCCTTTCCTATTGAGATTCAGCCCACTGCCAATATCTCTTGAATATCCAACTATGCTAAAACAATGTTGCTCGGCCAATTTCTTTAACGATCTTTCTTGCCCAATCAGATAAACATCATTTAAATTTTCAGCATTAGCAATCCTGCTGTAGATCCATACTCTCTTCATTATAACATCTCCATTATTTTTTCATAATCATCGGCAAAGTTCCAGACAATCTCAATCTGATTTTCACCGAACACATATATTGAATCAACGAGTTCATTCACTAAATCCCTGCTTAGTTCTTTGATTTCCTGTTTGCTTTTGAAGTGTTCGACAAATTGGTTTTCCGACTCCTTATTCTTTAGTTTTTGAATTTCGTAATCGGCTTCCAGTTTACTAATCTGTGAGGATGTTTGTTCAATCTCTTGATTGTACATTCCCCTCTGCTTCAGATAGTCATCTTTACCGATCTTCCCATCTGAATATTTCTCATATTCCTCAATTCTCAAAGCATTTAGCCTTTCAAGATATTGCTGAGCTTTCCTTAAGGATTGTAATAATTCAGCCACTTCACTTTCTGATTTTTCTTTTGCCTTAAGTACAAGCTTTTCTGCTTTGTTGGCTATTTGAGCCTGTTGCCGTATTGCTTCCAATAGCACTTCCAGAATCATTGGCTCCTTAGTTCTTCCATGAAAGCATAGGCTGTTTTCGTCATAATAGTTGCTCTTACAAATATAATAAGGCACCTTTGTGTGAGAGCGTTGAAGGTTTTTCTTACAAATACCGCATTTAACTTTGCCGTAAAGAACTCTGGTATTATCAATCTTATACTCCTTACGCTTGGATATTTGACGGATCGCCTTTTGAGCTTCCAAATACAATTCCTCGCTTATAATAGCTTCATGAGTATTGGGAACCACAATCCATTGCTCTCTCGGAACAGCGACCGTACTCATGCTATTTACGTCAGGCTTTTCCCTCTTATGGTTGATTGTCTTTCCTGTGTAAGTTTCATCTTTAAGGATTTTTAAGACAGCCATAGTTTGCCAAACCAAATCTCCTTTGGCTTTTCTCCACTTTTTGTTATTATGATTTTTTTGGTAGTGCCTTGCAGGTGAAGGTACTCCATCTGCATTGAGTATTTTGGCGATCGCACTTGTATTGTTCCCCTCGGCTGCCAATTGAAAGATTCGCTTAACAACAACTGCAGCTTCCTCATCAACAACAATTGCATTTTTCTTATCCTTCGCTTTGAGATACCCAAATGGAGCGAAAGAACCAATATACTCGCCCTTTTTCATTTTGGCTGTTTTAGCTGTCTTTACTTTCTTTGATAGGTCTTTACTGTAAAGGTCGTAGATAAGGTTCTTCAACCCAATATCAAGGCCTGCCGTTATACCATTATCTTTTGCACTGTCATATCCGTCATTTACAGATATAAATCGAACTCCTAAAAACGGAAATACTTGCTCCAGATAATCCCCTAACTCCAAGTAGTTTCTGCCAAATCGTGAAAAATCTTTTACCACAATACAGTTAATTTCTCCTTGCCTTACTTTGGTTAACAACTGCTGTACTGCCGGACGTTCAAAATTCGTACCGCTGTAGCCGTCATCGCAAAACTCCAAGATGTTTGAATCTGCCAAATCAGGATGGCGACTTATAAAATCCATCAACAGATCACGCTGATTACTAACGCTGTTGCTTTCAATTTTTGCATCATTTTTTGAAATGTCCGCATCCTCATTGGAAAGCCTAATGTACATAGCTACTGAGACATTCTTGTTCATCAGGCTTCACCTCATCTTCTATAGTGTTAAGATAATCAAGTAATTCCTCATATTCGTCTTTAAACTTAAAATTGATCTGTATACTCCTATCGGCATACAGTTCCACAGTTTCTATGAGGGCTGCAACCATCTCTTTAGTTAATTCTTTTTCATCTCGGAATGCTCTAAAAGAAGATAACCACTGGTTTTCATAGGAATATGTTTGATCATACTTCTTCTGTTGTAACAACAATTCATTTAGTCTGTCTTTTAATGCAACTTCATCTTTCTCATACTTGATTTTTGCATATAGATACTCCTGTTCAGTAAGCAGTTGTTCAATATAATCATCATAAAGAGAACTTCGCAAGGAAGTCAGCCTTTCAATTTGTGCTTTAACCTTTCTGATTTCATTAGCCAAGTTGTCTTTCCTATTCTCATAACTCGCATCGGAATTTACTTTTCTCAGAATATCATCCACCGATGCAACCATATCTATTTGACTGCGAATAGCAGCATATACTGCTTTAATCATATCAGTTTCTACTATATGCTTTCTCGTGCATTTATAACCACTATTTGTTTCGTAAGTAGTGCATGAAAAATAATAATAAAGCTCATCATTTTTAATCCTTCTCCTGCGAACAAGTTTACATTTGCAATCTCCGCAAATAGCAATATCCTTAAAAATATTCTCAGTATTTTCAAAATGCTTGTTTTGCTCTAAGCGTTCAGTAAATTCTTTATATACTTCCAATCGTCTGGCATGGACAATATCAAAAGTTTCTTGATCGATAATCTGTTCATGGTCGTTTTCAATAATTGTCCATTCATCTCTTGGCACTCTTGATTTTCGCTTGCCTTCATAAAGGGATGCCTGAATTTTGCCATATATCTTGTGTCCTAAATATACTTCATTCTCTGTTATAGCTTTAATTGCCTGACGCTGCCAGATATTGTTATTATAACGGGCATTTTTCCACTCGCCCTTTAAATGTTTGTACTTGCTTGGAGAAGGTATTCCCATATCATTTAAGCGACGAGCTATTGCAGTATCGCTCAGCCCTTCTTCTACTTTCCACTGGTAGATTTGCCGAACGACTAAAGCAGCTTCCTCGTCAACTACAAGTTTATAAGTGCCGTCATCCGGCCTGCTGTATCCATAAGGCACGTGTGCACCTAAAAATTCACCCTTCGACTGTCTTTCTCTGAAGGTAGAGATGATTTTCTTGGATATGTCCTTTGTATAAACATCATTCAAAAGATTTTTCAAAGAAATAATCAAGCCTTCATTACTGTTTTCAGGGTTAAAGCTGTCATAATTATCATTGATAGATATAAAACGGACTCCAAGAAACGGAAAAATCTTTTCAAGATAGTTTCCGGTTTCAAGATAATCTCTGCCAAAGCGCGAGAGGTCTTTTACCACAATGCAGTTCACTCTGCCTGCTTTAACATCGTCCATAAGCCTGTTAAATTCAGGACGGTCAAAATTCGTTCCTTTTTCTCCGTTGTCCGTATATATTGAGTAAATCTGCAAAAATGGCCTTTCCTCAACGAATTGTTTCAACAAATATGTCTGATTTTCAATGGAATCACTATCTTTTCTGTCACGCACATCCTCAATAGAAAGACGGACATACAGTCCTGTTTTAAAAACCTTCTCCTGTGTTACCGTTTCTTTTTGTGCGATCACAGACTGTCTTCTGCTTTTTCTTGCCATGATTAAATCGCCTCCTTAAACGCAACACTCGCATCAAAGGAGTCTGATTTGCTGGCGCTTTCTATAAAACGAATAGCACTTTCATATTCCGCTTGATGTTTAAAATGAATATCGATTTTCCCATTTTCATATACATATATTTTCTCCATCAATGACACAACTACTTTTCGTGTAAGCTGCTCAATGTTTTGGTACTGCTTAAAATTCTCAATCCATAAGTTAGTTGGCGTCTTATTGTTTATAATATCTTCAATCTCTTGTTTACGCTTTAGTATAAGCTTTTCTGCCTTTTGAATTTTAGCATTATATCTGCTGACATGGTTTCGGTATTCTTCTTTGGTGATTACTTTATCTACAAAGTGTTCGTATGATGTCAGCTTATACTTTTGAATCTTTTCTATTTCCTCTTGTGCCTTGACAATTTGAGCATCCAATTTCAATATTTCTTCTTGCTTGTAAGGTAGTGTATCGATATATGTTAGAATACGTTCAATATCAAGAATACTGCGTATATGTACATTTAAAGCCGCCAAAACAGCTTCTTCAAATGCCTTTTCACTGATATTATGGGTAGTGCAACTATTTTTATCATTTCGGTTGGTAGAACAAGTGTAGTAGTAATATTTTTTCCCATTAGCAGGAACCGTCTTGCGGATCATATTTTCTTTACAATCTCCGCAGGCAATAATACCTGAAAAAAGATATACGGTTTCCTCAGCAGGGGCAATCCGAGTGTCATGGAGCAATAAACCATTTACTGTGGTAAATAGCTCTTTTGATATTATAGGCTCATGTGCATTTTCCACTCGCACCCACTCTTCTTTAGGACGTTCAACTCTCGTTTTTATTTTGTAATTCGGAGTGGTTCTTTTTCCCTGCTCCAACACACCGATATACAATTCATTTGTTAAGATTCGTCTGACTGCAACGGCAGACCAGAGAGCCTGCTGTTTTACTTTAAAGGTTGTTTTGTACCTTTCTCCCAATGAGCGTTTATATTCCATAGGGGACAGGATACCCATTTCATTTAGTCGGTTGGCTATACCCTGCTGGCTCATCCCTTCAAGTTTCCACTTGAAAATGTCACGGACAACTTGAGCTGCATATTCGTCTATTTCCAGCTTATTCTTATTATTCTCAGCTTTCTTATAGCCATAAGCAGCAAAAGAGCCAATAAAATCACCCTTTTTACGTTTGATTTCAAGTTGGCTCCTTATTTTAATTGAGGAATCTCTGCAATATGAGTCGTTTATTAGATTTTTAAATGGAATCATGATGTTATCGGTAATATTTGAACCTTCCGCACTATCATAATTATCATTGATCGCAATGAAACGCACACCAAGAAAAGGAAATATCTTTTGAATATATTTCCCTGACTCAATATAGTTTCTGCCAAAACGTGAAAGGTCTTTTACGACAACACAGTTTACCTTCCCTGCCTTAATCTCTTCCATCATTTCTAAAAAGGCAGGCCGATTAAAGTCAACGCCACTATATCCATCATCTACGTGCACAGAAGCAATTTGGATTTCTGACTTTGACCTTAAATATTCACGAATTAGTTCCTTTTGGTTTGAAATGCTGTCACTTTCTTCTTTATCTCCATCATCTCTTGAGAGTCTTACATAAATAGCAGCATTATAGGTTTTGTTATCTTTTAAAAATTCCATGAGTAAAGCCTCCTGTTTGTTTAAAGTATTAGCAAAACTTTAAACACATTAGGCTTCACTGATTATAGTCCAATAAAAGCTTAGCATAAAATTAACTGCGCGTCCAGATTTCCGAAGCGCCAATTTGTAAAGTTTTGCCTTCTACTGTTCTATAAGCTTCTAAAGTAATTCTCCAACCTGTCTTCTAATGTTGCTGTTGTATCGGCGAAACTCATCTTAACCACAACCTTGCCACATCTGAAGCAGTAAGGATTTTTCACTTGTCTGATAAAATCTTTCTTTCGTTCTTCCACCGGTAAATCCGTATTGACTTTGACTGTTTTAATATCTACTAAGGTGGATGGATCAACTGTACGTATATCTATATTTTTCATGTCCGTTATGGTCATGGCTGTATTCATGAAACCGCTCCTTTCAAAAAAAGCGAGCAGCTATTCCCATAACCGCTCACTCAATCTTGATAAAAATATTCTTTTCTTTTTACTTTACGGAAAAATGCTTTTACCTCATCAAGAGAATCTGTCACCCTATAGTCTGATAGGGCACCAAGCACCCTCTTGCGGTACTTTCCTTTTTTACTGATCCTGAAATCTAAAATGGCAATGAGACCGGTATCAGTTTCACATCGAATCAAGCGCCCCATACCTTGCTTTAGCTTAATGAGCATTTCAGGAAAAATAATAAATTCTATAAACTCTTTCAACTCCGCATACTGTTTCTTCCTATGTTCCAAAATCGGTGTCGGTGTTGGAAACGGCAAGTTGACGATAATAAGTGAAGATAGAATATCTCCGGGACAGTCAACACCTTCCCAAAATGAGCCTGTAGCAAAAAGAACACTGTTTCCGCTGTTTTTAAAAGCTTCAACAATGTTCTTCTCACTTTTATCCATTTTCAGGACCGGATATTTGATTCTGTGTCTCGCCAATTCATATACTCTTGATAATAAAGAGTAGGAAGTAAACAAAATCACTGTATGCCCATAGGCTGCATCCACAATCCTTATAATTTCATCAGCTAAAGCCTCAATATACTCATTGCATTGTTTATCAGGAAATGGTACGTTTTCACTGACATAAAGCAATGCATTATTTTTATAGTCAAATGGAGAACGACAGCTCATCTCACTGATAAAATTTTTATTGACCTTATCTATTCCCGCATTGCTTTTGAAGTAGGTAAAGCCTCTATCATCTGATAATGTTCCGGAAGTCAAAATCTTTGGGATTCCGTTTTTCCATAGTACTTTGTGCAATTGATCCTCTAAATCTGTTGGGATGCAGCAGATAGAAACCAATTTGTCGCTCAAAGGGTTTTCAAGCCAGTAAATGATATTCTCTGTCCGGAAAAAAGTTTCAATCTGTTCTTTTGATTCCAAAAACATAATCTCCAATGTCCTGCTCTTTGAAATATCCACTGCACAGTATTCCTGAATATTTTCAATGATTTTTAACATG
>JBMNKZ010000010.1:0-38284 GCA_050952465.1 Bacillota bacterium | reverse complement strand
TATTGAGGGTATGGCCAGGTTCTTTTTCCAATTATCCTTGATAGATGTATATGACCGATCAGTAATCGACTATCATCTTGGCTTAAGTGCTACAGCCAGAGATGCCTGTGCTGTGCTTATAAATTCTCTTAAAAAACGCGGTTTAAAACCTGGTATGGATCTACCGGTAATAAGGACAGACAACGGCCCCCAATTTATAGCTAAGGTATTTGAAAAAACATGTTCGAAATGGAAATTAACTCATGAAAGAATACCGGTTAAAACACCTAATATGAACGCCTATATAGAGTCTTTTCATTCAATCTTAGAAGATGAATGTTATAGCAGAAATGAGTTTACCAGTTTTACAGATGCTTACAAGGTTATAAGTGAATATATGGCTTATTATAATAATCGCCGCAGACATGGCAGTATAGGATATATGGCCCCAGCTAAGTATTATGAAGCTGTTAAAAACAGCCAAATAGCTAGGGGAAAAATGATCGCCTAAGGGCAGCCGTTTATCGAAGACCCTTTACATGGGGGAGGTGCCCGTGTTAGCCTATCTTTGGCTAGGGCCGCTAAATCATTGATGCAGCTGGCCTCGGCCCTAAAGAACACGGGCACCAGGGGCCCCATGTCAAGGGCGGCTGCTTAGTAAATTAGAGCTTTCTTAAGTAAGAATAAGTTTTTAAAAGGGTTTTCTCCAATAATGGGGGTTCAAGCCGGGGATCATTCCAAAGGTATTGACAAATATATTGAAACTGTGTCAGCACTTTTTACCCACCCTTTACAGGCTAGAGAATTGCTCGAAATAATCCGGATAGAAAAGCCAAGGTACATCCGTGACCAATTGCAAGTAATTCAAAAAAACATCGCAAATATTGATGCGTCGGTAACTGAAAAGGCCCTAAATTATTGTTTGAAATATAAGCTATTTAGTGCCACAGACTTTATTGATGCAGTGGAACATTTTACTACACTACAGACGAAAGAAATGCCTTCCGAGGCCAATCCTGCGGAAATTAAACCTTTAAATGAAGTAGACCGTAGTAAATTTAAAACTAAACCGGAAGTTAGAGATTTTAAGTCCTACCAAGAACTTCTGGAAAGGGGTAATGCATGCTAGGAACCACTACCAAATTAAAAGAGCAAATGAAAACACTAAAGATCCCTGAAATGGCAAAGGTTCTCGACGATTTTTTGTTAGAGGCTGAAACCAAAGAACTTAGTTATCAGGAATTTTTATATAAACTTGTTAATTATGAATTGTTGAAACGAGAGGAAAAGCAAAGGGATAAGTGGCTCAAATGGGCTGCTTTCCCGGAATATAAGACCTTAGATAAGTTTAACCTAGCCGAGCAACAATCCCTTAGTAAAAAACAATTACAGCATCTACGGGAGCTTTTATGGGTTGAACAGGTTTACAATCTATTACTTTTAGGGCCTCCCGGCGTTGGTAAAACATTTCTAGCTATAGGTTTAGGCATTGAGGCAATAGACCGAGGTTATAAAGTTAGCTTCATTCAGATGGATACGTTGATTAACCTGTTTAAGACCCAGGAAATAAGTCGTAGCAGCAGGGCAAAGATGAAACGGATAATTTCCTCGGATCTAGTCATAATTGATGACCTGATGTTCATGGCAATGGATAGAAATGAAGCTAATATGTTCTTTCAGCTTATTAACAAGCTCTATGGACAAACCTCAGTTATAATCACCTCCAACAAAGGACCAGAAGATTGGGGTGAATTGCTAGGCGATCCTGCAATCACTACAGCCATTTTAGACAGAATAATTCACAAGAGTGAGATAATTCATTTAAGTGGTGATAGCTATAGAATCAAACATCGAGAAACCATCTTTGGAAATATCTAGGTGTTAAAAGTTATTTAGCAAAATTTGTTCAAAAGTACTTGACAGTCACAAGGCGGTACGACAAAAGCAAAGAGAAATAAAAAAGATTCAAAAAAAATATGAAGTTCTAGTGCAGGAATCTTTGGATGTTTTTGAGATAATGGCACCTGATGGAACCTTAAAATATATTAGTAAAGCTTCAGAAAAAATAGTTGGATATAAACCGGAAGAACGAATAGGTAAAAAGGTATATGATTATTACCAAGGAAAAGAATTAATTAAAGTAACTAAAATGATCCAATTTGTTTTAAATAAATCTGATAAAAAAATCAAAGGTAACGTTATCTTTATAACTAAAGCAGGGGAAAAAAAGTATTTGGAAATTTGCATGCAAAACTTACTACATGAACCGGCTATAGAAGGTATTGTTGTCAATTTTAGAGATATTACCAAAAAGGTACAGTTGAGAAGACAAATGGCTCATAGGGCTACTCATGATGAATTAACAGATCTCCCCAATAGGGCTTTATTTGAAAAGAAGCTAAGAATTCAATGCAAACAGGCTGAAAAAAACCAAACTAAATTTGCTGTGATGATGTTAGATATAGATGGTTTAAAAGATATAAAATATTCTTTGGGTTATGATATCGAAAATGAACTGATTATAGATATAGTTCAAAGATTCAAGACAAATTTAGAGAATGATATATTTTTAAGTAGATTTTCAGAAGACCATTTTGCTTTTATAATTAGCGGGCCAAGAACTTACGACGAATATAAAGCTATTGCCATAAAATTACTCAACCTTTTTTCACAAGATTATAAAATCAATAATTATGAACTTGATATTTCAGCAAACATTGGTATATCCATTTATCCTGATGATGGGCAGGATGGGGATACCCTTAGGAAGCAATCAAAGGTTGCTTTGATAAGGGCTAAAAAGGAAGGGAAAAACAGATACAAATTTTATTCCTCTGGTTTGGATATCCAAAATTATAAAGATTTTATAATCAGAAGTGATTTGCATCAGGCCATAGAAAAAAGACAACTCAAAGTTTATTATCAGCCTATGGTCAATCTAAAAACAAACGAAATATTAGCAGTTGAAGTTTTAGTTCGATGGGAACACCCCAACTGGGGTATCATACCCCCTGATGAGTTTATATCACTGGCTGAAGAATCAGGTTTTATAATTAATATTGGAAACTGGGTATTAAAAGAAGCGTGTCACAATTATAAACAATGGCTAAAGGATGGACTGCCCCAAATAAAAGTCTCCATTAACTTTTCCAGTATTCAATTTTTTGAAAGCAATTTTGTGGATAATATCAAAAATACTATTGATGAATTAGAATTGGATCCCCGCTTTCTCATTATGGAAATTACCGAAAGTGTGCTCATGAAAAACATTAATAAAGTTACCGCTGATATTGAAAAATTGAGGGCTTTAGGAATTCAAATAGCCCTTGATGATTTCGGCACGGGTTTTTCTTCTTTAGCCTATTTATATTCATTTAAGATTGATTATTTAAAATTAGATGGTTTGTTTATAAAAAATGCTATCTTGGATAAAGCCAGTAATGTCATTACAAGTTCTATCATTAAGATGGCAAGAGACCTTAAAATTAAACTGGTAGCAGAGGGAATAGAAAGTTGGGAGCAATTATCATACTTAAAAAATTTAAATTGTCATACCGGACAAGGGAATATCTTTACTAAATCGGTAGCTTTAGAGGATTTTGAAAAAATACTGGCTAAGAAAAAATGTAAGCCTAAACTAATTAATAAGGCAAAAATGCCCGTTAAAGAGAAGCGGAGATTTTTTAGGATTAGGTTTTGGCAATTACTAGAAGCAATAATGACAGTATTAACGATTAAGGGGAAAAATGTAAATGTAGGTAATACGAAAGTATTAATTGAAGATTATAATGTACCCATAGATTAAGACACGAAATTACAAAACTAAATGAACCTGATATAATAAAGGCAGAAAACTGCCGGACGGAGAGTGGTTCAAAAAATGCAAAAAAGACAATTTACAGCCGAGTTTAAGACAAGAATTGTATTAGAAGTGCTACGAGAAGAAAAGCAACTAAACGAGCTGGCAAAGGAACATGATATAAGTCCGAACCAGTTGCGTAACTGGAAAAAAGAGTTTATTGAAAACGCATCTAAAGCGTTCTCTGGCAGCAGACTGGAAAAAGAGCAAAAACGACAACAAAAAGAACAAATGATAGAGAAACAGGAACTAATGGCAAAAGTCGGCCAACTCACTATTGAGAATGAGTGGCTTAAAAAAAAATCTGTTGAAATGTTTGGACCAGACTACGAAAAAAGGTTTAATAAGCCACCATTCTAAGCTAACTATAAAAGCGCAATGTAAAATACTGGGCATTAATCGAACCAGCGTTTATTATACACCTGCTACAGGAAATACGGAGTATGAGGAGCTGGTAAAAAGCCGAATTGACTACTGGCATACCAAAATGTGTTATTTGGGAGTGAGACGGCTTAAAAGTAAGCTTCAGAATGAAGGCATCCGAATCGGCCGGAAACTGATTCGACGATATATGGAAGAAATGGGTATATACTGCATCTATCCGAAGCCTAATCTCTCCAAACGTAACAAAGAACATAAGGTATTCCCGTATCTGCTGAGGAATATTGCCATTACCAGGCCTAATCAGGTATGGGCAATTGATCTCACTTACATTAAAATGGGCAAAAGCCATATGTATTTAACTGCTATTATAGACTGGTACAGCCGGTATCTCGTAGGATGGGAGCTATCGGATACGTTAGATACGGCTCCTGTATTAGCAGCGGTAAAGAAGGCAATTGCAGTACATGGAAGACCTGAAATCATCAATTCAGATCAGGGAAGTCAATTTACCAGCGAGGATTATACCGGATTCCTACGACAGGAAAGCATCCGCCAAAGCATGGATGGAAAAGCAAGATGGGTGGATAACGTTATCATCGAGCGCTGGTTTAGAAGCTTAAAATGTGACAATATTTACATTAATGAATATCAAAATCCTAAACAGTTAAGAGCTGGTATAGGGGCATATGTACAAGAATACAACATGGACAGGCCACACCAGTCATTGGATTATCTTACCCCTTATTTAGCTTATACCAACCTGGGACATGCAGCGTAATTGACCGCCGACCTTGACTTTGTGTCCGGCAAATGGTGTAAAGATGCGATGCGGGCGGGATGAGGTTATGAATGAAACTGATATCTCCCCCGCAAATCGTGCAAGCATACCATTTGCCAGCCCCAAACTCAAGGCAACCTGCTAATCGCAGGCGGCTGCTTATGTGAACAAATCAAAAAAATGAAACGGGACGAACAAGGTTATGAAATGGGGATATCTGGCACATTTAGATTTTGAAATTTGTGTCTTGACAAAGGGGACACTTTAGATATCGGGATTGGTGGATTAAGCTTTATTTCAAATATACGACTTCCCATTGAGAGATATTTTATCTTACAATTTACAACTCAGCTAATAGAAGAAAATATTAAAGTATATGGATATCCAATCTGGATTGAAGAAATGGAAAATAATTTATACAAATATGGTATTGAGTTAACTATTGATGAGAATGAGAGAATGGATTTAACTAAGATATTAAACCAAGTGCAAATTAAAATGAGAAATAATATTTTATTTGCTGAGGGTAATTTCATTTCCATATCTGCCAATGCTTATTTTAAATCCCTAGGCAGAATTCAACAATAGTATCAGATTCTCTTGGTTAGGTTTGTTAAAGGATTATGGTAAATATTAAAGCGTGTCAGGGAAATAGTTCTTTGACGCGTTTTTTGTCGGCCTGTTTTTCTTGCATACAATTGCCAAGTAAGTTATAATGCATTATAATCAGGTAATAATACAAGGTGCTATTAATGGGTCTATTAGAGGAACTATTATAAGGTAATAATAGGTGATAATGATGAGTGCGCGCTTAAAGGGTCGGGAGAAAAGACATCAGTGCCTGACAAAATACATAGAAAACAATCCTTTTGTTACGGATGAGGAGCTGTCTCGTTACCTGGAGGTCAGTGTACCTACCATTAGGCTGGATCGGCAAATTCTAGGGATTCCGGAAGTGCGGGAAAGGGTAAAGCATGTAGCCCAGGATGCCCTGCAGCATCCTACCGCTTTAGATCGACACGAGGTTGTGGGTGAACTAATGGATCTGGAATTAAATAAAGGCGGTTACTCTGTGCTCACCATTACCGAGGATATGGTTTTAGCCAAGACGAAAATAGCCCGGGGCCATCATTTGTTTGCCCAGGCCAATTCCTTGGCGGTAGCGGTAATTGGGGCTGAGGTGGTTTTGACAGGAAGTGCCCGGATTCGCTATAAAAGACCGGTTTATGTCGGGGAGAAGGTAGTGGCTAAGGCCATGGTACGGACCCAAAGAAGCGGCACCTATCTGGTTTCCGTTCACTCCAAGGTGAATATGGAAATCGTGTTTAAAGCGCAGATTGTGCTCTCGGTACAGGATCATAAGTTTAAAAAGACTGAAGACTAATTTTTTATTTTTGAGTTTTAAGGAAATCACTGAAAAAATTGGGTTTTATCATTTCGATTTCATTTTTGATGGTTCCATTTAAGGAGGCTTTGGGGAAATCATGAAAATTGCCATAGATGCCATGGGGGGAGATCATGCTCCGGAGGAAATAATAAAAGGGGCAATAGACGCGGCTAAGGCTTATCCCGATACAGAGCTGATATTAGTGGGTCAAGAATCGGTAGTGCAAGAGTCGTTACGAAAAAATGTTTCGGAAATGCCCCCCAATATAAGAATACATCATGCATCAGAAGTGATGGAAATGGACGAATCTGTAGAAAACTTGAGGAAAAAACGGGATTCCTCCATTTGGGTTGCTACCCAGCTGGTGAAAGACGCCTTAGCGGATGCAGTGGTCTCTGCCGGAAGCACAGCAGCCCAGATGGCGACCGCGACACTCCTTTTGAAGCGGATCAAAGGGATTGACCGGCCGGCCATTTCCACGGTATATCCTACCTTAAAAGGGGGAAAAGTTATTCTAGATATTGGGGCTAACACCAATATTGAACCAAAGCAGCTAGTCCAGTTTGCCCTGATGGGAAAAACCTATGCCGAAGTAATCCTCAAAATCAATAACCCCAGGGTTGCCCTTTTATCCAACGGGACAGAAGAAGCCAAGGGCAATGAGCTGGTGGTGGAAGCCCATCAGCTATTAAAAAATGCCGACCTGAACTTCATCGGAAACATCGAAGGGAGGGATATTCCCGCCGGAGATTATGATGTGGTGGTTTGTGACGGTTTTGTGGGAAATGTGGTTCTGAAACTGTCTGAAGGTTTAGGCCAGGCATTATTTACTCTCTTAAAACAGGAATTTACCAAGGACTTACGAGGAAAGCTAGGAGCAGCACTCCTCATGCCCGGTTTAAAGAATATCAAAAAAATGATGGATTATGCCGAAGTAGGCGGCGCCCCATTACTAGGGGTTAAGGGCGTGAGCATTATCTGCCACGGGAGCTCCAAAGCCCGAGCGATTCACAATGCGGTACGGGTGGCCCGGGAATGTGTGGCAGGACGATTTATCGAACAAGTGGAAACATCAATCCACGGGGAAGGTGGTAATTAAATTATGGAATTAAGATCCGTGGGCATTGCCGGATTAGGCTCATATGTACCGGAGCGAGTTCTCACCAATGCCGATTTAGAGCGGATGGTAGATACCAATAATGAATGGATTGTATCAAGGACGGGGATATCAACCCGGCATATTGCGGCAGATGACCAGTCCACCTCGGATTTAGCTTATGAGGCGGCCAAAAAGGCTTTAGATGATGCCGGAATGGAGGCCCAGGAATTAGATTTAATTATTGTGGCTACCTGCACGCCGGATATGCTCTTTCCGGCCACAGCCTGTATGCTCCAGGATAAGCTGGGTGTCAAAGGGTGTGCGGCCTTCGATTTAGAAGCAGCCTGTTCCGGGTTTATCTATGGTTTAGCTGTAGGGGCCCAGTTTATTGCCAGCGGAATTTATGAAAATGTGCTGGTGGTTGGGGCGGAGACTTTAAGCCGGGTGGTTAACTGGCAGGATCGGAATACCTGCATTCTCTTCGGAGACGGTGCCGGGGCAGCGGTTTTAAAACCGGTGGAAAAAGGCGGGTTTTTATCATTCCACATGGGGGCAGACGGCTCCGGGGGAGAACTTCTGAATGTTAAAGCAGGGGGAGCGCGCTTTCCGGCTAGTGCCGAAACCATTGCCCAGGGCATGCATTATATGTATATGAGCGGTAATGAAGTGTTTAAATTTGCCGTAAGAGTAATGGGTGAGGCTGCCGTAAAAGCCCTGGAAAAAGCGGGTATCACTAAGGAACAGGTGGATTTTGTGGTTCCCCATCAGGCCAATATCCGCATTGTGGATGCAGCCATGCGGCGATTAGATCTTCCTATGGAAAAAGCTTTTGTTAATTTGGATAAGTACGGTAATATGTCCAGTGCCTCCATCCCGGTGGCTTTAGATGAACTCTACCGGGAAAACCGGCTCACCAAAGGTGATGTTTTGGTCTTGGTAGGTTTTGGCGCAGGACTCACCTGGGGTGCAGCAGTGGTTGAGTGGAATAGGTAATCGGAGGTGAAATATGTTAGAGACTAAGATTTGCTCCTTGCTAGATATAAAATATCCCATTATCCAGGGGGGAATGGCCTGGGTTTCAACGGGAGAATTAGCGGCAGCGGTCTCAAAAGCCGGTGGTTTAGGGATCGTAGCTGCGGGAAATGCTCCTCCGGAGATTGTGAGAAGAGAAATCCAAAAAGTCCGGGAGACTACAGATAAGCCTTTCGGCGTTAATGTCTATTATCTCTCCCCCTATATCGAAGAAATTATAAAAGTTGTGCTGGAAGAAAAGGTACCAGTGGTCACCACCGGAGCAGGAAATCCCGGAAAACACATTCCGCTTCTGAAAGAAAACGGCACTAAGGTGATTCCGGTGGTTGCTTCACCGGTTCTCGCCAAAAGATTGGAGCGGGCAGGCGCCGACGCTTTGATTGCCGAGGGTATGGAATGCGGGGGACATGTAGGGGATTTAACTACCTTTGTCTTGGTGCCTCAGGTTGTGGATGCTGTACAGGTTCCCGTAATTGCCGCCGGGGGAATTTATGACGGGCGGGGATTTGCCGCAGCTTTAGCCCTAGGTGCCCAGGGGGTGCAAATCGGGACTCGCTTTATATGTGCCACGGAATGTACGGCTCATGACAATTATAAACAAGCCATCATCAAGGCCAAAGATCGGGATACGGTTTTAACCGGTTATGAAGGGCACTATGTCCGGGTACTTAAGAATAAACTGACCAAGGAATTCGAAAGATTAACCAAGGAGCAGGTTTCCCCGGAAGATTTGGAAAAACTGGGCACCGGCCGTTTAAGAGCGGCAGTGGTGTACGGGGACGTGGACATGGGCTCCGTGATGTCAGGTCAAATTGCGGCCGCCATAACCAAAATCCAGCCGGCCGCCGAAATTATAAATGAAATTATAAGTGAAGCAAAACGTGTGATAGGAGAATGATATGAGTAAAATTGCTTTTGTTTTTCCCGGCCAGGGATCCCAGTATGTGGGCATGGGCCGGGAACTGGCTGAGAAATTTCCTCAGGCTAGGGCCGCATTTGAAGAAGCTGATGAGGCTTTAGGTTTTCCTCTTACAAAACTTTGCTGGGAGGGGCCCGAGGAAGAATTAAAAATTACATATAATACCCAGCCGGCCCTTCTTGCCACCAGCATTGCTTGTTTACGGGCTCTCACGGAACACGGTATTAAAGCGGATTTCGTGGCCGGGCACAGTCTGGGGGAATATTCCGCCCTGGTGGCCGCGGGTGCCCTTAATTATCAGGATGCCCTAAAGCTGGTGCGGTTTCGCGGGGAAGCCATGACCCAGGCGGTACCGGCGGGAGAAGGAACCATGGCGGCGGTATTAGGGATGACCACCGAAAAAATTCAAGAACTTTGCAAGGCAGCGGGTGCTGAAGGATTGGGCGTGGTGGAACCGGCCAACTTCAATTGCCCGGGACAGGTAGTGATTGCCGGGAATACCCCAGCGGTGGAAAAAGCCGTGTCTATGGCCAAAGGGATGGGAGCGAAACGGGCGGTAATGCTTTCCGTGAGCGGCCCCTTTCATTCCAGTTTGCTGGCGCCCGCCCGGGAAGCCATGGGGGAACGCCTGAAAAACGCCCAGGTAAATGATGCTCAAATTCCTGTAGTGGCCAATGTCCATGCCAAGTTCATCAGTGCCAAGGCTGACATCGTGGAGGCTCTCACCAACCAGGTGAATAGCCCTGTGTTATGGGAAGATTCCATTCGTACTTTGGCGGATGCCGGAGTAGATACTTTTGTGGAAGTGGGCCCCGGCCGGGTGCTTTCGGGGTTAATCAAGAAAATCGTAAAAGAAGTTAAAATTCTCAATGTAGAAGATTTGGCATCTCTGGAAAATTCACTTGCACTTTTAAAGGAGTGTGTCTAAAATGGGTTTAGAGGAAAAGGCGGCTGCCGTGAGAGTGGCCTTGGTCACCGGCGGCTCTCGGGGAATTGGGAAAGCCATTGTCTGGGAATTAGTACATATGGGCTGCCAGGTAGGAGTAAATTACGTTGATTTTGACCAAAATAGGGAACAAGCAGAAGAATTAGTGGCAGAAATCAAAGCAGCCGGTGGGGAGGCAATTGCCGTTAAAGGCAACGTGGCGGATCTTCAGGAAGCAGAGGCCATGGTTCAGGAAGTAGTTGGGCATTTCGGCCGGGTAGATATTCTCGTTAATAATGCCGGGATCACCCGGGATACCCTGCTCATGCGCATGAAGGAAGAGGACTGGGACGCTGTCATTGATGTAAACCTCAAGGGTACCTTTAACTGCTGCAAAGCCGTGGTCAAGCAGATGATGAAGCAAAGGTACGGGAAAATCGTCAATGTGGCCTCGGTGGTAGGCCTGATGGGAAATGCCGGACAGGTCAACTACGCAGCCAGTAAAGCTGGGATTATCGGACTTACCAAGTCCCTGGCCCGGGAATTGGCCCCGAGAAATATCAATGTAAATGCTGTCGCCCCCGGTTTTATTGAAACAAAGATGACAGAGGTGCTGCCGGAAAATGCCCGGGAGAATCTGGTGAAACAAATTCCCTTAGAAAGGCTGGGACAGCCGGAAGATGTGGCAAACCTTGTGGGGTTCCTGGTTTCTGATAAAGCGGCCTATATCACCGGACAGACCATCCCTGTTGACGGCGGAATGGTTATGGATTAATATTTACAGGTGTAAAATTAAATTTTTCACAATACTTAATGAGAAATGAAAAGCAGCTTTATCTATTAAAATTTCATATTTCATGAAGGGGGGTGAAATTAGTGTCCGTATTTGAAAAAATTAAACAAATCGTTGTTGATCAACTT
Source organism: Bacillota bacterium (assembly GCA_050952465.1). Lineage (GTDB taxonomy): Bacteria > Bacillota > Dehalobacteriia > Dehalobacteriales > Dehalobacteriaceae > DUPU01. The sequence goes on along the minus strand of JBMNKZ010000010.1, from coordinate 27,001 downwards.
GGTGTTGATGACGAGGATCAGGTGACTTTGGAGACTTCATTTAAAGATCTAGATGCTGACTCCCTTGATGTGGTTGAACTTATTATGGCACTCGAAGAGGAATTCGATATCGAAATACCCGATGAGGATGCAGAAAAACTAACCACAGTTGGTGCTGCCGTAGAGTACGTTAAGGATAAGCAGAAATAAGCTAAAAGCTTAAGAATTAAGTTTAGTAATTAAGTAATTAGCAATTTTGCAATTAAGTCAATAAAGATCCCCGTAGCTCCACTACGGGGATTTTTCAAAAATATTATTTTTGCACCTTCTCTAATCGTTCAGGATGACAATAATAAAATTAGTCAATAGTTCATAAATAGTTAGCTGTATCAGGATTGGGGGATAAAAATGCAATTGCCTGCACTGATTATAGATAAATTAGTGGCCAAGTTGCCTATAATTCAAGGGGGTATGGCTACACGGATTTCAACATCACGGCTCGCGGCAGCTGTGGCTAATGAGGGCGGAATCGGCATCATTGCCGCTACCGGGATGTCTCCGGGAGAGTTAATACAGGAAATTAGGACGGCTAGGAAGCTGTCCAAAGGAATCATTGGCATTAATGTTTTATTTGCCGTCCGGGATTTTGCCCTTTTAGTGAAGACCGCTTTGGATGAAGGCATCGATTTGGTCATATCCGGAGCAGGAGTTGCCCGCGATATGTATAAATGGGGGAAGGATGCCCAAACACCTATCGTTCCCATTGTGTCTTCCGCGAAACTTGCTTCCATGGTTGAAAAAATGGGTGCTTCTGCCGTAGTGGTGGAAGGAAAAGAGGCCGGAGGCCATTTAGGTACCGACCGGCCGGTCAAAGAAATCGTGCCCGAAGTGAGGAAGGCTGTGGACATTCCGATAATTGCCGCGGGAGGCATCATGGACGGAAGAGATATTTACGAGGCTTTTCGCTGGGGGGCGGATGGGGTGCAAATGGCCACCAGGTTTGCCGCAAGCGAGGAGTCCAATGCCTGCCAGGCCTTTAAGGAAATGTACTTGAAGGCGAAGCGGGAAGATGTGGTATTAGTCCAAAGCCCGGTAGGCATGCCAGGGCGAGGCTTAAAAAACCCATTTACAGAGCGGGTTTTTAACAATGAAGATTTAACCCCCAAAAAATGTAATGCTTGTCTTAAGAAATGTGCCCGGAATTTTTGCATTCTTGACGTTTTGGATAAGGCTCAAAAGGGGCCGGTAGATGAGGGTATGGTTTTTTGCGGGGAAGAAGTGGAAAGGATTACAGAAATCCTGCCTGTGAAAAAGATTATTGAAAATATCAAAGGGGAGTTGGCTGCCTTACCAGAAATCCCAAGGTAGCCGAATGACACAGGGGGACGGATGACACAGGGGGACGTTTTTCCTGTGTCATTTGAAAGAACATTAAAAGAACAGAATGACACAGGGGGACGGTTCTCCTGTGTTACAAAGGAGGCATTAAGTTTTGAGTAATAATAAACGCGTGGTAATTACCGGCCTGGGTGTGATCTCACCGGTAGGAAATAATATCGAAACATTTTGGGATTCCTTAGTTCAGGGGAAATCCGGCATTGGGGAGATTACCTATTTTGATACTACCGGATATACCACCAGGATTGCCGGCCAGGTGAAGGATTTTGACCCTACGGCTTTTCTGGACAAGAAAGAAGCCCGGAGAATGGATCGGTACAGCCAGTTTGCCATGGCTGCGGCCAAAATGGCGGTGGAAGATGCAGGATTGGATATAGAAAAAGAAGATGGGAACCGGGTCGGCGTGATCCTGGGAAGCGGCATAGGCGGAGTGGCCACCATGGAGGAGCAGAAGCAGATCCTCTTGGAAAAGGGCCCGGGGCGGATCAGTCCCTTCTTTGTCCCCATGATGATTAGCAATATGGCTGCCGGGCATATTTCTATTGCCTTTAGGGCTTATGGGATTAATGAAACCATCGTTACCGCCTGTGCCTCAGGAACTAATGCCATTGGGGATGCCTTTAAGGCCATCCAGCGGGGTGTGGCTGATATAATTTTTACCGGGGGCACGGAAGCACCCATTACCCCCTTGTCGGTAGCGGGTTTCTGTGCTATGAAGGCATTGTCCACCAGAAATGAAGAACCCACCAAGGCCAGCCGGCCTTTTGATAAGAATCGGGACGGTTTTGTCATGGGTGAAGGAGCGGGGATTTTGGTGCTGGAATCCCTGGAACACGCCCAAAAACGAGGGGCGAAGATTTATGCGGAGATTGTGGGTTACGGATCCACCGCGGATGCCCATCATATCACGGCACCTGCGCCGGAAGGGGAAGGGGCGGCCATGTGCATGTCAGAAGCCCTGAAAGACGCTGGGTTAAAGCCGGAGGATGTGGACTACATTAATGCCCACGGTACCTCTACAGACTTAAATGATAAAGGGGAAACCATGGCCATCCGCCGGGTGTTTGGGGATCATGCGGAAAAATTGGCGGTAAGCTCCACCAAGTCCGTGACCGGTCACCTGTTAGGGGCGGCGGGAGCGGTGGAAGCCATTGCCTCCTGTTTAGCCATTAAAAATGGCGTAATTCCCCCCACCATCAATTATGAAACACCCGACCCAGAATGTGACCTGGACTATGTGCCTAACACCGCCCGGGAGCGGGAAGTAAAGGTGGCCCTGTCCAATTCCCTAGGATTTGGCGGCCACAACGCGACAATAGCATTCAAGAAGTTTTAGAGAAGAATGACACAGGGGGACGTTTTTCCTGTGTCATTCAATTCTGGATCAGCAGGGACGTTTGGTAACCACTAAAAAAGTGCCATTTTTGTCATTCTGAATGCGCAGAGCGGAATGAAGAATCTTTAATTCATTAAGACATAGATCCTTCGCTGACGTTCAGGATAACAACCATAAATAATTGGAATAAAATTTAACTTTTCAGTATCCCTTGGGGGACAGAAATAGCAGAAATGACACAAGGAAAACGTCCCCCTGTGTCAGACATAGATCCTTCGCTGGCACTTAGGATGACAACCATAAATAATTGGAATAAAATTTAACTTTTCAGTATCCCTCGGGGGACAGAAATAGGACAAATGACACACCAAAAACGTCCCCCTGTGTCACCGTCCCCCTGTGTCACGAAAGGAGTAGTGATAAACTAATGGACCTAAAAAAAATCGAAGAATTAATGCAAATTCTGGAGGAACTTGGGGCTCCCATGAAAAACACGGATCTTTTGGCCCAGGCACTGATCCATCCCACCTATGTTTTTGAGCACAGAAAACAAAAATTGTCCCATAACCAGCGGCTGGAGTTTTTGGGTGACGCAGTATTAGGTTTGGTTATGGGAGAGTATTTGTATCAGCAATTTCCCAAGAAACCGGAAGGGGATCTTACAAAGATGCGGGCAGCGGTGGTCTGCGAATCCTCTTTAGCAGAGCGGGCCAAAGCCCTGAACCTGGGGAAATATCTTTTCCTGGGACGGGGGGAAGAATTAAGCGGCGGTCGGGAGAGAAATTCTGTCCTGGCGGATGCCTTTGAAGCAGTGACCGGGGCGATTTACCTGGACTTGGGCCTTCCGGCAGCAAAAAAGTTTCTCATCGGCCAGCTTGCTCGAACAGTGGAAAACTTCGATTTCACTGATTTTGGTGATTACAAAACTATGCTTCAAGAACTGGTACAAAAATATGATGACGACGGGGTATCTTATACCATTTTGGATGAGTCAGGCCCGGATCATAAAAAGAATTTTGTGGCCGGGGTGAAATATCGGGAACATATTTTAGCCCAAGGCCAGGGCGGCAGCAAAAAAGAGGCCGAGCAGCGAGCGGCCCGGGCGGCCTTAAAAAATGTGAATACCTGGCACCATTTCCTACGGAGAAAAAACAATGAGTGATAGTAATAAAGAAAAAAATCGAGAAAACCAAAGTAATCAATTGAGACATATCATACCCTTTTTTATTCCCCATTTAGGCTGTCCTCATCAGTGTATTTTTTGCAATCAGCATCATGTATCGGGGGAATCCGCCTCCCCAAAAGACTCTGAAATCCAACAGGCTATTAATAATTGGGAAGGGGACACTCTTCCCGAAATTGCTTTTTACGGGGGGAGTTTTTCCGGACTGCCTTACTCTTCCCAGAGCTATTTTCTCACGCCGGCGTATCACGCCCTTAAAGAAAACAAAATCAGGGGCATCAGAATTTCCACTCGCCCGGACTATATCAATCCGGAGGCCCTTGACTTTCTTTCCTCCTTCGGGGTGAAAACGGTGGAACTGGGGGTGCAGTCCTTGGATCCGGAGGTTTTGGCCCGGTCCTGCCGAGGGCACAAGGCGGAAGATGTTTACCGGGCGGTAAGCTTATTAAAAGAGCGAGGCTTTGCCGTCGGGGTTCAATTAATGCCGGGACTTCCTGGAGATACCCGGGAAAAAAGCATCCAGGGGGCGCTGGACATTGCCCGAATGAAACCGGACATGGCAAGAATTTATCCGACCCTGGTGCTAAAAGACACTCCTCTGCATAAACTTTTTCTAGAAGAACGCTATCATCCCTTAAGTTTAAATGAAGCAGTAACAATAAGCAGAGACATGTTGGCGATTTTCCGGTTTTACGGAGTTCAGGTAATCCGCACAGGTTTACAGCCCACCAATGATATCGCAGAAGGGGCAAAGGTTGTAGCAGGCCCCTTTCACCCGGCCTTTGGCGAGCTGGTAAAGGCAGCACTGGCAAAAGAGCAGGCAGTGATGGCTATAGAAGAATTTTTGCCGGAAAGAACAAATGAAATGCCTAAACAAGAAGAAGCCGCCATTGCTTTATGGGTCTCCCCCCGCGATTGTTCCATTATGGCAGGGCATAAAAGAAATAACATAGAATATTTGAAAAACCATTTTCATTTAACGGAAATTAAAATTATCGGCACAAACAATCTGGATCGGGGTACCATCGGAATCTCTAAAAAACCTGAGCAGCCTCAACTGATTATTCCGGAAAACCGATTTCTCCTCCAATATGTTACGAAAAGGCTGATGGCAAATTAGGAAAAAATGAGGAGGTCTACAGGGGTGGAAGTATTACGCGTAGCGGCGAACTCAGATCCCAAGGCACTGGCGGGAGCCCTGGTATCTACTTTCAAGACCCAAGGAAAGGTGGAGGTCCAAGCAGTGGGAGCGGGCGCAGTTAATCAAGCGATCAAAGCTATCGCCATCAGCAGGGGTTATGTGGCTCCCAATGGAATTAATTTGGTGTTTGTCCCGGCCTTTAGTGAAGTGTTGATCAACGGGGAAGTGAAAACTGCTGTTAAATTTTTAGTACAAAAAAGATAAGGGATCGCAACTCCCTCCGTCGGCTACGCCGCCACCTCCCCCAAGGAGAGAGGTGTCACCGAAAGATGACGGAGGGAGTAAAAAGTTTTATATAAATGTTTTATATAAAAGGATTGACATTATATAGGAAATACGGTAATATTAAATATAGATACAGAACATACGTTCAAAAAATAGGACAATTACATTTAATTAAATCAAATATGAGGGAGGGGGATAAATTGACTGATAGAGAACTGCTGGAATTACTGGTAGAAAAAGTTACCGGGTTGGAAGAAAGAATGGATTCCCAGGAAAAGAGAATGTATTCCATGGAAAAGAGAATAGATTCCATGGGAGAGAGAATGGATTCCATGGAAAAGAGAATGGATTCCATGGGAGAGAGAATGTATTCCATGGAAAAGAGAATGGATTCCATGGGAGAGAGAATGTATTCCATGGGAGGGAGCATGGATTCCCTGGGAGAAAGAATGGACTCCATGGAGCACAAATTTGAAAAAAGATTCGACGCCATGGAAACAGAATTAAAAGACTTTCGGGCGGAAACTAATAAAAAACTTGATAATCTCCAGGCCCAATCCGATGTAATTGCGATACATGTTCTAAAACACTCAATTGAATTGGACAAGCTACGCCTCCGACCGGTTTAAAACAAAACGCCCTGGCACACAGATTAGATCTCTAATATCTCCCGGATCTCTTTTTCGTTTAATTGCGATAGGAAGGTCTCCCCTGGCTTGATCACTTCGTTGATCAGGTTTTTCTTTTTTTGCTGCAGCTCAAAGATCTTCTCTTCGATGGTCCCCAGGGAAATGAATTTCAACACATTTACCACTTTATCCTGGCCGATGCGGTGAGCCCGATCCGTAGCCTGGTCTTCTACCGCTGGGTTCCACCAGGGGTCAAAATGAATCACCGTGTCTGCTCCCGTAAGATTCAGCCCGGTGCCCCCGGCCTTCAGGGAAATCAAGAACAAATCCTCATCCCCCCGGTTAAAGGCGTCGGCCATGGCCACCCGTTCTTTAGATTCCACAGACCCATCCAGGTAAAAATACCTGTAATTCTCCCGATCCAGCATCTCCCGGATGATGGCGAGCATAGAGGTAAACTGGGAAAACAGCAAACACCGGTGCCCCCCAGCCCGTAAGTCTGCCAGCACTTCCTGGAGCTGAATCAGCTTTCCGCTTTCTCCCTTGAAATTTTCCAAGAACAAAGATGGATGGCAGCAGATCTGCCGAAGCCTGGTGAGCCCTGCCAAAATCTTAATCCGGCTTTTGTCAAAACCCTTTTGGGCAATTTCACCGGCAATGTCCTTTTTAATCTTCCCTAAATAGGCGAGATACACTTTCTTTTGCTCCCGGGTGAGTTCGGAAACCATTTTCAGCTCAATTTTCTCCGGCAGTTCCTCCACCACGTCTTTTTTCAGACGCCTGAGGATAAAGGGGCTGACCTTTCTGGCCAGATCCTCCAGCACCTGGTTTCCGTCATCTTTCTTTAAAGGGGCAATATATTGTTTGGCAAATTTATTATATCCGGGGAGATACCCGGGCATGAGAAAATCAAAAATAGACCAAAGCTCCGCCAAAGAGTTTTCGATGGGCGTTCCTGTTAAGGCGAAATACTTTCGGGCGGAAATCATTTTCACCGCCCGGGCGGTCAGAGAATTGGCGTTTTTAATGTACTGGGCCTCATCTAAAATGCACGCACTGAAGGTAAGATCCCGATACAGGGAAATGTCATTTCTGATCAGCGGATAAGATGTAATCACCACATCAGGGAAACGTCTCCCTGGTACCACCCTTGCCCCATCCAGCTGTTCCAACAACTCCCGGCGTTCGGCCTTGGTGCCGGTAATGACCATAGTCTTCAATCCCGGGGCAAATTTCTCGATTTCCCCCTGCCAGTTAAAGACCACCGAAGTAGGGGCTATCACCAATGCGGGTGCCCTGTCATTTTCCCGTTCCGATTCAATAAAGCTAATGGTTTCCAGGGTCTTCCCCAGGCCCATATCATCAGCCAAGATCCCCCCGAAACCATAGGAGGCCAGAGTCTTCAGCCACTTGAAGCCGGTTTTTTGGTAATCCCGTAGCACCGCATCCAAATGGGGAGGCAGGGAGAAATCCGTATCTTCCGGATCCCGAACATTCTGCACCAGTTCCCGAAAGGCCTTGTCCTTCTTAAACCGCCCCAGCCGGTTTTTATGGATGAGATCATCCAGGTACAGGGAACGAAATTTTGGTAACTCCACATGCCCCCGGGCAAAATCCTCCTTCTTTAATTCCAGTCCGTCCAGTAACTCCGCCATGTCTTCCAGTTCCCCACCCACCAGGGAAAGAAACCCCCCGTCCTTCAAGCGGTAGTATTTTTTCTTTTCCTTTAGGGCCCCATAAAGGTCAAAAAGCTCATCCCCGCTGATTCCTTCCAGCTCAAAATCCAGTTCCAGCAAATCCGTCTCCCCGTTTAGGTAAACCCTTCCTTTAAAAGCCGGGGCCGGCCTTTTAGCGAGACTGCGAAAACTATCACTATAGAATACGTCCCCTTCCTTCAGGAGTTCCGGGAGATATACCGTGATAAACTGAAAAATATCCTCCTCACCCTCCAGGTAAACCTGGGTGCCTAAGACATGGAAACCGCTGTTTTCAAAACAGCTGATCACCCGGTGTTCCCCTTCACTGTCCCGAAGAATAATGAAATCATCATCAAGGCTCTCGTGATGGTGATCTTCATCCTCATCTTTTCCGTCATCATTACCCGGATCGGTGGGGGAAGTGGAGGGATTAGTGGAATTAGTACTGACCCCTATTCCCGGAAAAGGATTAATCACCCGATCCCCGTAAATGAATTTCACTTCCGCGATAATTTTATCCCCACTCCCGTCAGTGTCCAGGTAAACCTCGGTTTTCAAGGGCCGTTCCTGGATTTTTTGGGCCAGTTCCTCGTGGATCACCAGCCGGCCGGTTTTTTTGATCCGGGGCAAAAGTTCCGAGACCAGGATTTCCTTATCCTCTTCCGGGATGATCAGGCCATCCCCCAGGTTGGCAGCAAAACCCCGGTAAAAAGGCATCAGGTTCTGCCGCTGTTTTAAAGACAGGTGATAAATATGCCCATAGGCAAAGACAAATTCCCCGTCCCTGGTCAGGGGGAGGATTTGTTTCAGATTATTTTCCCCGAGAAACAGGCAGTCTTCCTTTTCTTCCAAATAGAATTCCAGGGGGAGATCTTCTTCCCGCACCGTCACATGTTCATGTAAACCTTGGCCATGAACGAAAACCGGAATAGCCCGGCCGCTCTTTTCCATGATTTTGAGCCATCTTTTCAGATGAATCTCCGGCAGGGTCAGGGCCTTGCCGCTGAACAGGCTGTCACCCTGCCTGTTATAAGTGCTAGAGGTAATATAAGAGGTAGAGGAAAGTTTATAAGGCTGGAAAGCATCATCAGAATAAACAACCTGATAAATCTCCGAAAAGAGAGAAATCATTTCCTGATCCGCCAGGGAAAAGTTATGCACCCGGGGATTATAGGTGAATTTTTTGCCGAAATAAATGCTCTCTCCGGCGAGAATCTCCTGGATAAAACTCTTAAAACTCTTTACCACATAAAGCCGATCTTCCCCAATGTTCAGGCTAACGGAGCTTTTTGTCACGTCTCCCATGATCTCCAGATGCAAGGTGGGTTCAAGCACCACTTCCCGGTGGGGGGCATGGGTATCAATGGTGAAATTATTTAAAATCTCTCCCATCAGGGCCTTGGCCTGGGCTTTATCCCTTTCTTCCCGGAGTTTCATGTTTCCCTCCAGAGCCAGAAGGGCCGCCACCGTGTGTTTGCAGAATCCCCACATTCTATTAAAGGCCGGGCAGGTACAAGAGTAGTTTTTCAGCTTACCCTGGTCGTCTGTCCATATTTCTACCGTATAATTGTTGGTGCCCTGCACCACGGCTACATATTTGTCGTCCTTTCGCCCATACATCAGCCTTTTCACCCGCCCGTTTTGAAAATACGACCGGCCTCTTTGATAGATATCCAAAGAACACCCGCTGATGATGGTGTGTCTGGAGACATTAAACATTTCCTTCACCCACTTAAGTTGATCTGATTACCAAATGTCAACTAATCATTTTTATTACAATACTTCATTTTACCTTGTAAAAGGGAAAAAAGAAAGTGCGGCATACTGCGGGACTTTTTTTAAAAATTCTTTGTCCCTGTCTGTCCAAAAATGGCCACATTTCTCCCCGGTTAGTCCCAAACGCCCACGTTGCGCTTTCTTCAAAGCCTAAGTATAATGAAATTAATCCCACCGAACACAGGTTCTAAAGGGGGGAGGCAAAATTTAAGTTAAACAAAAAGGAAAGGAGGACGAGAACATGGCAGTAGTAGTAACACCTATTTCCAGCAAAGTGAGGCTTCAGTTTGAAACAGGTACGGATGAAAAGGGGAATCCGGTGTACAAAAACAAAACCATCAGCCGGGTCAAAACCGATGCTTTGGATCAGGATGTTTTAGACACCGCCAATGCCCTGGCCGGACTTTGCGCAGATTCTTTAGCAGCTGTAATCCGTATGAATGACAGCGACCTCGCTGAAGAGGCCTAAACCACTGTTGGTAACCCAACCGTCGTGAACGCCCATTGCGGGAATGCGTTGCTTGCGTTCGCACTTTACCGGCGTTCCCCACCAACAAATCAAAAGGAAAGGAGGCACCAAAATGGCAGAAATGAAAAAGGTTTTAAGATTGTCCTTTGGCGCACAGGACGGAACCACCATGTCCATAACCCTGGATAACCCGAAAGTCGGTTTGTCTAAGGCTGAAATTGAAAATGTGATGGACACCGTGATTGCCTTAAATATATTTGACGCTGCCGGCGGTGATTTGGTTGCAAAGAAAGATGCCAAAATCATTGATACCGTCACCAACGACATGTATGACCCGGCGTAAACCGGTTTAATCCTTGGGGGCTTGAGGTATGAAAATTTAAAGACCCAAGCCCCCTTAATAAGGAGGGAAAAATAATATGGAAGACTTCATACAAATTATCAGCAACGTGGGATTTCCCATTGCCATCTCCGCCTATCTCTTAATCCGCATTGAGGGGAAACTGGAACACTTAAGCACCAGCATCGGCGATCTGGCCAAAGCCATCGAAGTCCTAAAAAGCAGCATCTAATCCTTAAATCAGCCCAATCCATTTTTTGCATTTTACCCTTGACACCTGTCCCAATCAGCGGTACAATATAAACTACATCAAACATATGTTCTAGGCATTAAAAATAATAATACATAACAAAAGAAGGTGATAACCATGAATGAGCACCAAATGATTAATACCAGAGATGCCTGTAAGCTTTTGGGTATCAGTGCCAAAACATTACGCAGCTGGTGCCAGCAAGGTAAGATTTCCTATTACACCACCGTAGGCGGCCATAAAAGATTTTCCCTAAAGGCCCTACAAGAACATTTAGCAAAGAACTTTGTCAAAGCAGATTCATGAAAAAACTACCGATACACGGTAGTTTTTTTACAAAAGGAGGAGAAACAAAAATGGCACGTTCCAGAAATATTAAACCCGGATTTTTCTTAAATGACCGTTTGGCCGAGGTGGAACCTTTGGGGAGGCTTCTTTTTGCCGGCCTTTGGACCATTGCTGACCGGGAAGGCCGATTGGAAGACCGGCCCAAAAAAATCAAAGCAGAACTTTTGCCCTATGATGACTGTGATGTAGATGAGCTCTTGAATGCCCTCAACCAAAAAGGATTTATTCTCCGCTATGAGGCAGCAGGTAAGAAATACATTTGGATTATCAATTTCCTAAAGCACCAGAACCCCCATAAAAGAGAAGTAGCCAGCACCATTCCCCCGGCACCGGATCAGAACGCCGAGGCACCTGATCATTCGGGTACTGCTTTACCTTGTCCCAGCCCGGAAAAGGCAAGTACCGGCCCGGCTGATTCCTTTAACCTGATTCCTGATTCCCTTAACCTGATTCCGGATTCCTTTAACCCCGTGCCAAGTGCCACCCCTGCAACTGCGACGGCAACAGTTCCGGCGACGGCAGAATCTGTGGAAAAGGAATTTGGAAGACCTTTAAGCCCCATGGAGCTGGAACAAATCGCAGAATGGGAGAAAAAATACGTCCCGGATCTGATCCTGGAAGCCTTGAAGATTGCTGTCTTAAAAGGCGTTTTTCGCTTGAAGTACATCGATGCCATTCTCTTAGATTGGGAAAAGGCAAATCTAAGAACCCGCCAGGATGTGCTGGACTATGAAGCTTTGCATCGGAAAAAGGGGAGAGTGCCCCCCGGTCGGCAGACAGTCCCCAAAAAAGACTTCAGCGGAATTTATGAACTTTAATTGTTCCTATAGAAGGAATTTTGTATTATCGTGAAGAATAAAAGTAAATATGTTAAATATGGCATTATGGGCATATTTATCCTAAAAGGTAGTAATGTCGAAATAGCTAGGAGTTTGCAATAAATTGCCCGTAACTACGGGTTTACATCTGCTGTTTTTAGCATTAAAATGGAATGAAGGTTACCAAAAGGAAAATTATTGTTAAGAAGGAAAATGATTGCTTAAATAAAAATAAGATTTTTTTTGGTAAACTATTCGAAAGGATAGGGCACAAAGCTATGGATCTAAAGCTTTTTTAAGCCATGATTGCCAAGCCGCAACTTTTTGATAAGTTGCTTTTTTTTACTTAAAATAAACCAATTTGGATTTAGAGGCGATAAAGAATGAAAATACGTAAAGCGATTATTCCGGCGGCAGGCCTGGGAACCCGGTTCCTGCCTGCTACCAAAGCTCAACCTAAAGAAATGCTCCCCATTATAGATAAACCAACCATCCAATATATCGTGGAGGAAGCTGTTGCTTCCGGCATTGAAGATATCCTCATCATCACCGGTCGGGGAAAACGGGCCATCGAAGATCATTTTGACAAATCCTATGAACTGGAAACGGAACTGGCGAAAAAAGAAAAATATGATTTACTGAAAATTGTCCAGGAGATCTCCGATATGGCCAATATCCAGTATGTGCGGCAAAAAGAGGCTAAAGGGTTAGGACATGCCATCTACTGTGCCCACCGCTTTGCCGAGCACGAACCTTTTGCCGTCCTCTTGGGGGATGACATTATCCGGTCGGAAAAGCCCTGCCTGAAGCAGATGATGGAAATATATGAGGAATATGAAGTAAGTGTATTAGGGGTACAGCCTGTACCAGATACGGATGTGCAAAAATACGGCATTATTAAGGGGGAGAGTGTAGCTGAACGGGTTTATGATGTAGAGGATCTGGTGGAAAAGCCAAAGCTTGAAGATGCCCCCTCTAATCTGGCTATTCTTGGGCGCTACATCATCCATCCGGAAATATTCGATATTCTAGCGAAACAAGAGCCCGGTGCCGGGGGCGAGATTCAATTAACGGATGGATTACGGAAATTAAGGGAGAATCGGAAGCTATATGCGTATGTGTTTGAGGGTAAACGTTACGATGTAGGAGACCGGATGGGGTATCTTGAGGCCACGGTGGATTTTGCGCTGGAGCGGGAGGATATTGGAGAAGGGTTTAGACAATTATTGGAGCGAAAGCTGGAAAGTTGGAAGTAGGAGAATTAGAGGAAATTTCAACTTATAAGGAAACCTTACAAGTTAGACCAAATATTTGATTAATAAAACAAACAGCCTGATATCACTTCATTAACAATAACTGAATACTGCGGTTGAAATAAGCAGTAGGGGGATAGTTGAGGTGAAGAAAGAAAAAAGGAGATACTTTCATAATAAAGGTTTTAGTTTAATTGAGCTTACGATAGTCATCGCTATTTTAGGTATCTTAGTTTTAATAGCAGTTCCTCAATATAAAGGTTATGCAGAAAGAGCTACTCGGCAAGTTTGTAATACTAATTGTCAGCAATTGGAACGAAAGTATCATGTTTATTTGCTTACGGAAAACAAAGATCAGACTGCTTATGAATTTGATGAATTTTTAAAAAAATATGAAGAAAATATTTGTCCGGCTAATGGTGACATCCAGTATGTACATGGTATAGTCAGATGTATTTTGCATTCTAAAGATGAAGCTAATGAAAATGAAGACGATGAAGACGTTCCTTTTCTGTAGAACCTATATCCAAAGCTATACTAAAATTAAGATATTGTATAGAATACACGTTCTCTCACAATGTGTTGCATAATTAGCAATAATCGTCATACGGAGGAAAGCCGTGAGTATGGTCTATGGATACCGACCACAATATGTAGCATAAAACTGAAAGAAAATAAAAATTTTATGCAAGATGTAGTAAAACAATAAATTAATCGAGGTTAGTATGGGGAAGGGATAAAAAAGGAAGTAGACAACATGTAAAACATGAAAAACTAGTTCTCGTACAGAATACGTGTTCGCATACAAAATGTTGCATAAGGGAAAACCCGATTTGTAATTAACTCGAAAAGATAATTACAGCCTAAAAGCTAGTAATGTCAAGGGTTTCAGGGATTTTGTAATTATGTAATTAAGAAATCGCAAACTTTTATGTATTTTTCTAAATTTTAGCCGTGAGTATGGTCTGTGGATACCGACCACAATATGTAGCATAAAACTGAAAGAAAATAAAAATTATATGCAAAATATAGGCTCAACAATTGAATTTTCCGATGAGTCGGGGACCCTTGAAATAAGTTACCTTTTATAAGTGAATTTTAAAAAAGTTCAGTATGAGCAAAATTTGCCTACACTGCCGGTACCGTGACAACCTGTAGCCAGGAGGGGCATGTTGGGGGACGTTTCATTTGCCATATTGAATTAATTGAAATTTTGACTGATCAAGCTTCGACAGCGTATTATTATGAAAAAACATTAATGCATTTATTCGTTTATTGAATCCAATGCGTATGATATGATATGATATGAATAAAAAATTATTTAATTGGTGGTGAATATGATGGGAAAGATCCTATCGTCGGAAGAGCTTATGAAATACATTTTTAATATGGATAGCGAAAATTCAGTTTTTCAGTTTTCTATTCCAGGGAAAGGTAAATTTACTCTTGTTTTGCAAGAAGAAGATGTGCAATCAATAAAAGCCGATGCCGAGTCAAATCCAAATCTTAATCACATGTTCAAAAAAAGTGAAGAGCAGTACAAGAAAGGATTTGGAATTACTACCTCCGAGCTTTTAAAATCACTTTCAGAAAAGGATTTTATGTGATGAACTCCCGTAATGTAATTTGGACCCCTGTTGTAAGAGAAAAACTTATTGAATTTAGAAATGAAAGATTCACTCCAGAAGAAACTTTGAATTATATTTCTCAGATTATTATAGAAACGGAGGAATTCTTAAGAAATCCGGTTATTGGTAAGACATATACAGAAGAGTTTGGAAGATATAAAGGTATATCACGGATTATAATTAGAAAGTTTAAAATTTACTATAAACAAATTTATAATGACATAGTTATCATTGGGTTATTATTCCCGGGAGAAAATAAATAGTGCGGCACTTATCATAATTTTAGGATCTATTCAGCTAATTAATTTGATTTGCCTCGGTAAAATTGATGACAGTCTTTATTTACTTTGAGCCCATGAACCTGGGAGACGTAGCAAAAATCCTTAAAAATAAAATTTGACCATAAAACTACACGTAATTAATACAATGACGAAATCAATATATTGTAGGGAATACATGTTGATATACAATATACGGTATAAATGGAAGTAAATGGTACCTAAAATTAAGCCGTGAGTATGGTCTATGGATAAATACTAGATGTGGTAGAAAACGCCTGAGAAAGAATACATATACGTACCACAAACATGTGAGTTTTTGGCAACAGTTATATACATATGATAACTAATTAATATAGGAAATTCAATGCTTATAGCATTTTAGATATAGAGCTTATTCTGAGAATGAAAGAAATGAGTGTGAATTAGATGGCTGAAATGAAAAACATATCTTTTTCTCCACCGGATATTACAGACGCAGAGATTGAAGAAGTTATACAAGCCTTAAAATCAGGTTGGATTACAACCGGACCAAGGACAAAACTATTTGAGCAAAAGATAGCTGAATATTTAGGAGTCAATAAAGCCGTCTGCTTAAATTCTGCAACAGCAGCAATGGAGCTTACTCTGCGTATTTTAGGGATTGGACCAGGTGATGAGGTAATTACTTCCGCATATACATATACAGCTTCAGCCTCAGTAATAGATCATGTAGGTGCAAAAATCGTGTTGGTGGATGTGGCCCCAGATTCTTTTGAGATGGATTACTCCAAATTAGCTGATGCAATTACTGAAAGAACTAAAGCAATCATTCCAGTAGATATAGCCGGCAAAATGTGTGATTACGAAAAAATATATGAAGCAGTTGAAAGTAAGAAAGAATTATTCAAAGCTACCAATGAAATTCAGCACTTATTTAATAGGGTAATTGTGATGGCTGATGCTGCTCATGCTTTTGGAGCGGAAAGAAAAGGAATGAAATGCGGACAGGTTGCTGATTTCACATGTTTTTCTTTTCATGCAGTTAAGAATATAACCACTTCTGAAGGTGGAGCAGTTGTTTGGCGAAACGATTTAGGATTAGATGATGAGTGGCTTTACCATCAATTTATGTTATATAGCTTGCATGGTCAATCCAAGGATGCTCTAGCCAAAAACCAAAAAGGTTCCTGGGAATATGACATCATTTATCCGGCGTATAAATGTAATATGACCGATATATTATCGGCCATTGGATTAGTACAGCTTGAAAGATATGAAGCTCTATTGGAAAGGCGTAAAGGGATCATCAAGGCCTATGATAGGGAATTGTTGCCGATAGGGGTTAAGAGTTTGTTGCATTATGGGGAGGATTATGTGTCTACCGGGCACCTTTATTTAGCAAGGATACCTGATATTGGGGAAGCCGAGAGAAATGAGATTATTGTCAAAATGGCTGAGGCTGGGGTTGCAACTAATGTACATTACAAGCCGCTGCCTATGTTTACTGCATATAAAAAAATGGGGTTCGATATTAAGGATTATCCTAATGCCTTTGATATGTATAGAAATGAGATTACATTGCCGCTACATACTTTATTGAATAATGAGGATGTGGAGTATGTTGTTGAGAGTTTCAAGAGAATTATATATGAAGTTTTAAATAATAGAGAAGTTGCTGTTACTAGATAGGGTGAGAAAATGTATAAAAAATATTTCAAGAGAATATTTGATCTGATATTATCTATAATCGCTCTTCCCTTCTGGTTTATTATATTAATTCTTGTCGCGCCGATTATCTATTTTCAAGACAAGGGACCAATTTTTTATAATGCTCCTAGGCTTGGTAAAGACGGAGAGATATTTAAAATGTATAAATTTCGGTCCATGAAAGTGAATGCACCAGATATTAGAAATGAAGATGGTTCAACTTTTAATTCCGAGGATGATCCGAGACTAACAAAGGTAGGAAAATTCATACGCAAGACCAGCCTTGATGAAACACCGCAACTACTTAACATCATTAAAGGGGACATGAGTATCATTGGGCCAAGACCTGATTTGCCGGAACATAGAGAGTTATATGAAGAAAATGAAGAACGAAAACTAGAAGTTAGACCGGGCGTTTCAGGTTATAACCAAGCATATTTTAGAAACACAGTCCCGTGGAAAGAACGTATTCAACACGATATTTATTATATTGACCATCTTACTTTATGGCTGGACATAAAAATATTTTTCAAAACGGCTGTATCGGTTTTAAAGCGCGAAGATATCTATGTAGTGCCTGCTAATAGTATGGAGATGGCAGCAAGTATGGAAGATCAAGTAGAGGATGACAAGAACGTTGGGGTTGGGATTTGAGGAGTTGGGATACCAATGAAACATGAAAAGATAGAGAGTGCGGTCGCATTCAGTGAATTGCTATGGGATACCGAGTTCTTTGGGGTGAGCTGTGCTAAAGCGATACTACATAAGCCAGTTTCAAGATTAGAATGGAAATGCTTATTAGAGAGATTTAGAAACTACCAGTTTATATCTATTCAGAACCTTAATTCGGAACCAGCTAATGCTTTTCTTATTGGAAAAGATACAACGGCTTTCTTGGCTGATGTAAATATACAGTTTATAAAAAAAATTGATGCTCCTGCTATTATGCCGGAGAGGATTAGGATCTATCAAGCCATGGAGCGAGATGAACGAATCGTTAATATGGCAGACTTCCCCTTCTCAAAGTTCACTGAAGACCCTGAACTAGCTAAAAGGGGTGGCGGCGAAGTCTATCGGCAGTGGTTGATAAACTCTTTTGAAAAACAGAATAAATTCTATGCTATGGCTGAAGGAACTAATGAAGGGATAGATGGGTACTTACTACACTCTTATTATGATAGAGCTTGTATTGTTGAGTTGATTGCCGTATCAAGTAATAGGGCTAAAAGCGGCATTGGAACGAACTTATTTCGAGCTATAGAACATACAGCCTACAAGCGGGGGTGTAGTGAGATTAAAGTTGGCACTCAAGTACGAAACGTAGGAGCTATTAATTTTTATCATAAAGTTGGATGCAAGCAGGTGGGCTGTCATCAAGTTTATCACTTGTGGAATCTATAAAAAAGAGGATTTATAAAGGATGCGCTAATGAAAAATATATTATTTATATGTACAGAAGGATTTGATACGCCGGGACCTTCTAATCATTTAATAAGTTCATTAATTGAAGACCTTCTTGAAAATGGCTTTAGAGTTACACTAATTCAAAGCAGGAGAAAAAGAATTAATGATGAATTGCCGGATAATTTAAAAAAACAAGAGAAATTGCATGTGGAAATTATTGATAGAAAATTAGTATCAAAAAGTTCCTTTGTTAAAAGGTATATCGAAGAAGCCTTCTACGCATTCAAGTGTTTTAATAAGTGGAGAAAAATGGACTTTATTGATGTTGTTTTTGTTCAATCATGCCCAACAGTAATATATTCTATTGTTTTATTAAAAGTTTTTATGAAAAAGCCAATACTATATAGCGTTCAAGATATGTGGCCTGGGAGTGCAGTAAATAGCGGTGTGCTGAAAAATAAACTTGTAGCCAATTTTTTTTATGCGCTTCAAAAAATAGCTTATAAATTCAGTGATACAATTACGGTCATTTCTGTGGACATGAAAACGAAAGTCCTTGAGCAAGGAGTGCCAGAAGAAAAAGTATACCCGATAGTAAATTGGTTTGATGATCGAACAGTACACGAAGTTCCGTGGGCAGAAAATAGGTTTGTGAAAAAATATGATTTAGACAAAGACAAATTTTATGTTCAATACGCAGGCACTATGGGGTATGTTTTTGATTATAAAATGGTACTAAATGTAGCTGAAAAACTTAGATCTTATAAAGATATTGAATTCCATATGATAGGTCAGGGAAGCCAAAAGGATAGTTTTGTAAATGAGGCAAAGAATAGAGGCCTAGATAACATAAAATTTTTTCCCCTTGAACCACAGCATATGGTTTCAGATGTATATAGTGCTTGTTCAGTTTGCTTGATTCCCTTGAAAAGGGGTATAATAGGCAATTCCGTTCCTAGTAAAGCAGGGCTCTTAATGGCTTGTAATAGAGCAATAGTTAATTCAGTTGATGAAGATTCGGATTATTACAGGATGTTCAATGATAACGAAATAGGAATTTCAGCATCTAATAATGATCCTGAGGCAGTTGTAGACGCAATTCTTGAACTATATAACAACAAAGAAAAACGAGAATTGTACGCCAAAAATGGCCAAGAATTTGGGAGGAATTATTATGCAAGAAGTGTCAATACAAAGAAGTTTATTGAACTTTTTGATTACATGATGAAGGAAAAATGATATGAAAGTATTGTTAATTGGTTTTACGAAAATTGCTTACATGCCATATATTCATTTTTACATAAATCAACTTCATAAAACAAATAGCGAAATTATCTTAATATATTGGGATAGAGATGGTAAACCAGATGTAGAGCCACCAAGGGGAGTTAATGTCTTAAAGTTTTCTGATAACATGTCGGATAGCGAATCAATGGCTAAAAAAATGCCGCACTTTATGAGATTTAGAAAGTATGTAAAGAACGTAATTAAAGAAAACGATTTTGATTTGATTCTTGTTCTTCATTCGACGCCCGGTGTATTACTATATGATATTCTAACAAAGAAATATTCAAGGAAATATATTCTAGATTACAGAGACGTTACCTACGAGAATTTTAAATTATATAAAAAAATTATACATGGGCTTGTGGATCATTCAATAGCAACATTTGTTAGTTCTGATGCCTTTAGGGCTCATCTACCTACAAAGAATAATATATATACGTCACATAATGTTTTGTTGGATTCTTTAAAGAATAGAGATATAAGGCGTTATCTACCACGTGATAACCAGCCAATTAGAATTAGATATTGGGGATTTATAAGGCATGAAGAAATTAATAAAAGAATCATCACTAGATTAGCTAATGACAGCAGGTTTGAACTTCACTACCATGGAAGGGAGCAGAAAACTGCCTACATTTTAAGGCAGTATTGCAAGGAACTTGGTATTAATAATGTTTTTTTTCATGGTGAATATAAACCTGATGATAGATATGAATTTGCTAAGGAAACAGATATATTACACAATTTATTTGAAAATGATAAAGTAATGAAACCAGCAATGGCAAATAAATTTTACGATGGAATAGTTTTCTATATACCACAACTTTGTAATGAAGGTTCTTTTATGGGGCAAAAGGTAGAAACGGCTGGAATAGGGATTGCATTGGATCCAAACAAAGAGAACTTCGCTGATTTAGTTTTTGAATATTATAACTCATTAAACTGGGAAGATTTTAATGTGATGTGTGATGACACACTAAAAAAAGTAGTTGCAGAATACAATGAAGGAACAAAAAGAATCCAAGATATATTAACAGAAAGAGAATATAGTAGTATGTTTCAACAATAAAACACTGTAACATTAAAAATCTAAAAGGTTATTATACGTTTAAAGAAGCTACTGATGTTATGGCTAGAAAAATAATTTAAGAAATGCATTGTTCTTTACTGTGCTTTTGGGATTAGGCAATTAGCAAAAAAAGAAGATGGCTAGGAGCTGTTAATAGTGAGAATATTATTCATGCTAGGCATGTACCAACCACGACCATCAGCCAATGGAATATGTTGTGAGCAAGTGATTAAGGAGCTTATTAATTTTGGATATGACGTCACCTGTATCGTAAATGGAGAAAGGAATTCGCCTGACGTAGAATTGCTTGAAGGCGCAAAGATCCATAGAATCAAAACACGATTAACATACAGGCTTATTGAATGGGTTGAATATAACGACTCATCCAAATTGGCTTTTGTTGTAAATAAAATTGCATTAATTATGAACAAAATTAAAAGTTTTATCTTTTCACCATTCTGGCCTTTGGTATCCCCAGCTTATACATATCGTTTTTATACCAAAGCTAAGGAATTATACCATAAGCAAGCATTTCATATTGTTGTCCCTGTTTATACCCCGATTGATTCATTGATAGCGGGCTATATGCTAAAAAGGAAATTCCCGGAAATAAAGTATGTCCCTTACTTCTTAGATTCATTGTCCGGGGGCTACGGACCCAAAATTTTTTCTAAATCAAGAATTATAAAAGTGGGATTGGCATGGGAAAAAAGACTACTAACGAATGCAGATAGAATTGTTGTTATGAAGTCAAGTGAAAATCATCATAGACTTTATAATGCTAACAGTAGCTATTTTGAAAAATTTAAATTTCTGGATATCCCTCTGATGGTCCAAAGAAAAAGAAGAACGCTATCAGCGAAAGTATGCAGGAGTATTTTGGATAGTGAAAAAATAAATTTGGTTTATGCTGGTTCAATACCGTATCCAATTAGAAATCCGGAATTCATATTTAAGATTTTTGAAAATCTGAGTTGTGAGAATGCCGTATTAACGTTTATTGGTACAAATAATTGCCCTAGTATATTTAAAAAAGCTCAAGAAAAACTTGGTGAAAAACTAAATGTGGTTGAAAATTTACCACATGAATCCGTTTTAGAAATATTGCAGCAAGCAGATTTCCTTATAAATATTGGGAATAACAACGATTCAATGGTTCCCAGTAAGATTTTCGAATATATGGCTATGGGAAAACCAATAATTAGCACCTATCCTATAGATAATGAGCCTTGTATACCGTATCTTAAGCAATATCCTTTGGCATTGTTACTTGATGAAAGGGATCAGGATGTTCAGAAAATGGTGGAGCGGGTTAACGACTTTATTAATAATAGTAAGGGTAAAAATACGGATTATGAAGAGATAAAAGACGTATTTTACAAAAACACACCTAATGCTTTTATAGAAATTATTAATGGATTGTTTTTGAAGGAGAATATTCAGTGACAAGCTATTTTACGGAAAAAGATAAGTCAAAATGTACTGGGTGCCGCTGTTGTGAATATATATGCCCTGTAGGGGCTATTTCAATGGTTAACGATGAAGAGGGATTTTTATATCCCGTAGTTGACGAAGATATTTGTATAAGCTGTGGGTTGTGCGAAAAGAGATGCCCGATAGCATCTGATAATGTGTCATCAGTAAAACGTTTGGATCAACCCTTGGTTTATGCGTCAAATAATAAAGATAAATTGGTATTAAAAAAGAGTTCCTCTGGTGGTATGTTCACGGTACTTGCAGAAGCAATTTTGAATAAAGGTGGGGCTGTAGTGGGATGCGTATTCGATGAGGCATTAAATCCAACGCATATCATTGCTGAAACAAAAACACAAATAGCCAGAATGCGTGGTTCAAAATATATCCAAAGTAATATACAGGATACTTTTCCTAAAACAAAAGAAATACTTAAAGCGGACAGATGGGTACTTTATACAGGGACACCCTGCCAGATTGCAGGACTTAGAGCATACTTGAAAGTTGATTATGAAAAATTGATAACAGTAGACTTGGTTTGTCACGGAGTTCCAAGTAATGCATTGTTCCAGGAATATCTAAGTTGGCTCGAGTGTAAGTTGAAGGGGAAAGTCGTGGATTACCGTTTTCGAGACAAGACAAAGTACGGTTGGGCTTCAGCAGGTTCTTTTACCTATATAAAAAACGATAAAGCCCATATAAAGCAGTTACTGCCAGAAACAGACTACTACTACTACTACTACTACTTAAATGGAAATATTTACCGAGAATCCTGTTATGTGTGCAGCTTTGCTTCTTCCAATCGAGAAGGAGATTTTACTATAGCAGATTATTGGGATATACAAAAATATCATTCGGAATTTTACCCGCCCGAAGGAGTGTCAATGATATTAGTTAATACAACAAAGGGCAAGCAGGTATTTGATGAAATCGTTGATAAAATTAGGTTTATACCTTCTAAATTGGAATATGCATTAAAAACAAATGGAAATCTTAATAAACCGACACCACGTCCGGATACAAGAGATTTTATTTATACAGATATAAAAAAACTTGGGTTTGAAGCTGCTGCCAAAAAGCACTGTAATTTAAAGAGGATAACACCAATTCTTAAGAGAGCAATTCCATATGAGGTTAAAACAGTGATTAAGCGACTGCTGGGGAAAAAATAAGGAACTAATGTTAGAAACAAATGGGGGGGGCTAAGGTGAAAATATCGATACTTACAATTCACAGTATACACAATTTTGGTTCTGTATTTCAAGCTTATGCATTATGTAAGTACCTTAATGACCAAGGATACGAAGCAGAAATTATTGACTACAATCCTATTTATTTCAGAAGGAAGAGTTTAAAAACAATAATCGGCCAATGGCTTTTTTTTAAGCAATACAATACACGAAAAAGGAAATTTGAGACATTCATTAATGAAAATATTAGGCTAAGTTCACATAAGTATTTTTCATTAGATGATCTAAAAGATAATCCACCGCAAGCTGATATTTATATTGCTGGTGGAGATCAACTGTGGAATAGTTATCATGATTCTGGTCGAGACAGTGCCTTTAAATTACCATTTGTTAATGGATATAAAATATCTTATGGCACAAGCATGGGAAGAGACAATTACACAAATACAGAACTTCAGAAGCTAAAAGATGAATTACAAGGATTTAATCGAATATCTGTTCGAGAATCATCATCAGTTAAACTTCTAAATAGCGTAGGCATTAATAATGTAACGCAGGTTGTGGATCCGGTATTACTGTTATCAAAAGATGAATATGAGCAGTTTATAAAAAAACCGCAAATTGATAATTATCTGTTTGTATATTTAGTACAGCCAACAGAACTCTTAAACAAAGCGGTTGAATATTTAGCTAAAGAATTAGAACTGAAAGTTGTTTTATATGGTGGTTTATCAAAAAAATGCAAGTACGATTTTTTCCTTAAGGATTTAGGCCCGAGTGAAGTTTTATCTTATATAAAACATGCAGATTTTGTGCTATCAGCATCATTTCATGCAACGGTTTTTTCAATAATTTATCATAAGCCTTTTGCTACTCTTTTGCCTAATAAACAAACGAATGATAGAATTGAAGACATTTTAAATTGGAGTGAGTTGTCCCATCGGATAATAAAAAGTCCAGGGGATCTAAATGATCAATTACTAACCAATATTGATTTTGTTTCAGCTGATCAAGAAGTTGAAAAGCGTATTAGCAAGTCAAGAGAGTGGCTTGAAACTGTAATAAATAATTTTTAAGCACTATTAATTATTATGCAAAAGAGAATCTTAAGAATCAGAAAAGGGAATATTTAGAATCTGGCAAGAGCAATATGCAAAGAGTGAATTCCATTGATGCTCTTGCAGAGTAAAAGAATACTTATACCTAAAAAAATACAATCAGGGAAACAGTAGAACAAGTAGTAGAGTTAAATAAACATCAAATAACGTAACGTCCTCCAGTTCAATGTGATCTAAGTTGGAAAAGAGCTAATAGATATATTTTTTCATTCTCTGCAGAAGTCAGGAAAGAAGTAGACGAATATACTATAACTACTCTAGGCTTCGTGCTTTCTTCGGGGCATTAATGTCGGCTGCTGATAAATACAAAAAACATGGGACATAACGTGGTTTGTATCAATAACGATTGGCAAAAGGATGAAAGTATAGAAAAATATTATGACAGTAAAATCATTGCACATAATTTAACAGGTAGCTTAATAGAAAAAAAATTAAGACAAAAACAAGCCGACTCGATATGTAACTGGTATATACGTTTAGGTTCACTTGTTAATTGTACAAGATATCCTAATTGTAGACCAGGAATTACACGCAAACTCGTAAGAAAAGCAGAAGAAATAAAGAAAAAATTTGATTATGATGTTGTTATAGGAGTGTTCCGCCCATATGATAACATTGCGGAAATAATGTTTAGAGTTTTTATGACAATGTTAGAAATATATCCAGACTTAGTACTTCATCTTTTTGTAAAAGGTAATTGTAATGAGGTGATTGAACAGTACTCAAAGAAAAGCCAAGGTCGTATTGTCAATCATGGTATAGTGCCACATAAAGAATTGATAGAGTGGTTAGAACGATCAGATGTGCTTATTAATATTTCCAATAATATGGAATCAGTAGTTCCAAGTAAAATTTTTGAACTGTTTGCTACAGGGAAAAAAATACTAAATTTTGTTTATAGAGATGATGATTATGCATTGAAGTATTATCGTAAATACCCACTAATATATAACATTATTGGAAATGATGTTAAACTAAAGGAACTTTGTGATTTCTCGTTTTCATCATATCAGAGAATTAATTTTAGTGATATTGAAAAATTGTATCCGGAAAATACACCTCTTCATGTAGCGCGTATAATTGAGAGTATTTTTATAAAATAATTAGGATGCTAGGGAGAACGCCATAGACTGTATTAGGTTTCAGAAGACGATCAGGAGAATTCGAATGAAAACAACATTGCAAAAAAATATTTTATATACATCGTTATATATTATTGTAATTGTTGCATTAACGTACGCATTTGTGTCTAATATACTTTATTATTATGGGGTTTCTTGGCTAATTTTTAGTATTAATAATGTATCTTTGGCTCTCACGGCAGTAAATGCAACATTGATCGTTATATTACTATTCAATTTAAAAACAAGCATTAAAATGCAATCGATACTATTGCTTGCTATTTTATTATGGATATCAACAATTTTATCTACAGCTTTAAATGCTAACCAATATGGGGATACGATGCTATATGTATTAATAAACCAAACAGTGTGGATTGCGGTTTTTGTAATTGCGATTAATTCTTCAAAGGTTAAATTAATTAATCCAAGCAAAGTAGTCCTACTTACGTTTCCTTTGATTGTTTTTATATACCTTCTAAATATTCGATCCGGAAACTTAGTTCTTGTAAATGCTGCTGGAACAGCTAGTTCGATATATTATGTTTTATTATTTATGCCGTTTGTTCTGGATATCAAAAAAATATATTGAAGATTGGATTGATATTGCTAATAGTGTTATGCGTATTAATATCCCTAAAACGTACAGCTTTTATAGCTTCTATACTAGCTATTACTTTTTATTTTATTATTGAATATAAAATTAAAAATAAGACAATGCCCAAAAAGATGTATTTACTTTTCGTGATGGTTTTTATAGCAATTGCATCATATTGGATGTATAACTATACGACAACTGTATTTGACTTAGATATAATAGCTCGTCTTAGTAATCTTCATCATGATGGTGGATCAAACAGAAATATTATATATCAGGAGGTATGGTTAGCCATAAAAGACACTCCATTTATTGAAAGGTTTTTTGGCCATGGATTTAATGGAGTATATTTGACAGGTATAACTACTACATCAGCGCATAATGATTTTTTGGAAGTCTTATATGACTATGGAATAGTTGGATTTAGTTTATATATCATGTTTATAATATCTCTTATAAATTATAACATAAAAATGTATAGGCATTCATATGCGAGTACGGCAAGCTTTGCAGCTTCGATTGTATTATTTTTAGTGTTATCCATGACAAGTCATTTAATAATCTATTCCACATATTTTATGTACCTGTTATTGTATTGGGGAATTAAAATACAAGATTATCAAGGATTAGCAAGAGTGCACCGGGTGTCTCTTTATAATACCTCAGAAAGCAAGGAAGTTATTTAATGGAAGGATTACAAAATATAATACAAATTAATAGTGTTAACTATGGTAGTACTGGAAGCATAATGTTAAATATATCCAACAAGGCGCGTGAAAAAGGTTTTAATGTTTATGTCGCGTATGCAAAATCCCGAACTAATATGAGAAAATCCTTAGAAAATAGCATTTTGATAGGCAGTGTTCTAGAAAGAAACCTTCATTTGAGGTTGGCATATTACACTGGATTAAATGGGTGTTTTTCAAAGTTAGGTACTCAGAGATTTTTGAAACAGGTTGATAGAATTAGACCATCCCTTATTCAATTACACAACCTACATAACTGTTTTATTAACTTGAAAATGTTGTTTGAATATATAAAAGAAAAGAACATTCCTGTTGTTTGGACACTACACGATTGCTGGGCATTCACAGGACAATGTCCTCATTTTACGGAAATAGGATGCAATAAATGGAAAACTGGGTGTTCAAATTGCTCGCAATTCTACCGATATCCTGCAAGCAGAGTTGATAGAACAAGAGAAATGTACGCTTTAAAGAAAGAGTGGTTTACTGGTATAAAGA
>JBMNKZ010000009.1:0-303063 GCA_050952465.1 Bacillota bacterium | reverse complement strand
TGGGTCTATAAATCAGGATATTCCAGTATAAATGTAAAAGCACTATTTTTTAAAAGGTGGTCGCTATGAAAATTCTCCTCCCCTTAGGCACGATTATGCTCTGCCTTTCGATGCTGATTTTCCCTAAGGAGACCTATGAGGCGGCAACATTAGGGTTAAACACCTGGTGGACGATAGTTTTTCCTTCCCTGCTGCCTTTCTTTATTATCGCGGAGTTATTCTTAGGGTTAGGAGTGGTGCATTTTATCAGCATCCTTTTAGAGCCGGTAATGCGTCCCATCTTCAATCTCCCTGGTTCAGCTGCCTTTGTAGTGGCCCTGGGTTACTCCTCCGGGTTTCCCGTGGGAGCTACTCTTACGACCAGCCTGAGAAAAGAAAACCTATGCACTCGTTTAGAAGGAGAGCGGCTGCTGTCCTTTACCAATAATGCCAGCCCTCTTTTTATTTTTGTGGCGGTTTCCGTAGGCATCTTTCAAGAACCGTCATTAGGAATCTTGCTGGCCGCAGCCCATTATCTATCCAATCTAAGTTTAGGCATCCTGCTCCGCTTTTACGGAAGGAATGATCCAGAGATCCGGCGGCAGAATATCAATTATCAATATCTTATCAGAAGAAGTTTTCGCGCCATGTTCGAGGCACAACAAAAAGACGGAAGGCCCATCGGTAAACTGATGAGCGATGCCGTTAAAAAATCCATTATGAACCTGGCAGTGGTTGGAGGATTTATCATTCTCTTCGCCGTATTAATTAGAATTCTAGGTATATTAGGAATATCCCCCTTGATCGAAAAAATAATCACCTTTATTTTTTTTCCATTTCATTTTTCGGATGAATTAATACCCGCTCTGTCCAGCGGCCTCTTTGAAATGACTTTAGGTGCCAAAATGGCAGGCGAAAGCATGGCCCCCCTCTCAGAACGAGTGGTGGCTGTAAGCATGATCATGGGATGGAGTGGTCTTTGCATTCACGCCCAAATTGCCGGCATCATCAGCGAATCGGATTTAAGTTTCCTGCCTTGTTTTTTGACAAGAATCGGCCATATGCTCTTGGCAGGATTGTTTGCCTATATTCTGATAAAAAGCCAGGTTATCAGCGTGATTAATATGTTTATGCCAAAAACTCCGGTTTCACTTATGTCCTATGTGACAATACCTTTTTTCCTAAGTCTTTTGTTTATTTTAGCCGCCATGTGTATTGTTTTCTTCCGGCTTTTAGTATATCATATTTTGCATCGATAAGGTAATCAATAAATGTCATCAAACTCATTAAACCATAATGTTAAAATTTAAGCGGTGGTGCGCTGCTGCTGTTGATTCTGCAATTGCTGCTGATACTGCTGCTGTTGACTCTGGGCTTGCAGTTCTTCTCTGCCTTTTTTTATGATATATAGGGCCTTTTCCATATGTATTTCCATCTGATGTAGAACGTCATTGGCATATTGCCTGGATCCTTGCTTAATTTCATTGGATGTTTTTCTTGCCTGCTGCAGCAAATCTTCAGCCTCAATCTGCGCCTGCCTTAAGATTTGCTCCTCAGAGATCAGTTTCTTGGCTTGGTTGGCCGCTTCTTCCAAAATGCGATCTGCCCGGTGCTGGGCCTCAACCATCACCTTTTCCCTTTCCATATTAAGAAACTTGGCCTGCTTGATTTCTTCCGGCAAAGATGCCCGGATCTTATCCATGTACTCTAATAGTCCGTCGGCATCGACTAAAACTTTTCCTACCAAAGGGATGCGCGAACCGGAGTCAATCAGCTCTTCCATTTCATCCAAAATCTTAATTACATCCACGAAAAACCCTCCTAACGGTATTGATAATATAAAACTGCGGTGTCCCCGTAAACAGATTCTTTTTTTAAAGTGATTTCTTCTTTGGTCGGTAGTTCTTGAAATTTTGAGGCGGTTTCAATGATGATCACACCCTCAGACTTTAATAAACCGGAGTCAATAATCAAGGAAACAGCCTTTTGAATCAACCCCTCATTATACGGGGGATCCAGAAAAATCAAATCAAACCTTTCCTCCAAGCAAGATAAAACCGAGGCAAAATCCCCCATGAAAACCTCAGCCCGCCCATCAAAACCCGTTAAGGCTAAGTTTTTTTTCACTGTGAGCCAGGCTTCTCTACGTTTTTCAATGAAAACGACATGCTCCGCGCCCCGGCTTAAGGCCTCAATTCCTAAGGCCCCCGAGCCGGCAAAAGCATCGAGGACGTGACTACCCATAATCTTAGGGGCTAGAACATTAAATATAGCTTCTTTCACCCGATCCGAGGTAGGTCTGGTGATAAAACCCCTGGGAGCCGTCAATAATCGACCCTTGGCTTGTCCGGAAATTACACGCAAACAATTTTCACT
Organism: Bacillota bacterium; assembly: GCA_050952465.1. Classification (GTDB taxonomy): domain Bacteria; phylum Bacillota; class Dehalobacteriia; order Dehalobacteriales; family Dehalobacteriaceae; genus DUPU01. The sequence continues at coordinate 300,708 of JBMNKZ010000009.1, read as the reverse complement.
CCTTTACCATCAAATTATAACATATTGTTAGCAAAATCACGATATCTTTCCATAAAGTTACTTAATATATTTAACTTCGACAAGATAAATAAAAAATTCCGCAGAGGTCTTTTCGACCCTGCGGATAGTGGTTGCTTTTCGCAACCTGGGAGAGGAGAAACCGGAGGAAGAGCTCATGGGGGAGGGTTATTGGATTTCCAATAACCTGCAGCTCTTCTTTGAGTGGTTTCCGATATATATTCTGGACGAATGTGATGAAAAATATACTGATATCCTTAAATTTATTAAAAAAAAACTATTAATAGCTCCCCCTTTCACTTCGTAACAAGCCTCCCACTTCACTCTCTATCACCTTTTTAAAACAAAGAAGCTGTAACGAAAAATTCCGTTACAGCCCTAGCGGAGATATTAAGTAATCTTATTTAGCAACGATGATTATTGTTTTTGCCTAATACACAGTTGCACAAAAACTCAAGCACAATCAGCACAATGATGAGGTCTATGATATCATCAAAGTTACCATTACAATTTCCCAGTAATCCGCCTAAAACGCCCATGAAACTGCCCCCTTTCGACCTGCTTTTTTAAGTTTTGGTCTCACATAAGTGAAGTAAACTGTCCGATCCATCTACCTTTTAGCAATGGTCGTTGTTAATGACACCACATAAAAATTCAAGGACAATTAAGATAATGATTAAATCAACAATGTCCTCAAATATGCCATTGTTGTGGTTACAATTGCCCATTATTTGATCCCCTCTCGTTTTTGTTGCACCACCATTTAATCAATATGGTGGCTACAGTACATGTTATGTTTGTCCTCCATGATTTGACACAAAATGTCGAGAGAAAAATATACTTTCTTTAAAAAAATTTAGACGGTTATTCTTAACTTCTAAAATCAAGAGCAACCGTCCAAACATAAATGTTTTGTTTAACAAGGAGATTTTAACAAGTAACCGCAACAAGGTATTGGCTCATTATTGGCTGTAGGGAACGATCCGTGACCGTTCCAAAAGGTTTTTGTCCTGGTTTTCCATGGCGGCTAAATTTGCCAAAGATGCCTCCTCTGATGACCGAACCTTGATCAGCTTCTGCACTAAACGGAATAATATATCAAAGCTTTCATAAAACATGACAATCAAATCACCAGGCAGAGCATTCTTTACAGCTGTCTCCAGGGCCTCGGGCTCGGATAAAATAATCTCAATTTTCTCCGGCCGGCCTCCTCCTTCCAGGACACCCTGATACATTAGTTCCGCCACTTCTCCCGGCCTTCTGTTTCTTAAATCCGCATCTTCCTTGATATAAATCTGATCAAAAACCGGGGCAGAAATTCTCCCCGTTTCCTTAATGTTTTCATCCAACCTGTCTCCAGGCATACCAATTATTCCAACCAACCTTTTTGCCCCTAAACCTTCGATTAATTCAAAGACAGAAAGGTATCCGCTGATATTGTGACCGTAATCCAGCATCACCCGGCAATCGCCCAGATCGAAAATATTAAACCGTCCCGGATTGGTTTCCACATCAGGCCGAAAAGACATTAGTCCCATGGCAATGATATTTTCCGGCACATTTAATCCCCGTAAAGCTGCCACTGCGGCTAGAGAGTTTTCCACATTACACCGGGCCATCCCATCAAAGGTGATGGGGATTTCCTTAATATTAATTATGGGGTATTTCTTCCCATTCTCATGAATGAACATCACCAAATTATCCACAGTTACCGCCCGCCCGCCGTTTCTCACGTGGTTTTCCACCATGGGATTTCGGGCATTTTGGGAAAAATAGATTACTTTTCCTCGAATACGCTCAAGAAAGAAAGGAGTCATGGGGTCATCGGCGTTTAAAACAGCGTAACCCTCCGGCTTGATGGCTTCAACCACCAGGGATTTAACAAACGCTAATTCCTCCAGGGTATCAACGCCGTCCTGGCCTCGGTGGTCATCGCTGATATTGATAATCACACCCACATCGGCCAGATCATAGCCTAAGCCTTTTCGGACAATGCCACCTCGGGCGGTTTCCAAAACCGCTGCCTCCACCTCCTGGTGAGAAAGCACCAGTTGGGCACTGGCCGGCCCGGTATTATCTCCGGAAGAAATGCATTTTTCCCCAATGAAGGTTCCGGAGGTACAGGTCATGCCCACGGTTTTTCCAGTTAGAGCCAAAACATGTTTAATTAAACGAGTTGTTGTAGTTTTTCCGTTAGTCCCGGTTACAGAAACTATGGGAATTACCGCTTCTTTACCGGGAGGATATAAGAAATTGATAATATCCTCACCAACATCATGGGATTTCCCCATGGAAGGATAAAGGTGCATCCTGAGCCCCGGAGCGGCATTTACTTCTACTATAGCACCGTTTACCTGGCCTAAAGGTTTGGTGATATCTGGAGTCACAAAATCAACCCCAGCCACCTCCAGCCCTATAGCCTTTGCAGCCTTGACGGCAATTTCAGCATTTAGGGGGTGAATTTCATCAGTACAATCTCGAGCTGTGCCGCCGGTACTTAAGTTGCCGTTTTCTCGTAGGTAAATTGTTTCATTTTTTTGAGGAATATCCTTTTCCGAAAGACCCCGGCGCTTCAAAAGCTGTTTTGCTACCTCATCCAGGCGGATTTTGGTCAAAGGTTTTTCGTGACCATCGCCCCTGCTACTATTTTCATTTTCTTTGGCCACCAGTTCTTCTATGGAATGAACCCCGTCCCCTACGATAAATGGAGGCCTTCTTTCCGCCACAGCTGAAACCTTATTCCCCACCACCAGCACCCGAAAGTCTACACCACGAATAAAACGTTCCACCATGACTACACTGCTTTCCCTGAATGCAACACGATAAGCCATCCTTAACTCGGTATCATTATTAATATTGGTACTTACTCCCCGGCCCTGATTACCATTAAAAGGTTTTACCACCACCGGATAGCCTAAGGCGTTAGCTTCTTCAACAGCCTCATCCTCACTATAGACCAGATTCCCTTCCGGTACGGGAATACCTAAATCCATTAATAATTTTTTAGTTAAATCTTTGTTTTTGGCTATATCCGCGGCCACACAGCTGGTGCCATCGGGGAGGGATGCTTCAATCAGCCTAAGATGCTTACCATAGCTTATTTGGAGGAGACTTTCGGTTCCAAGTCTTTTCACAGGCAGGCCCCTTCTTTTAGCTGCATCGAAAATTGCCTTAGTACTAGGGCCGAGGGAAATATCCCGGGCCAATTTCTTAATCCGCTCCACTAGTGGCAAAACCTTCACAGTTTCCCCCCGAGCGAGACGAGAGATAATTTGCAACGCTGCGCGGCCGCAGGCTATACCTACCTGTTCATTAATAAATTCATATATAATGGCATATACAGAGGGTTTCTCTACTAGCCGAGTTTTCCCGTAATAGACATCATCCCCGGCCAGACATTGCAATTCCAAAATTAAATGTTCCGTCACATGACAAAGATATGTTCCTTCCTGAAGCCGGGTAACAAAACCTCCTTCATAACCTAGGGAGCAATAGTGTTTCTGTAAACCAGGAAAGTGTTTAAGTAACTTTTCATTAAATCCGGGAATTTTGTCTGTAGAAATTTCACCTAATTCCTGGGCATCAACTATAAGTCTAATTACCGGCTTATGACAGTAGAGATTCCGTCCCCGATAAACATTCAGTTCTTTAATATTCAACTTAAGGCCTCCTAAAGTTATTAGAAAAAGCTTTTCCAAACTGACAAGTTTTTAATGAAGTCTCAGTACTTCCCGCACCTTTAAGTCAAAACCATAGCCCTGGGACAAAACATGAACAGTGACATTGGTGATGGCTAGAATTTCGTCGGGATTTAATTCTGAGACATTGGAGCTTAGGATAGACTTCCCATCAATAATAGTAACGGCGTTATTCCCCACTACCTTAAAATGGTCATCCGGATACACTCTAATCGCCGTATCCTCATCGATGCCAATCCCCAAAATCCCGGGGTTTTCCGCTACCCCACATAGCAAGCGGCCAAATCTTCCTCTTTGGTCAAAATGTTGGTCAATAATCACCCCGTCCAAGAAATTCAGGCCAGGAGCCATTTTTAGGGTGCATTTTCGGGCGGCATCGTTATTATTGCCCTCCACAATCATGGTATTGCTCATTACCGAGGCACCGGCACTGGTCCCCACAATAACTGTTCCTTTTCTGAAAGATTCTTGAAAAGCCTCATATACTTTTGTTCCGGCTAGAATACTGGTAATTCTTAATTGATCCCCTCCGGTAAAGAAGATACCTGTGGCATTCATAATCTTTTTGGCGTTTTCTTCACTATTAGCCTCATCCCGGCAGTTAATGTCTAAGGTATAAGTTTCCTTAACTCCCAAACGGGAAAAAACTTTTTTATATTCCCGTCCGGCTGCTTCCGGCTGCTCTGTGGCAGTGGTTACCACCACCAAGTTGGCCTTACTGCCTCCGGAAATTTCCACAACCTCCTCCAGGATTTTGCTTTCCCCTTTTTTGTCCTCGGCCCCTCCTATTATAACCAAGTTTCCTTTCTGCTCATTCTTGTCTGGTTTCATATTATTCACATTCATATCATCCTTCACGCTTTTTGTAGTTTTCGTCCTTATGATCACCGTCTTTTATCGGCGTTTCATAAACCCTACATTCATTGATTTCAATTTTCATAAGTCCCTTTTTTCACTGGTTTTTCTTCTTTGATTAAGATGTCTCCCTGGGAAAGAAGCATCTCTACCTTTAGATCATGGGGCCTAAGTATTAAAATATCCGCATCACTCCCTGGGGCCAAGGTTCCTTTCTTTGGGAACATTTTTAAAATCCGAGCCGGGTTAGTGGTAATGGTTTTCAGTAAATCTGTCAAAGGTATTTTTTGTTCCAAAGCTGCCTTTCGAAAATCCTTTAACAAATCCTCCATCTTTTGAATACCCGGTTTTCCAGGCTCCCTATGCTTACTTCCCGTATTAACTTGACTATAATTTTGATTATTACTTTGTCCATTTGTTTCTGTTTTTGTCTCCCCTCCAATGCTACCATTTCCGTCTGAAGTAATGGTAACATGATCCAGGGAGAATCCCTCGCTCCTGATACGCTCAAGAGCATGGGGCACGCTCAAACCCTTTTTTTCTCCTGCTGTTAAATCAATATTTCCCCCCGCCCTTAAGAATCTAATCCCTTGTCCAAATAGCTCCGGATTCCGATTGATATGGGTAGGCACAAACATTTCCACCGGAAAATCTGATTCTTCCAAAAGCTGAAAAACAGGATTTAGACCTTCCTTTCCATCACCTACATGAATATGCACTATTCCCGCCTTCCCCCCCAGCATGCCCCCGGTTCTTGCTTCCACAGCAATTTCCCTGAGGGTAGCTAATGAAGGATGGGATGAGCGATGATCGGAAATAGCAATTTCCCCCACACCGACAACCTTGTCAATAAGGGCAATATCCGTCAGCACCTTACCGGTTAGAGTAGCCGGAGGAATACCATAACTTCCGGTATAAATGCAGGTAGAAATGCCCTCGTTTTCCAGGGCGCGGGCTTTCGCCAAAAGCCCTGAAATACTTCGGGTCACACTATCAAAACCCAAAACCCCAACTACTGTGGTTACTCCGGCCATAGTGATGTCGCTGAGGTTAATTTCCGGTGTCCGGCTTAAAGGCCCATGCTCGCCACCGCCTCCAACAATATGCACATGCTGATCAATAAATCCCGGCACGGCAATTAAACCAGAGCAATCAATTACTTCTCCCTTCTGTTTGCGGAAGAAATTCTTGATATCGGTACTACATATATCATCTTCAATCAAACAGATTTTATGAAAAATTACTAAAATATCCTTAATGCCAATATCTTGGGGGGTAAAACAATGAGCATTTTTTAAAAGTTTAAACACAGTACCTCCTTAGTGCCAGAAGGACGTTAAAAATCACTTGTCCCGTTCTTTATACTTTTATAACGTAACAATGGAAAAATTTCGTTTGTGAGGACATCGCTTCGCCTTGTTATAATATTTCACAAGGGAAAATAGTCTATACCAAAAAAGGCGTGAAAGAGTTATCGTACTCTCTCACGCCAAAAATAAAAATTCACGTGGAATGTTTTTACAACCCCACGCATTAAACATCCTACACTATTAAATTGGTTTCGGGGGAAACTGAGCTTCTTTGGCCTGAGTTTTTACCCGAAATGTGCAATATTCACAAAAATAGGGAGCTGATTTATTCTTGGCTAGTTTAGCATAATCTTTGTGAATCTTAGTGATTTCATCAATTTTACCGCATAAAGAACATTTAACCTGCATCCTGATCCCCCCACCGGAATTCCTATTTTATAGTTAATCTTATTCTCCCCCAAGAATAATTTTCCTGCCGGAAATCCAAAGTATAATTTTTCCTAATTAAGTTATGCTAAAAATAAACAAAAAAGCAAAAACAAAAAGGAGAATTAGATTATGCGTACCATTGAAACCTTTAAGAAATTAGGAGTATCCCTGGATTTAGCTTTAGAAGCCCATGAATTACTAAGAGGTGCTACCAAACAAGAAGTGCCGGGAGTGAAAGAAGAAAAAGAAAATTTTGATTTTGCCAACGTAACAACTGTTACCATTTTGAATGAGCAGGGATCAGCAATTATGGGTAAACCTATAGGAACCTACATTACCATTGAAGCACCTCGGATTCGTTTTGAAAGTAAAGAAATTATGGATGATTTAAGTGAACTTTTGGGGAAAAAGATTGATTCCCTGATCAAAATTGATCCTCAAGGGCTAATCCTTGTCATTGGCTTAGGAAACTGGAATGCCACTCCTGATGCCTTAGGCCCAAATGTGATTGATGCCACCATGGCCACCCGTCACTTATATACATATGCTCCTGAAGTAATCGGTGAAGGACTTAGGCCTGTTTGTGCTCTTGCCCCCGGCGTTTTAGGAACTACCGGAATTGAAACAGCTGAAATTATAAGAGGTGTGGTAGATAGAGTCAAACCGCAGCTAATCATTGCTGTAGATGCTTTAGCCGCAGCCAATATTTCCCGCATCAGCACCACAATTCAAATTGCTGATACCGGCATTAATCCGGGATCCGGTTTAGGTAATAAACGGATTGGCATTAATCAGGAATCCATGGGAGTGCCGGTAATTGCTATTGGAGTACCTACAGTAGTACATGCCTCCGTAATTGTCAATGAGGCATTGGCCAAATTAAATGAACTTTGGTCCAGTAATATTATGACTGCTACTTATGCCCAAAAAATTAATCCCGACCTGTCCCATGAATTATCCGGTGCTATGTTTCAACCCTTTGAAGGGAATTTGGTAGTTACTCCGAAAGAAATTGACGATTTAATTCTAAATGTGGGTAAAACCATCGCGGCGGGTATATCCCAGGCCGTGCACCCAGGCATTAATAGGGAAAACTATCATCGCTATTTACAATAAAAAATCTCAAAAAATAATTAAGCAGGGCCTGAGCCCTGCTTATTATCTTACTGGGTGCCACCGCCAAATACAGACTGGGGTCTCTCTAATTGAGCGGAACTGTTGATGGCCTGGATCTGGCCCTGCTGTAAAGCTTGTTCAGCAAAAGCAACCATCTTCTTGGTCATATTCCCACCCACATAACCATTCTGTCGAGAGGTCAAGTTTCCTTTATCAATATCCGCGTAATTAGCTAACCCTAGTTCAGCGGCTACTTCAGTCTTGAATCTATTTAATGCGGAAGCTGCTCCACGTCTTACAGGTTCGTTATTGTTGTTATTACTAGGCATAGTATCTCCTCCTTTTGTTGAGATTAGCTTCGTCTAGCATTTAGCTTATTTTAAGCATTTTTAAGACTGCGGACGCTCTGTCATAGCCGAATTTCCAATCGCGGCACTTTGACCTGATTGCAATGCTTGCTCAGCAAAAGCAACCATTTTCTTGGTCATGTTTCCACCCACGTAACCGTTCTGACGGGAGGTTAAATTCCCCTTGTCAATCTGATCGTAGTTTGCTAATCCGATTTCGGATGCAACTTCCATTTTGAACCTATTCAATGCTGATTCTGCGCCACGTCTTACAGGCTCATTGTTGTTGTTACTGCTAGGCATTAATTTTTCACCTCCTTTACTGAGTTATGTTCTTATTCTTTTCCATAGACCTTGGTTTTATTCTAATTTCTCTCTAACAGTATTTTCCTCTTTTATTTATTATTTTTGAGAAACGTTGTCTTTATTAAATTTTTCACCCATCTTTGTGATTCTTTTAACTTTATTGGGAACAATACCTATTTCTTGCATAAATTCGTACTTCATCTTATCATTGACACCTTTGTCTTTTTGGAGAGACAAAAATTTCACCTCCCTCGCTAATATTTTGCTTTGCTTCAAAAAAACAATACAAGGGAGTTTTCGCCAACAAAAAAGCAAGGGAGATTATCCCTTGCTTTAATGCTTTTTAATAATTTTGTCCTAAGACTTCAAAAAATGCCTTGGGATGGGCGCAAACCGGACAGACATTAGGTGCCTCATCCCCTTCATGAATATGGCCGCAATTTCGGCATTTCCAATAAACCTTTCCGTCCTTCTTAAACACTTTTCCTGTTTCCAGATTTTCCAGGAGCTTTAGGTAACGCTCCTCATGCTCTTTTTCAATTTTAGCTACACCGTCAAAAAGCCGGGCAATGTCTTCGAATCCTTCTTCCCGAGCCTCAGCTGCCATGCGCTTATACATATTGGTCCACTCGTCATTTTCCCCCCCGGCAGCGGCTTTTAAGTTTTCGGCAGTATTGCCGATCCCATTAAGCTTTTTCAACCAAATTTTTGCGTGTTCCTTTTCGTTTTCAGCTGTTTCCAAAAAGATTGCAGCTATCTGCTCATAACCTTCCTTTTTGGCAACAGAGGCAAAATAGGTGTACTTATTCCTAGCCTGAGATTCTCCGGCAAAAGCCTCCATTAAATTTTTTTCCGTTTTTGTACCTTTTAAATCTTTCATTCTAATTCCTCCATTAATCATTTTTATTTTTTGCTAATGATTTTTTATTTTTTTCTTTATTTAACTATAGTATATCTTCCCCAAACATAGTAAAATTCCTGCACGAATTTGCCATTTTTTCGATAAAATATAATAATAGTAATGATTATCATTACTTATAACTGTTGCAGAAATTAATAAAATTACGGGCAAAATTTAGATTGGCGGGAAAATAAATATGAGGATACATGCCAAAAACATTTTGGTATTTTCTCCCGCATTGCCAACTAATATTTTGACCACCTATGATTTTTTCCCCTCTGATACAAAAATCCTTGTCCTTTCTTATAACTAAGGACTCATGAAACTCGTGGGCTCTAATCCGATCTCCTTTTTGGAAAAGCACGGTATCTGTAAGCCCCTCTAATTCTAAATAACCAAAGTTCTGTAACCTTTTGGTCATTATGCATTCGCCGTCAAAGATGCCCACAAAGGGGAAAGTCTCACCCTCTTTATTTTTGAAGCACTTGTTCAAATACATATACCCCCCGCATTCAGCATAAATAGGGAGTCCTTGATCTGCCCTTGCCCGAATCTCCTGCATCAGGGAGGTATTGGCGGAAACTTCTTTCGCAAACACCTCCGGATACCCTCCTCCAATGTAAAGACCCGTTATCCCTTCCGGCAGGGCTTTATCTTTCATGGGACTAAAAAAGACCAATTCAGCTCCCATACGCCGAAGAATTTCCAAATTTTCATGATAATAAAAACTAAAGGCCTGATCCCTTGCGATGCCGATTTTTGGACCGGTTACCCCAGAGGACACGCCAAAAGAAAAATCTTGTCCTTTAATTTTCTCTGTGGTCTTCTGGGACACAGATTCCCAAAGAGGAGCTTCCTTAGCCTTAGCTAAAATCATCTCCAAATCCACATTTTCTTCAATTAATGCAGCCAAAGCATCAACAATACTTGATAGATTATCCGTTTCATTGCTTTGCACCAACCCTAGATGCCTGCTTTTTAACTCAATCCCGGCTTTTTTAGGAATAAAGCCCGCAACCTGCACCCCGGCATATTTTTCGATAGCTCTCTTCACCATCAGGTAATGTTGCGGAGAAGATGGTTTATTAATCACTACCCCCGTCACATTCACCCGGCCTAATTCCTTCAGCCCATAAACCACTGCGGCAGCACTAGCTGCCATGGCATCGACCGTCATTATCAAAAGCACCGGAGCCTGAAGAAGTTTGGCTATGCCCGCCGTACTTCCTCCTAAGAGGTCGTCTCCGAAGCCGTCATAGAGACCCATAACCCCTTCCACAATGGATAAATCCGCCCCCGCGCTAAATCTTTCAAACAATTCTTTGATATATGTGTCACTAAGCAGCCAGCTGTCCAAATTGATACTGTTTCTTCCCGTAATTGCCGTATGAAAAGCCGGGTCAATATAATCCGGCCCTACCTTAAAGGGCTGCACTTTTAACCCTTTCCGACAAAAAGCCGCCATCAAGCCCATGGAGAAGGTGGTTTTACCGCTGCCGCTGGACGGCGCGGCAATCACCAACCGATGGCTAGGAAATTTTTGATTACCATTGCTTTTATCCATAATAGTCCAAAACCTCCCTCAAAGCAGATAAAGCTACCTCATTGGAGGCCCGGTCTTTCACCGCCAGACGGAAATGATAAAGAGTGAGATGCTCAAAGCCGTCCGGGGTACGAATTAATACCCCTTCTTTCAGCAATATTTCTTTTAAAGTCCAAGCATCAAGATTGACATTAGTTTTTACCAGATGGAAATTAGCCCGGGATGGATAAACGGTCAAACCCTCAATTTCTTTTAAACGTTGAAAGAAAAAATCCCGCTCTTCCTTTACCCAGCGCCGTGAGGCTTTTATATACTCCTCATCCCGGTAGACGGTACACCCTGCTATTACTGCTGCGGCATTTACATTCCAAGGCTCCAGCCTATCTAAAATGCCTTTGATTAATTCTTGATTCTTGGTTACACCAAAACCTAAGCGAATCCCCGGCATGCCAAAGAATTTCGTAGCCGCCCGAATTACCAGCACATTTGGAAAATGAATAAGTTCTTGCACCATACTGTTCCCCGGATAATCATCCGTAAATTCAATGAAAGCTTCATCAATGAAAAGATAACTTTCCTTTTTCCCCAGCTCCCGGGCAAGATCAAATACCTGGTCTTTTTCCACAAAGGTTCCGGTAGGGTTGTTAGGATTACATAAGACCACCAGGGATTTTGGCCGCACCGCCTCTAAAATTAAGTCAAAATCCAAAAAGCTGAATCCTGCATCATAAGCATTAATGTTTATAACCTCTACTCCCTTTTGCCGGGCAGCCCTGGCATATTCGGAAAAGGTGGGGCTTAAATTAATCATGACCGAAATATCTAAAGCCATAATTGCTTTAAAAATTATCTCCACTGCTCCATTGCCGGGAATAATCATTTCCGGGGCATCAAAATCCAAATATTCCGCTAAAACTCCTCGTAATGCACGATATTTAATATCGGGGTAGCAGGTAAAATCTTCAATTCTCTCAATCAATGCCCTCCGAAAACTAGCTGGTACGCCCAAGGGATTGATATTTGAGCTGAAGTCCAGCACCTGTCCGGTACAAGAATAAATATCTCCGCCATGAAAGTTCATATTAACCTCCATTTAACTTTTTCTGAAACACAACCCTTTGTTGGAAAAGGCATATTAAGGTTGCATGATATGCAGCACCTGCAGAGGCGGGGCTTCTTAGGGACATTAATTAAACCTTAAGGCAAGAAGTAACATTGAAAAAAAGCCCAATACCAACCAGGATGATAGGTACATCATTTTTACGCCCCGAGGAATATCCCGGTGTTCCACCGGCCTTAAGTCATCCCCTAAAGTTGGTTTGAATACCGTCTCCTGAAAATAAGTATGGGTTCCCCCCAGCTGAATATCAAGGGCTCCCGCCGCCGCTGCCTCAGGGTAACCGCAATTAGGACTTAAATGATTTCTCCTATCCCTTAAAAGAATTCTAAAACTCCCCCGGTAATTATACTTAAGAAAAAAAGAGGCCACCACGAGAAAAATTCCGGTAATCCGAGCCGGAATAAAATTAGCCGCATCATCAAGTTTCGCCGATGCCCATCCTAGATGCAGGTATTTTTCATTTCTATAACCTAACATGGAATCCATAGTATTTACCGCTTTATAAGCCATAGCTAGGGGTGCGCCCCCCATAAACATATAAAAAAGAGGGGCAATAATGCCATCAGAAGTGTTTTCCATCACTGTTTCCACAGTAGCCTTGGCAATTTCCTCCTCATTTAATTCTTCTGTATCTCGACCCACTATATAGGAAAGTTTCTGACGAGCCAAAGACATTTCCCCTTTTACCAAGGGATAAAAGACCTGCATACTCGCCCTCTGAAGGGATCTAGCCGCTAAACAAGTCCAAAGAAGCATAAGATTTAAAATATAAAAAAAATAAATATGAATGCTTTTTGCTATATACAATACCCCAAGAGTCAGTAAGTAAACCGTAAGTACCGTGGCCAAAGTAAGAACTACACCCCCGGCTTTTTGGGCGACCGGGGTTTTCGCCCCTTTTCGGATTATCTTTTCCAAAAAACTGATTAATTTCCCAATAAAGATTACAGGATGAGGAAAAGATCTGGGGTCCCCTAAAAATAAATCTAGGACACAGGCCCCCCAGATACTAAACAAATTAACAATGCCGGCCATATTTACCACCACCCATACAGACCAAACTAACTATTTTTAATATAACATACTAAACTAATCATTTAAACCGGTCTCTACAATACGGTAGATTTGTTTCATATCCAGACTTTCCCGTACCACATCAGCTAGTTTATCATACTGTTCATCTTTATACTGCCAATAATCCGGCACGGTACTTGCTAGTGGTGCCAAATTTTTCGCTTTTCGTACCAAATTGAGAAAACTTCTGGTAAAAGAAGCATTGTCAAAAATCCCATGGAGATAGGTGCCAAAAACTGTCCTTTCGGTATTTACGGCTCCATCGGTCAGGGCAGTTCTTCCTTTCTCAGTTTTACCTTGCTGTGAAAGTATTTTAAGGAGAGGTGCTACCCCTTCTCCCAATACCGTCTCCCCCATATGAATCTCATAGCCCTGCACCCTAGTATGGAAGATCCGATCCTCCCCTTCGGACAAGGTGGTGGTCTTTTCTCCCCGGAAAGTAGTTACCGCCTGGATTAACCCTAAGCCGGCAATACCATCGGAAAATGATTCCACATGATCCGGATCCCGAATCTCCCTGCCCAGCATCTGAAATCCGCCGCAAATGCCAAAGACAATAACACCCTTTTGGTGGCATTTGAGAATTTTCTCCTCCATGCCTGTTCTTTTTAGCAGTTCCATATCGCTTATGGTGCTTTTGGTACCGGGAATCACCACCACATCAGGATCCCCTAAATCTTCTCTTAAATCTACAAATTTAAGGTGTACATCCGGATAAAGTTTTAGTGCGTTAAAATCCGTAAAATTAGAAATATGAGGAAGCTTCAGCACGGCAATTTCGATTTCTCCCCGGGGATTTACTGCACCTACTCCCTGCTGGGGTCCGTTATCCTCCAAAGAAGTACTGAATTTTTGCCAGTCAGTAACGCTATCCTCATCTTCTAAGTTTAAGTGAAAATAGGGTACCACTCCCAAAACCGGAATATGAATAATATCTTCCAGCATGGCTAATCCGGGTTTCAAAATATCCAGGTTACCACGGAATTTATTAATAATCACTCCTTTTACCATGTTTTTTTCGTCATCATCCAACAAAAGCATGGTTCCGGCTAAAGAGGCAAAAACCCCGCCCCGGTCTATATCACCGGCCAAAAGCACCGGTGCTTGGGCTATTTTGGCCATCCCCATGTTCACCAGGTCATCATGCTTCAAGTTGATTTCTGCCGGGCTGCCGGCCCCTTCAATTACCATAATGTCACATTCGGTGGCCAAATTATGATAAATTTCCTCAATCATCGCCTTCAGTCGGCCTTTATATGCATAATAATCCCCTACCCCTAAGGTATCAAATACCTTCCCTTTGATTACCACCTGGGACCTTTGGTCAGAGCTGGGTTTTAAGAGAATGGGGTTCATCGCGGCCCGGGGTGCCTTTCTTGCTGCTTCTGCCTGCATCACTTGGGCTCGTCCCATTTCCAGACCTTCTGCTGTGATATAGGAATTATTGGACATATTCTGGGATTTAAAAGGGTTCACCCGGTATCCATCCTGGGTAAAAATTCGGCAAAGAGCCGTACATAACAAGCTCTTCCCTACCGAAGACCCGGTACCCTGGATCATAATACTTTTCGCTTTCATCATGCACATCCTTTGTCTTATTACTCCCTTCATCCCAAGGGATGCTATCATCCCCTTCCGGAGGAGGGTGACAGCGCAGCTGACAGGGGGAGTTAATTAATCTTCTTCACCACACAAAACCCATTTTTCACTTCCAGCAAACTATATGTATCCTGCTTAAAACTAAAATGCATAAAGCCCTCATAACCCATATTCAATAAAACGCAAATGATAGTACGGAGACATCCCTGGTGGCTGACCAAGAGGAGAGATTCATCTGCATATTTTTCCAAAATATCTTTGATACTCTCCTCTACCCGCCGGTACATGTCTTTAAATGATTCTCCCCCGGGAGGAGCTGCCTCTTTCCAATTATTAATCCAAATACGCCAGTTTTCCGGGTCTTCCTGTTCGATCCTTTGATAGTGTTTTCCTTCCCAAGAACCAAAGTTTAGCTCTTTTAGACGTTCGTCTAAAATAATTTCTTCCGAAGAAACCTTACTGACAATCGCGGCGGTCTCCCGAGCTCTTTTTAACGGGCTTGAAATCACGACATCAAAGCTAACGTCCTTAAGCAACTCAGCCACCTTTTGAGCTTGCTGGAAACCCTTTTGGTTCAAGGAACAGTCGATCCACCCATAACAAGCCTTTTTCGCATTAAATTCAGTTTCCCCATGCCTGATAAGATAAAGAAGTGTCATCACCCGGCCCCCATTACTTTAATTTAAGCGGCAGCCCACAGACAGTGAGATACACTTCATCTGCCTCTCTGGCTAAATATTGGTTTACTCGCCCGGCAATATCTCTAAAAGCCCGGGCAATTGGGTATTCTGGCACAATTCCGCTTCCTAATTCATTGGTAACCATCACCGTGGTGGCAGGAGCAGATTTAATGCCCTCTATCAGACTTTTGGCCTGAGCCATAATCATTTCCTCCGCCTTTTCGATGCTTTCTCTGCTTAACTCTTCCTGCTGCATTTCCGGTAAATCAAAGAGCAAATTTGTCACCATGATGGTGATACAGTCAAGTAAAATGCCCTGATAATTCTTACCCTGATTCCCAATGATTTTCCCTAAATCCCGGTAGGCCTCTACGGTTTCCCACTCCGTGGGCCGAGACTGACGGTGCTTTTCCACCCTTAAGGCCATTTCCTCATCGCATACTTTTGCCGTGGCCAGGTAAAGCACTTGCCCGGACAAATCTTTCATTATTTTCTCCGCTAAACGGCTTTTGCCGCTTCTTGCTCCACCTGTAACCAATATGGCTTTTCCCATTATTCTTCCTCTCTTATATCCACCAAAGTTTCGCTGGAGATGGCTCCTTCCTCAAAAGTAGCCATGTTATTCATGATGGCTAAGGCTCCCTCAATCACATTAAAGGCTAAGGGACAGCCGCTCCCTTCCCCTAACCTCATTTTCAGAAGGAGAATGGGCTCTAAGCCAATTGCCTTAATCATATAATCATAGCCCGGCTCAGCAGAAGCATGGGAAGGAATTAAATACCCTTTCACCAAGGGATTTAGTTTATATGCCGTTAAAGCGGCAATGCCGGATATAAATCCATCGATCACGATGGGCACCCGGTAGTAGGCAGCCGCCAGGAAACACCCTACCAAACCAGCGATGTCAAACCCCCCTACCTTAGCAAGTACATCAATGGGGTCTTGGGGATCGGGGCTATTTACTTTAAGTGCTTGCGCAATAATTCTTTTCTTTTTATTGAAATCTTCTTCTGTGAGTCCGGCCCCTTTACCTACTGCGACTTCCGCCGAGCAGCCGGTGAAACACATGAGCATGGCACTGCTGGTACTGGTATTTCCGATGCCCATTTCTCCTGTCCCAAACAGGTTATAGCCCTCATCCACCAAATTTTTCACTACTTCAATCCCCGTTTCGATGGCTTTAATCGCTTCATCCCGGGACATGGCCGGGCCTTTGGCCATATTGGAGGTGCCTTTTCTGATTTTCCTTGAGATTAGCCCCGGGCAATGGATATCCCCGTTGATACCGATATCTACCACCCTAATATCAGCGTTATTTGCCTCAGATAAAACATTAATTCCGCAAATACCTTTAAACATATTTTCAGTCTGAATCAAAGTTACCACCTGGGGAGCAGCACTTACCCCTTCATCCATCACTCCATTGTCTGCCGACATGACCACAGTGCATTTTTTTTCAATCTTGTTTTTTATCCGACCGGTGATTCCCGCCAGCTGTATGGCGATATCCTCTAACCTGCCTAAACTGCCGATGGGCTTGATCAGGTTGTCCATGCGGGTACTAGCCTCCGCCATGGCCTTTTGATCTAAAGGTTTAATTCCTGCTAATACTTCTTTAAAATTTTGCATAAAAATCGCTCCCCTTATGTAGTATTTTTTTATTACTAATGATTTTTTGATTAAGAGATAATTTTCTTAAATTCAAACTAAGGTAGACTAATGCATGTTTTTTAAAATGAAAAAACCGCACTCCCCGTGCGGTAAATACCATAGACATATTCACCCTCTCCCCGAGGCAGAAATCAATTTTGCAGCATATGGCAGGTTTCCTGGCTCATGGATCATCTTACTTTCCAGCCTTCTCGGTTTCCCAATGGCTTCTTGGATTTCATTCCCATTCCACAGTAGCGGGGGCTGCAGCGGATTATAACCGCTTTCCCTTTTAACCCATTAACTGGGCACCATATACCAAATTAATATTCTGTTGTCACGTCCTATTTAACTAAGTTTAACAAAATAGCTATTGGTAGTCAAGCAAAAATTTCCATATCATCTTTCTGCAACTATCTAACTATCCCACTGTCCAACCTATTTTAATAACTCAATCAACTCCTGGGGTGAGTAAACCAAATAATCCGGATTGCTTTCTTTAAGCTTTTGGGGGCCATGCCAACCCCAGGCAACCCCCACGGTGATAGTCCCTGCCCGTCTTCCTTCATAAATATCCCCTTTGGTATCCCCCACATAATATGCCTTTAGGTTAGGGTGTTCGGACATCACCATGTGAATTTTTTTAATTTTGCTTTTGGCTGTTTCCGAACCCATCACCTTTTCTATCCCAGTAATCTTTTCTTTGTTCAGCACCCTTTGAACGGCCCCTACTGTATTGGACGTAATAACATAGACCTTATGTTTACGGGCCAGTTCCTGAAGAAACTTTTGCATTCCGGGAAATAAGTCTATTTGATCCAAAAGGGCATCCTGTTTTCCATTATAGCTGGACAAAATCTCATCGATTTCCTCTTCCGATAAACCCAAATCAGCCATGGACTGATAAACATTATCCTCATATAAATTGATAATATCCTGGGCAGTTTTTACTTTTGGAAACTTTTTTTCCTGAAAAGCGGAAAGAAAATTTTTTATATGGACATCATAAGAGTCTGCAATCACTCCGTCATAATCAAACATTACCAAACTCATTTTTGACTATCCTTTCTGATAAAGTATAAGAACATCATTCAGTTTCTCATAGTTTTCTGTTTATAAATATCATATATTCTATAAGGATTTTTTATTTATCAGTATCATCCCGTTAAAAAATGTCCCCCTGTTTATAACGGTGGGAATAAGCAATAACAATAATAAATGGGGCGGCCTTTGTAACCGCCCCAGTAAAACCAGTCTCCGATCATCTCTTTATTCCCAAATAGCATCCCCAGCTACCAGATTAGCGAAACGGGCGCGAACTCTGGCGTCCAGTTCATCAGAAAATCTCGCGGGATTTGGCTCTTTTAGAATTCGATTAGCTTCTTCAATGGCCCGATCCCGAGCATCTAATTGTCCTGTCGTCAGCCACAGAGAGCGCATTTCCCGCCCGGCCACCTTGGGAAAGAAGGCAACTTCCCGCATATGTTCCAGGGTATGCATACAATCCATATAATTTCCACCGGGTCCGATTTCTTTAATTAGGTTTAGGCAGAGATCATCTTCACTAAATTTAATACCTCGCTTAATCTGCTTTAACATCATCGCCATTTCATTATCCATGACCGCTTTGGCAAAATCAAAAGCCATCAAACCGCCAAGCAGTCCTCCCATATTAAAGAGGTCTGCACCGGCAAGAAGTGCGGCGGTAATATTCATACCCGTTTCATAGCCGGACTGGGCATCGGTGGTCTGAGCATTGGTCAAACCAATGTAACCGCCGGAAGGCACATTATAGAATCTAGCCATCATGGTATGACCCATCTGGAGAATACCTGTTTCAATAGCACCGGAGGCATAGGCTCCGGTACGCATATCGGCAACAGTGCTTAGGACAGCGTAAATCATGGGCGCACCAGGCCTAATCATTTGCATGAGGCAAGAAAGAGCCAAGAACTCTGCATTACCCATGGTCAACGTTCCTAGTAAACTCATAGGAGAAGTAAGTCCCGCATTAGGCACAATAGTCCCGTACACCGGTAGACCTTTTTCCGTTAAGTAAATTACAGCTTCCGTAGACTCCACATCCATAGTGAGAGGAGATACTACCGGGCAGTAGTGGTGATTAATAAAGGGCCGTTCCATATAGGCTTCTTTGCTTCCGGCAATGGTATATCCAAGCTCCAAAACCTGCTCCAGATCATAAATAGTAGGAGTGTTGCTGCGCACTGGTTTTAAACAGTTTTTTAAAGCCGGATAAAACCGGGAAATACTGATTTGGTCTTTAGGAGCATCGTTCGCCAAAATGGAAATGGAGAAAACATCAAAGGCCGGAAGCTCATTTATGAGATGTGCGATATTAGCAATATCGGTGGAAGTTCCGCGTCTTTCTTTGCCGGTCTTAGGATCAATCACATTAGGTGCAGAACTTGCCGTAACTACCACCGGGCCATCATTGGGAAGTGTTCGGTCATACTGAGGATCACGGGCTTTAAAGGTATATGTAGGAACAAAAGACTGACGGCATTCCTCAACAACCTTTGCGGGAAACTTCACCAAACCGGTTTGGTCGTCAACTAAGCAACCATGCTTTTTATAGATAGCCCTTGCTTTTTCATTATGTACCAAAACGCCAACATCTTCCAAGATTTCCAAAGAAGCGTCATGGATTCTTTGTAATTCAGCATTAGAAAAATACTGTGCAAATTCCATAAACTTTCCCTTCTTTTTTAATTTTATTAATATTAGGCTTTCTGCTAAACCTTTAAGCTGGGGTTAAATGCCGGGAGAGTAGCCTTCCACTCATCAGGCAAGTAAACTAAACGATCCCGGCCGTAATCAGTAATTCTGTAATAAACTAACAACTCATTATTCTTGTCAAAATCTACATCGGCTTCTTCAATCATGCCAACTGCCCGCAAAGAATCAATATGCAGGTTCATCATACCTTTATTGAACTGTCCGTCATTTCCGTATTCTTCT
Source organism: Bacillota bacterium (assembly GCA_050952465.1). Taxonomy (GTDB): domain Bacteria; phylum Bacillota; class Dehalobacteriia; order Dehalobacteriales; family Dehalobacteriaceae; genus DUPU01. The sequence continues at coordinate 281,083 of JBMNKZ010000009.1, read as the reverse complement.
TTCAAGTCTTTAATTAAATCCTGATAGTTGAAAGAATCCTTTTGAGAAGCATAATACAAGATTCTAAAACGAAGCGGCAATAATTTTTTGGCCATCAATCTCACTCCTTTAGTTTCTTAATTTCAAGAGTTCTCTGGGGTTCGCAACAACCAGGATTGTACCGGTAGTAATAATCACTGCTCCAATAATAGCGGTTGAAGTTACAGCAAATGCTGCCCCTTGTGCCATAGCCAAAAGCCACCCAAAAGGAATACTCCACAAAGCATAGGTAACGTTAAATGCCATGGCACGGCCTACACCGGTCATATTCAAAGCACGATACCAACCCAAGTAAGAAAGTCCTCCGGATAACCCAGCTACAGCTACCCAAAAAGCAGGAGTTACGGCAGCTAAAGCTCCGCCAAAGACTTTCCAACCAGCAGCAATACCTTCTCCACCAATCAGACCAATAAGCGGTAAAACAATAACTAACATCACAATGAAAGAGAAGGTTTCCCGAATACCGATGGCGATGTCCGGGTCTACCATATCCATACCGTAGGTATTGATAACTCCTTCTAATGCCCAACCAAAGGCAGGCAAAAAGGATAAGAAAATCCCTAAATAAAAATAAGGATATTGTTCTATACCACCCTCAGGAGGCGCGTAACCTACAATAAAAGCACCAATGGTACAAGCAATAATCCCTACCCAAACCCGGGGAACAATTCTTTCTTTCAGGATAAATACACCTAAAATAGCTCCTAATGCTGGATAAGTTGCGGATATTGCCAAAGCATAGGTAGGTGTGGCCAAGCTGATACCTACCAAATAACCGGCCATCCCTATTGGTCCGCCGCATAAAGCACCTAAACAAACGATCATACCGGGTTTAGTTCTTAAAGTACGAGCATACTCTTTCCACCGGCCGGTACGGGCGTTGATAATAGCCAGCCACAAACCGGCAAAACCGTCATGCATACATGCCCCAGCCAAGGAGCCTATTACAACCATCCAAAGACCATATTCCTCAATCCAAAAAGGAGCCATAACTAAAGCAAGATAATATAATAAAGTCCCTTGTAACCCCCATGTGGCCCCGGAAAAAATCCCCCAGCCTAAACCTTTTTTGGCATACCTTAGCTGGTGAGCTTCTAAAGCCTGTTGAGCTGCTGGATTCGCCATACTATTACCCCTTTCTTAAAAGCACTTTTTCATAGTTACCGGATTTCCATTTTGTTCTCCAATTGGCTCTCATATCAGTCTTTTTAATTCATTTCTTTAATTTAATTCCCTTAATTAGACTGAAGCTGCAACTTCGGCCAATTCATCTTTGTGCTCATTAATCCATTTCATCATTTTTACCTGGTGGGTAAGATAAGCTAAGTACTCATATACATTGTAGTTCTCTGTGTCAGAATAATAAGTGCTTAAGCACCAGTTAATCAGATAATTATTAGTCGCTTCAATCATCATGGGGAAATATTTCTTCTCCGTTTCATTGAGGGGTTCTAATCCGCCTAATTCTTTCAATTTGTCCTGATAACCCTTTAAGTAAACCTTAACCTTGTCCAAACGGATATCCCCGTCTACAGACCCGTCGGGCAGATCTTCCCAGGCACAGCAGGAATATACGATGGAGAAGCACACGTCAAACAAGCGGTGATCAATTTTTGCCCAGTCAAAATCGAATATTCCCACGACTTTGCCATCTTGGAATTTCACATTACCAGGATGATAATCACAGTGCACAGGGTTATAAGGCATCTTGGCAGCATCTTCCTCAGGAATTTGTACTCTGGCAATAGATGCTAAAATATCATCCAGGTTATTTAAATAGAAGCTATGGAACTTGTTGTTGATATCGGTTTTGCTGAAATCTATAAATATCTGGGGCAAAATCTTGATAAATTCAAGAATTTTCGGTTCAACTCTTTCCCGGCCTTTCGGGTCATAATGCCGGGAAGCATTATGGAAGGTCGCCAATACACCGGCGAAACTGATGAATTCCTCATCGGTGAGATAGGGGTCAATCCAAGTGTATTTGTCTTCGCCATGAAGGAAATCATAAACGGCGAAATAACGGTATTCCACCTTTCCGTTAAACTCTTCCGGCAGCTTGATAAAAGTTTTTCCATCCCTGCTCCGAATCAATCCCGCGGCAATATCCAGTCCGTTGGCAATGGAAAAATCGATTAAAGAATGCTCTAATTCCATTTCCTTTTCCTGAATGCCTTTTTTATACTTACGCACAAAGTATTCGTACTTTTTGCCATCCTTTTCCGCATACACCCCAAAGCTGGTGTTCACATATCCACCGAAAATTTGATATACTTCTTTTACTTCCCCTAAATCATAGAATTTAAAGACATCTACAATCTGACTTCTAGCTAATGCTAAATCCAAAGTAGATTTAAATTCTGTGGCAATATGCATCAACTTTTCGCTTTGAGCATAAAGTCTAAACAGCTGGTTCGTATTCAAATCTGTTAATTTAAGCATTTGACTAGTATTCATATTGTCCTCCTAACTCCTGAAAACTTTTGACTTTTAGGTATATAAATTTTTTTGTTCGAAATTTTTCTACCCTCCTTTCAAACTATTTTGCTTTGCAACCACTTGCTATTACCATATATATTCATGAGACATTATAGTAATATAGCAAAAATCATGCCATTGGATATTATTTTTTTACCCTTATATCTCAAGGTGTTCAGAATCTGTCCTATAATTATCAAGTCAATAATGACTTTTTTTGAGTCAGGAGATACTTAAAACCAATTTTTCCATTCTTTTTCCTATTTAGTTTTCTTTACCATTTAGATAATTCATTATATAATAAATGATTCCACTGCAAAAACAGGTTGTTTAACCCCTATGGGGGTTTTCAATAGTAAAAATTGTCTTGAGCAGATAGCTCAAAAAGTTCTTTTTCAACTGAAGATCGCTAATTTAGACCTCCATTACTATGGTTTTGTGTTCGTTAACCTAAATTTGGGCATAATATCCCTGCTTTTGGCCTTTTCGGCTTCCTTAGCTTGCCCAGAGCCATCCGGGAAAACTGCTTAATATTTCGGGCTATAATTTTGTAAGCAGTGACCAAGTAAGTTTTTAGCACGCCACGTGTGTAAAGGTTATTCAGATCTTCCCCTCTTTTTAGAGCGGAGTTGGTTGCTTCGATTCCAGCACGATAACTGGTGTTTTCACGTCTGACCGCAATATTGTGTATTTGATCTCTAACCCGGTCAGCCTGGATGGTTTTTAAACTAACCCGTAATATCCGGTCTTTCTTCTGGGTCTTTACTGGACATATATCAAAATTCGGGCATCCTTGGCAATCCTCGTGTTTGAAGTGGCAACTGCTAGTCTTGGAACCGGGATTGAAATCGCTTCTAAATGGGATCTTGCCCTGGGGACAACTGATTATTTTCATATCATCATCAAACTTAAAACTGGTTGTGGAAAGTTTATCTGATGGAGCCTTACGTCCGGTCATATCTGTATAGTGTAGGTTAACCTCTAGCTCATCTGCCATTTCTATGACCTCTTGGCCGTAGTAACCTCCATCTAAGTAGATGTCCTTTACATCCGTCCTTTGTTTGATGATGGGTATGCGCTCCTTAGCCATCTCTACATCGCTGATGTTATTGGGTTGTACTGAAAAGTCGGTAATCACCTGAATCGGGTTTTCTTTGCTACTGGTTTCGCTCACGTTTAAAACGTAGCCGCTATGGTTCTTACCCGCTTTGTTACGGAAGGTAGCGTCACTATCATAAGCTGATTGCAGGGAACCGCTTTCAATTTCACTACTGGGCTTGGCGAGCCATATTCCCTTAGATTCATCGAAGGCAGCCTGTTCGCCTAGAAAACGCTTAAGCAGAACCATTTCTCGTTTTGAAGCAAGGTTACGATCCTTATTTGCCAAGTTATCTACCTCTTGCATGAGGTTAAGGACTTTCTGGAACCTGCTTTCCAGTTCCTGATTTCTAGTTCTGTATAGTAAATCAGTTCTGAAGCTATCTCTTAACACTTGTTTGAGATTATCGGAAAGCATGTTAGAAGCAATGCCTCTTACCGCTTGAACCAATACATCCAGGGCTAACGAGAGTCTACCGGCTTTCTTGATATTGGGAGAAATCAAGGTAGAATCCATACGCTGGTCATCGGTTTTTATCCCGGCTTGTTCGATAAAATTCTTGGTTAGGATTTCAAACTGTTGGAAAATCACTTCATCTTGCTCGGGATACTCTAATATGTGCCTATAAACTCTTTCTCTGAATTCGTAAAGGGTACGTTCAGCCAGGTAAACCTCACCCAGGTTTCTTATACCTAGGGCATAATTGACCTGGAAGTTAAAGTAGAACTGCTCGATTAATTCTTGATCAGTATAACCAAACATGTTTTTGATAATCTCTAATGACATCAGTATATTAACTGGAACATTGGGTCTGCCGGTATCAAGACAATACATGGGGGCAAACAGATCTTCGTTGATTTTACAAAAAACATGTTCATAGAAAACTGGTGCCCAGGTTTTGTTTAGTAGTTTGGCTACACTTGGTCTCATGGACTGGTAATGGCTAAAAAGTTCATCTTGATAGTGACTATCGTTTTTACGGAACATACTGCAAAACCACCCTAAAGTTAGTTTATCTTTTATTTGCTTTAAATATCTAACTATTACTTCGATATTCACAGTGGTTTATCCTGCTGTTTTACAATATTTTTGGGGTTTTTGCAGTGGAATCAATAAATATGATAACTAAATAATTAACTATACTAATATTTCAATTTTGGAATATTTTCAGCATAGGGAGGTTGAAACATGTCCGATTGTAAAAAAAAGGCTGTCACTGAACTAAAATACGATACGCTGAAAAAAATCCTTGATCATTCCTACGATGAAATTTATGTAACCAATGCGGAAGGTATCGTCATCTATGTCAATAACGCCGCTGAAAGACACTATGGAGTAAAAGCAGAAGATATTATCGGCAAAAGCTCGCAAGAAATTTCAGAAAAGAAGCTCTGGGGACCTCGGGTCAGCCCCATTGCTATTAAACGAAAAAGAAGCTTTACCCTGGAACAAAAAACCTGCACCGGTAAGACCTTGCTCACTACGGCCACCCCTATCTGGGACAAGGATGGCAACCTGGAACTGGTAGTGGAAAATTCCCGGGATATTACGGAAACTGAAGGCATCAAATTTGAATTGGAACAAAGCATGAAATTACTTAAACGCTATAAACACGAGGTAGAAGAGCTCAGAAAAAAGGAACTTCACAGTCCGGATTTTATCTGCCAAAGCAAAAAAATGTCCGACCTACTGGAACTGGCTCAAAGAATTGCTGCTGTAGACTCCACTGTGCTTTTACAGGGAGAGTCGGGTACAGGCAAGGGAATTGTGGCCAAGTATATTCATAAAAATAGCCCCAGGAATAAAGGGCCTTTTATTCCCATCAACTGTGCCACCATCCCCGGAGAATTAATGGAATCAGAATTGTTCGGCTATGACAAGGGTGCCTTCACCGGTGCCCACGAAAAAGGGAAAATCGGATTGATTGAGTTGGCCAGCGAGGGAACTTTATTTTTAGATGAGATCGGCGAACTGCCTATGAGAATGCAGGCCAAACTCCTCCAAGTGCTTCAAGACAACCAGTACTTTAAAGTGGGCGGGAGAGAAGTTCAAAAAGCCAATTGCCGCATCATAGCCGCTACCAACCGGAACCTTAAGGAAATGGTAGATAAAGGTGAATATCGAGAGGATCTTTATTACCGACTGAATATCTTTGAAATTGAAATTCCTCCCCTTAGGGAAAGGACAGAAGAAATTATCCCTTTGATCAATTATTTTTTAGATAAATTTAACATGAAATACAAAATGTCCCACCATATCTCCCAAAATTGCTTAAATATCCTAGCTAATTACACCTGGCCGGGTAATGTGCGGGAATTGGAAAATACCATTGAGAGATTAGTGGTAGTGACCCCGGACACCATCATTGAGGAATGCCATCTTCCAAAGCACTTCCAGGAGTCAAAAACAGATAATTCATTGATTATGTTCCCCCGCCAATTACCCCTAGAAGAGGCTATTAATGAAGTGGAAAAAAAGTTAATTGAAAAAGCTTATAAAGAGCTGGGCAGCTCTTATGAGGTAGCCAAGGCTTTAAAAACCAGCCAAAGCAAGGCTAGCCGGCTGATTAGAAAATATTGCATCAACAAAGAAAAAGGTAAGGAAAAGTGCAGAAGCTAAAACCATACATAAAGAAAATAGAGGGGGTCGATACCTATCAACTCCCTCTATTTTTTATTTTACGAGGCTTATCCCCTCACTGCTTTCCGGGAAGCTTCCCTCTCTTTAGCTTTAATTTCAGCGGTTTCCGCTTCGGCTTCTTTCACAATTTCTTTTAATTGTTTTTGGATATTTTCCGGCAGAGGCTCAGGCTTAAATGTTTCTAAAATTTCTCTGGCCTTTTCATAGGATTTCTCCACGATATCCTTACTACCGGCAGCTTTCCAGCCATCACGGTTACGCCGATCCAAGATCACAGGAGCAGAAAGTTTACGGAAATTCTGGAATGTATGTTCATGGCTGATGAACTCACCGCCGGGTCCTACCTGCTTAATGACTTCCAACGCCATTTCCTCATCATTCACCGGAATTCCTTTTACGCACTGGAGAATCTGCTTCACCATCTCATTCTGCATGATCAGCATTGCGTAGTCCCAAGTCAAACCGCCTTCAAGCATGCCAAGACCATATATCATGTTAGCACCTGCTAACGCTGGTAAAAGAGCGGTCATGCAAAACTCAAAAGCTGACTGGGCATCAGGAACTTTACTATCAGTCTACCCACCGGCAACCCAAACAGGAAGGTTGTAGAATTGAGCCATTTTGGCGCAGGCTGCACTGAATAAAGCTAATTCTGCGCTGCCCACACAAGCAGTGGTATATCGTAAATCCATCATGGTAGTAGAGGTGCCGTATACTAAACTACAACCTTTCTTCACCTGTTGACCGAGGACAAACATACTAAGCATTTCCGCATTATGAGTGACCAGGGAGCTAGCGAGATTAACACAGGTAGTACCTCCACAGAGACCCATGGAATTAATTTTAGCCGGAACCCCTAAGCGAATAGCTTGGATTAAAGTATCGGTAGCTCCCTTGGAATGAACCAGAGGACTCACCGGGTCAGTACTTTGGGAGAATAAAGGTCTTTCTCTAAATTTATCCTCACCACCCGCTACTACATAACCCATTTTAGCCACTGCCCGCATATTTTCCGGACGGTTCATGCCGATATAAGCATGCTTGGTGCAGTTGTTGTAAAAAGATTCTGCAATATGCACCTGGGAAACGTCTGGATCTACTTCAGAAGGTCCTAAAGCTCTTTCAAAAATAATGATCTGATCCATAGCTTCACAAAATCTGGTGACATCATCCACGTCTTTCTTTTTGGCTTTGCGAATTTCATAGGTATAGGGGTCTACCATTTGAATCGCTTCCCCGAAATTCACAAACCCAGGCCGGTTATGTTCATTAATCCAGTCATTTTTGGGATTTCGGCCACAAGCCCTAAATGTCTTGGGAATAGAGCGTAAAGCGTCCTCAACCAGGTAAGCCGGAATTTTTACATTCCTCGTTTCCCTGTTAACGGTACACCCAGCACCGTCAAAAATCTCCAGTGCCTCATCACTTTCTACTTTACACCCGATATCCCATAATACATCCAGGGTCGCCAAGTGGATTTCATATAGTTCATCATAGGTGAACATATTTAATCCTATCCCCTCCAGGCGATGGGAACCGGCGTGTATTCCTCTTACAGTCAATGAATTCACCCCCATATTTCATTGTATATCATATAACGACACCTAAAGCCCTTGGCATCATCAAGATGCCCCACAGGCAGATAATCATAGGAAACAGTTTCTTTACGCAAGCAATTTTGCACAAAGTTCTACAGCAGATGCTGCGTCAGGAGCAAACCCGTCTGCACCAATTTCATCAGCAAAGTCTTGGGAAATAGGAGCACCTCCTACAATGACTTTAACCTTTAACCCCTCTTCTTTGATTAATTCGATGGTGTCCTTCATATGTAACATGGTGGTAGTGAGGAGAGCAGACATGGCCACGATATCCGGCTGATGTTCTTTCACAGCTGCAACAAATTTTTCTGGGGCAATATCGATCCCTAGGTTAATTACTCTGAACCCGCCACTTTCCATCATCATAGCCACCAGGTTTTTCCCGATATCATGTAGGTCGCCTTTTACGGTGCCAATAATAACCTTACCCTTACTGGGCATATCCGTGTCGGCAATTAAGGGCTTCACCAGTTCAATCCCAGCCGCCATGGATTTCGCGGACATCAACACTTCCGGGACAAACATTTCCCCGTTTTTAAAGCGGGCACCTACCACATTCATACCGGCAATGAGACCATTATTAATTATTTCAAGAGGAGCTGCTCCAGAGTCGATCAATGCCTTAGTTTGCTCTTTGACCTGTGCTTCTCTGCCGGAAATAACGCTTTGAGATAGTGTTTCAAAACTCGCCATAATCCTAATCTCCTTTTCTTGGATATTTTTGATTTACTGCCAGACAATAATCTATCCGATAGCCTAACAGTTCTAGGACCCCCTCCTTCGGTTTCTCTTATTCACCCCTCCTTTTGAAAGAAATTAAAAACCCACTTACCTACAATCGAAAAATTTTCCACCGTTGCGTTATAATCCGGAGCCAAAATATTGATTTAAATAGGTGGCCGAATATTTCTCCAATTTCCACTGGGGGATTTTACAACCTTTACACACGTCAAAAAACCATTTATTCCTTAACCATCTGGCAGCCCGACAGTTTCTGCTGTTTCTTACAATAAACCTTTCGTTGCAGTGGGTGATAATTTCCGCAGTGTTTCCGTGTATTTTCATGGACTTTATTCCATGCAGGGTACCGTTTCGAGACGGCCATAACTTAATTTTCTCTAATAACTTAAAAAAATCTACATTTTTCCGATAGTATCGTTTTTTCTCTTTGGCCGCCGGCTTTTGTATTTTTCCTGGTTCTACCATATCCCTTGACTCCAATCGTTTTGTGATATTAAAAAGTGTCACATCTTTCATGTAGGAAAATCAATCTAAGTTAAGTTTAAAAAAACCTATCAGTGTCAACTTTTATTCTGACTTAGCGAAGGACTTAAATCGATGTATTCCTTAATCCCCAATTCCTGAGTTATCCTTTCTATAACCCGGCATCTTTTTTTCCAAGCTTCTTCCCTGGTTTGTCCCGTATTTATTAAAGTTGCCACCCAGTCCTTTTGTCCGGGGCGATAATCTGTAATGGCTTCATCCGCACCAAAAAAGTCCGGGATCAGAGAAAGAGAACCAGTCAGTCCCATGATATGCTCCCCTGTCACCTTTATGCACTTTTCCTTGACCTGAACATGTTCATAGATAACCCCCCGGGGTTCTTTTATTTCTTCCGGTAATTCTACTAACGAAAGTTGCCCCTTTATAAAACTGTTTCCCAAAACCTCAACTAAATTGATTCCCGTAGAATGATAGACTACCGTTGGGGTCTGACTGGGAAGGCGAGCATCAATTTCTAAAACCTTTAATTCACCTTGGTGTAATATTACTTCCACGTCCATCAAACCTTGAAGATGGATTCTTCTGGCCAAGTTTTCACCGATTTGCCGAAACTCCTGGACTAAATCATGATCCAAAGCGGCCGGTGCGATTACCCTTTTACAGTCGTAATGTTCGTCCATTTCTAAATCAGTTACTTGATAAGCCTGATACTCTCCCTTCAGCCCGATTACTTCGATGGAATAGGACGGCCCCTCCACAAACTCTTGCACTACCCAGGAATCAAAAATCTCCGGTTTTTCCTTCAGTTTATTTAATTCCGCTAAAGTACTAACCTTAAATACCCCTTCACTGCCGCTTGAACCTGAAGGCTTCACCACCAAGGGGAGAGAGGCTCGTGGCCATAACTTAGGCATAGGAGTTAGAGTTTTTAAAAAAAACTGATTTGATTTAATCTTAGAAGATGAAATTTGATAAGCCTCTTGGTCAAAGGCAAAGGGTATCTTTAATTTTTTTGCATATTGAGAGAGACTTTCTAAAGCCTCGATATTTTCCATGGCCGGGAGAATTAAATCCACATTTTTTAATACATGAAAAAAAGCTTCATCTTCTTTGTTCACGTCCCAGAGGAAAAACTCATCGCATAATCCCCGAGCCGGTATATTAATTTCTTTGTCAATCAAAAGCACCTGCCAATGGGCTTTTTTGGCCAAGTAGCACGCTTCTGTTCCCTGTAATTTTCCGCCAATCACCGCTATTTTCCTCATACCTCTTTTTGGAACCTCATCTCAAGGAATTTTTGTTTTTTGTTCACCCAGGTTTGGTATTCCTCTTTGGAAGCCGGATTTAAACCCATATCCAAGAGCACCTGGGTTACTCTTTTTACCGTCCGATTCCCATCCTCAATATCCAGGGAATTATTGGAGACTCCAGCAAGCCCCTGCTTAGGAGGAATAATTGAGGTCACCACATTAGCTCCCGCCTCCAGCCGCTGTTTCAACCCCTTGATGCCGTCTACATCTAAAGAAGCCGGAATAAGCCGATCCGGAAAAAGAAGGCGCATCACCGCAATAATCAATAATTCATTCTGTCGAGGAGGAGTGTCCCAATGATCCATAGGTGTTTTTTCCTGAGGAACAAAGCTCATCACCCGCACTTGTTCCGCATCCAATTCTTTCATAGCTAGTAGAGAATCCGCCACATCTGCCCAAGTATCACCGATTCCGGTGAGTAACCCCTCTTCAATCAAGATACCCAGCCGATGGGCGAAAATTTTAGCCTCCCATCGCTCATCATAATCCTGACCTAATCTCATTTTTACATATAAATCACGGTTATGGGTCTCCTGGTAAAGAGCATACCAGTTGATCCCTGCATCTTTTAAATCTTTTAAGAACCTTGATGGAAGAACCCCTGGGGATATCATTAAAGGTAATCCGCTTGTGTCCTTGATCTTCTCAATCGTTCTCAATAATTTCCCAAAGCCTAGGGGCGTATCCAATAAATACTCCGGATCCTCCCCCATGGTCAAATCCAAAAGATGAACTCCGGAATCCGCAAGTGATAGTGCGATCTCCAGAATTTCTTCTTCGCTTTTCCTATATCTTTCCAAGGTATGATTTCCTTGTCGATATAAACAAAAGGCACAGTTATTACGACAATATGTAGAAAAATAGACAAATCCATAAAGGAATATTTTATCCTTAAAAAACTTTTTCCGTATTTCCCGGGCTTTAGTAAAAATTTGGTGTATCGCTTCCTCTTTGGTCTGAGAGAGGAGAAACAAGATTTCTTCTTTATTTAGTAAATGCTCTCGGCCTGCTTTATCTAAAATATTTTCTAAGTTCATTTGATCATTAAGCACTATATTCACCAGCTTTTTAATTTTTGTCAAATATTTAGTCTCACCCCATCTAAATAGGTAATGCTTTTCGCCATTCTTTGAATATTTTGCCCACCTTCTCGTACCATTAAGAGGCGCTCCAGGCCAAAACCAATTCCAGCCCAGGTATCGGTAATACCCCAGTTTTTATCCAAAGGATGGGGACCATAAGCTCCGGAACCTAATTCAATACCGGAGACTACATCTATTGTATCGCCATAAACCACAGAGGATTCGGTAATCGTAGAATAATCCTTAATCCCTGCGGTTTCCATAATTAACTCTGTCATATCCCGAATCCAGTCCTGCCGCTTTTCCAAAGGCAGTCCCAATTCTGTTACATTCAGCATGGTAAACTCATTTAGGTGATGTTGACCCTGAGACTCCTTCCGAAAACAGGAGCCTACCTCAAAAATTCGAATAGGTTTTTCCCACAGGCGGATTAAATCCCGCCACAAAGTGTATAAATTAGGTGCCAGCATTGGCCTGAGGCACTTTTTCTCGTCCAGCCAAAACACCTGGGAAAATAATGGATGACTGTCATCAATAGACATTTTAGCCAATGAGCCTTTCGCCAAAATTATCGGGGTCACCACCTGGACAAATCCTGCTTTGGTTAAAGCATCCACCAATTTGCTCTCCAGCTCGGCTAGGGCGGGACGTCTCCGCATCTCCTTCAACTCTTGAAGCCTCATTTTTCCTTTTTTTACTAAGCTTTTTTCCAATTCTTGAAAAGCCCGATCCCGTTCCTTAGGTTCTTCAAACAACATTTCTTGTTCCTGATCACCTGCGTTTAGCTCTTTTAATCTTTGTTTTTGAATAGATGTCCAACCACAGCTCAAAACTATTCCTCCCTAGTCTTTTCCCTCGGGGCAAGCTTCAATCCTTCCATAATTTCCAATTTATTAAGCCTCATCCAGGTACAAAAAAAAACCATTATTTCTTTTGGCGGGGAGTCCGGGAGTTACACCCGGCTACACGAATTTAGAGTCCGCGCGATCTATCCGATCCACCCCCCATATTATGGTTTGTTTCTTGTGATCATGTCTTTTGCAATTTTTGTGCCAAATAACATTATAAATGAATTAATTGACCATAAACCTGAAAAACCAACTGATACCTGGGAATTAATCAGCTCTTTGTCTTTTCTTCTATCTAAACACCCCCCGAGAGATAAAATATTAAATCAGTTTTGAGTCTATAAAGACTCCAATCAGTCAAAATTAACTTGAAACTAAAAAAGCTTCGCCTTACCCCTTGTCCAACTCCTATTATAACAAGAGCTTCCTACTACAAGTCAAGGGGTTTTTGACAGGATCGCCTCCACCAGCCCGTCAATGGTATAATCTTTGGCGATAATGGAAACATCCAAGCCCAGCTCTTCCGCTGTTTTTGCAGTTACCGGACCAATGCAGGCAATTTTTACGCCCTGAAGGAGTGAAATATTCTCCACTCCTAAAATATGCATAAAATTTTGTACTGTGGATGAACTGGCAAAAGTAATCAGGTCAAGTTCTTTTTGCTTGAGCCATTCCAAAAGCAATGTCTGGTTTCCCTCACCCTGTACAGTTCGATATAAATCTACTTTATGGACAATCGCTCCATGAGTCGTGAGTTCGTTTTCCAAGAGTTTTCGGGCAATATCTGCTGTGGGGAGAAGTACTTTTTCTCCAGGCTTAATTCTTTCCTTTAATCCTTCAGCTAAGGCTTCTCCCTGGTATTCTCCCGGAATATAATCGGGAATTAATCCAATTTCCTCCAAAGCTGCGCCGGTTTTTTCCCCAATCGCTCCAAGTTTAATGCCGGTGAGGCTCCGGATATCTTTTTTAATGAATTTTAAGCGACGGAAAAATCCTACTACACCGTTGACACTGGTAAAAATAATCCAGTTATATCCTTCGATGTTTACGAGCTTCTCGTCAATAAGAGTAAAATCTTCCGGCTCCAAAATCTTGATGGTGGGGAAAGTGTAAACTTCGCCTCCCAAATCCTCAATCTTTTCTGCGAGCATACTGGCTTGGCTGCGGGAACGGGTCACTAGGACTCTTTTCCCGGAGAGAGGTTTTTTGAAAAACCAATCTAACTTATCATGAAGGGTCACTACTTCTCCCATAATAATAATGGAAGGAGGGAGCAATTTTTCTTCTCTTACTTTATTCCCAATATCAGAAAGAGTACCCACCACCTTTTTTTGGGCAGAGGTTGTCCCCTTGGAAATCACTGCCACAGGGGTATCCAGGGGCTTTCCGTGTTTAATTAAACTTTGGCAAATCCCCTTTAATTTAGACAGACCCATAAGGAAAATCAATGTGCCTTTCAGTCTGGCCAATAAATCATAATCAATAGTGGACACATCCTTGTCCGGCTTTTCATGACCGGTAATGATATGCACAGAGGAAACAAAATCCCGGTGGGTAACGGGAATCCCAGCATAGGCCGGTACAGAAATGGCAGAAGTGATGCCTGGTACGATTTCAAAGGGAATTCCTTCTTTTTTCAGTTCCTCAGCTTCTTCTCCGCCCCGGCCAAATAGATAGGGGTCTCCACCTTTTAACCGCACCACGGTTTTTCCTTCTTTAGCCTTCTGTATTAATAATCTATTGATTTCATCCTGAGGCAGGGAGTGACAGCTGCTGGCCTTCCCCACATATAAAAGTTCTGCACCTTCTTTGGCAAAATCCAGATATCTTTTATTGGCGAGACGATCATAGATTACTACATCCGCCTTTTTAAGGCAAGCCACAGCTTTCAAAGTAATTAATTGATAATCCCCCGGTCCTGCCCCTACCAGATATGCCATTTGACTTGAATTTGCCATCAGCTTTCCCCCTGTATTATCAATATTAAACACACACCGATATTCCAAAGTTTTCTCTTATTTTATTTATTCTCCAGTTTATCTTTTCTTTTTCCCCGGCTTTGATTAAGTCGGGCAAATCTGAATAAGCCAAGGCTTCAAAGTAAGCTTTCCGCTTACTGATTTCAGGTATTTTTCTTAAGGCAAAGGCGCGTTCCCGACCTAAAAGGTGTAAAAACTCTTCATATTCCGGGCCGTATTTTTCCAAGAATTCCTGGCGTATCTTTTTGGAGAGGGCCGGGCTTTGCCCACCGGTGGAAATAGCAAGGATTAATTCTCCTCGTTTAAGGGTAGCGGGAAGAATAAAATTACCTCCATCAGGGTTTTGGGCCATATTTAGCAAAATCCCTGCTTCCTCCGCCTCCTGGGCAATCTCCAAGGTAGATGTTTTATCATCCAGAGCGGCAAATACCAAAAAATAACCTTTCAAATCTCCTTTTTGGTATTTTCTTTTAATGAGGTTTATCTCACCTTTTTCCACCATCGGTAGAAAGGCAGGGATGACTTTAGGGCTGATCAAAGTGATCTTAGCACCGGCTTCCTTTAAAGAGAGGGTCTTTCGATAAGCCACTTCTCCTCCCCCGATAACCAGGCATTTAATTTTATTTAAATTTATAAAAAGAGGATAGTAATTTACAAAGTTATTTTCCAAGGTATTTCTCTTCCTTTGTATAAATCCTAAGATCCTTATATATCCTTATACAACGTAGAAAGCACCTCAGCAAGGCCTTTCTTGTCCTTCAATCCTTTAAACTGTTTTAACCGCATCAGAGGAGGAGCATAAATCTTCTTCACAAAACCTTTTAAAAGGGCGGCCATTTTCTGTTCATCCTCTGTTTGCTTCAGTCGGCAAATTAGTTGAGACATTTCCCTGTTTAAGACACTTTCATGATAACATTCTATTTGTTTAATCAAGGGAAACAAAGGGACTAACTCCAGCCACTGGGCGAACTCACCTACCCCTTGCTGAATCAAATACTCTGCCTTTTCCCTAGCCAGGTATCTTTTCTCCTGATTTTCTCCCTGAATCTTTTCCAACACATCCAAGTCAATTAGGGTAATCCCCTCCAATTCACCCACTCCTGGTTCAATATCCCTGGGGAGAGCAAGATCCAGGTAAATACTCCCTTTTTTGTAATCAATGATTTCATCCTTCTTAATTATTAAATGAGGTGCTGTTGTGGAACTAATCACCACATCGCAAACGGGAAGAAATGCTTCAATCTGGTTGAAAAGAATTACTTCCAGGGATGGGTAAATATTCCTTAAGGATTCCGCCACTTCATAGGTGCGGTTGGCGATCATAATTCGGGCAAAGCCCATATCTTTTAGGTAATTGAGAGCCAAGCGATTCATCTTCCCCGCGCCAATCAAAAGTACATTTTTTGTTTCCAACCCTTGGAGCCTCTTGGCCAGATACTGGACGGCAATATAGCTGATGGAGGTAGGATTCTGAGATATTTTTGTTTCCTGGCGCACTATCTTGCCATAGGTAATGCTGTCTCGGAACAGACGATTCAGCACCCGTGAAGCAGCCTGTTTGTCCATCGCTATCTGGTGGGCATCCTTTACCTGACCAAGAATCTGGTCTTCCCCCAAAACTTGCGAATCCAAACCCGCCGTCACCTGAAAGAGATGTTCCACACAGTCTAAGTTCTCTTTCATATAAAAATACCCTTCAAGAACCTCATTGGATACCCCGTGAAAACGGTAAATAAAATCTTTAATTTGGGCAATTGCTTTTTGGCCGTTTAAACTCACCCCGTAAATTTCACTCCGATTGCAGGTGGAAAGAATTACGGACTCATCTAAGAAATGGTTTAACTCCAGGTATGCCTTTTCCAATTTCTTTTTAGTAAAGGATAGCTGCTCCCTTACCTCAATAGGTGTGTTTTTATAACCTACGCCCACCAAGACTATATCCATTTTTGTACACTCTTTTCTCATAAACTGAGTTCTTTGCATATAAAAAAATCCTTAGCTTTTCGCTAAGGACGGCTCGCAAACTCCCCGAACATGATGTATCAACAACTATCATTGCAGTGGTGTTAAGGGATTTGTCACCGATTACAGTAGCGTATCCGCACCAGATTTGTACCGGTTTCCCTATCCTCCATTTCAGTCACCCAAAATGCTCGATCAAGTTTCTAAAGATATTATATCATATGTTTATTCAAATGACAGAATAATTTTCCTACATTTTCCATGAAATTTCTACACAAACTTGAACTTAAATGAAAGAATGTTTTACCCATTACTCGGGTCTGTCATAATTTTTTCCAATTCTAAAGGTTCCACACGGCGATTGTCTTTATAGGCTCGCATATTTCCCCCTGATATTTCATCAATTAAGGCAATATGATGATCCTCGCCCACTCTGCCAAATTCAAGTTTAATATCATATAACTCCATACCCTTTTTCTCTATTTCGTCTTTGACAATTCCGGAAATTTTTTGGGTAAGCTCTTTAAGTACCTGATATTCTTCTTTTGACAAAATACCTAACATATCCAAAGCATCTTCAGAAATAGGAGGATCATTTCTTAAATCATCCTTTAAGGTAACTTCGACAAAGGCATTTAGAGGCTGCCCCTCTACCGCATACTCTCCATATCGGCGGATAAAGCTTCCCACAGCCCGGTAGCGGCAGATGACTTCCAGACCCTTGCCGAACATGGTAGCCTTCTTCACGGTCATAGTTACATTTTCTAGATCCGCATCGATATAATGAGTAGGAATACCCAGCTTATTTAATTTTTCAAAAAAGAATTTTGTGAGTTTTAGGCCGGCTCTCCCTGCCCCTTCCATGGTCAGACCAACGGTATTCGCCCCAGGATCAAATACTCCATTCTCTCCGGTGACATCATCTTTAAACTTAAGCAGGTAATTCCCATCGTCCAGAGCATAAACGTTTTTTGTTTTTCCTTCGTATACTAATTTCATTACCATAACTATCAACTCCTTAAAGATTAAAAAATCATCATCAGATTAAGATCGATTTATAATTTGCAATCCATCAGGTTCGATCTATGCATAATGATTGTACTAATTCTACCAGAAATTTTGCACTATGGAAAGAATAAAACTATAGGTGATGCAAGATCACAATAATTCACAAAAATCATAAATTAACGCCAGTCTAGGTGCACCCACCCGACTGGCGTTAATAAGCATTTATCTCTTCCATCATTTACCCCTCTTGGATTAATCTTCTTTCATACATATCGCACTCACCATCTAAAGTGCAAGTTCTATTCAGACAATGAATACAGGTATGAGCCCCGCACCTTCTGCTACTATCAGCGAGTTGTAAAAGAACGAGGTTTCTAGCTTCTTTTTCCATTACATTCCTCCCCCTTACTTTTTTCTAAATTTGGCTCTTTATCTGATTATTTTAAAAGTTGTTATTATTATAGCATTGGTTGAATTATCTGTCAATTAGGATTTTTCATTAATTTCCAAATAATCGTGCGAAAAAATCCACCATCTTCCAGTATGCCGATGTCCCCTAACTTACTTTATTTTTAAACCATCTTCTATGGTTTCATCAGGAGAAAGAATTACCTCCTCTCCTTCCTTCAAACCTTTGATCACTTCTATTTTCTCATCACTCTCAATACCTTTTTCGATTTTCCTAAGTCTTGCCTGCCCGTTTTCCACCACAAAAACATAATCCTTGCCTTGGTATTCAAAGAGGGCATTTTCGTCTATGAACAGGATATCTTTCCTGCTTTCGATAATGACTTTGATGTCCATATCATATCCCGGCTTCAGGGTTTTCGTATCGTCATTGCTATCAATATTATCCTTAAAATCTATTTCCACCTTCACCCTTTTTTGTTCTATCCCCAGATCCGAAATTTTACTAAAGGCTTTGGGATGGACTTTTCGCACAGTACCCCTAATCTCCTTAATGTTTAAATCTTCGTTTTCGATTATTACGTCAGCACCAACCTTGATATCTCCAACTTCTTCCACCAGGATATCGCTTTCCAGGAAAAGCGCTTCATCCCTTCCGATTTCAAAAAGAGGGCTGCCAGGCTGGACAAAACTGTCCATCATTACTTTCACATCCAGCACCACCCCGTCCATAGGTGCTTTTATGCTTAAATCATTACTTTGCTTTTTCAATAAATCAATCTCCGCCTGAATCCGATTAATCTGACCTTCTAATTGTTTGCGGACATTAGAGGATGCCCCTTTTTGTGCCAGAGTTAATCTACTCTTAGCTGCTTCGAGATTTGACTCCTCCCCAGCCAGTCGGGTAAGGGAACTTTGATAAACATCCAGACTGACAGCACCGCTTTCATATAATGTTTTATTATTATCCGCCTCTCTTTTTGCCGCATTGTAGGAGACCTCCGCAGCCTTTACCTGTGCCTTTAACATTTCTATCTCTTCTTTGCCCGCGGGATTTCGGGCCTCGGCAAGTTCTGCTTCTGCAGACTGCTTTTGAGCTTCCAAAGCCTGAATTTGGAGGAAAACCTCCTGATCATCAAGTTTGGCCAGTACTTCACCGGCATTTACCTTATCACCCGCTTTTTTTAAAACTTCTCTGATTCGACCGGCAGTTGTGGCAGTGAGCAAAATTTGATCCTCCATCCTAACCGTTGCTATTTCCTCCACATATTTATCAAGATCGCCCTTAACAACTTGGATCGTGTCTACCTCCACACTTTTACCGGATAAGGTCACAGAAATTACGGTAATTACTGATAATAAAGCTACAACCATCCAAATAAATCTTTTTTTCTTTTTCACCTTAATCTCCTCCTTACGAAATACGGCTTTTTAGGGCATCAATAAAGTTTAGATTATAAATTTTCTTCCGGGCGGCTAATTGGGCAATCACCACGAAAAAAATCGTCGCCAGGGCAGCATAAACAAAAATCTCGGGAGACACAATCAAAGGAATGGAATACATTTCGGTATTATAAGCCCGGACGAGACTGCTAATCAACCCTAACCCCAGGGGAATACCCAGAAGGACTGCCAACCCTGTGATAAAGAAATTCTCTTTTCCAACCAAGCGGTAAACATCTTTTTTATCAAAACCCATCACCCTAAGGGAGGCAAACTCCATACTCCGCTCGGAGATACTGATCACAGTAGCATTATAAATAATAGCAAAACTTAATATTCCTCCGAAAAACAGGAGTACCCCGACAGAGGCCATCATCATATCCATAAACTCCAAAAACGAGTTTTTTATATCCTCCATTGAATTAACCGCGGCAATATTTTTAATATCTTTTAACTGATCTTTCACCTCATCTTTTTCATGGTCTTTGACAGACAGGGAGACTCCCGTGATCATTCCCCGGTCTACCAAAAGTTCTCCCATAGCGTCTATGTCCATATAAACATTTGAACCCAGGTACTGCTTGACAATGGCTTTTACTTCTATTTTCACGTCATCCTTTCCCGGGATGAAATTTTTGACGGTGATTTTATCTCCCCGGTTGACCTTAAGAATATCAGCCATGGCTTCTGTCAGAAACAACCCTTTCGAGGAAAGTTTTACCTCCCGATTATTCACATCTTCAAATCTATAAAAGGAAGAATTCCGGGGCACCCCAACTATACTTACCGTTTCCTTCCGCCACCCGTTCTGCAGTTCGAAAGGATATTCCAGTTTTGGCTCAATTTTATCCGTCTCAACCAGATGGCTGATATCTTTTACCACCCTTTTGGGCATAGGCCGAGTGAACTCCACATTATAATCCATTTTTTGGTACTTGTCGTACTGCATGGTAAACATAACGGGAAAAACATCGGCCAAAAACAAAGGCACCGTATTAATTCCATAGGCTATGGCCAGCCCCAGGACCAAAAAGGCCAACCTGCCCTTCGTCCTCATGGCATTTCTCACTACCATCTTCCAACTGAAGGAAAAACGCCGCCAGATAAAACCGATCTTCTCAAGCATGATGCGTTTCCCTGATTTCGGCGCCTCCGGGCGCATGGAGTCCGCGGGCATAATTTTCAGCACTGGCCTGGCTCCCAATGCCCCTGCGGTAATACAGAAAAACCCAACCAGGAGCAAGGCTTTAAACATATAGGAATAATAAATATCGATCTTGATGATAGGAATGCTGAAATAGAGGGCATAAAACCGGCACATCGGCCCGGAAAGCATGAGGCCGCCTCCGATACCCACAATTACTCCCGCTAGGCCTATGGCCAGGGCATACTTGGTATAGTGGCCGAGAATATTCATATTGCTGTAGCCCAACGCCTTCAAAACACCAATGCTGGTTCTATCATTCTGCACAATTCTCGACAACATAATGAAGATAATGATCGCCGCCACGGCAAGAAACATGAGGGGAACAGTCTCAGCCATCACTTCCAGTCCGTCCAATTCTTGGGTAAGCACGCTGTGGCTCAGTTGATCCTCTCTCTTGATGATCCTTTTCACGCCAAACCGGTCCAGTTTATCTTCAATGCTATCTACAACATCGTCTATTTTGCTTTCGTCATCTACCGTTACCAGCAGTTCATTGAAACTCCCCCGGTAGCCAAAGACCGATTGGGCAAATTCCTCACTGACAAAAGCCACTCCAAATTTATCCGGGAGAGGAAGGAGGGACTGTTCATTTTCCATGACATAGACAAACTCCGAACTGGCTGCAATCCCGGACACTATCAGCTCATGAACCTGTCCGTTTATAATTGGGTTGATCACATCACCGAGTTTAATATTTCGTGCCTTAGCAAACTGCTCCAGGAGGATCACGTTGTCATTTCCGAATTTCCCCAACTGGTTCCCCATCCGATAGAGGATATTGATCTTTTCCTCTTCCCGTGGGAGAGAAATAAGGCGGATCTTTACCTTCTGGCCTTCATCTTCTACCTCCAGGGGCACATCGAAGCTAACCCGCCCCTGTACCTCTTTAATCCCTGCAAAATTTTTTAGTTCATGTACTGCACCCTGTGGGATACGCATCAGTTGAACTTGGATGTCATTAAAATTAGTCAACTCATAATAGTAATTAACCGAACTATTCAGATTCATTGCGGTCACATTCAGCAGCACGTAAATACATAAGGCAACTGCTACAATCACCGCCACAGAGATAAACTGTCCTTTGGAGTGCCTAATAATTCGGATGAGACGTGTATCCAGTTTCCCCATTACCACTCAATCCTTTCCGGAGGAAGGGGATTCTGATTTTCTTTGATTTCCACTATCCGACCGCTTCTCATTTTAATCACCCGATCCGCCATCTCACCTATTGCCATATTATGGGTGATAATAACTACAGTCTTTTTCATGGTTCGGTTAATTTTATGAAGCAGGGACAAGATCATAATCCCAGTCTGATAATCAAGGGCACCGGTGGGTTCATCACAAAGGAGAAGAAGGGGATTTTTCGCCACCGCCCGGGCGATGGCCACCCGCTGCTGTTCCCCCCCACTTAATTGAGAGGGAAAGTGGTTCATCCTGTCTCCTAAGCCTACGGCCTCCATGATTTCATCTACATTTAATGAATCTTTACATAGTTCTGTAGCCAGTTCCACATTTTCCCGGGCGGTTAAATTGGCCATTAAATTATAAAATTGAAAAACAAAACCTACCTGATCCCGACGATAGGCAGTAAGTTTTCTGTCATCATATTGGGTAATCTCCATACCTTTGACTAACACCCGCCCCTCCGAGGGTAAATCCATCCCACCCAGGATGTTCAGCAGGGTGCTTTTCCCAGAGCCACTGGGTCCGAGAATCACTACAAATTCCCCATCATAGAGGTCAAAAGTAGCCTGCTCCAAGGCTTTCACAGATACCTCGCCCATTTGGTAACTCTTTCCTAAGTTATCAATGGTCATTAAGACCTGCTTTTCCCTGCCCATAGGCTTTTTTCACCCTCTTTCCAAGAAAGTTCTTTTAGTGTAAGTATATCTTACTTTATATTATCTTCACAATATCATAAAAAAACGTGGCGGAAAAAAATAAGCATGTTGGGCGATTCACGAATCGCCCGATGCAGAAAAAAAGAAGCCATTTTCTGGCCTCTTCTAATGTATCATTCCGAGCAAAACGACGGGTAAATCGTGATTCGCCCCGACATTTGCATCTGCCGTTTTTTAGATTTTATTCCACCGATATTAAATAATAATATAAGGGCTGTCCCCCAAAATGGACTTCCACTTCCATCTCCGGAAAAGTTTCAGTTACTTTTTCCTTGAGCATCTCTGCCTGTTCTTCTGTAAGATGATTGCCATAAAATAAGGTAATTAACTCATGTTCCGGTTCCACCATTTTCTTTAGTAAATCCAGTACTACTTCATTCACGTCCTGACCGATAATTTGGATGGATCCGTTCATTAATCCCATTATATCATTTTGCTTAATAGTAAACCCGTTAAAGGTTGAGTCCCGCACCGCATAGGTTACTTCTCCCGTTTTTACATGGGCATAAGCTTTCGCCATTTCCTCCTGATTCTTCTTCGCCCCTTCTTCCTGGTCAAAGGCCAGCATCGCCGCTAACCCTTGGGCAAAAGATTTAGTATTGACCACCGTAACCGGCTTGTCTGCTAAAGATTGGGCTTGCTGCGCGGTAAGAATAATATTGCTGTTATTAGGCAGTATCACCACTTCTTTAGCCGGTATTTCCTTAATCGCCGTAAGCAAATCCTCCGCACTGGGGTTCATGGTCTGACCCCCATTAATAATGGTCGTTACGCCCAGACTTTTAAAAATTTTGCCTAATCCCTCCCCGGCCACCACTGCCACCACTCCACAAGGTACTTGTACCTCTTCCCCTGGATCTGAGGTATTGGAATGTTGAGAATATTCGTGATTAGCGGCGTCCCCTTGATTAGGAATACCAGAAACATCGTTAAACTGTAAAATCTCCCGGTGCTGTTCCTTCATATTATCAATTTTAATATCATGAAGAGTTCCTTTGGTCACTGCATATTCCAGGATTTTCCCAGGATGATTGGTATGTACATGGACTTTAACTAACTCAGGGGTACCCACCACCAATAGGGAATCCCCTTGATCATGAAATTCGCCTTTAATCTCTTCAATAGATAATCCTTCACCTTTTATGATAAACTCAGTGCAATATTGAAACAGAATTTGGGCGGTATCTATCTCTACAGTCTTTATACCTGTCTTAATTTCTTTCCGTATTTCTTGCTTTTCCGGAGGAATTACTTGTATTTCTAAGGCTTCTCCTTTGAGAGCCCTTAACCCTCCCTCAATAATTAACAAAAAGCCTTTGCCACCAGCATCTACTACCCCAGCCTGCTTTAAGACGGGAAGTTGATTTGGGGTGTTGTTTAAGGCAATCTGACCTTGTTCCAAAGCATATGTAAGAATCTTAATGAGATCATTGGATTGTTTTCCCTGTTTTAAGGCAGCTCCGGCCACCGCCTTGCTTACGGTGAGTATCGTCCCTTCTACCGGCTTCATCACCGATTTATAGGCCAATTCCACTCCTTTTTGCAGAGCGTAGGCGAAATCCGCACCCTTTAGAATTTTTCTTTCCCCTACCCCTTGGGCAAAACCTCTAAATAATTGGGAAAGAATTACCCCGGAGTTACCCCTCGCTCCCATCAAAGCACCTTTGGAAACTTCATTGGCAACCTGAGCGGTAGAATTTAGGCCCGTTAAGCCTTTCACCGCGGAATTCATCGTGAGCGACATGTTGGTTCCCGTATCTCCGTCAGGTACGGGAAACACATTTAAACTATCCACGATTTCTTTATTCGTGGCCAAAAAGCTGCATCCCCCAATAAAAAACTGCTCTAAGGAAGCTGCAGTTATTTCTGTCAACTTCAACTCATTGTACCTCCTTAGTCCACCACTCTCACACCTTGTACATGAATCTGCACGTGATCTACAGTCATCCCGGTATGTTGTTTAACTGTATATCTTACCTTTTCCATGACATTGTTGGCAATTTCAGATATTTTGGTTCCGTATCCCACAATAATATAAATACTGATATTAATTTCTTCATTTTTCAGGACTACTTCTACACCTTTACTCAGAGCTTCCATGCCGATTAAATCGGCAATTCCGTCTTTGATTTTTTGGGAGGCCATACCAACTATCCCATAACACTCCATGGCAGCTATCCCAGCCAGCGTGGCAATAACTTCCTTTGAAATAATTATCCTGCCCGTATCGTTGGTTATTACCTTGCCCATGTTCCACACCTCCCCTAACATAATAATACTGTTCAATACATATCCTTTCATAATATATTTTACCATTATTCGAGAAATAATCAATTTCTCCTTGCGGTGAATTAGAAGTTTTGTTAAAATACTATAAGGTGTTAAAATAAGGTGTGAAATATGTTGATCAGCTATGGCATCCGAAGGAGGTGGAACCCAATGTCAGTATGTTCAATTTGCGGAAAAGGTGTTAAATCCGGCATGCAAGTCAGCCATTCTCATATTAGGACAAAAAGAACCTGGAAACCAAATCTTCAAAAGGTAAGAGCAGTAGTAAACGGTTCTCCCAAAAGAATTATAGTCTGTACCAGGTGTCTGCGTTCTGGCAAGGTACAAAGAGCTATCTAAGAACGGTCTGAGAAAAAGCATTATTTAAAATAATGCTTTTTTATTTTTTACTTTCTTCACACATTACACCTGCCGAAAATATTAATATATAAAGACCTTCGGAGGTGAGCTATTTGAGAACGCAGGACGAAATCATACAAAAGGTCAATTATTACAAACAAAAACTAGCCGATGCCATGGAAGAAAAAGAGGAGTTCGCCAGTACCAGTTATCCGGAACTGGATTTAATAATTTTTTCATTAGTTGATAAACTTGAAGCCTTATTATGGGTTTTAGAAGTTGATTTGCCGGAGGGAGATATTTTAGATCGAATCGTAGGAATTAGCCATTAAAGTTTTTCGATCACCGCCATGCAATTTCACCCAGAACAGTCTTCTGATACTAAATATTTTTTGGTTTGTAAGTGAGACCGGAAACCTCTCTCGTCCCTTTTATTAGGGTGAGGGGGTTTTTTTAAAGAGGTTATATATTTTCCCATACCCTAATCACCAGGGCAAGCCCCTCCTTTATTTCAACCGAAGCCTCAGTTCCCACCATCTCATTAGAAATACCCCGGGAACTTCCCAAATAAAGTGTTTCATTTCGGAGCATATATTTTAACCCACGGGTAGAGACACCAATTAATTCCTTAGTTAGAGGGATCACAGATACTATATCTCCCGGTTGACCCCGAAGGGATATTTTTTCTTTTAATAGCATAATTTCGTTATATTCATTGATTATTTTAACCCGAATCTTTGAAGAAACCCCCGTGAGCATGAGAATATTGGCCAAACTATGATCGTACCTTGTCCCTAAAGCTCCTATAAAAACAATTTCTTCAGGATTCTTTTCCAAGCAATATTTCAAGGCCAGTTCCGTATCAGTCATATCCTTTTCTGCCGGATAATCGTAAAACTGGCATCTGGTCTCAGCAAGAACTGATTTTACCTCCGGCAATAGAGAATCAAAATCCCCCAACACTACATGGGGCACTATCCCCATGGCCAGAGCATGCCTAGTACCACCATCCGCACATAGGATAAAATCATTCTCCCTAATCTCCTCTTTGTGCCGGGGGTAATTAAGAATACTTCCATTGGCAATGATAATACACCGATTATGCAAAAAATCACACCTTCTCGCTAGTTTTTCTTAGTTCCTCCTGCCAGTAAGCAAGATAAGTCTTTTCCGAAGCAGCCTTTAAATCCTGAACCGCTTTTTTGATATCCTCTGCGCCGAAAACTGCAGAGCCTGCTACTAAGACATTTGCTCCAGCCTCAACGACCTGAGAAATATTATCCAGGTAGATGCCCCCGTCCACCTGAATATCAATATCCAGTTCCTGTTCTTTAATCATTTGTCTCAAACGTTTAATTTTAGTCAGAACGGAGGAAATAAAGTTTTGTCCCCCAAAGCCGGGATTTACACTCATCAAAAGCACCATATCCAATTCCGGGAGGATTTCTTCGATCCCGGTTAAAGGAGTCGCCGGATTTAAGGCCACGGCCGCCTTTACCCCCAACTCCTTAATGTTTTGGATGGTACGGTGCAAATGAGGGCAAGTTTCTTGATGTACACAAAGCAAATCCGCTCCCGCCACCACAAATTCCTCGGCAAATTGATCTGGGTTACTAATCATCAGATGTACATCAAAAAATAAATTGGAATGAGGCCTGAGATTCTTAACCAAGCCTGGGCCAAATGTAATATTGGGTACGAAATGGCCGTCCATAACATCCAGATGCAGATAGTCTGCTCCTGCTTCCTCCACTATTTTCACCTGTTCCTTTAAACAGCTAAAATCCGCCGCTAAAAGTGACGGGGCGAGTTTTATCATGCTAATATCTCCTCTCGTTTTCAATTACTTCCTGTAAGAAAAACAAATATCTTTGATGCCTGCCCGCATCAATTATTCCCTTAGTAACAGCCTCTTTTACCGCACAATCCGGTTCCCGATCATGGAGACAAGAATTAAAACGGCACCGGAGAGAGGCTTCCTCAATTTCTGGGAAAAATGAGTCCAATTCCTCCCGGGAAACCGACGGTATTTCCAAGACAGAAAAACCAGGGGTATCCGCTACTAGTCCCCCAAAATCTAGTTCTAAAAGTTCCACATGACGGGTGGTATGCTTTCCTCGGCCGATTTTTTGGCTTACTTCGCCGGTCTTTAGACTCAAACCCTGCTGAACCCCATTTAAGATGCTGGACTTTCCCGCACCGGAGGGCCCAGTAAAAACGGAAATCCTATCTTTTAAAACTCCCCGCACTTCATCTAAACCCAGACCGGTCTTAGTACAACATTTAATTACCTGGTAGCCTGCTTTTTTGTAGACATCTTCATGAGCGTCTGCCTCGGATGCATTAGCTAAATCAACCTTGTTAAATAGGATTACCGCCGGAAGATTTTTTTGCCGGGCCATTAAAAGCATCCGATCCAACAAGAAAAAATCCGGGTCAGGGTTTTTTAGGGCAAAGGTAACCAAGACCTGTTCCACATTGGCCACAGCAGGCCTGTTTAATTCGCTGACCCGAGGAAGAATTTTCTCAATGACACCCTTCTTTTCGTCTAAGGCATGGATCAAAACACGATCCCCCGCCAAAATATTTTGCCCAAGTTTCCGAAACTTCCCTCGGAGGGAGCATTCCCATATTTTCTCTTTAATTTTTACGTAGTAAAAGCCACCGTAGCCCTTTATTAAAATTCCTTCCTGAATTTCTTCCTGCATTAAAACTCCTTCCCGCATTCCTTTCTTAATTGTTCAACTATTTGTTTATGGCACATCCTGACTAAAAACTAATTCGGTATCCAGATAGATACCCACCTTGCCTTTACCATAGAAGGGAATATCTTGAACTATGATATCCCCGGGCTGATGGATCTGATCATACTCATAATGTTCCCCTTTCAGATCCGATACCAAAATCCTCAACCTGTGTTCCTGGCTGTCATCAGGGATTTCATAGGTGACCCGGGCAATTTGCGCCATGGGTCCAGGGCCGATACTATACTCCAAATTAACCGTTTCCCCCTGAAGTACTTGAGTTTGAGGAGCTACATCCTGACTAATCACCTGCCAGGGAAAATATTCGTTGCTTTCCAATTCTTTTGTCGTACCTAAGGTTAGACCGTTATCCCGTATGGCCTTCTTCGCCTCTTCCAAAGTAGATCCGACTAAATTAGGCATTGTAATATATTTAGGCTCTCGCCCTAAACTAATAACCGCAATTACCGTGGAGCCTTCAGGGATCTCTTTTTCTGCTTCCGGATCCTGGGAAATGACTAATCCAACTGGCACCTCGTCATTATACTCCTCCGTGATCTCTAATTCCAGATTGTTGTTATTAACCTCTACCCCTGCTTCCCGTTGGGTTTTTCCAACAATATTAGGCACCCGGGTATTCTTTGGCCCCTCACTCACTAAAAGACCAATCACCCGGCTCTTTTTCACCATCTGGTTGGGAGGAATGGTCTGAGAGATCACATGATCCTTCTCAATAGTGCTGTGGAAAATGTAGTCCACCTCAAAGTCTAAGCCCGCCTCTCTTAATTCTGCTTTGGCCTCGATTAGTGGTTTCCCCTCCACATCGGGGACTTTTACTTCTCCCACATTGAGATACCCGGAAAGCAGAGCATAGCTGCCCCAGAGAAATAAAACAAAGAGCAGTGCCCCCACGCCTAATAAAGCCCATTTGGAGCCGGGTTTTAGCCTTTTTTTTCTCTGGGAAGGTCTTTCCTCATATCTAGCCGCCGCCCCCGTTGTCCTAATCGCGGGAATCTCCACTGTGTCCTCGTCTTTTTCCCGATCATTCATGATCATATTAATTTCATGGCCTTTGCCAAGATATATCTTCTCCAGATCATAACGCATTTCCCGGGCCGATACATAACGGGTATCCGGATTTTTATCCATGGCCCGAAGGATTACGTGGGAAATTTCCTGAGGAATTTCCGGCACCAACTCGTCCGGGGGAACCGGTTCATTTTGAATATGCTGTAAAGCCACGGCAATGGGACTGTCCCCAGTAAAGGGAAGTTGGCCTGTAACCATTTCATATAAAACCGCCCCCGCGGAATAAAGGTCGGATTTAGGCCCAATGGTAATCCCTTTCGCCTGCTCCGGAGATATATAATGGACAGAACCAACAATGGTTCCGGTATAAGTCAAAGTTGATTCGCTGGCTGCCCGGGCAATTCCGAAATCAGTCACTTTTACCCGGCCATTCCTGGTCAGAAGAATATTATGTGGTTTAATATCCCTATGCACTACTCCATGTTCATGTGCATGTTCCAATGCGTCCAAAATCTGCAAAGCAATGGGGACAGCCTCCTGAACCGGCAATTTGCCTTTATCTCGGATGTATTCTTTAAGGTTTTGCCCTTCCACAAACTCCATCACTAAATAATGCAAATTCTCTTCAAAACCCACGTCAAAAATACTGACGATATTAATATGAGAGAGACTGGCCACTGATTGGGCCTCTCTGTGAAATCGCCGCACAAAATCTTCATCACTGGCATATTGATCCCTTAAGACCTTAATAGTAACCAAACGATTCAAGAGAGTATCCAGGCCTTTATAAACGATAGACATACCTCCGGCACCCAACTTTTCTTGAATTTCATAGCGGTTACCAAATTTCTTTCCAATCAAGCTGTTCACCTCTCTTTTCAATACCGGAACACATTAGAACTCTTCCTCTGGTGT
The DNA here is from genome assembly GCA_050952465.1 of Bacillota bacterium. Taxonomy (GTDB): domain Bacteria; phylum Bacillota; class Dehalobacteriia; order Dehalobacteriales; family Dehalobacteriaceae; genus DUPU01. Next base: position 251,538 of record JBMNKZ010000009.1, on the reverse strand, counting down.
CATTCTAAGCTTATCCCTTATTTACTAAAATAGCTGTAATATTATCGTAGCCACCTCGGGCTAATGCCAAATCCAGCAAATTCTGTAATGCCACCTTCATATCCTGTTTCACATACCTTTTCCTGTCTTTTTTCTTTTCCGGAGTGACTATATCCAACATTTCTGCGGCACTAACCAGATTGGAGAGGCCATCGGTACAAAGAAGAAAATAATCTCCTGGAAAGGTATCAACTTCCGTAATGTCAACTTCAACCAGAGCACTGCATCCTAAAGCCCGGGTTAGAACATTTTTTTGGGGATGGTTCCTGGCCTGTTCTTCCGTCAGTCCCCCCTCCCGCACCAATTCCCCCACCAAAGAATGATCCAAGGTCAAGGTTTTGATCTTTCCTTCGCGTATCAGATAAACACGACTGTCACCCACATGAGCAATATAAGCTTTATTTCCCACGATCCAAAGGGCAGTGAGGGTGGTGCCCATCCCGGCATATTCTGAGTGTTCCCGGGCCTCCTGATAAATACGATCATTCGCCTGGTAAAAAGCTTGACGCAGTATTTCTGATGGGGAATCACCGGCTTCATTCAGTTCTTCGGCTAAGACTTTCTTTAAAGAATCAATGGCCAGGACACTAGCTACCTCTCCGGCTACATAGCCTCCCATTCCATCCGCTACTACAAAAAACTGATTTTTTAGATCGCTCCACGCGGCATCTTCATTATTTTTCCTCACTAAACCTATATTAGTGATTACTTCTGCGTGCATGCTTTCCACCTCATTTAGCTAACCACGGGCATACTGTCCCAATGGTGTAAACTTTTTACTAAGTACTAAGCCTAATTAAATTAAACTGATTAAAACTAGTCTATTCGCCAGGGCATATATCTTTTCCTTTAATTTTTCTCCTAAGTTGCCCACAGGCAGCATCAATATCTCCTCCTTTTTCTTCCCGCACTACAGCGTTTACCCCAAAGGAGGATAGTCGCTTTATAAATTGATGCACTTTCATATCATCAGGACGGAATAGGCCGCTTTCCGGAACCGAATTAGAGGGGATAATATTTATATAAGCCAAACGTCCCTGGAGAAGCCGGCCTAATTTTTCCGCATCCTCTTCCCGATCGTTTACTCCCTTAAAAAGGGCATATTCATAGGTCACCCGGCGGCCTGTCCGCTTGCTGTAATCATCCGCCGCTTTAATTACTTCCTCCACAGGGTATTTTTTGTTTATAGGCATTAAGCGGCTGCGAAGTTTATTATCCGGAGCATGGAGGGAAATTGCCAGGGTAATGGGGAGATTTTCATCCGCCAAACGGTAAATTTGAGGAACCAGACCACATGTGGAGATGGTAATACGACGCATGCCAATCTTTAGCCCCTCTTCATGATTTAATAAATGAATGCTTTTCAAAACAGGAGATAGATTAGCCAGGGGCTCTCCCATTCCCATAAAGACCACATTCGTAACCTGCGATAAACCCTCCAATGTACAAAATCTTTGGCCCGCCCATACTTGGGCCATAATTTCTCCTGCGCTGAGATTCCTTTCCATGCCGGAAATTCCGGTAGCACAAAAAACACAGCCCATATTACATCCCGCCTGAGTGCTGACACAAACGGTATTTCGATTCCTGCTCTCTTCCCGCTCGTATGTCATTAACACCGTTTCCACCATCACTCCATCCGGAAATTTTAGGAGAAATTTTACCGTATCCCCCTGTTGGGATCGTGATTTTGCCACTACTTCCGGTGCTGAAATAAAACTATGCTCCTGTATAATCTCCCTGGTATTTTGAGGAATATTACTCATTTCATGAAATGCCTGTACCCCTTTACCGTGCACCCAGTGAAATATCTGCTTTGCCCGAAATAGGGGAAGGTTTAACTTATCCATCAAAACTTTCATCTCTTCTAAATCAGCACCTAATAAATCTATGAGCATAAATTTATTCTTTCCTCCTCATCCGGGCCATAAATAAGCCATCTGTACCATGGAGATGGGGCAAGAGCTGTACCATGCCGGATTGAAGAGATGCTTCATCAAAAGGTAATTCCCCTGAAGAAAATCCCGTTCCTACTGACCTAACCGCTACATCGGGAATCCGCTCCAGGCTGAAATCAGGATGGTTTCCTAAAAACCAGTTAACCATAGACTGATTCTCTTCTTTGGTTACGGTACAGGTCGAGTAGACCAAAACTCCCCCGGGGCGGAGAGTTTTCGCCGCGGAGCTTAAAATTTTCTTTTGTATTTCCACTAATTGGAGAATATCTGTTGCTTCCTTTTTCCAGCGGGCATCCGGTCTCCGCCTTAAGACCCCTAAACCGGAACAAGGAGCATCAACCAAGCAAAAATCTGCCCACTGCTCTAAGGTGTCCGGAAGCTTTATAGCATCTTCCGCCCTTGCTTCTACAATATTTATCCCTAAACGCTTACAGCTTTCCTCAATCAAGGCTAGCTTATGGGGATGAATGTCAAAGGCTTTAATTTCTCCTTGATTCTCCATAAGCTCTGCGGCATGGGTAGTTTTCCCCCCCGGAGCGGCACAGGTATCTATCATTTTGCTCCCGGGTTTGGGGCTAAGAACATGGGTAACCATCATGGAACCCTCATCCTGCACCTGAAACAATCCTTCCTGGTAAGAAGGAAGAGAGCTCAGGGAGACAATTCCCTCTAGGATAATGCTTTCCGGCAGATAGCGGCCGGGAGAGGTTTTTACTCCTTCTTTTTCCAGCCGTCTCATCAGTTCATCCCGAGTAATCTTTAGAGTATTAGTCCGAATCGTCACCTGAGGAGAGGTATTGTTCCAGGAACAAAGATTAATGGTTTCCTCCAGTCCAAATTCTTTGATCCAACACTCCACCATCCAGCGGGGATGGGAATAATGAGATGCAATATGCCCCACCGGATCTTCCTCTATGGAAGGATATTTTATATTTTCTTTGCCCCGGGAGACATTTCTTAAGACTCCGTTGACAAATTTTACAGTGCCGGCATGTCCATATTTTTTAGCCAGGTTCACGGACTCATTAACCGCCGCTCGATCCGGTACCTTGTCCAAAAACATAATTTGATATACTCCCATTCTGAGAATAAGAAGAATCCAAATGGGAAGACTCGTCAGCGGCTTCTTTATGTATAAACCTAAAATATAATCAATAGTACCCTGCATCCGAATAGCACCATAGACCAATTCCGTAATAAATGACCGATCCAATGGGCTTAAATCCTTCCGGCTCAACACCTTATTTAATTCCAAGTTAGCATATGCACACTTTTCTGAAACTTGATGCATAATGATGAGGGCTGTCTCCCTAGGAGACTGCCCTTTTTTCACACTTCTATTCATCATTTCTCCCTAACATTCCGGAAATAATTAAAAGACGTACTAATTGCAGAATCCCCATTAAAGCTGCCGCTACATAAGTAAGAGCCGCTGCATCTAATACTTTTTTGGTTTGGGGAATTTCCTGCCGGGTAAGATAACCCCCGCCTTCTAAGAGAGCTAAAGCCCGGCTGGAAGCATTGTATTCCACCGGCAGAGTTACCAGCTGGAATAAAACTACCCCGGCAAAAGCGTAAACACCAACCTGGGCTAATAGCGGATTCCCCAAAATGAAACCTAAGATCAATAAAATCCAGGCAGCATTGCTCCCGAACTGGGCTACCGGCACTAGGCTGGATCTAATAGACAAAGGGACATAGCCTTCATCATGCTGCATGGCATGGCCCGCTTCGTGAGCCGCCACACCGATGGCAGCCAGGGAACTGCTGTGATATACCGTTTGGGACAGGCGAAGAGCCTTAACCCGGGGATCATAATGATCCGATAGTTTACCGGGAACAACTTCAACGGAAACATGCTCCAAGCCTTTTTGATTTAAAATGCGCCGGGCTGCTTGGGCAGCTGTAATACCGCTTATAGCCCCTACCCGGTAATATTTATCAAAGGTAGCAGTTACCTTGTGCTGGGCCCAAGCCGCAATGATAATACCAGGAATCAATAAAATAAATGTAGGGTCCCAAAAAAACATTGTGTTTTCAAACCTCCCTTGAATAAACTTTATTTTAATTTATTACATGAAAATACTGTGTCATAGATCCTTCGCCAAGCTCAGAATGACAGTTTACTTTTCTTCTCCATTACTTTGTAAAAAGAAATTAATAGCATCTTCTACCTGGTCAATAGAAACGGTGGTATTTAAACAAGGCCCTTCCGGCCTTTGGTTCAACACACCTAAAACCGGTAAGGGATTCACATCTATAATACCGCTGGTTAAATCCCGCTCACAGGCAATAGCAACTATGGCCCGGGGACGATATCTTTCGATGAATTTTCGCGCTAAAGTCCCACCGGTAGCCACTACCAAAGAAACACCATATTTTTCGGTCAAATCCAGTAAAGCGTTGATGCTGCATGCCCCACAACGCCGGCAATTCATCACATCCATGGTAATTTTATGGGGACAGGTGCTTTTCTGCAAACAATGGGGAGCCAGTACCATAATTTGGCCCGGTTTAATATTTAAGCCGTGGGTATGCACCATCTGGTTATTAACCTCAATAAAAGAACCTTTAATCTGGTTTTTGTCTAACCCGAATAAATGACCAATACCTAAAACTAAAGGAAATAATAGGTTGGTAGCAATGCGGGTGAAGCCCTCCATGGAAGGAATCGCCTTAGACTGATAAAGGGTTAGCACCATGCCAAAAATCCCCAGTCCAACCATCACCACCAGGCCTAAAAGGAAAACCCCAAAGACCACCAGTAGAATCCGATAAAAGAATATTTCCCGGTTCACAGCCAAAAACCAAATCAAAATTACTAAGCCCATTACAAGCAAAAGACTAACTAAAAGAAGGCCGATAAAGAGCCTTTTTTTTGTTTTCATGCCTTCTTCCCTCATCCCAAGGTGCTGCCCTTCTTGAACCTAGCTCCCCGGGCCCAGGCATCTCCAGCCATAGCTTGTTTCCCCTGAGGTTGAAGGAGGCTTACTAATAAAGCCCCCTGGCCGCACTTCACACATATACCTTCCCCGTTCACGACGCTAAGAACCGTCCCAGGTTTGGCTTCTTCGCTAACATCCTCAATTACTTTAGCTTCCCATATTTTCACTATTTTATTTTCAAAAGTAGTATATGCCCCTGGCCAAGGATTCATACCACGCACTAAATTATGCACCTCCCGGTCAGTTTTGGTCCAATCGATCAGCTCATGTTCCCGGGTCAAAATTGGCGCATAGGTAGCAAGTTCATGATCTTGGGTTTCCCTTGGTACCTTCTTGTTTAGGAGCAGTTCCAGAGTTTCTATTAGCAGTTCCCCACCAGCTTCTGCCAATTTGTCATGGATGAGGCCGGTGGTATCCTCTTCTCCAATGGGGATTCTTTTCTTTAAAATCATATCCCCGGTATCCATGCCCTGATCCATAAACATAGTAGTGACACCGGTTTCCTTTTCCCCATTGATAATTGCCCAGTGAATGGGTGCGGCCCCCCGGTATTTAGGAAGTAATGAGGCATGAACATTAATACAGCCTAAGGCAGGTAAATTCAATAATTCCTGCTTCAAGATCTGGCCAAAGGCTACCACCACAAATACGTCCGGTGCCATTGTTTTTAATTTCTCAATAAATTCCGGATTATTTATTTTTTCCGGTTGAAGTACCGGAATGCCTTTTTCCAAGGCCTTTTCCTTCACAGGGGTAAATGTCAGTTTTTTTCCTCTGCCCTTAGGCCTGTCCGGCTGCGTAACAACCGCCGTCACCTGATAAGGTGACTGCAGGAGTTTATCCAAACATGGCAGGGCAAAATCCGGGCTTCCCATAAATACTACCCGCATTATTACACCACCTTCTTGTTACTTGGGAATACTATTATCCCAGATTGTCATCCGTTCCTCCTTCAGGATAACATCGCAATCACCAGTAGTTTTTATAGCAATGACAACCTAGCTTACTCTTTGATCATTCTGTCCACAAAAAGCACCCCATTTAAATGGTCAATTTCGTGTTGAAAAGCCCGGGCTAAAAGTCCCGTACCGGTATAAGTAACAGTCTTTCCGGTGCGATCCCAAGCGCGAACCTCTACTTTCGCTGCTCTTTTTACGTTACCTTGTATGCCGGGAATGCTCAGGCACCCCTCTGCATCTATTTCCTCCCCTTCTTTTTTTGTAATTTCCGGGTTAATCAATTCGATTAAACCTTCACCGATATCAATTACCACTACACATTTAGAAATCCCAATCTGGGGCGCAGCCAGTCCTACTCCTTCCGCAGCCCGCATGGTATCAGCCATATTGTCTAATAGCCTTAAGATATTAGGCGTAATTTTAGGCACCTTCTTTGCTATTTCCCGTAATATCGGGTCTCCCATTTTCACAATTTGATATACAGCCATGATCATTTCACTCCTTTACATCATATTTAGCGGTTCCACGTCTACCGCGATAATAATATTTTTATGAGGAAAACCGTCTTTTTCTGCCTGTTCCAAGGAGCGCACCAGCTTCCCCCTGGTTTCCGTTAAGTTTCTGGTCTTAATTATCATCTGGATCCTGAATCTATCCTTAATCTTTTCCAAAGGTGCCGGTGCCGGCCCTAAAACCTCATTGTCTTTTACTAACTCCGCCCTGATATACTGCGCCACAATTTTGCTTTGTTTATTTAAAATATTCGGGTCTTCCCCGATAAATAAAACCCGAATCATGGCACCAAAAGGAGGATAGCCGGCTAGGTGTCTTTGGGTAATTTCCTTTTGATAAAAAGAAAGGTAGTCCTGTTTCCCCGCCGCCTTTAGGATGGGATCCTCCGGACGATATGTCTGAAGTACTACTTCTCCCGGAAGTTTATCCCTCCCGGCCCTTCCGGAAACCTGAGTAATCAATTGAAATGCCCTTTCCCCTGCTCTCATTTCCGGTAAATGAAGGGCGGAATCAGCTGAAATCACTCCTACCAAAGTGACCAGGGGGAAATCCAAACCCTTGGCAATCATCTGAGTTCCCACCAGAACATCGATCTCCCCGTTCTTGACCCCGAAATAGATTTTATCATAGGAGCCTTTCCGGGAGGTGGTATCCGCATCAGCTCGAGCGATCCTAGCCTCTGGAAGAATCTTTTTCACTTCTTCTTCTACCCGCTCCGTCCCGGCACCAAAATGCCGGATTGCTCCTGACCCGCACTGGGGGCAAACCTTGGGCACAAAAGCACTATAACCGCAATAATGACAGTTTAATCTGCTGTTCCCCCCGTGGGTGGTTAAAGAGATATTGCAATGAGGACACTTAAGCACCAATCCACAATTCCGACAGGAGACAAAGGTATGATAACCCCGCCGGTTTAAAAAAAGCAATGACTGCTCTTTTTTCTCAAAACGTTCAATCAGCTTTTCCCTAAGAAGCCGGCTGAAAATTGACTTATTGCCCTCCTTCAGCTCTTGCCTCATATCCACCACATTCACCTTGGGTAAAGGCCTTTGATAAATCCTATTCTTCATGGTCACCAAACGGTACTCCCCGGTTATTCCTCGGTAATAGCTTTCTATGCTGGGGGTGGCACTACCCATCACCAAAAGAGCATTTTGCCTCCGCGCCCTTTCTTTGGCCACTTCCCTGGCATGGAAACGGGGGATATTATCCTGCTTATAGCTTTGCTCATGTTCCTCATCCATAATTATCAAGCCCAAATTAAAGCAAGGGGCAAATATGGCGGAACGGGCACCTACCACCACCCGAATATGTCCCTGGGCAATGTGGAACCAGGCATCTCTTCGTTCCCCCGGACTTAACCTGCTGTGTAAAACCGCTACCCTTTCCCCCAGGCGAGACTTAAAGACTGCCACCATCTGGGGAGTAAGGGCAATCTCCGGAACCAGCACAATTGCCTCTTGACCCTGATCCAGGGTTTTTTCAATCAGCCTTAAGTAAACCTCCGTTTTGCCGCTCCCGGTCACCCCAAAAAGGAGCACCGGCCTTCTAGTTAAAGTATATTCTTCAGCAATGGATTTTAAGGCCATTTTTTGTTCCCCGGTTAAATTCTCAGGTGGGGTATCGGTGACAATTCTTTCCCCATAAGGATCCCGGTAAATTTCCTGAGGGTTGATGTTGATGAAACCTCTCGTCACTAAAGATTTTAATGAAGATCGGGCCGCACCGGTATAGGATAAAACCTCCGCTACCGGGCAGCCGTTATGCAGTTTAAGATAAGATAGAATTTCTTTTTGTTTTGGCCCCAGTTTGCTATCATCTAATTTGCCGTCATTAGATCTACCACCGTCTAATTTTACTGCACTCCCATGATTCAAGAAGGCGCAATCCATGGTCTTTGCGCCCACCCCGGTACCGGACAGTTTCAAACCGGCGGGAAGCATGGCTTGAAGAGCTGAAACCTTTGGGCAAAGATAATAATCCGCCATCCAATGAGCTAAATCAATCAGTTCCTTATTTAAAAGAGGATATGGAGAGAGTAGGGACAAAATTTCTTTAGTATCTTTCACCTCGGGTTCCACGGTAAAACCCACCACAATCCCTTCCACCTTCTGCCTGCCAAAAGGTACAGAGACGATGGAGCCCACTTCCACCTGGGATTTTAACCCCTCCGGCACCCGATAATGAAAAATCCGGTCAACCGCCTTCACAGCTTTATTCACGATAATTTCCGCATATTGGCCTTGAACCGGCAAAACCTTCCCTCCTAAACTTTAGGTTAATCTACCCATATTTAATTATTATACCAGAAAACCAATGGGGACAAAAGGAAAGGAAAAAATAAAAAAACAAGGGACAATTTCCCCTGTCTGAATATGTTTATATGAATGATACACTACTAGCTACCGTAGGAATGATGCTAATCAGGACTTTAATCCTCAACCTCATCCCAGGAGAGAGTGGTAACCTTGGTTGTGTCTCCTGCTATTTTTTCCTTTTTCGTGGCTTCCCGTGTTAATTCATAGTCCATCCCCGGGGTAATCGTTGGTTCTTTGTCTTTCTTTCTAGCCATAAATAACACCTCCTAAATTATCATTCCCATTAAATCTTATTATTATTTAAAATTAAATTTTTAAGACTAAAGAATTATGCAAGGCAGAAATTGAAAAAGATTTGGGCACACATTGGGCACATAATAAAAATTCTCGAGTTTATAAAAACCCGAGAACCCTAGATTGGAGCTGATGGTCGGATTTGAACCGACGGCCTGCGCATTACGAGTGCGCTGCTCTACCCCTGAGCCACATCAGCATAAACCATGCACAATGAATATTTTAACCTTTAAACAATATTTCGTCAAGGAAATATTGCATTGGGTTGCATCTTGTGGAGTCACGGTTTTGAAACCCTAATATGGCCGGGGAAATTAAGAAACTAAGCCTTCTTTATCATAACTTTATTAATTATAGGTCGCCCAGATCCTTTCTCATGGTAATTTCATCTTCATCATCTACCTTGACAGCTTCCTTTGGCTCGGAAACACCATCCATATTTACCCGATCGGCAGAGCCTAATAAATTACTGACCAAATGCATTCTTTCCGTAAGTTTTTTCTTGCCCTTTTTTCCTTTATATAGCATTAGTTTTCTCCTCTTATTCTTATAATGAAATTTTCTTATAGCTATATTCTTTCCCACTATTTTTTAAATATGAATGATACTAGCTTTATCCTTTTCTCAGAAGAAAAAAATACCCCCGTTTCTTATAACAAAGATTTCGGAGGTATTCTTTACTTTAGATATTCTTAGCACTTTCCTTAAGCAATTCCACTTTATCCAAGCGTTCCCAAGGCAGATCCAAATCAGTACGGCCGAAATGTCCGTAGGCTGCTGTTTGTTTATAAATAGGACGCCTTAAGTTCATTTCCTTGATAATACCGGCCGGCCGCAGGTCAAAATGCTTTTTCACCAGCTCCACCATTTTTTCCTCATCAATTTTTCCTGTGCCAAAGGTATCAACCATAATGGACACTGGCTGAGCCACACCAATTGCGTAAGCCAACTGAATTTCACACCGGTCAGCTAAACCCGCCGCCACTAAGTTTTTAGCCACGTACCGAGCGGCATAAGCAGCGGAACGATCCACCTTCGTGGGATCTTTCCCAGAAAAAGCTCCCCCACCGTGTCGAGCATAACCCCCATAGGTATCCACAATAATTTTTCTCCCCGTTAAACCGGCATCCCCTTGAGGCCCACCTATCACAAATCTTCCCGTAGGATTAACAAAATATCTAGTCTTTTCATCCAAAAATTTCTCAGGAATTACTTTCTTAATCACCTTTTCGATAATATCTTCCCGAATCATTTCCAAGGGTGCCTCCGGATCATGCTGGGTGGAAATAACCACAGTATCCACCCGTACCGGTTTGTTATTCTCATATTCTACTGTCACTTGTGACTTTCCGTCCGGACGAAGATAAGGAAGCATCTCGGATTTTCTCATTTCAGATAATTTTCGCGTTAGCTGATGGGCTAAACTAATGGGAAGAGGCATGTACTCCGGTGTTTCATTAGTGGCATAACCGAACATCATTCCCTGATCCCCGGCTCCAATGGCCTCAATGCCGGTATCAGTTAATTTTCCGGTTTTGGCCTCAAAAGCCTGATTTACCCCCAGCGCAATATCCGGAGACTGTTCATCTATAGAAGTCAAAACCGCACAGGTATCGCAATCAAAGCCGAATTTGGCTCTGGTATAACCAATTTCTCTAATAGTTTCCCGCACGATTTTGGGGATATCCACATAGCAGTTGGTAGTAATTTCTCCCGCCACTAGTACCAGCCCAGTAGTAACTGATGTTTCACAAGCCACTCGTCCATATGGATCTTCGGCCAAGATGGCATCTAAAACCCCATCGGAGATTTGGTCGCATATTTTATCAGGATGGCCTTCCGTGACAGATTCTGAAGTAAATAATTTTTTCAAAAAGTCTCAACTCCTTTTCCCGCATGCATCCTGATCTGATCCAGAATAGCATGAGCTGTATCAAGTTTTGTCATACGGGGAAGTTTTATTATATCCCCCTCTTTAGAAATGATAGTAACAATATTGGTTGTCCCACCAAACCCGGCTCCTTCTTCTTTTACATTATTGGCCACAATCAAATCAAGGTTCTTCGCTATAATTTTTTGCCGGGCATATTCAACCAGATTATCCGTTTCCGCAGCAAAGCCCACTAAAATCTGATTTTTCTTTTTATTTTGGCCCAACTCCCATAATATATCAGGGTTTCTTTCCAAGACCAGGTTTAAAGGCCCTTCTGTTTTCTTAATCTTATAATCCGCGGTATCTTTGGGGCGATAATCTGCCACTGCAGCCGCCTTAATCACAATATCCACGTCCGAATAAGCCTTAATCACCGCCGAATGCATCTCCCTTGCCGATTCCACCTTTGTTATTTTCACACCAAGGGGATCAGGTAAATTCGAAGGCCCGGAAACTAGATGCACTTCTGCCCCTCGGCTTTTGGCCGCTTCAGCCAGGGCAAAACCCATAGTTCCGGTGCTTCTATTAGATAAAAAACGAATGGGATCAAGGGCTTCTCTGGTTGGCCCCGCGGTAATCAATATTTTCTTACCCTGAAAGTCAGTTTTCCTTTCTAACAATAAAATTATATTTTCTTCAATTTCTTGAGGTTCCACCATCCGACCTTGTCCTGCTGTCCCGCAGGCTAAGCGTCCCTCATCCGGACCAACAAAAAAATAACCGTAATCGGTCAGCCGCCTAATATTATCCTGGACAATAGGATTTTGATACATATGAACATTCATGGCAGGCGCAAAAAGCACAGGGCATCTGTCTTTTGCCGCCATCACAGTTGTGGAAAGCATATCATCAGCTAAACCATGGGCCACCTTACCGATAATATTGGCCGTAGCAGGAGCAATAACCATTAAATGAGCTGTTTCCGCTAAAGAAATGTGTCTCACATTCCATACTCCCGGCTCAGAAAACATATCGGTAACTACCGGATGCCCGGAAAGAGTGCGAAAGGTCAAGGGGTTTACGAAATGCTCCGCCGACTTGGTCATGATCACATGAACCTGATATCCTCTTTTCACCAAGCGGCTGACTAAATCGCAAGCTTTATATGCTGCAATCCCTCCAGTTACCCCTAGTACAATTGTTTTCCCTGATGTCATCCGGTCACCTCCCTACTTTAGCCTTATTAAATTCCTACCTTATCTATACTAATTAATAACTTCTATTTTATCCCAACTTTAGTCCGTTCCCAGGTTATTTGACCCTTGACAATTTCCTGAAGGGCCAAAGATACAGGATTGGCTCTGGGTTTTGATTCCTCTGGCTGTTCATTTTCCGTAAACTTACGGGCAATTTTGGCACTGACTACGACCAAAGTATACTTAGAATCTACTTTTTTCATTAATTCGTCTAAAGATGGCTTAATCAAAAATCTTTCCTCCTTTCTGATTAAGACATGCTACATTCTTCATGCCACATGCTATTCTTTCGACCCGGCATTTTTCCGCAGTAATAATGGCTTTTATCTCCTCGGCTGCCTTATTTACCTCGCCGTTAACCACCACATACTGATAATTAGAGATGCAGGCTAATTCCTGATCCACGCAGGAGAGCCGATGTTTAATGATCTCCGGGGAGTCTGTCGCTCTGCCTTTAATTCTTTTTTCCAGTTCTTCTTTTGAAGGAGGCAAAAGAAAAATGAATACTCCTTCTGGAAAAAGCTCTTTTACCTTCATTGCTCCCTGAATATCAATTTCCAGAATTACATCTTTTCCCTCATCTAAATTCTTTTCCACATAAGTCCGGGGAGTCCCGTAGAAATTCCCGTAAACCTCCGCCCATTCTAGGAATTCTCCCTTTTCCCTCTTCTCTACAAAATCTTCCCGGGACATAAAAAAATAATTCACCTCATCCACTTCTCCCGGGCGTCTTTCCCTGGTGGTAGCCGATATAGAATATGTCAATTCCGGATGTTTTCGTCTTAAATAAGAGCATACCGTTCCCTTACCCACACCTGACGGCCCGGACAAGACAACTAACAACCCTCGTGTTTTTAAGGGAAGCACTTTAATCCCCCGATTCTTCATTATGATGATTTAATATTCCGTCTTTTACCGTTAAACGGTTGGCAACTGTTTCAGGCTGTACCGCTGATAAGATGACATGATCACTATCTGTGATAATCACGGCTCTTGTTCTGCGCCCGTATGTAGCATCAACCAAAACCCCTCGGTCCCTCGCTTCTTGAATGATCCTTTTGATGGGGGCGGATTCCGGACTGACAATAGCGATAATGCGATTGGCAGAAACAATGTTGCCAAAACCAATATTTATAAGTTTTATATCCAATTTTCCGTCCTCCTAGATTTAAGCCAATTTATCCAGCAAACTTTTCTTTTGCCGGGGGCCCAATCCTTGTATTCTACGGGATTCGTCAATCCCTATTTCTTCCATAATTTTTTTTGCTGTGACCTTGCCGATTTGGGGCAACGATTCTAGAAGATACTTTACTCTCATTCGAGCAACCACTTCATTTTCCAGATCCGCAAAAATATCCTCTAATTTTATTTGGCCGGACTTTAACTTCTTCCTAAGTTCCATCCTTTTGCTTCTCATTTCTTGCGCCTTGGCCAGAGCGTTGTTCCTGTCGTCCATGGTCAACTGCGGCACCGCCATTTTACTACACCCCCAATGATATTTCTTATTCCAGGTTCTGGACTTGTTCCCGGACCTTTTCCAATTCACTTTTAACTTCAACCACATAACGGTTGATCGTTAAATCATTCGCCTTAGACCCAATAGTGTTAATTTCCCGATTCATTTCCTGGACTAAAAAGTCTAGTTTCCGGCCGATGGCATCATCCTCCATTAATATATTGTCCATCTGATCCAAATGACTTTTTAGTCTAACCAATTCTTCTGTAATTGAAGCTTTATCAGCAAAAAAAGCTACCTCATTAGCTAATTTGCTGTCATCTAACTGGATTTCCCCCAGTAATTCTTTGATTCTTAGAGTTAATTTTTCCTGATATTCCTGAACCACTAAAGGGCTTCTTTCTTCAATCAGCAAACAGTAATCCGAGATCATGTCCCGCCGCTTTTTCAAATCATCAGCCAGTTTTTTACCTTCCGCAGTGCGCATGGCTACCAAACCCTGAATTGCTTGCTCTACCCCGTCTTTAACTAAAGGCCAGATTGCCTCCAGATCATCTTCCTCGTCTTCTATATTTAAGACCCCAGGCATTTGAGATAAATGCGCTAAGTCAAATTCTTCCGGGATTTGACAAGCTTCCGCGAGTTCCCTTAGAGCATTATAATACGCCAGGCCTAACTCTTTGTCAACCTTTACCAGGCGTTTTTTATCTCCCGTTTCTTCCAGCGTCAAGAATAAGTCCACCCTGCCCCGAGATAGCTTTTCCTGCACCACTTTCTTTAAGCGATCCTCCAAGGGCAAAAGCTGTTTAGGCATGCGCACCACAATTTCCAAAAATCTATGATTGACCGATTTAGCTTCCACAGAAATCTTTTGCTCAGGAGAAGAAGACTCACCCCGACCATAACCCGTCATACTTCTAACCACAAAAGTCCATCCTTTCACCGGGAAAGTTCCCAATATTTAATTTTACCAAATAAAATTGAAGAATAAACGAAAATTTTCACTAATCTCCTAACTATTATTTACATAAATCTGCTAATTTTACTCCTGTTAATTCGACTCCACCGCATAAAAATCCTTTTTCTCACTACAATTTCTCTATTTTTGTAAGTTTTTCTCACGTTTTGTCACCCTGTTCCTTGCCCCTAGCGTTGCAATAATGCCTATGCTATACTGAAGTTATCTGTTCAATGGATTTTCCGTGGGGAAAGAGAGGATAAAGACCATGCCTTTTGACGGTTTTGTCATGTCAGCAATACAAAAAGAGTTAAATGATAAGATTATTCTTGGTAAAATCGTAAAAATATATCAGCCGGAACGATATACCATCATCTTAAAAATTAAGAAAGGGCCGGAAAATTTTCAACTATTAATTTCTGCCCATCCAGTCAACAGCCGGGTGCATCTAACCCAGGAGAGTAAGGATAATCCTTATACACCTCCCATGTTTTGCATGGTACTAAGAAAGCATCTTGAGGGAGGGCGGATTACTGCTATTTCCCAAAAGGACTTGGACCGGGTGCTAAATTTTTTCATAGAGGGATACGACGAAATTGGCCAACCGGCGAAAAAAATTCTTACCGTGGAAATCATGGGGAAACATAGCAACATTATCCTTGTAGACAGTAAAGACAATACAATTTTAGATGGGATTAAAAGATACACCCACCTGGTATCTAGGCACCGGGAAATTTTACCGGGGAGAACCTATATCGCTCCTCCGGATCAAAACAAAGCCAACCCGTTATTAATAGATGAAGAAAAATTTCGGGAACTACTCCTTTCTTTACCCTTATCCAGCAAAGTAAGAAAAGGCATAGTTCAAACACTGGCTGGTTTCTCTCCATTGCTGGCTGAAGAAATAGTCTGGCGCGCTGAATTACCTGAAAATGTAATGGTTGATACTTTAGGTGATTATGATCTAATCCGTTTATGGCAGGCTCTTACGGAAGTTTTGACCCCCTTGAAACAAAAAACACAGTCCGGACATGTGGTGCTTGAAAATGGAAACCCCCTGGACTTTTCCTTTCTGCCCCTGCTCCAATTTAGAGATAAAGAGCTGTTGAGCTTTCCTGGCATGGGGGATGCTTTAGATTTCTTTTATGCCCGGAAAGAAGAAGGAGATCTCTTTTTTGCCCGGCAAAGGGAATTAATTAAAATAGTCAATACGGAAAAAGAAAGAGTGGAAAAAAAACTCAACCTTCAAGGGGAAAAGCTAAAAGACACGGAAAACATGGAAGATTATCGCCTGTGGGGAGAATTGATTACCGCTAATATGTACAAATTATCAAAGGGCATGGCAGATGCTGAATTGGATAATTATTATGATCCTATTAACACCGTCCATGTTAGTCTTGACCCCACCTTAACCCCGGCGGAAAATGCCCAAGTTTATTTTAAAAAATATAATAAGGCCAAATCATCCAAGGTATTAATTGAAGCTCAAATGGCCAAAAACCAGGAAGAATTGGATTATCTATATTCTGTTTTAAATGCCTTAGAGCAGGCAGGGGAACTAGGTGACTTGGAAGAAATCCGAAGCGAACTGGTAGAAGCCTCATATCTAAAGGAAAAATCTGCAAAAGGAAAATCCCAGCCAAAAAAGAAAGGGAAAGAACCTATTCCTGAGCCTTTGACTTTTCATTCTCAGGACGGTTATACTATTTTGGTGGGAAAAAATAATAAGCAAAATGATTTGTTAACTTTGAAAACGGCCAAAAAAGATGACCTGTGGCTGCACACGAAAAACATTCCCGGCAGCCACGTAATAGTCAGGCGGAAGCCCGGCCATGAGATCCCCTTTTCTACCATTGAAGAAGCGGCAAGCCTAGCCGCCTACTACAGTAAAGCCCGAGCATCCTCTAAGGTGCCGGTGGACTATACCCTGGTAAGCCAGGTGAAGAAACCCAACGGGGCCAAACCGGGTATGGTGATCTATTTTGAGCAGAAAACCTTGTATGTGACTCCAATGACAACAAAGTCTTTATCCAATAGCTAACAGTTCTAAGACTCCCTCTTTAGCGGTTAGGGAACACACCTGCAGAATCTTAAGTCCCCCATGGTTGATACAGGTTGTTTTCTACGCCCAATTGATCTAGCACTCGCCCGACAAAATGATCAATCAAATCCTCCATGGTCTGGGGTTTATTATAAAAGGCCGGCACGGGAGGCATAATAACAGCACCAAGGCGGGCAAGTTTCAACATGTTTTCCAAATGAATACTGCTTAGGGGTGTCTCCCTAACGGCTAAAACCAGCTTCCTTTGTTCCTTCAGGGTAACATCCGCACCTCGATGTACGAGATTGCTGGCATAACCGTTGGCAATAGCTCCTAATGTCTTCATGCTGCAAGGAACTATCACCATCCCTTGATGTTTAAATGACCCGCTGGATATAGCTCCCGCCTGATTGTCTTCGTCATAACAAAAGTCAGCAAGATTAATCACATTGGCAATACTAAAAGGAGTTTCCAACTCAATCGTCTTTTTGGCCCAGTTGCTAATCACCAGATGGCTTTCAATCTTTAGTTCCTTTAGTACCTGAAGAAGCCTGATTCCGTAACAAGCTCCTGTTGCACCGGTAATGGCAACTACAATTCTCATATTCATTTGTTCCTCCGTTTATTTTGACTTATTAACTTTAACCCTATACGTCATAACCCTCAAGAATAATAATATCACACATACAAGAAGGGTCAATAAAATTTCATATCAAACTGATACTTCCGAAGCACCAGCCAAAAAAATTCTATAGCGTCGCTGATTCAACTATTGAAAAAACGGCCCAACTGGCCGCCTTTTACAGTAAAACTAGAGCATTTCGTCGCTCTATTAGCTTCGCAGTGCTAAATTCCTAATACCCAAGTTTTGGATTATGATATATTTCGTCACTTGAATTTATTTCAAATCTAGCAGACTGCTGAAATATTCAGAGTACCAACTAATTCTTTTATGCTTTGAATGCCATTTGCAATTAGATACTCTTCCAAATCCTTAATTATATCGCACATACAAGAGGGATCAATAAAGGTTCTCATACCTACCCCTACTGCTGAAGCACCGGCTAAGAAGAATTCTAAAGCATCATTAGCTGAAGATATACCTCCCATCCCTATTACCGGTATCTTAACAGTTTGAGCCACTTGCCAAACTTGGTAAAGGGCTATCGGTTTGACAGCAGGACCGCTTAGTCCTCCAGTTATATTCCCCAAAACCGGACGCCGTTTTTTCACATCTATTGCCATTCCCATTAAGCAGTTAATTAAAGATACAGCATCTGCTCCGGCTGCTTCGACACTTTTAGCCATTTCAGCAATATCTGTTACATTAGGGGATAGTTTTATAATCAGTGGTAATTTACTGGCCTCTCGCATAGCTTTGGTCACTTGAGCGGATAGTTTGGCAGAAACACCTATTGATACTCCCCCTTCGTGCACATTGGGGCAAGAAATATTAGCTTCTAAAGCAGAAACACCAGGAATTCCATCTAAACGCCTAGCCACTTCAGCATATTCATCAGCATTCTTACCTGCTACGTTAACAATAACAGGAACATTAAACGCACGTAAAAATGGCATCTTTTCCTGAATAAAAACATCAATACCCGGATTTTGCCACCCTATTGCATTAAGCATACCCGAGGCAGTCTCAACAGTACGCGGGGGCGGATTGCCTCTTGTTGGTTTTAATGTCACTGACTTAACAACAATAGCCCCCAGCTTATTTAAATCAAAGAAGTTTGCATATTCTTCACCAAAACCAAAGGTGCCAGAAGCCGGCATCACAGGATTCTTCAATTTAAGGCCGGCAATCTCTACAGAAAGATCAGGCTTCATTAAAAGATCACCTCTTCAGCATAGAATACAGGTCCATCACTACAAACATTGCGGTATACCCTATCGCCATTCTTTTGTCTTATTTCCAGTACGCATCCCTTACACGCACCCACACCACATGTCATATTCTCTTCCAAAGAAACCTGGCAAGGGATATGGTAATCAGTGGTAATCTGACAAATACCTCTTAACATGTTTTTAGGACCACAGGAATAGATATAATCAATATCACCTGATCCTAAACAATTCGCTAACAACTCATTTACAAATCCTTTATACCCATAACTTCCATCATCCGTTGCAATTTGTAAATTTATTTCTAATGATCTTAATTCTTGTTCTTTTAAAATCAATTCTTTATTTTTTGCGCCCAGTAAAAAACTTATTTTTAGTCCTTTTTTCACTGCTGACTGAGCCAGAAAAAACAAAGGTGCTACCCCTATTCCACCAGCTATCAATAGAATATGCTTATGAGTCATATCTATAGAAAATCCATTTCCAAGGGGACCGATTAAATCAATGCTGTTATTCTTTTTTTGCTTACTTAACCAAGTAGTTCCTCTGCCTTTAACCTCATATAATAACTGCAAAGTTCCCTTTTCTTCATCTACAAAAGATATGCTCAAGGGGCGTCTTAACATCCCCTGAGCGTTATCTTGACAGCACACATGAACAAACTGTCCTGGCTTAGCTAATTTAGTAACTTGTGGAACATTAATAGTAGTACACCAGTGAGCAGGGGAAACCTGTTCACACGTTTCAACCATACCCTTACATTGAATCATTCTGTTCTCCTTTCATGCCAAAACATTAAATGCTAAAACGAATCTGATTTCGAAATACTCGCTTCGCCTACTGGGCAACCTATAGAAAGTGAAATATTTTCAGCATATTTTTTAAGAACTCTTATAACGTTTTCCCGTTCCTTTACAGGAAACAGCCTATATTCCGATCCAACCGCTGTCAAACTAGCCACTACCTGACCTGAAAAATTGCATATGGGAACTGAAATAGCAGTAACCCCTACATCCATTTCACCATTACATATGGAATAACCGTTTTCTCTTGTCTTATGTAAATAAGTGAGTACATCATCAATTGTCCTAGGGGTAGTAGAGGAAAACGGGACAAATTCTTCTTTCTTGAGAATTTGACGTACCCGTTCTTCACCAAAATAGGCCAATATTGCCCAAGCAGCCGCAGAAGCATGAAGGGGCATTCTTTTACCCGTCCCCATAAAAAAATTCAAATTCCGATCTTCCGCCATAACTGTAGATGTGCAAATAGCTTCTTGATTAGCCAAAACAGTAAGAAAAACTGTTTCTTTTAAAATAGAACAACATTCAACCAAAAATGGCTGAGCTATAGCATTAATGGGATTCTGTCTAATATAGGCTAGACCTAAATTTAATAGACCAGGGCCAATTGTATAATGACGACTCCCCGATTCTTGAATTACAAGATTATATTTCATTAATTCTGCTAGTAGTCGATGGGTGGTTGATTGTGGCATATTTATTTGTTTGCTAAGTTGAATGATACCAATTCCACCACTTTGTCTGCCAAGTGTATTTAGAACCTTTATCATCTTATCAAATGAACTCATTTATATTTATCCCACCCTGATTAATAATTGTTCACAATTCAGTACAATACCCATAAGATAAAGTCAATCATTCTGAAACATGCCTTAAAGCCTTTAAGACCTTTTCGGGGGTAACCGGCAACCCATTAAACTCAATTCCCAGTGCATCCACAATAGCATTTACAATTGCAGGAGCGGTGGGTAATAAGCCAGGCTCACCTACACCTTTTGCCCCAAAGGGTCCTTCAGGTTCATTGCTTTCAATTAGCTCCACATGTATTTGGGGCATATCAGCGGAACGACAAATCTTGTAATCTAAAAAGTTTGGATTTAACAAGTGCCCCTCAGAATTAAAAACCTGTTCCTCATGTAAAGCATATCCTATCCCCTGGGCTACAGCACCTTCTATTTGTCCAATTGTCATCAATGGATTAACAGTTTTCCCTGTATCGTGGGCAGCTACTAAATTGATAACTTTTACACATCCCGTTTCAAGATCTACTTCCACCTCTGCTACCTGACAACCAAAGGAAAATACAGGAAAACGATTTTGGGGAGTTTTTTCAATTTCATCCACGTATCTACCTTTTCCGGAAATAGCCCTGCCAAGTTTGCTGACAGCATAACTCACAACCTCTACAAAAGAGGCACCCGCTCCCGGATTGTCTTCAGGAAATATACGTCCTTTCTGTAATATCAATTTATCCTCAGGAATCGAAAACATTTTTGAGGCCACTTCCGTTATTTCCCTTTTAGCATCCTCTGCAGCGCTTTTAGCGGCATTTCCAGCAACAAATGTCAGGCGACTGGCAAATCCTCCTAAATCATATGGCATAATATCTGTATCTCCGGTAATCACAGTGACATTTTCTGTAGAGATGCCCAGAACTTCAGCAATAATTTGAGATATAACTGTCAATGAACCCTGCCCCATTTCCACTACCGGGGTAATTACCGTAACTTTGCCATCTTCAGAAACTTTGAGAAAAGTATCAGTACCGTTATATCCGTAGGCTCTGGTTCCACCCCCCGAATGAAGCATGGCTGCCATACCTATACCACGTCTTTTAGTTCCACTAGTCTCATTATTTTTACTTTTCTTTTCACTCCACCCAGCAATGGATGTAGCACGCTCCATACATTCCTTTAAGCCACAGCTAGTAATCTTTTGTCCAAAGTTGGTTACCTGATTTGGATAATGGCAATTACGAAGACGTAATTCTAGGGGATCCATGGAGAGAATCTGGGCTATCTTATCCATTTGACGTTCAATAACAAAATGAGCCTGTGGGTTCCCTAAGCCGCGAAAAGCAGTACCATGGGGTTTATTTGTATAGATAAGTTGTGCATCGTATCTTGCCGCAATTGGATTATAAAAAGTAGCAAAAGAATTAGAACCGCCATTTGCAACTCTTCTTCCCTTATCATTATAAGCACCATTATCTAGTACCGCTTTTACGTCCCGGGCTAAAATTTTACCTTCCTTGCTTACTGCGGTCTTAATTTTATACTTAATCGAATACCGGCTTCCCGCGGTTTGAAACTCCTCACTCCTGGTATTTACTATTTTTACCGGCCTGCCTGTACGTCGAGAGAGGATTAGAGCAATTGGCTCTTTAGGATCCATTACTAACCGACTACCAAAGGCACCTCCCATTGTTGTGGCAATCACTTTTGTATTACCAATAGGAATATTAAGCACCCGCGCTAACTCCTGACGCAAAGTATGGGGGGCTTGTGTTGGCGACCATACAGTTGCTTTTCCCCTCTGTTCCCATAAGCCGATACATCCTCTTGATTCCAAACAACAATGAGCTACCTCTGAGGTGGTATAGCTATCTTCAATGACATAATCCGCATGGGAAAATACCTCTTCCACACGCCCAAATTCCAAATGAATCCCAGAAGCAATATTACTTTCCTTTTCCTCATGAACCAGCGGTGCACCCGGTTTAATCGCTTCTTCCGGTTCAAAAACCGCTGGCAATGGTTCATAATTGACTTTAATCAATTCAATAGCATGTTCCGCAGTCACCGGATCATCGGCCGCTACGGCTGCCACCTCATCCCCTACGCAACGAACAACTTTTTCGCAAAGTATTTGTTTATCTGCGTATGCCTGTTCAAAACTATAAAGAATACCTGGAGTATCTTTATAAGTGATAATGGTTCTTACACCCTTCAATTTTTCTGCTTCGCTAATATCAATATCAAGTATCTTGGCATGTGGATGTGGGCTACGTAGAATTTTCCCGTACAACATTCCAGGAAGCTTGATATTATCTAAATACAACGCCTCACCGGTCACTTTTTCTAAGCCATCAACCCGGCGAACCGACTTACCAAAAACATCATAGTCTAAAGCATTTGTTTGACATATCTGCGACTTGCTCATAACCTTCTCCTTTCCCTGATTGTAATTTCTATTTTTGTCGCCTATCTAAACAGGATTCCGCTGCCATTGTCTTCGCTGCCTTTGAAACAGCTTTAATAATACGTTCATATCCAGTACAACGACACAGATTACCGGCTAATTCTCTTTTGATCTCTTCTTCAGAAGGATTAAGATTTTTCTCTAATAAAGCCTTCGCAGTCATGACCATTCCTGGTGTGCAAAATCCACATTGTACGGCACCTTCCTCTAAAAACGCCTCTTGAATTGGATGCAGCTTTTCTCCTTTTGCTAATCCTTCAATTGTTTCTATAACAGAACCGTCTGCCTCAACTGCTAACACCAGGCAAGAATTAACCGCTTTACCGTCGAGAATAACCGTACAGGCACCACAATCCCCCGTTCCACAACTTTCATGTGTTCCCATCAAAGATAAATCGTATCGTAAAATGTCAACTAATCGTTTTCTTGCCGGTACCTGTAGGTCGTATATGGTACCATTAACCGTTAACGAAATATTGTACATTATGCTTTCCATTATTCCAAACCTCCTTGGATGTTATTGGAACAACGGGATAAAGCTGTCCTTAGTGCCCGGGCAGTCAATACCCTAATCAACTCTTTTCTATATTGGGCTGTTGATCGAACATCATCTATTGGTTTGGCTTCATTAGAGGCAATTTCCGCAGCTTGTAATATATTTGTTTCACACACTTCTTTGCCCAGTAAGAATGATTCCGCGGCAATTGCCCGAAGGGGTGTAGGCCCGACTGCGCCAAGGGTAATACGTACATGCTGACAGTTATTATCTGTATCCAACTTAAACCAAGCAGCTACCCCTGAAATTGCAATATCCTCTGCTGTCCGCAAATATTTACAATAAGCACCAGCTGAATTTTCTTCCATCTCGGGTATTAAAATCTCGGTAAGTATTTCTCCTTTTTTCAAGGTTGTTTTGCCAGGCCCATAACAAAACTCATCTACAGAAATCTTTCGAACACAATCATCATTGGCAATTACTAATTCAGCCTCAAGTACACTTAACGGCGGGAAAATATCTGCTGAAGGTGCAGCATTACAAAGGTTACCACCAATTGTCGCCCGGTTGCGTACTTGAACCGAAGCCATCACATCTATTGCTTCCCATAGTGGAATAGCCCTCTTTTTGACAATTGGGTTCGTAAGTAGACTAGATAAAGTAGCAGTCGCTCCAATTTGGAGAACACCCTCTTCCAATCGACAATAATCTAAACCTAATCCCTTAATGTCAATGAGGAACCCTGGGTTTAGTCCTCTCTCCATGCGTACAAAAAGGTCAGTCCCTCCAGCTAAAACTTTAGCTATGGGATACTGTTGATTAAGAAAGGCATGAACTTCTTTTAGTGTTTTGGGCTTAACGTATTTAAAATCATGAATAAACATATCTTCACCTCAATCAACCATGTTGTTTTGTTTCGGGCTAAATTCTTATAAAAATAGGGCTTTAATATAGCTTATCTTCCTATATTAAGACCCGAAAATTACACGTCATGGTTCTAGATATAACCGTAATCTTTTGCATCTCTAAAAGTGCAATGATAGTAGCCAATTGAAATTTTTATGGTACAAATTTAAGTACCCCATACATGCAAATCAACTGGTACTACCATCTCAATCTTCTCCTGAAAATAGGACAGTGAGTTCATAATGGAACATTTTTTGCATGTTCTTATGCTTTTTGAGCGGAGCTATTAACAAAAGATATGTCCCTTTTAATTCTTTGTTTCTGTAAGACATAAACTCCTGCCAAAATTATTACACCAATAGCATCAGTTATTAGACCAACCTTTAATAACAGCAATGCTCCTACTACTAATAATAATCTTTCATACCATCGCGCCTTACAAACAAGCCATCCTTCAACAGCAACAGCAATCATTAATATTCCAACAAAAGAACTTGGTATGGACATAAGAATTTCTGTCACACTTCCTTGTAAAACAAGTGCTGGATTTAAGACAAACAAAAATGGAACAAACATCCCGGCAATACCCAACTTACAGGCAGCGAAACCCGTTTTAAAAGGATCTGAACCAGCGATACCAGCAGCCGCGTATGCTGCCAAAGCAACGGGAGGTGTAATATAAGAAATACTCGCAAAATATAAGATAAAAAGATTGGCCGCCATAGGATTAATGCCCGCATTCACCAATGCAGGTACGACCAGCATGGCAGGCATAATGTATGCTACTGTCGCGGTAACGCCCATTCCAAGTATAATTGATGAAAGCATGGCAAATGCTAAAAGCATTATAGTAGAGCCGGAACTTAAATTTGTTAGTATGGTAGAAACCCGTAATGCTAAACCAGAAGATATACAAACACCTATAATGACACCGGCTAATGCGCAAGCCGCCGACACCTGTGCTGAGGTTTTACCTGACTTGGCCAAAGAATCCAATAATGTTCTCATGCTCATCCTGGTGTCCTTTTTCAAATAACTAACCAATACAATTGAGACACACGCATATACTGCCGATAAACTAGGGCTCAGTTCCATGACAAACATAGTATAAACTAGCACAAATAGAGGAATTAGTAAATGCCCCCGCTCCTTCATAATCTTCATAGCATTAGGAAGCTGTTCCATCGGTTGACCCTTCATACCAAGCTTACAAGCACGTAAATGAACCATAACAAGTGCAGATATATAATAAAACACTCCGGGAACAATGGCCGCTATAGCTACTTGATAATAAGAAACTCCCATCATTTCGGCCATAATAAACGCAACAGCGCCCATAACAGGAGGCAAAATCGTGCCACCTGTAGACGCTACTGCCTCAACAGCTGCAGCAAAGTGGGAAGGGTATCCCAGCTTCTTCATCATAGGAATGGTAAATGAACCAGTTCCTAGAACATTAGCTATGGCACTACCGGAAATTGAACCAAATAAACCGCTGGAAATAACTGCAACTTTGGCAGGGCCACCTTTGGATCTACCTGTAAGAGCAGCGGCTATATCAATAATCACCTGACCCGCCCCTGAAGCTTGTAATAAAGCACCAAAAAGGATAAATAGAAAGATAAACCTTGTCATTACTGCAATGGGAAAACCAAAAATTCCTTCCCCACTTGTGTATAAAAAGTTTGCCAAAAACTTTAATGACAGTCCTTTATGGGCTATAGCTGTAGGCATTAATGATCCAAATAAAGCATAAGCAATAAAAACTACTGCTAGTATCGGCATGGGCCAGCCCATGGTTCTACGACCCAATTCTAAAAGTAACAATGTAAGAAGTAAACCCAAGACACCTTCAACTGTTTGAGGTGTTCCAACCCTATCTAATATAGCTTGATAATTGAAAACAATATATAGAGTTGTTACTGCACCTAAGGCTGCTAGCAAGTAATCTAAAACAAGATAACCTTTGCCTTTTGCTTTTGTAAAAAGAGGATACATTAAAAAACCCATTACCATAGGAAACATTAAGTGTATTGCCATAGAAATTTTTGGCGGTAGTAGGCCTAATGTTGCAATATATAAATGAAACAAAGCCATAGCTATCCCCAGATAATAAACCAATTTATCAGAGAACGGATTTAGCTTACTAACCGGTTCCTCTTCTTCTAGTCTAAGACGCTGTTCTTGTGCCACGATGTTACCTCCTTAAGCATTAAGAATATTAAAACAGGCTTAATGAGAAACTACCTCCCTGCAAAATACTAGGATTTTGCAGGGAATAGAATTTCCCAAGCAACAGTTTTAAAAAATTCTACTTTACTATACCTTTTTCTTTGAAATAATTTTCACTACCAGGATGAAGGGGGATGCCCATTAAGCTTGCGGTTGCTTTTTCAAGGGTAATTTCGGCAGCCGGGGCATAGGTCTGAACAACTTCATCATTATATTCAAAGTAGGTTTTTGCTATTTGGTAAGCAATTTCTTCGTCCATATCTGCTCTTACCCCAATGATACCTTGTTGCACGATAGTGGAGATATCCTGTTCTTGACCATCATATGAACCAGCAGCTAGCACTCCCGGACTGTAATATGGGTGTTTTGTTTTAATCTTTTCTAAAACCTGATTATCCACAGGTATAAATTTATAATCATCAGTTGTCATCAATTCAGTCATATTCGGGCTGCCCAAGCCAACAAATTCAAACATAACATCAATTCGGCTATCCTTCAAAGCCTCGAATCTGTCTGTACGCCCTAGTGATACAGATTTAAAATCGTCTCTTGTCATTCCATATCCCTCAAGCAATGCGTCTATCATCTGCGGAAGCACAGAAGTGGTCTCCCCATCTCCTATTACTTTTCCTTTTATATCCTCAAAACTATTAATTCCAGAATCCTTTCTGACGACAATATGCAATGGAACTGTAACACTATTAAAAAGCACACGCAGATCTTCAAAAGCCCCCAGATCTTTAAATGCACCGATCCCGTTATAAGCTTCGTAAGGTTCTCTTGGATTTAATAAAGCCATATCTGCTTGTCCAGATTGAAGCATTTTTAGATTATCCATTGTCCCGAGACTGGTCATAACAGTTACTTTTGCATTCGGTATATGTCTCTCAATAGTTGTACCAATTGCCCCACCATACACATACCAGCCCCCTCCAACAGCGGCCGTAGCAAAATTTAGGAATAACGGCTCATTAGACGCGGCCTTTTCTGAAGACTGTTCTTGCGATTGATTTTCACCAGTCGAGGCATTATCAGTTCCCCCACAACCAACAACCAAACTGGAAAACAAAAAGATAACTAATAAACATGCTGCTAAACGCAATTTCATTATACTTACCTCCTAAATTTTAATTTGTTTCTTTTAATAATTGTGATAGCATGATTTAGGCCTTGAAGTATGTGTCAAAAACTTGAATCAGATTATTTATCCCTCCTTTGACTATAATTGTTAATTATTTATCGCGTAATCAATCCCTCCTCTTCAGCGAGACCCCATAATTTATCAAAAACAGGCTGGGCTGCCTTGAGTGCTTCTTTTTCATCAATGTTTTTAAAGTGACCGCCCCTTACAATAACCTGTCCATCAATAATTACTGTGTCTATATCAGCCTGGCTGGATAAATAAACTAAATTGCGTAAAGGTTCTAACACCGGAGCATTATGCAAACCGCTAAGATCCACAATTAATAAATCAGCTTTCGCACCGGGAGATATCCTACCTAAATCTGTCCGATTCAAAGCTTTAGCCCCATTTAGCGTGGCATAAGCAAGAACGTCTCCTGCTGTTGCAGCCCAAGGACTCTGTTCAATTAATTTCCCTTGAAGTGCTGTTGTTCTTAATTCAATGATATAGTCTGTATGAAAAGAATCAGTGCCTAAGCCTACATTAATTCCATTTTCCACAAATGGTTTTAATGGTAGAGAAACTCCTCCTTTAGAAAAAGTGGTTGCACAATGAACTTGTGTGGTATTGGTCTTACTTAGTAAGTTCCAATCTTTTTCGTCTGTGTACACACAATGAGCAGCAAGACAATCTGGACCCAAAATACCCAGCTCATGCAGATACTCAACGGGAGTTTGGTTATATCCTTTTCTAATACGCTCCACC
The DNA here is from genome assembly GCA_050952465.1 of Bacillota bacterium. Taxonomy (GTDB): domain Bacteria; phylum Bacillota; class Dehalobacteriia; order Dehalobacteriales; family Dehalobacteriaceae; genus DUPU01. Next base: position 223,551 of record JBMNKZ010000009.1, on the reverse strand, counting down.
TCAGCTTTACTCTGAGCTAAATGGATATGAACACCGCAACCGAGCTTATCTGCAGCCTCACGGGTGGCTCGCAATACCTCAGGACTGCATGTCTCAGTGGCATGGGGCGTTAACATTACCCGCACCCTATCTTGGCCTGCCCCATGGTAACGTTTATGAAGCTCTATTCCTTGCTCTAATCCAAAAAACGGATTCTTTACTTCCTCTTCATAAAGGATTTGTCCACTATATAAAATAGGCATCCTTTGTAGGCTTGTATATGATTTACCAACATACACACGTGCACCCATTTCCATCGCGATCTCAGCAAAAATATCTGCGCCTAAACCGCAGTGTTCCACTACCGTCGTAGCACCTCCTCGAATCAGTGCCATTAATCCTAATTTTAGAAATGCTGCTCTTTCTTCCTTAGACAATTTGCTGCCAAACAAATTTCTTAGTGGAAAAAATAATGAGTAAAGAAATACGGTGTCCAATGGATGTTCCGGGTGTTTTTGATGCGCTTTACTTACCACTGAGAGATCTACCGTTGTACCATGTTGAGCCGGACTGGCATGAGTATGAAGATTAATTAAGCCGGGAATGACAACTTTACCCGTAGCATCAATCTCTAAATCAGCATGTCCTTTATAACACGGTACGATCTCCTCAATCCGGTCATTAACAAGTACAACATCATGATTAGTTAAGACAGTTGGTTCATCTCCGGTAAAAGCATATACCCAACTTGCATGTATCGTAGTGATCTTTATTCCTTCAGATTTCTTTCCACAACATTCTGTTTTAGCTTCTTTGTTTAAATTCACTTTCCACACCCCATAATAAGCATTATTTATAAAACATGACTTGAGAATCTATTAGTTCATCCTCACCACCTCATTTTTAAATTTTGTGTGCATTTTAAATCTATAAGAATAATCTTTTTAATTTGACGATGTTTGGGGGATTTTTCCTTACTATGTTTGGTCAGCTGAAGTTTATAAGTTTTATTAGGATGATGATTTTGTAGAACAATGCAATATTTCTTTGGTGATATGTTTAGACGATTTGTTTGTTTTAGATTTTTAGCTATTGATAAATATAAGTGTCATGATTGTGAATGTTCGAACAATCCCAATTAGCGTTAAAATAATTAATAAATTATAAGTGTACTTTTATAATATCAGTTCTATTAATCCCTAAATACAAGTAATGAGAATTATACTAGGTAGGTTCTTTAATAGTATTCCGTATTTCGGAATATTATTCTTGTATAGGGAATTTATGTTTTTATAATAATATCTTTATTTAAATCTGTGATTCCACTGCAAAAACCCCAAAAATATTGTAAAACAGCAGGATAAACCACTGTGAATATCGAAGTAATAGTTAGATATTTAAAGCAAATAAAAGATAAACTAACTTTAGGGTGGTTTTGCAGTATGTTCCGTAAAAACGATAGTCACTATCAAGATGAACTTTTTAGCCATTACCAGTCCATGAGACCAAGTGTAGCCAAACTACTAAACAAAACCTGGGCACCAGTTTTCTATGAACATGTTTTTTGTAAAATCAACGAAGATCTGTTTGCCCCCATGTATTGTCTTGATACCGGCAGACCCAATGTTCCAGTTAATATACTGATGTCATTAGAGATTATCAAAAACATGTTTGGTTATACTGATCAAGAATTAATCGAGCAGTTCTACTTTAACTTCCAGGTCAATTATGCCCTAGGTATAAGAAACCTGGGTGAGGTTTACCTGGCTGAACGTACCCTTTACGAATTCAGAGAAAGAGTTTATAGGCACATATTAGAGTATCCCGAGCAAGATGAAGTGATTTTCCAACAGTTGATTCCACTGCAAAAACCCCAAAAATATTGTAAAACAGCAGGATAAACCACTGTGAATATCGAAGTAATAGTTAGATATTTAAAGCAAATAAAAGATAAACTAACTTTAGGGTGGTTTTGCAGTATGTTCCGTAAAAACGATAGTCACTATCAAGATGAACTTTTTAGCCATTACCAGTCCATGAGACCAAGTGTAGCCAAACTACTAAACAAAACCTGGGCACCAGTTTTCTATGAACATGTTTTTTGTAAAATCAACGAAGATCTGTTTGCCCCCATGTATTGTCTTGATACCGGCAGACCCAATGTTCCAGTTAATATACTGATGTCATTAGAGATTATCAAAAACATGTTTGGTTATACTGATCAAGAATTAATCGAGCAGTTCTACTTTAACTTCCAGGTCAATTATGCCCTAGGTATAAGAAACCTGGGTGAGGTTTACCTGGCTGAACGTACCCTTTACGAATTCAGAGAAAGAGTTTATAGGCACATATTAGAGTATCCCGAGCAAGATGAAGTGATTTTCCAACAGTTTGAAATCCTAACCTGTGAATCGTCAAATTAAAACTGACATCTTAGTCACTTTATTTCATTTTAAATCAAGCCTTTTCAGTCAAATTTGAACAGGCTATCATACAAGAAATGAATTACAAAGTCACTTTGGAATAGAAAAAAGCGGCCGTTTGACCAACCGCTTAATACTAGACCTTATAGTTCAATATCTCTGTTTGCCTGGTAAACAACCTCTTCGTCCAATGAGCGTATCTGGTTTGCACAAGCGTACATTAGGCAGCTAGTTACAAGGTTGTTGATTTGTCTGGGAGCTCCCTTTGCAATGGTAAAAATAGAATCAATGGCACTATCTGAGAATAAATTTGTTTCCATTGCCCCGGCGTATTTTAGGCGTGAGTGAATGTAATCCTTAAGTTCCTCTTTTTTCAATCCCTGCAAGTGATATTTCACATTGATTCTTTGGCGGAGTGGGGTATTAATTCCCATTTGCAGGCGGTTTCTCAGTGATGTCTGCCCGGCAAGGATGAGAATAAATGGGTTCTCGCTGTCCATAGAAAAGTTAAACAGAATGCGCAGGTCATCCAGAACCTTGTTGCTAAGGCTTTGTGCCTCATCAATAATAATGACGGGTGTTATCCTTTGATCGTGATAAGAAGAGTAAATCAGTTTCTGTAACTGTTCAAACATGGTCACCTTCTTATGAGTAGGTTCTTCGCCAAGCTTCATGATAAGACCACGGTAGAAATCCATTACCGTAACTGTGGTCAGTGAATAGTAAGAGGGCTGATAGAGCCCGGGATTGAGGCCATTACAGAACCGACGGAGTGCTGTTGTCTTTCCGGTACCAGCCTCTGCTGTAAGAAGGAAAATGCCACGTGTAGATTGGATATATTTCAATCGTGACTCTAATTCAAGAAAATCGGAACCCTGAAAAAGTTCTGATACAGGGATTTCCTTGGTAAAAGGATTGTGTTTTAGTCCAAAGAATTGTGTAAACATCATGAAATTACCCCCTCCTTATCCATTGAAGAAAAAGAGATTGTGTTTTTGGGTATATGGTCAGAAGAAGCATTGTCCGATACAGATATGACAGAATCTTTCTTGTAGTCTTTCCTTGAAGAGGCTGATGGTCTGCCTTGACGTTTCATATGGGCATTGTCGGAGAAATGGACTTTTTTTGCCGTACCAATGCATTTGTCATCTGAGTAAAGAAAAACTTCTTCAAGCCCACGTTCAAGTAGGTCCGGATCATAACGGATATTAATTTTTCTGCCGGCAAAGGCAGGTGAAGTCTCATACAGGACGCTATTAAGACTAAGAGTAGCATCGTGCTTGATGGTCCGGGGCACCTGTACCAGGAATTTCTCGTTAAACAGAGAAAGATCTGTTGGCAAGACAACGGATTCAGCCTGAGCCAGAAAACAGTCTAAAGGTGACATACCAAGACCTGAATGGGGTTTTTCATTGTAATCGGAAGAAAGCCATTCCCAGAACAAAGTATTTAGATTGTCAATGTCCTTTATTTTATTCGCTTCCAATGTTGACAGAAATCTTAGACGACAGCTGCGAAAAAAACGCTCTATTTTCCCCTTGCTGGTAGGAGTAAAGGGTTCCGCCCGGAGCAGAGTGACACCAAGGTTGGCACACAGGTATTCGAAGTTAGCACAGCGATAGATTTTTCCGTTATCTGTATACAGAAGCTTCGGAATGCCCCGTCTTAAGACAGCTTCCCGGAAAGAATGCCGCAGGCTCAGAAAATCTTGAGAGTAGTAAAACTGGGCATGAAGAATCAAACGTGAGCAATCATCAATAAAAGCTAGAAGGTAGGTTTGTACCTTTTTACCATCTTTTTTTATGTATGGTCCGTACATTACGTCTGTCTGCCAAAGCTGATTAATTTTGCCGTGGGCAAAGCGTTTCATGTCTTTAGGAATCTCGGAGGTGTCCTGGAAAGAGGCCCGTGTTCGGTTTAGATAGCGGGTTAACGTAGAAAGAGATATGTCTGCCGGCGTAAAAAAGCCTTCCTTTACCATCATATCATAGATGACAGTAGCGGGAGCTTTTGGATATTTGCGGCATTTTTCAGCCAAGGCATCGGATATCTCAGTAGTAACCTTACGGGTACCGCCTTTATCAGTTCTTGGTTTAGGTTTTAGGGCATCAAGTCCAAGACGGAGATAATCCGTGTACCATGAGGAAATGGTCTTTGGTGAATAATTCTTCATGCCATAGTGAGGCATGTCGATTACAGAAGATGACACTTTGGCACAGTATTCCCCCTGATGTTCCACCTGGCCATTAAGCAAAGGGCTGATAATGGAAAATTTTTTAAGTGCAATCGCATTTCGGGTTGCTTCATCAAGCATAAAAATGCCTCCTTTCGTATAGAAAAAGCCTATCACTATCGAAAAGAGCTGCAAAGGAAAAATTAGTGTTGCAAAGATACTCCCGGAAATACTTCTCATAATGGGCTGCATATGATATATTTTAAAGTGCTGAAAGGGTTAAATATGTGCAGGACCCATGTGAGAACATGTCCATAGAAACGGAGTACGGGGTAGGAGCCGCAGTTTCTATTAGGTTGAGCGCATCTTTAACTCTTTTTCTGTTATCTTGAGATGCTGATACCGGATTATCAAGGTGAAACTGACGGACAAGATCCATTAGAATCCGGTTACAGTTTCTAAGAACCCGTTTCCGGTACTGGTAAAACAGCTGTCTGGAAAAAGAGATACCATAGTTTAGTGTAAAGTTTCGGATAAAAGAAGTTATGGTTCCGGCCCAAGCCAAAAATCCGGAAAGGGAATAATGTATGAACCCCATGGAATACGTTCTCCTAGGATGGCAGAACCATGGAAGCAAGGACACCGTTCGGCGACAATCTGGGCAGATGTAACGGCGTACCAGAATAAAGCCTTCAAAATCTTTAGCAATCAGATATCTCTGATAGAATCCATGACGACGGAGATGCTGCTTATGACAGTGGGGACAAAGGGTGTGGGTCAGGTCAGGAAATGAGAATGCCTGACCCTGATTATGATAAATATTAGGTAGAACATCAACTTTAAAAATTTTCTGCATGATTAAAGATCTCCTAAAAAAGAATACGGCCTTAAAATGACAAAAAATCATCACATAAGAACCGTAATCTATTTTAGAATAACTATTAAAATTTGACTAGATATTAAGGGTTTAAAAGGAATTAATTTGATGATTTACACTAACCAAGAATTTTATCGAACAAGCCGGGATAAAAACCGATGACCAGCGTATGGATTCTACCTTGATTTCTCCCAATATCAAGAAAGCCGGTAGACTCTCGTTAGCCCTGGATGTATTGGTTCAAGCGGTAAGAGGCATTGCTTCTAACATGCTTTCCGATAATCTCAAACAAGTGTTAAGAGATAGCTTCAGAACTGATTTACTATACAGAACTAGAAATCAGGAACTGGAAAGCAGGTTCCAGAAAGTCCTTAACCTCATGCAAGAGGTAGATAACTTGGCAAATAAGGATCGTAACCTTGCTTCAAAACGAGAAATGGTTCTGCTTAAGCGTTTTCTAGGCGAACAGGCTGCCTTCGATGAATCTAAGGGAATATGGCTCGCCAAGCCCAGTAGTGAAATTGAAAGCGGTTCCCTGCAATCAGCTTATGATAGTGACGCTACCTTCCGTAACAAAGCGGGTAAGAACCATAGCGGCTACGTTTTAAACGTGAGCGAAACCAGTAGCAAAGAAAACCCGATTCAGGTGATTACCGACTTTTCAGTACAACCCAATAACATCAGCGATGTAGAGATGGCTAAGGAGCGCATACCCATCATCAAACAAAGGACGGATGTAAAGGACATCTACTTAGATGGAGGTTACTACGGCCAAGAGGTCATAGAAATGGCAGATGAGCTAGAGGTTAACCTACACTATACAGATATGACCGGACGTAAGGCTCCATCAGATAAACTTTCCACAACCAGTTTTAAGTTTGATGATGATATGAAAATAATCAGTTGTCCCCAGGGCAAGATCCCATTTAGAAGCGATTTCAATCCCGGTTCCAAGACTAGCAGTTGCCACTTCAAACACGAGGATTGCCAAGGATGCCCGAATTTTGATATATGTCCAGTAAAGACCCAGAAGAAAGACCGGATATTACGGGTTAGTTTAAAAACCATCCAGGCTGACCGGGTTAGAGATCAAATACACAATATTGCGGTCAGACGTGAAAACACCAGTTATCGTGCTGGAATCGAAGCAACCAACTCCGCTCTAAAAAGAGGGGAAGATCTGAATAACCTTTACACACGTGGCGTGCTAAAAACTTACTTGGTCACTGCTTACAAAATTATAGCCCGAAATATTAAGCAGTTTTCCCGGATGGCTCTGGGCAAGCTAAGGAAGCCGAAAAGGCCAAAAGCAGGGATATTATGCCCAAATTTAGGTTAACGAACACAAAACCATAGTAATGGAGGTCTAAATTAGCGATCTTCAGTTGAAAAAGAACTTTTTGAGCTATCTGCTCAAGACAATTTTTACTATTGAAAACCCCCATAGGGGTTAAACAACCTGTTTTTGCAGTGGAATCAAATCTGTCAATAGTAACCCTAAATTTTTTTGTTATATTTTTCTGGTTCTTGTCGTACTATTTTAATTATTATAAATTTTTATATAGCGCATTAACATTATAATTTCTAAAAAAAAACAGCCAGAAATCCTTGTTAATAGGGTTTAAGGCTGCTTTTCTATCTACTTAACACAGAAGTAGGATCTATTAATGTTTTGATTTAATTATGCCGATTTTTGTAATTTGCTTCTGATCCTTCCCGTAATTATAAAATAATTTTTATATCACTAGTAACTATTTAAATTCTCTGATTTTTAATAACCAGCAAGTTATCATCTAAAAGTGAGGGCAACCCGAGCTTATTATATCCCCCTGCTCCCAGGTTTAACCGCTACACTTCCTTCCTTACATAAGGGACAGGTTTCCTTGTCCCAGCTAGGTACCTCCATGGTAATCACGGCTTCTTTTCTGACACCGAAGCTTACTTTTCCCCCGCTTCGGTCTACCAGTACACCCACACCTGCTACCTCGGCACCAAAGGATGATACCAAATCAATTACTTCCTGCACAGAGCCACCGGTGGTGACTACATCTTCTACCACCAATATTCTTTGGCCCGGCTGGATGGTAAATCCCCGACGTAAGGTCATTTTGCCGTTTTCTCGTTCTGTGAATAAATTCGGAACCCCTAAATGCCTGGCTGTCTCATAAGCCACCAAGATTCCGCCCATAGCCGGCCCGACGACCAGATCAATTTTCTCTTCTTTAAACCGGGATGCAATTTCCTCACAAAGAAGAGACGTATACTCAGGATATTTCAACACTTGCGCGCACTGGACATAGCGATCGCTATGCCGCCCTGAGGTTAACAAAAAATGTCCTTCCAACAAAGCTCCTGATTTTCGGAATAAGTCCAAAGCCTGATCTTGACTAAGCCTCTGTGTGTGCTTATGATTATCCATCTAATGCTTCCTCCATTTCTTCCACAATTTTTTTTGCCGCATCCCAAGGTTGCGGATGGGATGTAATGGGACGTCCCACCACCAAATACGTTGCCCCCGCTCGCACAGCTTCTTTAGGAGTCATCACCCTTTTTTGGTCATTTGATATGGCCCAAAGAGGTCGAATACCTGGTGTGACTATCACAAAATCCGGGCCGCAGGCATTCCTGATCGCTTTAATCTCCTTGGGAGATGCTACCACCCCATCTAATCCTGCCTCTTGAGCTAATTTAGCCCAGTTTACCACCTGTTCCTCAATAGGCCTTAAAATACCCACCTCATTCTGAAATACTTCCTGGTTGATGCTGGTGAGAACTGTAATGGCTATGACCAAAGGCTTGACAATATTTATTTCCTGTGAAACCTCCCGCACGGCATGGGCGGATTTTTTCATCATTTCCATGCCGCCGGAGGCATGAATACTGAACATAAAAGCCTCTCTCCTGGTAATCACCCGAGAGGTCTGACAGACGGTATTGGGGATATCATGGAATTTTAAATCAACAAAAACTTTACCCCCCAGTGCCTGAATATCTCTAATAATGTCCGGCCCCTCGCTATTATATAACTGCATACCGATTTTAAACGCTCCCACACTGTCCCATAACTGCTCCGCTAGCTGGAGTGCTTCCTTCCTGGTAGATACATCAAGAGCTACAATTAACTTCTCCTTCATCACTATACCTCTTCCTTCTTTAATAATTTATCTATTTGGATAACGATTTCCAACTGCTATGGATGGCCTAGTGCCGCAATGCCATGGATGGCAAGGATCGGCCAACCGTCAGGTGGAGTAAAAACTCCATCTGACGCTAAGAACCCTGTTTATGTGCCAAGCCGATGATTTCATTTATATCACTGAAACCATTTTCCTTTAAATAATTTTCTATGCCATCGATAATTTCCATGGTAGCCCTGGGATTAATAAAATTAGCTGTTCCCACTGCCACGGCGTGTGCTCCCGCCAGGATAAATTCCACGGCATCCTGCCAGGTGGTGATTCCCCCCATACCAATAATCGGCAGATCCACCGCCTGACTTACCTGCCAAATCATCCGAAGGGCGACGGGCTTGATCGCCGGCCCGGAAAGTCCGCCCACGATATTGGCCAGAATGGGCCTTCTTTCGTTTATATCTATCGCCATACCTAAAAGGGTATTAATTAGGGAAAGAGCATCGGCGCCCCCCTCTTGGGCAGCCCGGGCCATGGCTACAATATCGGTCACATTAGGGGAAAGCTTGGCAATTACCTGGAGTGAGGTGTTCCTTTTTACCTCCCCGATAATTTCTCGAATAGCACAAGGATCGGTACCAAAAGCCATGCCGCCTTTTTTTACATTAGGACAGGAAATGTTTATTTCAAGGGCGGATACTCCACTTACCTTGTCCAAACGCTGAGCAATTTCTACATAATCCTCTACAGTATTTCCTGCAATATTCACAATCACCGGTACCTGATAGGTTCTTAAAAAGGGCATGGTTTCCTTGATCAGGGCATCTACACCGGGATTCTCCAAACCAACAGAATTAAGAATTCCGGCGGGAGTCTCCACTAACCGGGGCGGTGGGTTTCCTGCCCGGGGTTCCAAGGTTGTACCCTTTACCGTAATCGCTCCAAGTTTTTTTAAATCTAGATAAGGAGCATATTCCGGCCCAAAACCAAAGGTACCTGATCCGGTGGTCACAGGATTTTTCATAATTAAGCCCCCGAGATTCACCTCTAATTTAATTGTCATGGAGTTTCACCTCCCCCAGCGGAAAAACCGGGCCATCGGTACATACCTTAGCATACCTCTTTCCGGTCAAATCAGTCAGGTTCTTTCTTTCACAGGAACAGCTGAGACAGGCCCCTACACCACAGCCCATATAAGCCTCTAGGGAAATTTCGCCCTTAATCTTTGAGTTTTGGCAAATATCTTCCACTTGTTTAAGCATCGGTTCTCGCCCGCAGGCATAAATGAAATCTACCTTATGTTTCTGAACAAACTCTGCTAAAAGTTCCGCCACTGTTCCTTTTTTACCGCGACTGCCATCATCTGTGGTAATCAATACCGGATACCCTAAAGAAATAAAATTTTCTTCCCTAAGTAATATCTTTGCAAATCTAGCACCTAGGATCACAGTTACTTCTTTACCTAATTTTTTTAATTCTTTCACCAAAGGATAGAGGGGGGCAATACCAATACCTCCTCCCACAATTACCCCATGACCTCCGGGGAAGTCTATGGTAAATCCCTTGCCCAACGGACCCATAATATCTATTTCTGTATCGGGCTTCCTCTTACTTAAAATCTTAGTGCCTTTACCCCGTACCTGGTATAGAATACCTATCAAACCTTTTTCCCTGTCAATTTCATGTAGGCTCATGGGCCGTCGTAATAGGGGATCAAGACCTTCATTCACCTTAATATGAATAAATTGTCCCGGTACTGCCTCCTTCGCCACTTCCGGTGCTTCTATTTCCATATAATAAAAGTCCGGGCCCACGGATTCATTAGACAAAATTCTGGCCATATGTTGCATATTTTTAAACTTCCTTTCGTCTGCCGTAATCAACTTAATCCGGTGTAATTATAACGTAACGGTGGAAAATTTTTTTCATGTAGGGCATCTAAGTACTTATTATAATTTCCCGATAGAGCCGAAAACATAAAGCCCTTACCGCAAAACGATAAGGGCGAAAAACTGCTTCCGACTTTGCCCTTATCAGCCTCACAGGACCGATTTAAAAGTTATTCGTCGGCTATTTCATGAATTATTACTTTGTCTACCCCGTCAATTTCTTTGACCAATACCGAAACAGTTTCTTTCTGGGAAGTTGGTACATTCTTCCCAATATAATCAGGTCTGATGGGCAATTCCCGATGACCCCGATCCACCAAAACTGCTAAACGAATATTAGCCGGCCTTCCCAAATCAAATATAGCATCCAAAGCGGCTCGGGTGGTGCGTCCGGTAAATAAAACATCATCTACCAAAATCACGGTTTTCCCGGAAATTTCAAAAGATATATCTGTATGGCTTACCATTTCCTGCTGAGATGCTAAACTAAGATCATCCCGATAAAGGCTGATATCAATCTTCCCAAAAGGTACGACCTTACCTTCAATTTCCATAGCCTTTTTGGCCAAACGCTCTGCCAATGGTACCCCCCGGGATCGAATCCCGATAAAACACAGGTTGTCCACCCCTTTGTTTCTTTCCACAACCTCATGAGCCATACGGGTTAACGCCCTTCTCATACCTTCTTCATCCATAATCTGCGCTTTTTCGATGAGTTTCATACAATCACCTCAAATTAACATGAAATGAAAACCCTCAGCTATAAAAACTAAAAAACCTGCTTATCGAGGCTAAGCAGGTTGAAATACACCACCAAAATACAGTGAAATATGTCTTCCTTCATAGCCTCACGGGACTACATTAAAGGCGTTTTTTCATCGTTTTTTATTCTACAGTAAATTATTGATACTGTCAATAAGGTTAGCAGATATTTCTTATAATCATATTATCATCTATTATCAACTTTCATTTCTCAACATCCCCAACAATTTTTGAAAATATTCAGGTAAAGGGGCTTCATACTCCAAGTTTTTCCCTGTGCGAGGATGGATAAAACCTATAACCGCCGCATGAAGGACTTGTCCTTTTAAGTCAAACCTTCCCTTTTTTGGTCCATAAAGGGGATCGCCTACTACCGGGTGGCCCAAATAACTCATATGTACTCTGATTTGATGCGTCCTTCCCGTTTCTAACTTGGCCTCAATATAGGTATATTCGTTAAACCTTTCCAAGACCCGGTAATGGGTTACCGCTTTCTTAGAATTTTTCATTACTACGGCCATCTTTTTTCGCTGCACGGGATGCCGCCCAATGGGAGCATCAATTATCCCCGCCGGTTCTGGAATGCTTCCATGTACGATAGCCCGGTAAATGCGGGTCAGAGAATGAGCTTTTATTTGTTCCGCCAATCCTTGATGAGCAAAGTCATTTTTAGCCACAAGCAAAAGTCCAGAGGTATCCTTGTCAATGCGGTGTACAATCCCCGGTCGCATTACCCCGTTAATTCCCGAAAGATCCTGGCAATAATGAAGAAGAGCATTTACTAAGGTACCTTCATAGTTTCCGGCTGCCGGATGTACCACCATTCCTTGGGGTTTATTCACCACCATTAGGTCACTGTCTTCATAAACGACCTGAAAAGGAATTGCCTGGGGCCGAATTTCCAACTCTTTTAGTTCAGGAAGAGTAAGCTTTATCTCATCGCCCCTGGCCACCAAATAATTAGGTTTGACATTTTTTCCATTCACCAGAACATTTTCTTCTTTGATTAACTTTTGGATACGGGCGCGCGAAAGCTCAGTAAATTCAGATGCTAAAAATATATCTAACCTAGTACCTGCTGCCTTCTCATCCGCCTGAATCAGTCTTTCTTCCAAAATAACCACCATTTTTCATATAATCTCTATTAATTTCATTATTTATTTCCTTCTGCTAAATCCATTCTTAACAGTTGCCAACAAATTAATGCCACTCCTATGACGACCGCACAATCGGCAATATTGAAGACCGGCCAAATACGAAAATCAAAAAAATCGATCACCTGCCCGAAACGAATCCGATCTATAAGATTCCCCATAGCCCCGCCCAGAGCCAGGGCAATGCCCAAACGAAGCCAGATCTGCTCTTTTTCCAACCGAAAATAAAAATAGACGGCAAAAACCATCGCTATTATGGTAATAGCAATAAATAAATAAGTCCTGCCCTGGAGCAGACTAAAAGCAGCTCCTCTGTTGTTTACATAGGTTAAATGAAATATATTTAAAATTATTGGGATGCTTTCCAATTCCGCCATATTAGATTTAACCAAAAACTTAGTGAACTGATCAATAATCAGCACCGTTAAAGAAACATATATCAGCATATAATCCTTCTCCCTATTTTAGCCGATTTTCATATATCTTAACATGAAAACACCGCTATTCTCAAGCTAAAAGCGGTGTTTCCTACAATCTCTTCATCTATGATTTCGATAATTACGATAGTCCTTATAAACCGTGCCATCTTTAGAGCGGTAATAGGCTATTTTATCCACATCCTCCACTGCTCCCACATCTTCATCCCAATCAACATAAACATCCGGATACTCTGCCTCGCTTTCTCCACCTAGATCTTGAGGAGAATCTGCTGTACCAAAACGAGCTACCGCCTGCCAAGCATCCTCTCCGTCAAATACCGGCTGGTTATCTTGATCCCCAAATTTCCGTTCATAGGAATAATCCCTTTGTTCGCCAAAGGGAGGGCGAATTACCTCCTCCTCAATGGGCCGGGGTGTACGGTCATGGCTGACTTCCCCCTTCTTACACTCTATACAAAGGTTAGCAGAGGGGATCACTTCAAGCCTGTCCAAAGTAATTTGTTTACCACACTTATCACAAATGCCATAGGTATTATTCTCTATTTTTGCCAGTGCTCTTTCCACATTATTGAATTGAATTTGAGCACTGTCTCTTAGAGATAAGTCTTTTCCTCTTTCAAATAATTCATCCCCAATATCTGCCGGGTGATTATCATACATAGACAATTCACTAATGGAATCACTCATGGGATCTAAGAGGCCTTCATTAAGTGCCTCGATTCTTGCTGTCAGTTCCTCTTTTTCGTCTAAGAGACGCTTTTTGAGACCCTGCACCTTTTTCTTGTCCAAATTGCGATCCTCCTTTAATTTACGGTCTTAACCCTTTACTTTCCTGGACATATTTTAGCAGTTCCGCGATAAAGTCCCCAATCAATGGTAAATCTAAACCAACTAACCGCTGTAAAATGACAAAGGCAATAGCACCTAATAATGTGAAACCCACAGCAATCCCAAAACCCCGGGCAATGCCCGCTAAGAAATTTACCCAAATTAATCTTCTCGGGTTATGGAGCAGATCGACATATTCCGCCAGTTTCATTTTTTCCATGTAAATGGCTAGTTGATCCAGCTTCTTTTCTAAGGAATCCTTCAACTTTTAGACCTCCCATAACTCTCTATTATCGTTTCCCTGATTAAACTAATTTATGTTTCTTGGCCCTAGTTTTATCACAAATACAAAAAAAATCAGGAAGCATTTCTTCCTGATTAAGGTTATCTATTCCGGCTTTGTCGCCGTCTTTTCTCGTTTGATTACATTTTTCTTAAATACCAAGCAGTAGTTCCTGACTCTTTTCGGAATCAGTCCGGTAGGACGCACAATCAAAACAGTTAAAAGAATTAAGCCATAAACAAGTTGCTGAAAATCGGAGAAGACCCGAAGCTTCTCAGTAATTACGGTAAGAATAAAGGCTCCCGTCAGAACCCCGATCACATTATCCATACCGCCTAAGATTACCATACAAATAATCATCAAGGATTTAGGAAAACCAAAGTCGTCCGGTCCCACGTAGCTGGTATAGCTTCCATAAAGAGCACCGGCTACCCCGCAGAAAATTGCCCCAATCACAAAGGCAAAAAGCTTTCTTGCTGTGATATTTATCCCCAGACAATTAGCAGCTACCTCATCCTGAGCAATAGTATTCAGGGAAAGGCCGATTCGGGAGATATAAACTCGCATTGCAATATACGAAAATATCAAGAGTATCAAGATACACAGGTAAAGATACGGAATCTGGGGTGCCATTTTAAAACCAAAGATAGTATAACTTTTTACCAAGGGCAAGGAACCAAGGGACAAGGGTTTAACCCCGGAGATACCATTAGGCCCGCCCAAAAAAGGAATATTAAATAAAACCATGGTAAAGGCCAATTGTAAAGCCATAGTCACCAAAGACAGATAGTAACTTTTGGTTCTAAGAGTAGGCAGCCCAATGATTAAACCTAACAAGGCAGACATCACAATTGCTACCAAGATCCCCAGCCAGGGTGATAATCCTAATTTCGCGGTAAATACAGCGATGGAATAAGCCCCAATGCCCATGAAGGCTGCGGGGGCAAAGTTAACCATATCCGTAGAACCCATCTGGAAATTTAAACCCAGTGCTGCCATACCATAAATGGTAACGATAATCGCAATATGCGCAATATATCGCTTATCCGCTAAAAGCAAGGGAAAAATCAGCATCAGCACCAGAGCGGTAAGGGCAGCCAATTTTCTATGCTGAATAAAAATCCTAAAGATCTCATTAATTAAGCCCTTCTTATCCAAAAAAAGCAAAAATAAAATTGTTACCACCAGAGTAATCATACTCACAACAAAATCAGCTGAGATAATCACATAAAGCAGAGTAAAAATCAAGATATTAATTAAGATTACACCAATCGTACTCTCGAAAAACTTGGGAATTGAGGATTTGGTGTTTTGAGTGTTCATATTTCTTCCTCCCCATCGTTGTCTAAACTTTTTCCACAGTTTTTTCACCTAGGATACCTTCAGGCTTAAACATGATAAACAATACAACTACCACAAACGCGATAATGCTGGCATAGGCAGTGCCGTTAGGGATATAACCGGAAACAAAAACCTCTACAAAGGCCAAAAGCATACCGCCTACAATCGCACCGTAAGTATTGCTTAAGCCGCCCACCACCGCCGCGGAGAAACCTTTAATCCCATAGTTGGAGCCGTTATCGAAGCGTACCAAAGTATTATATGAACCAACAAGGAATCCACCAATAGATAATAGGGCACCGCCAATAATAAAGGTAAGAATAACAATTCGTTTAACGTTTACGCCAATCATGCATGAAACATCTCTATTTTGAGAAACAGCCTGCATTGAAAGGCCTATTTTCGTTTTATTCAAAAACCAAAAGAGAGCAAGAAGCAAAATCAAGGTAACACCGATAATAATCAGATTACGTTCTGTAACCGTTCCGTCCGGAGCGATTAATACCGGCATTGCCTGGGGATTTCGTCCCCCCTGCACCGCTAAAGCATCTCCACCGGCAGCGACTGCTTTTGCCATAGGATTAACCACCCGTTGAAATAGAAGACCTAAAGACTCCCGAATTACTACACCTAAAGCAATGGTGCTTAAAAGAGGCATAAGAGCCGACGAATTTTCAAAAGGCTTAACGGAAAACCTATAGGTTAACAGGCCTAAACTAGCACATAAGATTGCGGCAATTAAAAGGAGCATTAATACCGATACACTATAAGGCAAAGCGCCAAAAAAACCTGTGCTGGCCAGAATCGTGTAGGACCCTAAAATAGAGAAGGCTCCAAAAATAGCAATATCACCGCAGCAAAAAATCACCACATCCAAAACCCCAAAAAACAGGGAGAAACCAATTGCTACTAGGGTGTATGTACATCCTAGCAAAATGGCGTTAATAATTTGTCCCAATAATAAGTCCATAATCTGTTCAACTCCTTTTTGTCCAGTCGGACACGATATATCGTGTCCCTACAACTATAAAAACTATATTATTTAACGTAGGGACACCATACATGGTGTCCGTTGGGAACAAATAAACGTGTCCCAAAACCAAAAAATAATGGAGAGAGCGGGGAGAGATGAAGTTGATCTCCATCATCTCCCCTAAATTATTTTATTCCGTTCTTAATTAATCTTAATTCTTACTTACTAAATAAATTAATTTTATTAATTAAGCTTAGGGCTGAGGCAGAGTACGAGTTCCCGCAGCATATTCTGACTCATCAAAAGAAACCCACTTGCCATCCTGAACAACCAGCATATAAGCTGCTACGTTATTGGTTTGACCAAATTCATTAAAGGTGGTCGTGCCCATGATACCAGTGGTTTCACTGTCTTTAATGGCATCAACCATCTTTGCTGCAGTAGGAGTATCGCCGCATTGTTTCAGAGCGTTTAATAAAATTAACGCTGCTTCATAAGCATAAGGGGTAAAGGCACCTACCGGCTCGGAATATCCGCCTGCAGCATAATCATCTAAGAACTTTTGTCCCTCAGGAGACTTGGTCGGATCCACACCAGGTTTAATGGCTAAAGCACCTTCGGCAGCTTTGGCACCAATTTTCAAGAAGTCATCAGAATAAATACCGGAGATACCCGCAAAGAGGACATCATTCATCCCAGCTTCATACATCTGATTTTTTAATAAAGAGGCTTCTGTCACCACTCCACCAAAGTAAACGGCGGTAGCACCAGAGGACTTAATCTTTTGGATAATAGGACGAAAATCAACAGTACCCTCTTGCACTTTTTCCGTGCCCAGAAGTTCACAGCCTGATTCCTGAAGCAGCTTGGTGAAAACCTCAGTATTCGCTTCACCATAGGAAGTTACGTCAGACACGATAAACCATTTTTTATAGCCCATATCTGTGATCAACATTTTGGCTAAAGGCTCATTCTCCTGAGCTGCAGTAGGAGCAGAACGGGTAATATAAGGATAGTTCTCAGGAGATGTCAATCCTTCTTTAATTGCTCCCCAGATCAAAAGGGGAATCTCAGCTTGTTTGAAAATGGGAATAGTAGCTTCGGCCACACCAGAATTCCAGTGCCCGGTAGCCGCTACTACCTGATCGTCAGCCACAATTTGCTGTGCCCCAGCTGCCCCGACTTCTGGCTTACTATTATCGTCAATGGTGATTACTTCGATAGTATAGGGAAACTCACCGGATGCATTAGCGGCATCAATGGCCATTTGGAAGGCATTCCGGGCAGCTGCCCCTTCGGCAGCATTAGAACCGGTAATGGGAGAAAGAAAACCTATCTTTACCACTTCCGGAGGGGTACCTTCACCACCAGTTTCCGCGTCCTGACCACCACAACCAACTGCCAAGACCATCGCTGCCATTAATACTACAACCAGCAAAAGGGAATACTTACTTGACTTTTTGAACATTAAATTTACCTCCTTATTAACCTATTTTAATTTCCAAACACTCTCTCCCCAGCAATGAATCCTCTAGCCACCACCCCCTTATTATAATGCACGGATGATGTTAAATACACAGTATTTTTTAAGATTAGCCGGAAACAGGGTTTTCCACATATTCACTGGCCCAGAGTGCTTCCGGTTCCCCTTGAAACACTATTTGACCTTTCTGAATCACATAACCATAATGGGAAACCCCTAATGCCTTTTGGGCATTCTGTTCTACTAAAAGAATCGTCATTTTCTCTTTTTCATTTAATCTTTTAATAACATTAAAGGTCTCTTCCACCATAATTGGGGCGAGCCCCAAGGAAGGTTCATCTAACATCAAAAGAGTGGGCTTATTAATCACAGCCCGGGCGATGGTAAGCATGGTTCGCTCCCCTCCGGACAGGGTTCCTGCTTTTTGATTAAGTCTTTGTTTCAGGATGGGAAAAGAATGATAGATCTCTTCCAAACGTTCATTTAACAACTTTTTATCATTAATATAATAAGCACCCATTTTCAGGTTGTTTTCCACCGTCATTTTATGCAGACTGCCAAAGGCAGCGGCGGCGATGGCAATACCTTTTTCTACTCTTTTGTGAGTAGGCTGGTGATCGATATTTTCTCCATTTAATTTGATACTCCCGGTATCAGCCTTCACCATACCCAAAATCGCCTTTAATAGTGTGGTCTTACCCGCACCGTTTGCCCCCAAAACACAGGCAATCTGACCTTTTCTTATTTCCAAGCTGACATTCATGAGCATGGGAATCTGCCCATAACGGGTACTGATATTCGATACTTCTAAGGTTTTTTGTGTCATTTTTCCGCCCCTCCCAAGTAAGCACTGATTACGCTTGGGTCATTAACCACCTGATCGTAGACACCTTCTGCGATCTTTTCTCCTGCATTAAAAACTACGATGCGCTCCGGAACTTCCTTCATCACCTGCATATCATGCTCAATAATAATGATGCAAATATCGGAAATCTTTTCTTTAATCTTCTCAATATCTCTCATCATGGTCATGGTTTCTTCTTCATTAAGTCCGGCAGTAGGCTCATCCAATAACAATATGGAAGGAGAGCCGACCAGTGCCCTGCTGATTTCAATACGCCGGCGGTCAATATGGGGAATATTCTTGGTTAGCTCATATCTTTTATCTACTAAGTCCGGGTTAAAATAGCAGAGCATATCCATAGCTTGCTGCACTCCTTGATGAATTTCCTCATTACATTTACCCGGCCTAAAAACCACATCAAAAAGAGAGCTTGTCTGCTTGGCATAAAGACCAATGGCAATATTATCGGCAACACTCAAGTCCCAACACAGGCGACTGGACTGATAAGTTCGGGAAATCCCTTTTTGGTAAATCTGATAGGGTTTAAGTCCGGTGATATCCTCATTCTTAAGAAAGGCCTTGCCGCGAGTGGCCTGATAAATGCCGCTAATAATATTAAGAAATGTGGTTTTACCGGAACCGTTTGGTCCAATCAGACCTACCACCTCCCCGGAATCGATGGCAAAATCTACGTCTTTTACCGCCCATAGGCCACCAAAGTTTATTGAGAGTTTTTGAGTTTCCAACAAGGCCATTTTAATTTCTCCTCTCACATTTGTAATTCTCCCTATTCTTTAATCTCTGTTACTTACTCTTTTCCTTTTTTCCATATATTTATTTTACCTTTTTATTACTTTAAACCGTTAAAGAATACGAGAAGCGAAAAAAATGTCTTATTAAGTTTTCACGCTGCTATTATGATATATATCTTATGTCACAGCATTATTGTTTTCTTTATATATATTATAACTAGATATTCACGCTATTAACTTATAGACTTTTTTTCCGCTCTATTTTAACATTATTGATTTATTCTTTTCAATAGTTAATTATATCCTATCGCACACTTCCCGTGGTTAGTGCTAAAAGAGCCATCCGCACATAAAGCCCGTTATGAGCCTGAACAAAATACTTGGCCCCCGGATACTGGTCTACCCCTACGGTAATTTCATTTACTCTCGGCAGAGGATGGAGAATAATCATGCCTTCTTTGGCCAAACTTACCAATTCCTCATCCACTATAAAGAGATCCTTTACTCTGTTATAATCATCCAAGTTGGGGAAACGTTCCCGCTGTACCCGGGTGACATACAATACATCCGCATCCACCACGGCATCTTTTAAGTTGTTGGTTTCAGAAACCTTCAAGCCTCTGTCTCTTAAGCTCTTAACAATATCTGCCGGCATCTTCAGCTCATCGGGAGACGCTAAGATTATTTCGCAACCGTAAATGGCCAAAAACTCCACTAAGGAATGTACGGTACGACCATATTTTAAGTCCCCGACCAAAGCTACTTTTAATCCTTCTACCTTACCTTTTTCCTTGATAATCGTATAGATATCAAGTAGTGCTTGAGTGGGATGCTGTCCGGCACCGTCTCCGGCATTAATCACCGGATGCTTAGCAGCATTAGCAGCAACTTGAGCAGTACCAGTAACAGGGTTTCTGATCACAATAACGTCAGCGTAACCGTCAATCACAGAAATCCCATCATGCATAGTTTCACCTTTTGCGGTAGATGAAGTCTGATTAGTAGCAGACTCGGCCACCGTAATCACGGAGCCGCCCAGGCGAAGCATCGCAGTTTCAAAAGACAAACGGGTTCTGGTGCTGGGCTCATAAAAAAGTGAGGCCATAACCTTCCCTTCCATGTCTTTAATTATTTTATTTTGGGCCAAAAGACCTTCATAATAGCCGGCTGTGTTCATGATGATATCTAGATCTTCTCTTGTTAAATCTAAAGCGGACAAAACATCTCTGCCTTTAAAGTCATCAAGTTGTGCTTGATTTGGTTTTTTAAATACTGCGCTCATTAATTGGTTCCTCCTAAATCATATTATAATTTACTATGTTTATTCCGGGGAAGGAAAAACTATCTTCCCCGGAATAGCTTGCTTATAAACTTTCACAAAATAGGGAATATCTAACTTCTTTCTATTTTTGATTCTTATTTTGAATCGCCTTTAATAATTTTTCTGGGGTCACGGGCATTTCCTTCATTCTGACCCCAACAGCATCATAAATGGCGTTGACAATAGCAGGAGCAATAGAGTTATCAGCCGGTTCCCCTACCCCTTTGGCACCATAAGGTCCTAAACCGCCGCCGGACTCAACCATAATGGTCTTAATTTCCGGAGTGTCAGCAGCGGTAGGAATCAGATACTCGGCAAAGGAACGTGCTTTGGTAATCCCGTTGTCCCAACCCATATTTTCTGTTACATAACCTTGATTATAGATACAGCCACCCTCAAGCTGACCTTCGCAGCTGTTCTTATTTATAGCTTTCCCAACATCATAGCAAAGTACAACTTTTCTTACTTCAAATTTTCCTGTCTCTTCATCTACAGCAACTTCTACAGCATGAGCGCTGTAAGTAAAATCAGGTAAAATTCGTCCCTTCAAATCATGAAGATTTGGTACATCATCAAAGGGAGCGTTAAATTGACCTTCATGGAACAATTCAACTCCGTCATTGGAAAGAGCACCCACCACTTGGACAAATGGCACACTTACCAATGGATTACCAATTTTGCAGGCTTTCTCATTGATTAACTGAATTTCTTCCGGTTTCAAATTCAGCATTTCCGCTGCTTTCTTAATAATTCTTTCTTTTAGCACCTTAACGGTAACTAAGGCTGCATTACCGGACATATAAAGCTGTCTAGTGGCAGTTGTGGTACCGCAAAGGGGTGTTAAATGAGTATCCATAATATATGGATGAACCTTTTCCATGGGGATACCCAATTCTTCCGCCACAATCTGACAGAGTACGGAAGCCTGCCCGCCGCCTAAATCAGGTACACCTGCTCTTAAGGTAACACTGCCATCTAATTCGATGCGAAGTCCCACCCGAGAGGAATCATGCATAAAGGTTAGTCGTCCGTAGCTCATCATCCCAATGGCCAAGCCTCGTCCAATTTTCTTTCCATCCACATACTCAGGTTTCGGACCGGTAGCTTCCAATCCTTCCCAAGCCTTTTTAGCAATTTCCTCCAAAGCAATATGGCCTTGGGGAATAAAACCGGTAGCAATCTCGTCTCCGTTTTTCAAACAATTCTTTAAACGAATCTCTAAGGGTGACATGCCAAGTTTTGCTGCTAATTCATCAATCTGAAGCTCATAAGCAAAGTTAGCCTGACAAGCACCAAAACCACGGTTGGCACTGCTAGGAGTATTATTAGTCAATGCCGAGGTGCTGTCTACCTTCACATTCGGCACATTATAACAGCCAGCGGCATTAAGGGTAGAATACATCTGTACCCAACCGGTTAGTAATTTATAGCCGCCCCCATCCATAATAATCTCCACTTTTTGTGCGGTAATTTTGCCATCTTTGGTAGCTGCAGTTTTATAGCGTAGAATTTCCGGATGACGCTTACTGTGTACTTCCAAAGATTCTTCCCGGCTCCATACCATTTTTACGGGACGCTTTGTGGCATTAACCAACAAGCAGAGGAAGGTTTCTACTGTAATGTCCTCTTTTCCCCCAAAGCCTCCGCCCATAGGCACGCCCATGTTCCGTACCTTATTCTGAGGTAGACCCATTACTTTCGCGATAGTTCTATAATGCTCCAGTACCTGGGTACCGACTCGCATAGTAATTACACCATTATCATCGAGCCATGCCACGCCACCTTCGGTTTCTAGATAAGCATGATCCACAGGTGGTACACGGTATTCATTTTCAACAATCACATCAGCTTCGGCAAAGGCTTTTCCCACATCACCTTTGTTAATATGACACTGCATGATTTCATTGCTTTCATTTTCCCCGACATCACTGCTCACAATATAAGCACCAGGTTTCAAGGCTTCTTCGGGATCAAATACACCGGGCTGCACTTCATAATCTACTTCAATTAAGCGACAAGCTTCTTCTGCCAGTTCTTCCGTTTCAGCTGCCACCAGAGCAATAGCTTCGCCCTTAAAGCGTACTTTCCCATCAGCTAAGACTTTATAAAGTCCTTCAAATCCTCCGCCGACATCCTTCATTTGACCGAATTTAGAGATTTCCACATTCATGGGCACGTCTTTTGCCGTGAGTACCGCGTGTACCCCAGGCAAAGCTTCTGCCTTACTAGTATCAATTGACTTAATAATTGCTGCAGGGTATTTACTCCGTAAAGCTTTACCATATAACATACCCGGCATGGTAAAATCATCAGAATATAACTGGTCGCCTTTGGCTTTCGCCCATGCATCATGCCTTGGCGCCGGTTTACCTACTAGTTTTAATAAACCACTCATCTTCACACCTCCCGCTTTATCTAAACCTATCTGGTCATCTGCTCCGCAACATCATAAATGGCATCAATAATCTTTTTATATCCAGTACACCGACAGAGATTGCCGGAAATTGCTTTTTTAATTTCTTCCCGATCAGGTTTCCCACCTTGCTCGATATAGGCTTTACCGGCTAAAATCATCCCCGGTGTGCAGAAACCACATTGAATAGAGCCATGCTCTACAAAGGCCTTTTGAAGTTTTTGAGTTAGCTCATCAACTACACCTAATCCTTTATTGGTCCACACCGTACCACCGTCCGCCTGCGCAGCCAAAGTAATACAGGATTTTACTGTCTGGCCGTTAAAGACAACGGTACAGGTTCCGCAATCGCCCATTTCGCAGCCACATTTCACATCATAAAAGCCATGTTCCCTGAGAAACCTGAGCAAATTCATTTCCGGCTTAACATTAGCATTAACTTTTGTCCCATTCACCGTTACAGTGATATTTATTTCACTCATTTCTGACCCCCCTTATCCCTAGTATGACAACTATATATTCCCTGACTTTTTCAGTGCTCTTTTTACTAATACGGAAGCCACAGTCTTACGATATTCTCCGCTAGCCCTCACGTCATCAATGGGAGAAATATCCTCAACCACAAGTTTGGCGGCTTCTTCCACCATTTCTTGAGTAAATTCTTTTCCCACTAAGGCTCTCTCTACCTTTGGAGCTCTAACCGGGGTAGGAGCAACAGAACCAAGAGCTACATTTACCGCAGCCACTTTTCCATCAGCAACTTCAACACCAGCTGCCACACTGACAACAGATATGGCCATGGCATTTCTAAGACCTAATTTAATAAATGTGCTCCGGGCATTAGCAGTATTTTTTGGCACCTCAATACAAGTGATTAATTCATCACAGGCAAGAGCAGTTTTATTCACTCCCAGGAAAAATTCCTGCATGGGGATTCTTCGAACACCTGCTTTGCTTTCAGCTACCACCACCGCATTTAAGGCCAGTAACGGAGTAGCGGTATCTGCCGCCGGAGAAGCATTAGCAATGTTTCCCCCGATGGTGGCACTGTTTCTGGTGGTAGGATCAGCAAAGTTTTGGGCTGCTTCTACTAGGGCAGGAGCAAACTTTCTGATAGTCTCTGACTTTTCCAAGTCACAAATGGTGGTCAGAGAACCGATTTCTATCCGATCTGCCTCTTCCCTGATAAACCTAAGTTCCTTCAAATTTCTGATATTAATCAGAGTTTTGTCATTAATTTTCTCGTAGCGAATAAAAGGCATCACATTTGTGGCTCCGGCAACGAGATAGGATTTCTCCTTTTCCTGGTGCAAAACCTCCAAAGCCTCCGCCTTACTCTCTATATTGACAAAACTGAAGTTTTTCACACTCATCACTCCCCCATTTTCACCTTTATATCTAAAATACTATTTCTTTTTTGCACAGGACTGAACTGCTTTTACGATGGAAGCATATCCGGTGCACCGGCAGTGATTTCCCCGTAAATAATCTTTGATTTCTTTTTCACTGGGATCCGGATTTTCATTAAGCAAAGCCTGGGAGGTTAAAACCATCCCTGGGGTGCAAAAACCACATTGAATAGCTCCGTGATCAATAAAAGCCTGCTGGATGGGGGCAAGCTGATCCCCATCAGCCAATCCCTCAATGGTAGTAATATTCTTGCCATGGGCAGCCACTGCCAGAATCATGCAGGCAAGAACCGGCTTACCTTCCATTAATACAGTACATGCAGCACATTCTCCAATCCCACAGCCATATTTCGTCCCGGTCAGAATCATGTCATCGCGAATCACATTAAGGAGCAGATCATTGGGTTTGACCGTGAGTCTTCTTTTCCTGCCATTTACGGTAATTTCAATCTCATGCTTAGTCATTGATTATTTCACCTCCGGAACGCTCCCAAGCAATCTTTAAGGCATCTTCCACGATTACCGGGGCAATAGCCTTCCTGTACTCGGCTGTAGAACGGTTATCATCAATAGGCTTAATTTCTTCTGAAACAATTTGGGCTGCTTTTTTAAGCAAGTCAGCACTAATCTTTTGTCCTTTAACGGCGTCTTCTGCCTGAGGAATCCGGATGACCTTGGCCGCTACAGAACCCATGGCAATTTTACATGCAACACAGGTGTCTCCCCTACGCTCTAGGAAAACCGCCGTATTTATTTTGGAAATATCGGCTTTAACCCTGGTTTTCTTAATAAAGGCTGCGCCTGTGTTATCTTCGGGCACAGGTACGATTACCTCAACCAACATTTCATCTTTAGCTAAAATATTCTTTCCCGGTCCAGTGATAAATTCCTCAATAGCTACTTCCCGGGTACCTTTATTACTTGCCAATTTCACCTTGGCTCCGTAAACGGTGAGGGGAGGAATGGTATCTCCGGCAGGAGATGAATTACACAAGTTACCCCCGATGGTTCCCATGTTTCTGACTGCAATGGCAGCCATAGCCTTAATTGCCTCGCTTAAAACCACCAAATTTTCCTGAATAATTTTATGATTTTCAATAGTGGAGAGAGGAGTTATCGCCCCAATTTTTACTAGGTTGTCTTCCATAACCACGTAATTCAATTCCTGGATTTCTTTCACATTCATCATATAGTCAACTTTGATATCTGCCCCGGTTTTTAGTTTCACAATTAAATCCGTACCACCGGCCAGAACCTTTACGTTGTCAAACTTAGTTAACATCTCCAAAGCTTCATCTTTGGTTTTTGGCTCTAAATACTCAAATTCTGCCGGCATAATTCTGGTATTTTCGTGCATCACTTTCACTCCTTCTTAAATACCTTTTTCTTTTAACGCTTTTAAAACCCTCTCCGGCGTCAATGGAAGATCAGTAAATCTGATGCCCACCGCATTATAAACTGCATTGGCAATGGCGGCTGCTACCGAACTGAAAGCTGCCTCCCCCATTCCTTTTGCTCCGAAGGGGCCGCTTGGTTCATAGGTATCTGCCAGGCGCACGGTAATATTGTCTACCATAGGCATTTCAAAGGAAGTAGGTGTCTTATAGTCAACCAAGTAACCATGGCATTTCAAATTACCTGTTTCGTTTTCTTCATAAAGAGTATCTTCATAAGTGGCAAAACCCATCCCCCGGTTAAAGGCACCAACCAACTGTCCTTCAACTAAATCAGGATTAATCGGCGTACCACAGTCACCATAAATTAATACTCTTGGGAAAGTAATTTCCCCTGTTTTCGTATTAACTTCCACCTCAACAAAGTGGGTCACAAAACAAGGTGGGCAGTTTTTCTGCCGATAGCTGTCAGTGTAAGCAATGGTGCCCCAGCTATTAATTTGGGCAATTTTCGCAACTTCGCCGATGGTAATCCTTTTATCCGGGAAGTTCTTCACATATACGACGCCCTGTCCTAATTCATCATCCCTCATTACATCTAAATTGATGGGATTCTCCAAAAGGATCTTTGCAGCAACTTCTAATAATTTTTCTTTCACCTTGTGAGCTACATAATAGGCTGCTCCACCTCCGCAGAACACTCCTCTGGTGGCATGGGTGGCAACGTCATAACCAGTGGTCCGAGTATCGGAAGGTGACATTTCTACCATATTTAGCGGTACCTGCAAAACATCAGACACAATCTTAGTAATAGCATCCCAGGTTCCACCGCCATGATCCATCACCGGGCAGATCACGTCTACAGATCCATCCTCATTGATTTTGATCATATTACTGGAGTAGTCAATAACCTCTCCTTCTTTGGGGCCACCGGTACCGGAAGTATGGAAACCTCGGGCAACCCCGATGCCTCGTCGGATATGGCCAGTTTTTTCAGAGGGCAATTTCCGTTCTTCCCATTTAAATAATTCCCGACCTTTAACCAGGGATTCTTCCACGCCGCAGCTCTTAATAATGGAACGGATAGTCGGTCCTTGACCCCAGAACTCATCACCGATGCCCCGATAATTCTTTAATCTTAATTCAATGGGATCCATACCAATTTTTTCTGCAATGATGTCAATGGTACTTTCCACTGCAAAGTTGACATCAGGATTTCCATAGCCCTGAAGAGCGCAAGCAGGTACTTTATTGGTATAGACTGCCTTACCGTCAAATTTAATATTGCTTTGATATTTATAAAGGGAAGCAAACCAACCGGAAACACAACCCAAATATGCTAAAGCCTGAATATGGTGAGCACCAATTTCCACTAAAGCTGTAACATGAGCCGCCGTGATTGTCCCATCCTTGGTTACCCCTATTTTTACTTTAAAAATATTTGGATACTTGGCATGGCTATAAAAATCTCCTTCTCTGGTGGAGATCAATTTCACCGGTCGTTTTGCTTTTAACGCAAGTCCCACACAAATAGGAGTGACCGTATTTACTTGGATGCTGGCCCCAAAGCCACCGCCAATCGCCGTCCTTTTTACGTTTACCTTACTCAAGGGAATATTAAATACTTGTCCGATTAACTGTCTATTGGCATGAATGGACTGAGCCGTAGCCCATACAGTTACTCCCCCGTCCGGTTCGGGTTTGCAGACGCAACCTTTGGTTTCCAACTGGTCATGATAAGTCCTTTGGGTCGTGTAAGATTCTTCTACAATTAGGTCCGCCTGAGCAAAACCTTCTTCTACATTACCTTCTTCAATGTTTCTTACCACAGCCACATTGTTTTCAATCTTAACTTCTTCATCCCCTAGAAATACCCGGTCATAAAGCTGGGGAGCCCCGGGCTGCATTGCTTCTTCGGCACTAAATACAGCTGGTAGAACTTTGTACTCTACCTTAACAGCTTTCATAGCCCGATAAGCTTCTTCTTCTGTTTCCGCAGCTATAGCGGCAATTGGTTCACCGAAATGCCGGGCTTTTTTGGGTAAAACCGTCCTATCCCGAAAAGTGGCGGAAGGTATACTTACACTGCGTTCATTGTACAAAATGGGGTTAATGTCATCATAAGTAAGACAAACTGCTCCCATAGCTTCTGCCTCACTAGTGTCAATGCTCAAAATCTCCGCATGGGCATAGGGGCTTCTTAATACCACTCCATGCATCATGCCGGGAATATTAATGTCGGAAGCATAGGGAAGCTGTCCCGTTACTTTGGCTACCCCGTCTTTTCGCGCGGTAACCTGACCTACAATCTTAGCTTCTTTCATTTTTACACACCCACTCCTTTCAAAAACTCACACTTTAACCTTAGGATAACATATAGATGAAATTTATTTTTATTTCTATTATATTTCTAACACATCTTCGTCATAATTTCTATATTTAAATTTTGGAGCATTTTGCGATATAAGGCTTTTTTATGAGTTTGTTTAATAACCAAACGGGTAAACTTTCCTTGGTTAATATGTGATTTCGCCTATATTTAGCCTTCCGATGAGCGGAAAATCTTTTCAGATATTGGAAACAAGAAAAAATATTTTTTTAACTAACTTCTAGTATTCGACATAATGCAACATTTTCCTCCATCTTCTCACGCCAAAAAAAAATTTATCCGATAGCTAACAGTTCTAAGACTCCCTCTTCTATCTGACGCTAAGAACTCTGTTTACAAACTATAAAATCCATAAAACTAACTCTTTTGGTGAGAGCTGAGACAAAAACAGGAAAAACGGTCAGTAAAATGCACTGACCGCTTTTCTTTTATGGACGAATAAACTTACCGGCAGGCCCGCTCACAATTTCCCCGTTCTTGGCAATAGTCCGTCCTCGGACAATGGTTTGCACCGGAGCACCGGTAATGGCAAATCCGTCAAAAGGTGTCACCTTACTTTTACTGTGCAGATTTTCTTTTTTAATGGTGGATTTTACATTCAAATCTACAATGGTAATATCTGCGTCCGTCCCTACCTCCAAGGATCCTTTTTCCGGATAAAGTCCAAAGAGCTTGGCGGGATTCTCCGATAGAATCGACACCAATTGATTAATAGTAATTTTTCCCTTACTTACCTCATTGATCATCAGGGGTGCCAAAGTTTCAATGCTAGCCATACCCGCAGGAACAGACCAAAGATCTCCTTTTTTCTCTTCCTCGGTATGAGGAGCATGATCCGATGAAACTAAAGACAATACCCCGTTTTGGATACCCTGCCATAACTTCTCCTGGTCCTCTTTTGTCCTGACAGGTGGATATACCTTGATCAGAGGACCTACCCGCTCGAAATCTTCATCGCACAAGCAGAGATAGTGGGAACAGGTTTCTCCCGTCACAGGATATCCCTGATCCTGAGCCCTTTTAATTAAGTCTACGCCTTCCTTGGCCGCTAAATGCAGAATATGCAGCCGCGCCCCCGTATCCTTAGAAAAAGAAATTGCTGTCTGAATGATGGTTTCCTCAGCAATATTGGGCCTGGATTTTAAGAAAGCTTGGTAGCTCTTATCCCCGCTTTGTTCCACTTCTTTGGTCACACTTTGGATAATATCAAAATTTTCCGCATGAATCGCCACTATTTTTCCGGTTTTCGCTATCTCTTTAAACATGCGATAGATTTCCCCATCACCTAAGGGAGGAATCACATTATCCATGCCCGGTTTATAATTGTAGATTAGTTGATAGGTTTTGCTATCAATGGCATAACCCCAGAAAAATTTAAAAGCGACGACACCGGCTTCACTTAATTTTTTAAGTTCATCAATGTTTAAATTCCCTAACGCTAATCCCCAAATGGCAAAGTCTACAAATGCTTTGGGCGTTAAATTCCTGATTTGCTTCTCCAGGTTTTCCACATTACAAATAGCCGGGTTGGAGTTGGGCATTTCAAAAACAGTTGTTAAACCACCAATAGCGGCAGACATAGAGGAATGATAAAAGTCTTCCTTATAGGTAGCCCCGTTTTCCCCGTCCCTGGAATGCACATGTATGTCAATTAATCCGGGAAGTACATATTTCCCCTGGGCGTCGGTAACCTCCATTGCATCTCCATCTAATTCATCCTGGGAAATCGCTGCTATTTTTTCGTTTTTAATATAAATATTACCTGGATAAATTTTTTCGCTATCCACAATCAGCCCGTTTTTAATCACATGATCCCATTTCATTATGGCCCAACACCTTTCTACACATTATCCTTTCAAAAGTAATGGCGGGAGTAAACCCCAACTAAGTCATGGATTAGCAGTTCTAGAATTCAGATGGAGGAAAAGAATCTCCATCTGAATTAAGAACTTGCGTCAAACTAGCGACTTAGCTAATTTTAGCTTTAAGCAGTTCTTTTCCTGCAATACCCGGTTCAGTCATTTCTTTCGGATCAAGAATGATGTTGATATGCTCTTCTGATAGTATTCCCCGCTCCAGACATACATCCCTTACAGACCTGCCGGTTTTAAATGCTTCTTTAGCAATAGAGCAGGCGTTTTCATAACCAATATGGGGATTTAGTGCCGTTACCACTCCCACGCTTCTGTCCACCATGGCGCGGCAGTTTTCAACATTTGCGGTAATTCCTTCAATACATCTTACTCTAAATACCTTAAGCACATTAGTCAAGATATCAAAGGATTGGAAAAGATTATATGCCATTACCGGTTCCATCACATTTAATTCTAATTGTCCTGCTTCCACCGCCAGGCTGATGGTAAGGTTATTGCCGATAACTTGGAAAGCCACCTGATTAACCACTTCCGCCATAACAGGATTTACTTTACTGGGCATAATAGAGGAACCCGGCTGTACTTCAGGTAAATTAATTTCTTTTAGACCGCATTTGGGACCTGATGCTAAAAGACGTAGGTCATTGGCAATTTTACTTAAAGACAAGGCATAAGTTTTCAGTGAATCCGAAACCTCAGCCAGAGCATCTGTAAATTGCGTGGCATCAATCAGATTATCAGCAAGAGTAAAATCAAAGCCGGAAACTTTTGTTAAGTTTTTCACCGCCATTTTAATATAAGCGGGATCCGCATTTAATGCTGTGCCAATAGCTGTAGCACCTAAATTAACGGTCAGTAAATTTTTCACCGCATTGGTTATTCTCCGGTTACCCCGTTCCACCGCATTAGCCCAAGCTCCAAACTCCTGGCCTAATCTAATAGGTATTGCATCTTGTAAATGGGTGCGGCCCATTTTGAGAATACCGTCAAATTCTTTTTCCTTGTCCCTCAACGCCTTAACTAAATCCTCCGAGACTTTTTCCAATTTCTGAGCTTTTATCAAAGCAGCGAGTCGGATGGAAGTGGGAATCACATCATTAGTAGATTGAGCCATATTTACATGGGTATTAGGTGAAACCAGCTTATAATCTCCGAGATTCCCCCCCAGTGCTTCGGCTGCCTTATTGGCAATAACTTCGTTCATATTCATGTTAGCGGAAGTGCCTGCGCCTCCTTGGATCGGATCGACAGGAAACTCATCACTAAGTTCGCCATTAATAACTGCCATGGAAGCATCCATAATCGCTTTGCCGATTTTTTTCCGGCAGCAGACCCAATGCCATGTTAGCTTCAGCCGCGGCATACTTTACCATACCCATTGCTTTAACAAAGTCTTCATCCAATTTTAAGCCGGTAATAGGGAAGTTTTCCAGGGCACGCGCCGTCTGGCATCCATAATACCTTTCAGCAGGAACCTTCATTTCTCCTAAAAAGTCTTTTTCAACACGAAACTTTTGCATCACATTTTCCTCCTATATTTTTCATTCGGTGGAACAGCTTTCCGCTTGACAAAAAAATAAAAGATACTCTATTACTACCATCTGATTTCCGTTGGGCGGAACGCCATTCCAACTAAATTTTATCCCTAGTTATATATATTCCATATCACTAGATGAATTCCTTCTTTAATTTTACTATCTCTAAAAAATTTTAATAAATATTTTCCGCTGCAGGTACCCAACCCAATTCTTGAGAAATCTTTTCCGCAGCGCATCTGATTTTATCAATAATATTTTTCTGCATTTCCCCTTGCAAACGGACAGAAGGCCCAATCACTGCCACACTGGCAATTACCCGCCCACCCCAGCTCCAGATAGGAGCAGCAATGGCCGTGACCCCTTCTTCCATTTCCTCTTCACAGATCCCATATCCCTGTTGCCGAATTTTAAGCAAATGTTGAAATAAATAATCCGGATCGATAATGCTATTCTCTGTGAGCTTGGTTAACTTTTTTGCGTAAATTATTTTTTTAATTAATTCTTCCGGCTGATAAGCTAAAATTACTTTTGCCGCTGCTGTGGTATTAAAAGGCATTTCCCTGCCAATATGGACAAAATAGTTTAGATTTCTGGAAGCACCAAAAGTATCAACGCAAATCGCAGATTCATCCTGCAGCACTGTAAGATAAACCGTTTCATTTAACTCGGAGCCCAGCGCTTCCAAATAGGAACGAGCATAGTTTCTTAAATCACTTTGCATCAAAAAACTTGTGCTCAACCGTAGAATAGCCGGACCTAACCGGTACTTTTTGCTCTCCGCATCCTGAAGTACGAAGCCATGTTGCATCAAGCTGTTTAATGTCCTGTGAAGCGTACTTTTGGGTAAATCACAAGTAGCATATAATTCTGTTATACCCATTCCTTTGCCCGCATTTGACAAAAGGGATAGAATGGTGACAATTCTATCTACACTTTGCACAATACCCCTTCTTTCTTTTTACTTGTGCAAGGGACGTTTCCTTACTACCACCTAGGTGGGGCAAACGAAACACCCCCTTGCCACCTCTTAACGCCCAAAATAACAATTAGGATATGAACATTCTTTACAACTGGAACAAAATCCTCCTTCACCCATCTTAATAAATTCTTCCTTAAACAATTCTTCACCGGCAAAAATTCGGGGTAAGACTACATCCAGCACCGTGGTGCGGGAAAACATGGCGCACCCGGGCACACCCATTAAGGCGGTTTTGCCTAAATAAGCCAAAAGAAACATATTGCCGGGCTGGGCCGGTACCCCATAAGTGACAATGCGGGCACCGCTTTTTTTAATAGCCCCGGGGGTCAAATCATCCGGATCTACGGACATGCCTCCGGTTAAAATCACAAGCTCTGCTCCTTGTGAAACAAAATTATGGATGGCCTCTTCAATTAATCCCAGGTCATCGGGACATAAAATCTGACCAATAAAATCACCTTCAAAAGCGGCAATTTTATTTTTCATCACCGGGCCGAACTTATCTTTAATCCGCCCTTTATAAACCTCGCTCCCGGTGGTAATCACCCCACACTTTAGTTTTCGATAAGGTTTGACCGTAAAAACCGGTCCCTTTTCCCGACAAAGTTTTTCCACCTGGATAATTCTTTCTTCCTTGGTCACCAAGGGAATAATCCGCGCTCCCGCCAACTTTGTTCTTTTTCCACCGGAAAATTATTAGGCAGACTGGCGATGGATATGGCATCTACTGAATTAATCTGATAAAGCAAATCACTATTTACCTTAAATAAACCTTTTACCTGGGAGATCAAGGTGGATTTCCCCTCGTAGGGTTCGGTAAAAGAGATATTTTCCCCCACTGTAGCCTTAGACAGTCTTAAGGCAGCATCGTTTTCATGAATGTCTCCCGGCTCCGGTGCCCACACATAAATATTTTCCTTACCTAAATTTAAAAGAACTTCCACATCTTCTTCTTGATCACATGACCCTTTTTAAAGGCCCTCCCCTTAAATTCCCCCGGTACAATTTTGGTAATATCCTGACATAAA
Source organism: Bacillota bacterium (assembly GCA_050952465.1). GTDB lineage: Bacteria > Bacillota > Dehalobacteriia > Dehalobacteriales > Dehalobacteriaceae > DUPU01. Next base: position 189,874 of record JBMNKZ010000009.1, on the reverse strand, counting down.
ATCATACCCACTGCTTCTGTTACCGGCACTTTCTCCATGATAATCCTCCACTATATACAATAATTATATATATTCAATTAAAACGGTACCATGACCACCGCATACCATACCTAGGTCTTCCAAGTCACACTGCCAATAAAGGGATTCTCCCCGCGCAAAAACTTCTTGGGCTTTTTTGATGGCCTGGTATTCTAAAGATCCTCCCCCAATGGTTCCCACGATTGAAGAGTCCGGGTAAACCAACATCTTAGCTCCGGCCTTTCGAGGGGTAGATCCGTCTGTGGAGCACAAGGTTACTAATACAGCATGTTCTCCTTTTTCCAGAACCGTGATTACCTCTTTAATAACTTCACGGGTCATGATAGTACCACTCCTTTCACTTCCTTTACCGGTTTTCCGGTAGCATGGTACTCTTTGGCCACCATCTCTGCTAAAATACTTAAAGCCACTTCCGCCGGGCTTTGACCGCCTAAATCCAAGCCGATGGGAGCCGAAATTTTCTCCAGTTGTTCTCTGGGAAAGCCTTCCGCCAAGAGAGCAGAAAAAGTTTGCTGTACCTTGTTTCTGCTGCCAATCATACCCAGATAGGCAACATCCCGGCCGGCCAAATACTGAACACAGGTTTTATCCTGTCTATGGCCACGGGTTACAATCACAATGCTGGTAGCAAAGTTTATCTCTCCTTCCAGCATATCTCCTTCTAAAACATCCCTAAAATTGGCACAGATCGTCTTTTCCGCACAAGGAAAGCGGTTTGGATTAGCAAATTCTTCTCGATCGTCCACCACAATCACCTGGTATCCTAAAATCACAGCCATTTCCGCTAAGGGTAGGGAAATATGCCCCCCGCCAAAAATGATTAATTTTTTTTGTGGTACTACCGCTTCCTCCAACACTTTTATCACCTTTCCGGTGATTTCCCCTTTAACTTTTCCCCAAGGTGTTTGCCAGAATAAAACTTTGGTCTCTCTTTTGTTAGCTAAACCCTCTTTTCCCCTTTCTCTCATAGCCTGATCCAAAGCGGGAATGCCTAAAGAGCCACGTACATCTCCGTCAGACATGACCAAGAGTCTCGCTCCAATCTCCAAATCAGCTAGTTCCCCTTTATCTACCAAAGTATAAAGCATTCCGGGGCAGCCTTTTTGCATTAATTGATTTAAATCGGAAAATATCTTTAGTTTTTCTTTACTATTTTTCCCCCGATCTATTTTTTGCAGGGTGAGAATTGCTTTTAACACTCCCATCCCTATCGTCAAAGCCTTATCTGTTACGGCAGAAACCACTGCTTTATTTTTTTCCGGATGGATATCTCCTGCTTTCATGCCTTGATGGACCTTCAATCCTGATCTCAAAAGGCCCCGTACGGTTCCGGAAATCTGAGCTTGAACCGGATGACCGTCCACATAGGCAACGGTCTCCCCTGCCTCCACAAAATCACCAATGGACTTAACTTCCTGAAAAATACCCTCCGCGGGAGTCCGAAGCAATCTTTCACTGGTATACCCCAGTACATCACCGGGAACTCCGGTATCCGGGGCAGCAGACCCAGAATAAATGGGTTTCCCCAAATCTTGTCCTCTTTGGGTTTCAATTACAGCATGTACATCTCGACCCGCCTCAAAACCGGGACCAAGAGCAATTACGATTTTCCCAAGGTTTAAACAGGTACCAAGATTTTTTTTTGCCATACTGGCATCAATAAAAATTTCAGGAGGATAATTTTTTACAATTTCCCCCTTAGGGTCAACAATAACAGCGACATTACCTTCTTTTGTGATGTCCTGGGCTTCACGAAACCCGCCTGCTAATACCCCTTTCACGTCTTCTACCCAGGTTTTTCCAAGGTACACAGCCTCTGCAAAGGATACTTTTCTTCTGACACATGTGGGTTCCGGAATCTCCGTCATCACTACCGGAAAGCCTGTTTTATTTAATATATATGCCACTCCACTAGCCAGATCGCCGGCTCCTTTAATTAAAACATAATTATTGAACAAGATATTAACCCCCCTTCAAAGTTTTACCCATTTTTCATATTCTTCGGGACAATCGATGTCAACGAGAATCCCCGGGTCATTGACCTCTAAGAAACAGCACCGATCCAGATTTTTTCTTACTACTTCCCGAGCACCAATATCACCCGCTACTTCCTTCAGTTCAGAAAACAAAGACCGGGCAAAAAATACCGGATGCCCTTTTTTCCCTTGATAAACCGGAATGATCAGAGGACAAGATGATTCCTGAAACTTCTTAATGATCCCTTGCACTGTTTCTAACTTAACTAAAGGCATATCCCCCGGGATCATCATCACCCCAGCCAAATCAGGATCCGTCTCCAGTGCTCTGATCCCAGCTTTAACTGAGGTACTCATTCCTTGATGAAAATCCGGGTTTTCGATAAATTGGAGGGGATAAGAGACTAAAGCCTGCCGGATTTTTTCCCCCTTATGACCCAGCACCACGGCGACCCCATCTACCTGAGCCCGGTAAAAAACCTTTAGGGTATTTTCCAATACCGTACTCCCGGCGAAGGGTAAGAGCATTTTATTTCTTTTCATCCGACTGGAATATCCCGCCGCTAGCACCAAGGCCTTAATTTTTCCCAATCACCATACCCCCTTCTTAAAGAATCTAAAGGTTTTAAGCTTTAAAATACCTCAACCAGGGTATTTTCTATCCCCAAGGAACCTAATATAACTTTTTGTACCTTGGCCTTTTTTAAAATTTCAATTAATTCTAAAGCATTTTCCCGGCTACCAGGAGTATCGGCTTTATTTATTAGAGGGATCCAGCGAACTAGGGGAGAAACCCCTTTTCGGTAGCCCTCACAATGCAAAAGAACATGAGCAGCGTCTTTGACCCGAAAATAATCACCCTGCTTTAAGCCGGTTAATAAACTCAACTTCTCTACTGCATGAAAATACATCTCATTTAAGGGCTTGTCAATGGCATCTATCCCCAAGACAGGTACCACCAGGGTTGCATCATCCGGAATGATTGGTTCGTACTCCCGTGGGGCTTTAAAGGGTTTTCCCTTGGCCCCGTCCCCTTCCACCAGGATGACCGCTTCCGGATACATGTCTTTGATTTTCTTTACCTCCTTTACATCTAATCCCACAATTTTTTGTGCTTGATTCATTTCTTTCCCTAGCACCATGACTTTTGATGCTTCGGGTTTACTTTTTTTCAAATCTAGCGGAACTAGATCCTTCAGTAAATGAAATTGGTATTGAAGGCCCGTGGGAGGAAAGATCTTGGTGGTGGTAGTCAAAACCACGGTTTCACCGGAGGATGTCAGCTCCTTTGCCAACCGATTCAGTGCAGAGGTTTTTCCCCCCGCCCCAACCAAAACCACCAGATCACCTGCCTTTATACCCAATGCTTGACTTAACCTCATTTTTACCCCACGGCACTACCTCCTACCCCTTCTTCGAGCGAATCGTGATTCACCCCTACATATTGTGATACAACCAAAAAGGTTAGTAAAATTTCATTGTTTACAACTCGCCTTTGATTCGTTATACTTGATCCAGGATAACCAAATTTTATCTCCCATCCATAGTTTATTACATATTTTTATGCTATTCGTTATGCCTATAATAATATAACGAAAATTTACCCTAATCAAGCTCTTTTTGAAATAAGAGTTATAAAAAAGGAGCAAATTTTGAAAGGAGAATTATTATGAAAAAGTGGCAAATTATCTTGGTCGTTTTCATAATTCTTGTTATCAGTGTTTTTGTTTTTAATTTTCATAAACAGGAAGAAACCACCTCTCTTTCCGTTGCCGCCGCCGCTAACCTGACCAAATCGTTTTCAGATATTGGCAACGCATTTACGGAAGAAACTGGTATCCCCCTTAGTTTCGTCTTTGGATCTACCGGTCAGTTAACCCAGCAAATAAAAAACGGGGCCCCCGTTGATTTGTTTGCCGCCGCTGATACTATATCTATTGAAATTTTAGCTGAGGAAAAACTTATTGACAAAGAAACAATTAAAAACTATGCTCTGGGAAATATCGTATTAGTGCCCTATGACCAAGGCGATTATCTTGCGAAAAGCCTTGCCGATCTTACCCATCCCCAAATAAAAATCATTGCCCTGGCGAACCCGGAAACTGCCCCTTATGGAAAAGCAGCCCAAGAATTACTTCAGACAGCAGGAATTTGGGATGAGGTGAAAGAAAAAATAGTTTTTGGAAAGAACATTGACGAAGTTTTAACATATGTAAAAACAGGAAATGCCGATGCCGCCCTGGTGGCAAAATCTTTAGTTTACCAAACAGAGACGAAGTATTATGAAGATCAAAGCTGGCTTTCTCTTTACCGGCCTATTGTTCAGGCTTTGGGTGTGATGGAAAATAGCAAAAATAAAGATGCGGCCATAAGATTCGCCCAATTCATTTTAAGTAAAAAAGGGCAAAAAATTCTTCAGGATTATGGTTATGAAACGCCCTAAAAAAATAAAACAATTACAGGGGGTAAAATTGTGTATCAAGTAAAATACAAAGTATGGTTAGATAGAAACGGGAAGGTATTCGGGGACGGTCCTTATCATTTATTAAAAGGAATTGAGGATACTGGATCTTTGAACACTTCTGCCCGGGCGATGAAAATGTCTTACAGCCAGGCCTATAAATTAATTAAGAATATTGAAAAAAGATTGGGCTTTTTCTTAATTAAAAGCCAGGCCGGAGGACAAGGGGGAGGGGGCTCTCAACTAACCGATGAGGCCAAGGAGTTAATGAATAAATATTTAGCTTTTCAAGAGGAATGCCGAGAGTCCATTTTCTCCGCTTACGAAAAACATTTTGGCGCATCCGAACCCAAGTAATCCTCTTTTCCGAAGGCAAGACAAGAGATATTTTAGTAGCTTCTATTGAGGTGAATTATGACAAACTTAGATTTACAACCACTTTTCCTTTCATTAAAGGTATCAACATTTGCCACCTTTTTTTCTATACTTTTAGGGATTCCCCTGGGACTGATGCTCTCACGGGCTTCCTTTAAAGGGAAAAAACTAATTGACTCATTTTTCACCCTGCCCTTGGTCTTACCGCCCACCGTTTTAGGTTTTTATATCTTAGTAGCCATTGGGCGGCAAAGCCCTTTGGGCCGGTTCTTAGAAATTCAGTTTGGCATCAATCTGGTATTTACCTGGCAAGCTGCCGTGATCGCCGCCTTTTTTACTTCCTTTCCTTTGTTAGTGAGGTCGGCAAAAGCAGCATTTGGAGCCATTGACCGCAACCTGGAAAATGCGGCCAGAACCCTGGGGCGGTCGGAATTAAGCATTTTCTTTACTATTACAGTACCTCTAGCTTGGAAAGGGTTGATAGCCGGGGTAGTGCTTGCCTTTGCCCGGGCTTTAGGGGATTTTGGCACTACCATGATGGTCGCAGGAAATATCCCGGGAAAGACTCAAACTATGCCTATTGCCATCTATGACGCCGTTATTGCCGGCAATACCGGCCAAGCAAACATGTTAGTTTTAGTGATGACGTTAACAGCAATTATTGTCATGATTATCCTAAATACCATGGAAGAGAAATATTGAGGTGTACTATGCTGAAGGTAGATATTACTAAATCCTTACCCGGTTTTAAACTTGATGTAAAATTTACGGTCTCACCGGGGATAACTGCCCTCTTTGGCCCCTCCGGTTCGGGCAAAAGCCTAACTCTAAAATATATTTCCGGGATTCTCACCCCAGATCAGGGAGAAATTTCTCTTCATGATAGAATCCTGTTTCATCGTCAGAAGGGGATTAATCTTCCTCCTCAAAAACGCAAGGTTGGCTTTCTCTTCCAAAATTATGCCCTTTTCCCCCACCTAACCGTGAAAGAGAACATCATTTATGGCATAAACCATCTATCCAAGGAAAAACAAATGGAAAAATTGATTGGGTTACTACAAACCATGCGTTTAGAAGGTTTGGAAGATAAAAAACCTGGAGAAATCTCCGGCGGCCAGCAGCAGCGGGTGGCTTTAGCCCGGACCCTCGCTACAGACCCGGAAATGATTCTCTTAGATGAACCTTTTTCTGCTTTGGATAGTGCGGTAAAAAGCAGACTAAGGGCGGAACTTTTGGATCTTTTAAATAAAAGTCAGATTCCCGCTCTTTTAGTGACCCATGATTTAAATGAGGCTTATAGCCTAAGTCAAAACTTAACCATCATTGAATCGGGAAAGATTTTGCAGTCTGATGATAAGAACTCGGTGCTTCATACTCCGGTAAATACTACCGTAGCCAGGTTGATTCGTACGAAAAACATTTTTTCGGGAGTAGTTGAAAATGTTTTTGACAATCAAATTACAGTCAAAACATCCGCTGGGTTGCTTCAGGTTCAAGCCCCAAAGGAATTAATAGAGAAATTTTCCGTTGACCAAAACATTGAACTTTTTATCCGGCCCCACCACATTCAATTATTTAATCAGGGGGAAAAAAAACTGCCCCTGGTTAATATTTTTCCTGGGATAATTACAAATATGATCAATCATATTGACGGACACACTGTTTTTCTCAAAAAAGCAACGGGCCTGTCTTTAGGGAAGGAGATCATCTATGTGAAAATCGACGATACATCCTTCCATAAAATCCAGCCCGTTTTAAATCAATCTATTTTTTGTCATTTCCCCCCGGAATATATTGGTATAATTAATAAGAAATAATCTTATGTCATTGTTGCTAGGTGGAGAAGTTTATTAATGCCCACCTTTTCCCCACCACTTGAAATGTTTCTTATTTATACAGCTAAATATGGGGTATTTTGTTGTTAGCTTTTTAAACTGTGGTGTCAAGATAGTCCAGAGCATAATCCAAAGCATCAATGGCCTTATCCATGTCGGCCTTAGATACGGTGAGGGATGCTCCAATGCGCAGTGTATTAGGCACAAACCCGCCTAATAGTACCCCTTTTTCCGCGCATTTACTGGCTACAATCCCGGTAGGATTGATCCTTAAATCTCCGGCAAAACCGGTATATCGGTCATCTTTTACGAAGGGCTCTTTGGTTTCTTTATTCTTCACCAGTTCCACCTGCCAGAACATACCGGCACCGGCAACTAAACCAACAGTTTTGTGTTTTTCTTCCAGCTCTCTTAATTTAGCACCAAAGTATTCCCCGGCTTTTTTGGCCATGTCCGGAATATTATTTTCAATCATATACTCCAAATTGCCTTGGGCGGCAGCTAAAGCGATGGGATGCCCGGCAAAGGTGCTGACATGATTCCATCTCATGGAATCCATAAAATCAGCAATTTCTTTATTCACAACCACTGCCCCGCAGGGAATCTGAGAACTGGTAATGCCTTTGGCCAAAGTCATAATATCCGGCTTCAAGTCCTTTCCATATTTCTGATGGCCAAACCATTCACCTAGACGGCCAAATCCCATTAATACTTCATCCACAATCCACAGGATACCTAATCTTCTGGTCATTTCATAAATTTGAGGCAGGTATTCATCAGGAGGCATAATCGTACCGGCCCCAAAGGCAGGTTCGGTAATAATAGCTGCTACTTGATCCAGTCCGTGATTGAGGATCAGTCTTTCGGTAGCCTTGACACAGGGAAGTTGCCCGCCGCAACCCTTACATTCCGGATAAGAATGCCCAATAGAGCAGCGGTAGCAGAAAGGAGTAGGACAAACAAAGGCATTCCCGGAATTCTGCCCCGGTACCTGACGGACAAATTTATCAGGGCCTGCTCCGGACAAGTGGGAACGGCCGGCATATACCCGGTTTAAAGTCACCGCGCCTCCGGTTACGCCGTGATAGGCATGCTCCCGGGTGGCAATTAAGGGTTTCCCGGTATATAGTCTGGCAATCATACTGGCTACTTCCACAGATTCACCGCCGGTATTGGTAAAGCGGATTTTTGCTGCCCAACCTTTTTCCCCTAAAATATCTTCCAGAATTAATTTTGCAACTGTGGCCTTATAATCGGTAGTATAAACGTCCCAGACAAAACCATAGCGATCAAGAGCTTCTTTTACATATTCCACGACTTTGGGATTCTTTTGCCCTACGTTGACACAGTAAAGTTGGTTATAGAAGTCCAGCAAACGGGTGCCATCGGGCATAATCAGGTAATCTCCTTCAGTCTTTTCAATAGGAGTCCAATGGTACTCATCCTTGGTTACAAAGCATTTGATTAAATACTTGTCATTCCATTCTTCAATCTTTTTCCAGTCAATAGATTTTGTCATTTGCATGCTACCTCCTTTTTTAAGTAAAACATAAATATATATATGGGATTAGTTCCTATTCACTTGGTACAAGTTTTTAATCACTTGGCCTAATCCTAATTCCTCTAACTTCTTTTTACTTGGGTATAGAGTCTTTTCATCCCACTCCATAGCCTGCATATATTCTCCTAATAAAACATCAGGTTTTAATGTTACTCCGGCCGTGGGCCCTTCAGGAAGGGGAGGATCGCCTAATAGCCTCTTAGGGAACTGATACTCCATAAAGTTGATGCCTTCCCGCAGATTAAAAGCATGGCGGAGATAGGAAATTCTTTCTCCGGATTTTAATAAATCTTCTAAATCTACCTTCCATCCAGTCACTGCATTCCACGATTCCACTATATTATTAATGTTCAGAGCAAAATAGCTAAACAAACAGAAACCGCCGCAATCCATAACATGATGGATATCGGCCAGAAGTTTATGCACTTCACCCCGGCCCGCCTGTTCTTTTTCATCAAAGGGAGGGGTATTTAATCCCGCAGGAATCCAAGTTTCCGTTCCCTGGGTATGTCTGCCCGGGGTAGCGTCCGTCCAATATAAGGCTGTTAGACCTGGGAATAAACGCTGATCATGGGCGGGGAGTTCCTGACCACCAATCTGCATTGCATAATCCTTGGCATTTTTTCCGATTCTTTCGGAGGCCAGTTTTGAGCCATCTGCAAGAATTGCACCAATTCCTTCCCTCTTGGCGATCATCTGCGTAAGACGAACAATTGCCTTTCCATTGCCCCAAGTCAGTTCTAAACCGCCGGTTTCTTTGGTAGTTAAGATACCATTTTCAAAACACTCGATCCCAAAGGCCACCACCGCCCCAGTTGAAATGGTATCCAAGCCATAACTATTGCAAATGTCATTGCATTCAATAATGGAATCTAAATCTTCATTCAGGCAAAGGGGGCCAAAAACTCCTAAAGTCTCATATTGCACCGTATGGACAAGCTTTTCACCACCTTTTCCATCCTTCCCCTTCACAAAATTACCGCAGGAAATAGCGCAGCCATAACAGGGAGCTTTTTTGACTTGTCTTTCTTTAATGGCATTCCCCCCAATCTTTTCCGCATTAGGAAAATCAACCACACCTACCCCGCCCCAATTCTTGACCGGAGTATCTCCAATTTCCACTAATGTTTCCAGATCACCGGCGGTCCCATATTCTCTTAGAGCTGAAGCAAAATCTTCCTTTAAGACAGGTAAATATTTTTTCCGCACCGCTTTTAAGGCTTCTTCATCATAAATGGGTATCTTTCCATTTCCCCGAACCACAAGGGCTTTTAGGTTCTTTGAACCCATTACCGCGCCTAAGCCGGATCTACCTGCGGCGTTTCCTTTTTCTGTTATTATTGCAGAGATTAAAGAGCACTTTTCCCCAGCCGGGCCAATGCTCATCACTCTTGAACCTGGATACATTTCTTTTAAGGCATCTTCCGTTTCATAGGTGGTCTTACCCCATAAGGAGTCTCCCGGACAGACCTCTACCTTACCGTCATCAATTAAAATATAAACTGGTTTTGCGGAACATCCGGAGATAAATACACCATCAAAACCGGCTTTCTTTAATTCCGGGCCAAAAAATCCCCCGCAATTTGCCTCTCCCCAGCCTCCGGTTAAGGGAGATTTTCCAACTACCATAAACCGGGGCGTAATTAAAGCCCCTGTTCCCGTTAAGGCTCCGGTGATAAATCCCAAAATATTTTCCGGTCCTAAGGGGTCTATTCCTGGCCGCAGCCGATCATACAGCTCTTTCACCCCAAAGCCATATCCGCCTAAATAATCTCGGCACAAGGCTTCGTCAAGTTCTTCCACCCGAAATTCTTTAGTGGACAAATCAACAAACAATAACTTTCCTACATAGCCAAACAAATCATCCTACCCCCTTTATACAGAAAAATCTTGTGGAAATTTCACTATTTATGTTTAATCGTTTATTATATGTGTTCTTGGAAAATCGCATTTTTCCTCCTTGTTTTTAAAACTTTCATAAAAAAAATTAAAGAGCGAGATGAAGAAAAAATATTCCATTTTCAATCTCGCTCTTCGTCAAAGGTACCATTATATTAAAATTAAACTTGACGTCCAAAACTCATTATAATGAAGGAGCCTGGCCTGCATTACTTTGAACCTCAAGTTCCGGCCATTTGATAATTTCCCCATCTTCGGTTTTTAGTGGTTTCGGAGGACAACTACTTTGCGTGGCAAGACTTACCACTATTGTAGCTAAAGCTGAACCTGCCAATGGTATTAATGTAGCAATCCATTCGGGTCCCGGGAAAATAGTGCCCTGAGTAATCATCATGGATAAAGGAATTATCGCCCCGGCAATCATCCCGGCCAGTGCCCCGTATTCATTGGCATTCTTCCAATATACCCCTAAAATTAAGGGAAAGAAAAGCATTTGGCCTAGCAAGGTAAAACCAAGAATCATAACTTCATAAAGAGATACGCTGCTGATAGCCAAAAGCATGGCTAGCAGTCCAATGGCCAGTACCGACCATTTGGTATATTTTTTCAATTGATCATCGGTGATTTCTTTACCATAGCGCTTATATAAAGGCTTTATCAAGTCATTGGAAAAGATCGCTGCCGGAGCAAATAAAGCAGAGTCTGCTGAAGACATAATGGCACCGCATAACCCAGCTAAGAATAAACCTAAAACCAGAGGATGCATTAATGTCATTGCCATTAATGGAACCAGCATTTCCGGATCACCGTTGACAACATCGGCAGAAATTACTCCGCTTTGAGCAAGTTGAATCCCGAATACACCCATATAAACAACTAAAAATCCTAATCCTATCATCAGCAGGCCTGCCAAAATTCCTGACCATCTAGCTGTTTTTCCATCCTTTGCCACCATTGCCCGCTGCATTAGATCAGGGCAAGGAATATTCCCTAAACCACAACCGGCCCACATAGCAATATAGGTGAGAATCCCCACTAAAGAGAAATCTCTAGGAGCAAAAGAAAAAAATTCCGGTGGAACTGCAGCTTTCACATTTGCCATTCCTCCCGTAGCTTTAAGAGCCAGAGGGAAAAGAATAAGTACGCCCAGGACCAATAGAATAGACTGAACAAAGTCTGTCCAGGCTACAGCCATCATACCACCCCAGTAAGTATAAACGATTACCAAAATACCACCTATAATTGCCAATGTCATATAATCCCATCCTAAAATCGCACTAAAGGCTTTACCAATGGCCATAATTTGTACAGTTGCAAAGAAAATATAGGTAGGTACCATACAAAATGAGGACAGAGTACCTGCGGTTTTTCCATATCTAATCCGATAAAAGCTACCCATAGAGACAATTTTTGTTTCTCTAATAAACTTCATAATAAAAAGACCGGCAATGACTAAGGCTACTGCTGCTGCAAAAGGGTCATAAATAGTGCTAAAAAACCCCCCCGTATAAGCAGCTCCTGCACCGCCCATAATAGTTCCCCCGCAGACATAAGTAGCAAAAAGGGTTGCCGTTGTCATATATAAAGGCATTTTACGCCCAGCTACTAAATAATCCGTAGCACTTTTTGATTTTCTACCTGCCAACCATCCAATTAGCATCAAACCTATTAAATAAATAATAACGATAACTACAACAAAGCCTGTTCCATTCATGTTTTTATCCCCTCCTGTTTTTATTTCGTTTGTTTTTACAGAAGATAAATGCCTGATTTCACCTCCTTATGTGGATAAAAAAATTTCATTTAAGATTTTACCATTACTATTAACATCACCCCCTTTCCTAACATTTCCAATTCATCTGACCACACCAAACCGATCCATAATTCAGTCACTATTTCATTATAGGTGTATATGATTTCACTATTTATGGAATCGGATTGTTAAAAATTCGCTATATATTTTAAAATTCCTTCTTGATAATTAAAAATATTCCAGAAATAATGGAATAATTCTATCTATTTTAAACTTTTTATAACAAAAAAACCAGGCTTTAATTGCAAACCTGGTTTAAAAAAATTGGTAAGGTTTCCGTTATAAAGTAGGGGAAGTTGCCGCAATTAGAAACGACCCCTTTTTGTCGGTATTATTTCTCCACACATGTTTATGACTGCTGTCAAAACAGCCGCTGTCCCCTGCATTTAGGGTATAGACTTGTTCGTTATTACCGATGACCAATTCAAGCTGTCCCTCAATAACAAAAAAGTACTCTTCCCCTTCATGGCGAAAGGTCTCAATTTCTTCCTCTTCCTCCCCATCTCGCAATGTATGTGGCGGGATTTCTATCAGTAAAAATTCGATACTTTTTCGTAAATTTGGGGTCAATAAATTATAGATCATTGAAGAGTTGGGCATGGTAACTTTCTTCCGTTTATTAGCTCTGACAACGATTTCCGATTCACTGATGGGAGGTGCATCAATTTTAAAAAACTGGGTAATCTCCACTTCTAAAGCGGCAGCAATCTTTTCCAGAGTAGATAAGGAAGGAAAAATTTCACCTCTTTCCACCTGGCTGATCAGGCTTTTGGAAACACCAACCATATTCGCCAGCTCCACAATGGAGATGTGTTTCGATTTTCTAACCTCTCTAATCCTTTTTCCCGTCACTTTGCCAACCAAATATAATCCACCTCGTTCATTCCATACTTCCATTACTTATAAAAAATTATACAGTATTCCTGGAATTTTGTCATTAGAAATATTAATTACTGCACCTTATCTAAACTTGTATCTTGACATAAACTAATGATATACTATTTTAAAATATATTCCAGAAGGAGTAGAAATTGTGGAGTATAAAACATTATATGAGGTGTTATCATGAATGATCTTTTAAATGCTATTTTATCTCGGCGCAGCATTCGTAAGTTTACATCGGAACCGATATCTGATGAATTAGTGACCGAACTTTTAAAAGCAGGAATGAGTGCTCCCTCTGCTCATAATCAGCAACCTTGGCAATTTGTTGTAATAAAAAAGCGGGAAGCACTAAATCAAATTATGCGTTTTCATCCTTACTCAACAATGTTAAAAGAGGCTAATCTGGCCATATTAGTTTGTGGAGACAGAAATCTGTTTAAATCCGAAAATTTCTGGACTCAAGATTGTGCTGCTGCCACGGAAAATATTCTACTAGCTGCTCATGCTTTAGGACTTGGCGCGGTTTGGATGGGGATTTATCCTCAAGCTGTTTTAGTGAAAAGCATGATGATACTTATAGAAGCCCCAGAAAATATCATCCCTTTTTCCCTGATTGCCGTCGGTTATCCCAAGGAAAAAAAAGATGCGGCAAATCGTTTTGAGGAAAAGAGGATTCATTATGATCGCTGGTAAAATCTCAAGATAAGTCTTTCCTCAACACTAATCGCAAACGCTAACCATGGGGCATTCCTCTCTGAGAGGTGTGCCCCTTTGCATCTCCCCATGGTAGGCTTTTGCTATTCCCTAAAAATCAGTTTTCTGCAGCAATATCCTTGAAAAATCTAATTTGTTAATGCACCTAAAGGTGCAGGAATCCGTCCGCCTCTTTGAACAAATTTGCTGGCATCGTTTTGGTTGACCGCCATCACTGGTCCCTTTCCTAATAAGCCACCAAATTCCACATAATCTCCTACTTGTTTCCCCGGTGCCGGAATTAACCGGACTGCAGTAGTCTTATTATTAATCATGCCAATGGCCGCTTCATCGGCAATAATAGCGGCAATAGTTTCCGCTGGAGTATCCCCGGGCACAGTAATCATGTCCAGTCCCACAGAACAAACACAAGTCATGGCTTCCAGCTTTTCGATAGACAAAGCCTTTTCCTCCACCGCCCGGATCATTCCCGCATCTTCACTTACCGGGATAAAAGCCCCGCTTAAACCGCCCACATAGGATGAAGCCATGGAACCGCCCTTTTTCACCGCATCATTTAGCATGGCCAGGGCAGCTGTAGTGCCATGGGTACCGCATCTTTCCAAGCCCATAGCTTCCAAAATATCTGCAACGCTGTCCCCAATAGCAGGAGTCGGAGCTAACGACAAGTCCACGATGCCAAAGGGGACATTAAGTTTCCTGGATGCCGCTCGGCCTACTAATTCTCCCATCCGGGTCACCTTAAAGGCGGTCTTCTTAATAATTTCTGCAAGTGTCCCCAAATCCGCATCTGGATGTTTTTTGACAGCACTTAATACCACCCCGGGACCGCTTACCCCTACATTAATTACTGCTTCCGGTTCTCCGATACCATGAAAAGCACCTGCCATAAAAGGGTTGTCCTCAGGAACATTGCAAAAGACCACAAGTTTAGCACATCCTAAGCCCCCCCGGTCTCTGGTAAGCTCAGCTGTTTCCTTAATTATCCGGCCCATCTCCAACACCGCATTCATATTGATGCCGGCTTTCGTGGTACCAATGTTTACAGAAGCACAGACTCTTTCTGTCTCGGCCAAAGCCCGAGGAATAGAGCGAATCAGTTTCCAATCTCCTGCAGTAAACCCCTTATGCACCAGGGCAGAAAATCCACCAATAAAATTTACCCCTACATCTTTAGAGACCTTGTCCAAAACTTCGGCATAGGGAAAATAATCTTCCGCTTCTGCTGCCTCCCCCACCAAAGCAATGGGAGTCACAGAAATTCGCTTATTCACAATGGGTATACCGTAATCAGATTCGATTTCTTCCCCAACCTGCACTAAATTTTTAGCAAACCGGTAAATCTTATCATATATTTTTTGACAGGATACCTTGATATCCCTGTCGGCACAATCTCTCAAGTTAATACCCATGGTAATGGTACGTACATCCAAATTTTCCATTTCTACCATATGGATGGTTTCCATAATTTCATTAGGCTGGACCGTAATTGGCATTATTTTCTACTCCTCTCAAGCACTTTCGTTATAACTCAATGGTGGAAGTTTTTCGGGGACATCTATCACCCCGTTATATTCTGTGCATAAACTGAAACACTTTTTCATGCTGCACAGTGATTTTTACGCCGATCTTATTTCCTTCTTCCTCCATCAGGTTTTTTAGATTTGACAAATCCATACTTGCTTGGGACATGTCGCAAATCATAATCATCGTAAAGAAATCCTGCATAATCGTCTGACTGATATCCAGAATGTTAACTCCAGCCAGAGCTAAAGCTGCAGTGACCCCGGCAATAATGCCCACTTTATCTTTACCCACAACAGTTACAATTACTTTATCCTTCATCACTCTTCTCCTTTATTCGATAGATTGTTTACTGTTATTCTACACTTTTCATTAAATAATAACAGAAAAAAGTGTGTCAAGGAGACAGGTTCCTTGACACACTAAATATATTTCTATTATTCTGTGCCAAGGGTCCTGTCTCCCTGGCACAGGACTACGCCAGCGCAACGGCTGCATAGTGTGGGGTGTTCATGATCTTCACCTACAGTGGTACTATATGTCCAGCACCGCTCACATTTTTCGCCCGGTGCTATACCTACCTTTATAGCAAGAGCCATATCCTCAGCTTTTCTGGCTTCCTCCGGAACAAAAGCCCCCGGATCAAAAAGGGCAACAGAAGACACGATAAAAATAGTCGCCAATTGGTCTTCTACCTCTTTTAAAAACTTAAAGATTTCTTCATCCGGATATAAATCCACTGCGGCATTCAATGAATGGCCGATCACCTTTTCTTGCCTCGCAATTTCAAGCTCTTTTGATACCTTTTCCCGAATATCCAAAAGCCGATCCCATTTTGCCGCCAATTCTTCATTGATATACTCATCTTTTATTTCCGGCATAGAGAGCATTTGCACACTGACGGGAGCATCTTTCTCTTTGGGGAGATAGCGCCAGATTTCTTCTGAAGTAAAAGTTAGTACCGGAGCAATAAGTCTTACTAATGCATGGATGGTGTCATACATCACCGTTTGGGCCGCCCGCCTTCCATGATCATGGGCCACAGAAGTATAAACCCGGTCTTTTACAATATCCAAATAAAAAGCACTCATATCCACCACGCAGAATTTATGAATGGCATGGTAGACAATATGGAACTCATAGTTTCGATAAGCATTGAGCACCCGTTCGATTAACTTATGCAATTTATGCATCGCCCAGCGGTCTAATTCCTGCAGATCAGCGATATCTACCCGATCCTTAACCGGATCAAAATCATAAAGATTGCTCATTAAAAAGCGAGCGGTATTTCTAATTTTCCGGTAGGCTTCAGATACCTGCTTCATGATGTTGGGGGAATTGGCCAAATCTGAACGGTAATCCGCCGAAGATACCCATAGGCGCATCACATCAGCCCCCATTTGGTTGATTACCTTTAAGGGATCTACCACATTACCCAGGGACTTGGACATTTTCCTTCCTTTTTCATCTACCACAAAACCATGGGTCAAAACAGCTTTATAGGGAGCTTTACCCTTGGTGGCAACTGCCGTGGAGAGAGATGAATTAAACCAGCCGCGGTGCTGGTCGCTTCCTTCCAAATAAAGATCTGCCGGCCACCGATGATCTTCCCGGGTCTCTAACACCGCTGCATGGCTGGAACCAGAGTCAAACCATACGTCCATAATATCTGTTTCCTTTCGGAAATGACCATGACCGCATTTATCGCATTTTAACCCCTTCGGGATTAGATCTGCAGCTTCTTTGGCGAACCAAATCTGGGATCCATGCTCTCGGAACAGTTCCTGAATATGACTGATGGTGGCATCATTAATCACTGGATGGCCACATTCCTCACAGTAGAAAATAGGAATGGGCACTCCCCAGGTGCGCTGGCGAGAAATACACCAATCGTTCCGATCATGAATCATATTATAAATCCGATCTCTCCCCCAAGCGGGGATCCATTGCACTTGATCAATCTCTGCCAAGGCCTGCTCCCTAAACCCGTCAATGGAAGCAAACCACTGCTCAGTGGCACGGAACAGAATCGGATGTTTACATCTCCAGCAGTGTGGATACTGATGGTGGATGGATATCTGCTTAATTAAAGCCCCTTTTTCCGCTAGTTCCTTAATTACGGCTCCATTAGCATCCCCGGTTTTCATTCCCTGGAATTGAGCACCTTCTTCCGTAAAGACACCCCGGTCATCCAAAGGTGAAATCACCGGCAGATTGTATTTGCGACCCACTATAAAGTCATCAGCTCCATGACCAGGTGCTGTATGCACGCAGCCGGTACCGGCTTCCAGAGTCACATGCTCCCCGAGGATTACCAAAGAATCCCGATCCATGATGGGATGCTGACACAGGATATATTCCAAATCACTGCCTTTAAATTCTTTAAGAATGGTGTAGCTTTCTTTTTCAATTTCTTTTAGGAAAGCGGCTAACAATTCTTTGGCCAAAACCAGCTTTTCCCCCTCTACCTCTGCCAAGACATAAGTAAAGTCCGGATGAAGGCAGATGGCCACATTAGCGGGAATGGTCCACGGAGTAGTGGTCCAGATCACAAAATAAGAGTCAGAATCTACTAAACCCTTGCCGTCTTTTACCTGGAATTTAACATAAATGGAAGGGGATTTGGCATCGGCATATTCCACTTCAGCTTCCGCCAAAGCTGTCTCACAGTCGGCACACCAATATACCGGCTTAAGCCCTTTATAAATATAACCTTTCTTCGCCATCTCTCCAAAAACGCCAATCTGCACTGCTTCATATTCTTTCAAAAGGGTGATATAAGGGTGATCCCAATCTCCTCTTACACCTAAGCGTTTAAACTGCTCCCGCTGAATATCTACATATTTCAAGGCATAATCGGCACATTTTTGCCTAAACTCTACTGTACTTACCTTATGACGATTTAAGCCCAAATCCTTAATGGCTCTTTGTTCAATGGGCAATCCATGGGTATCCCAGCCGGGAATATAAGGAGCATCAAAACCGTCCATGGACTTGAACTTCACAATCATATCCTTTAATACTTTGTTCAGGGTATGCCCCAGATGGATATCCCCATTTGCGTAAGGAGGCCCGTCATGGAGAATAAATTTCGGTTTTCCTTTCGTCTGTTCTTGCACCTTTTTATAGATGTCAATTTCCTCCCAGAATTTCAAGATCTCCGGTTCCCTTTGGGGAAGATTGCCCCGCATAGGAAAATCGGTTTGGGGCAAATTCAGTGTTTTTGAGTAATCCATCTTTTAACTCCTTTCAAATTCAAATCAATCTATCACAAAATATAAAAACTTTCCAATCCCAAAAGGGACGGAAAGTTCCGTGGTACCACCCTAGTTACCAGGTTCAAACCTAGTCGCTCTTTTCAGATAACGGCCGAACTCCGGGTAACCTTACTGTATTATAAGATTCGGGCTACCATTCCTGGGTGATCATTTCAACATTTGGCCATCCGGCTTCCACCCTCCCGGATTCGCTGTAAAACCTCTCTGCTTACTTATCCCAATCATCACTTTATCGTTATTTGTCCTATATTATAATAATTATATTAATATTAATTAAAATGTCAACATGGCAGATATAAATCATCCACTCAGAACTTCAAATCAGCTATTAATTCACAAGTTCAACTAATTGGCGTATATCAGGTACATCCTCGAAAGCCCACACCATCTTGACCAGGTAATCCACCTTCCCCGGTTCTAACACATGGGCAGTTAGCCTGCGGAATTTCCGCTCCAGGGATTGTTCATCCCAGCGATCCGCTCCCCGTTCAACAATACCTGATTCATAGTGACGCCCATCCCGTAAGGTGATTTCCACAGCACTATGCATGATTAGGTCAGTTTCTTTAGTATCCTTGTACATCTGATCCACCACGGGATCGAATACCAACTCAATTTTGTCCATTAAAGCACATATCTTGGGATCCTTCAAGCGGTGTTCCAATACCTGATCAGGGCCTAGTTGGCCGTCGATTACCAGGCAGGCCAGTGGCCACTTTACACTGAACTGGGCCTCTTCCGTGGTTGTAGGATAACCCTGATATAGCATCATTGCTTCTTCAAAAGTTTCTACCTTGATGTGGCTGATTTCGTCAGCAGTGATTCGATGTTTATCCAACAATTCCAGCACAGCTACGGCAGCAGCATGGCCCCAAGCACAAGAAGACCAGTCTTTGTAACACACCCCATCAGTCATCCAGTAGTGCCGTCCAATATCCATTACCCAGTCACGATACTGTTCAAAACCAAAGATGCTGGGGATACCGGTATAACCATGTGCGGCCAGCTCAGCAGAGGTACATCCGTTCATTGCTCCCCAACCAATCGCATGCTTGACCATGGTGGGATTGCAGATGTCGCGCATCATCGGGGCATTGGGCGCATAATATTCAGCAATACCCAAAGCATGCATAATTTGGTCATGATTCAGGCCTAACAGACGCGCCGCCGCCGCTGCACATCCCAGCGAACCCCAAGAACCACACGCCTGGTAGATTTCATGGTGGTCGTGCCAACAGCGCCCCCCTCGGATGGCTACCTCATAGCCAACAACTAATGCTTCCAGAAGTGCCTGGCCGCTAGCCCCTACCTTTTCCGCGACGGCTAGGGCTGCCGGAAAAATTTGTGCACCAGGATGCCCCCGGGTAAATATGGCATCATCGTCTAAATCCAGGGCATTGCCCGCACATGCATTGGCGAAGGCAGCTCCAGGTACCGATGCTCGGCACTGATGAAGTAGTATAGTTGCAGCATCACCCCGCCATGTCTCTGAAGCATACTTGGCAGCAATCCGGCTTATCGGTGTCATCGTGCCGGTCAGTGTAACCCCTAGATTATCCAATAGACACAAATAGGCTCGTCGGCGTACTCCTTCGGGCAGGCTGTTCCATTTTATATCCCGAATAAACTCGGCAACTCTATCGTTTCCATCCATACTTTTAACCTCACTTTTTAATTTTACTTATTCTGCAATTACCTATTTCGCCGTTGTTTAGTTTGCCTTATTTTCTGACTCGAATGCGGGGATTCAAATAGCTGTATAAAATATCTGCTCCCAGATTTGAAAGGGAATAGATTGCATCCCTGAATCTTTGACTAAAATAAAGTTACCCAGGCAAAAAAGCACTGCATAAAAATCATGCAGACGCCTAAAAATTATGCATGCCTTAGCAACCTTCTGGGGACGCTCGAACCGTCCCCATGGCCCCGTTTTCGTTGTAGTTTTAGCTTCTTTTTGATGTTATTTCCTTAACGCGTTCAATTACATCTTTCGGTAACTGGAGGGGACAATGGTTTTTTAAAATATCCCTAACTTTTCGATTAGCCCGATCTCCAAATGTAGTAGCTCCTGATTCTTTCCATTTATCATAGGGATAACGGTTTAATAGGTCAGGGAAGTGCATGTGTTTTTTAAAATTATTAAATGTATGTTCTTCCGCAAAAAAATTACCCCCCGGTTGGACTTTTTCGATCACATCAAGAGCTAAGGTCTCAGGTGTAATTTCAATACCTTTAACAAAGTATTTTGCCATACCAACAGCCTCATTACATAAAACCAGCATTTCCAGGGATGAAGTCATCCCGGCTTCAATATAACCTAAATCATGAATCAGATTACCCCCCGCTAAACTGGTACTAAGAATATTAAAGCCTGCTTCCATTCCAGCCTGTTGATCGAACACTACTGCATCAGAACATCCCCCGGTAGTAAATACAGGCAAGTGATAAAACTCTCTCGCTAATGTGACTAATGCCGCGCAATTCTGGTGTTCTTCCGGGCCGCCATAGGAACAAACCTGAGTCATCATATCCATGGGAGGTATTCCTCCTCCGTAAATATACGGGGCACCTTCCGCTTTCAGTTGATGCATCACCAGACCGGATAGCAGCTCACTATTGGCAACTACAATCGCTCCCGCCGGGGTAACCGGTCCCGTTGCACCCAACATTACAGCGGGAACATTTATGATAGGCAATCTTTTTTCCGCTAGATATAACAACTTCTGAACAGCTTCCGAACTGTACTGTAACGGCGAGGAAGGTTCGTTATATAAAGCTATGAAGGGGTTAGCCGCCAAATCTTCCGGGCTTCCGGCCACAATCTCTGCCATTTTAATAATATCTACCGTATCTCTGTAACCTTCCGCCGTATAGACAATTGGTTTACTAGTATTAAAAAGCATGGCCTCAAATTGATGTACATAAGAATTTAATCTTGACACATCGGAGGCCAGGGCCATTGACATTACAAAATCAATATTTTCCAAACTGTCGCACACCCTGCTAAAATTAGCCACATCCTGTTTAGTAGCCAATCTGCGTTCGCCACTGAAGGGGTCTCTGGTATATGGGGTATCCGAACCGGTACCATAATAACTACGCCCTTTTTCTAATAGCATGGCCCTGGCTCCTTCACGATTGCCCATGGGTACCCGGCAAGGAGCGGTAGCCAAAGCTCTTTTCACCATCCATGATGGAATTCGCACTCGATATCCATCAACTTTTGCCCCGCCTTTTTTTAATAGTTCCAATGCTTCTTGATCAAAAACATTAATTCCAATGCGATCGAGTACTTCCAGGGTGGCAAAATGAATTGACTCACATTGGTCTTGACTTAAAATGTTAAGGCCTAAATTTGTTTGAAACTTAGTGTTTACTCTCATTGAATCTCCCCCTTGTATTCTTATATAAAAATTTAGGTACGTGACCTTTTCATAGCAATCTCTTTTACTTGATTCACAATAGATTTGGGTAACTCCGGAACTTTGTGATTCTCTAAAATACTTCTAACCCTTTCATTGGCTCTGATAGCAAAGGTAGTACTACCAGCCTCCCTCCATTTATCATAAGGATGTCTGTTCATTAGTTCTGGGAAAAACATATGTTTCTTAAAATTATTAAACGTGTGCTCCTCAGCAAAAAAATTCCCCCCTGGTCCAACCTTATCAATAACATCAAGTGCCAGTGTTTCCGAAGTAATTTCGACCCCTCTTAAAAAATGTTTAACCATACCTACAGTTTCGTCACATAAAGCCATCATTTCCATTGAGGTTAGTGCACCTGCTCCCATATAACCCAAGTCATGAATTAAATTACTGCCGGCAAGACCATGGGCTAATAAACTAAACCCGGCTTCAAGCCCTGCTTGCTGATCAAACACATGGGCATCAGAACAACCTGAAGTGGTAAATACAGGCAGTTGATAATACTGAGCCATGCTAGTTATAGCAGTTGCAGTTAAGTGCTCTTCAGGTGCGCCATAAGAACAAACCAGCGTCTTCATATCCATAGGGGGCACACCACCACCGTAGATAAAGGGGGCTCCTTTAGTCTTAAGCTGATGGATTACTAACCCCGATAAAATTTCACAATTGGCTATAACCAGAGAGCCGGCCGCGCTTACAGGACCGGTTGCTCCCATCATCACTGAGGGTCCGCAAATCACAGGCAATCTCTTTTCAGCACAAAACAGAAGTTTTTGTGCTGTGTCTTTAAAAAATTGTAAGGGCGAGGAAGGTTCGGCATATAAAACAATAAAAGGACTTCCCTCAAGTGCTTCAGGACCCCCGGCGATAATCTCCGCCATTTGGGTAATGCTCCCTAGGTCTCCCACATTGTCTGCACAAAAAAGAATAGGTTTTGTAGTATTAAGCACCATTGCTTCAAACTCATGGACGAAAGCATCATTTACAGGAACATCAGATGCAAGGGACATGGCCATGACAAAATCAATATTCTTTAAACCATCGGCAATTTTCGCCGCATTTGCTACATCCTGCTTCACTGTTGGACGGCATTGTCCATCGTAAATATCAAGAATATATTGGGTGGCGGAACCTGTCCCGTAATGAATCTCCCCTTTATGCAAAGACATGGCTTTTGCTCCGTTCCTATCGGAAATCAGAACCGAGGATGGGGCGGTCGCCAAAGCTTCCTTAACCATCCATGCCGGTATGTGCACCCTATTGCCGTCAACAAAGGCTCCTCTTTGTTTTAGCAAGCCCAGGGCTTCCTTTTCAAAGACATTAACTCCCACCCGATCCAGTACTTCCAATGTTGCTAAGTGTATCTCCTCAGCCTGATCCCTGGTAAATGTGTTAATCCCTAAACTACTCTGTGACTTAATATTAGTTCTCAATACAATTCCCCTTTTCCCTGAGTTATTAGCTTTCCTACATAACCGTGCATAATTTTTCTGCACCTATTTACCTATGCCATAATACACGAATCGCATCTTAACTATAATCTTCTTGGGTCAAAAAATGACTAATTCAGATAGATGGGAGATTGCCGGCAAATTTATGGTCAAACAGATGGGATCCGCTGCTATAGTGGAAATAAACGCATTGTAAAATATATTAATTGCAATTTTCATGCCAATAACCTCTAGGTGAAAAAATTAAAAACAAAATTCCACGATCCCTTTACAAAACCAACTCTGAATAGTAATGTAAAGAAAAACAATCATTTTACCTAACAGGCATGATCAAATATGCATATATTTTATGCATATGATGAATTCTAATCCTCTGAATCATATTGAGAAACATGAAATGATAACCAGGGAGGGGTTCAAAATGACTAATGAAAGTTTTTTGTTTCAAAAGATATTGGATAAAATAAAGGATGGAGTAATCGTTTTTGACCCATCCCTTAATATTATCTTTATGAACAAAAAAGCAGAGAGGCTGATCCAGATCGGTTTTTCTGTATTCGGTGACATCGCCGCCTATTTTAATTTGGGCGATTCCCCAGAGTCCCTGAAACGGCCCAGACGGGTCGAGCATAACGATCGGATCCTTGAATTCAGCTACAATATTATTAGGGTGGGAAAACAATCCTATCCCCTACTGTTCATTTCCGACAGCACGATGCTGGCCCGGTTAGAAAATGAAAGTTATTGCTATTCTACCATCTTAAATTCCATTAACGAAGGGGTGATTATGACTAATTCCAAAGGTTATATTACTTTTTATAATAAACAACTTCAAAAATTTGAGGGTCTAGATGCGGCTAATGTGGTCGGCCGCCATATGACAGAAGTGTATAACATTACCGAAGAAGCAAGCGACCAGCTATCTGTCTGGAAAACTAAAAAACCGGTTGTGGACAGATATCGTAAATTCCTTACCGCCGACAACAGAGAACTATATTCTATTGGTAGTGCCTATCCTATTTTGAAAAACGGAAAAATTATTGCAGTTTTCACCGTCTGCCGCAATCTTACTAAGATTCAAGAATTATTAAACAAAACTATGCAGGCCCAGGAAAAAGCTACTGAAAACATATTTGTGGAGGACTTTGGAAATAACACCCGTTTCCAGTTGAGCCATATCGTTGCCAAAAGCGATATTATGCTGGATCTGCTGAAAAAAACCAGAAAAGCTGCCTTAGTTAACGCCACGGTTTTGGTTTGGGGAGAAACCGGCACGGGAAAGGAATTGGTTGTGCAGGGGATCCATAACGAAAACCCGTTAACCCAAAAAAAACCCTTTTGTTGCTGTGAACTGTGCCGCAATTCCAGAATCACTCCTGGAAAGTTTGCTTTTTGGCACCACAAAAGGGAGTTTCACCGGTTCCGTTGAGACCAACGGCCTTTTTGAGCAGGCAGGTAAAGGAACACTCTACCTGGACGAAATCAACTCCATGCCCCTGAATTTGCAAGCTAAACTGTTAAGGTGCCTGCAAGAGAGAAAATATCGTAAACTGGGTGGTAAAGAAGAACTGGATATACAATGCCGGATCATCAGCTCTACCAATATTGACCCTCTCCAGTGTGTTGCTAATGGTACGCTAAGAAAGGATCTGTACTACCGACTCTCGGTGCTGGTTCTGGAAATCCCCCCCCTAGCCAAGCGGAAGGAAGACATCCCGCTTTTGGTTAATCATTTTATTGAGAAATTCTCTACCAAATACGGCAAACGGATCAACAGGATTTCCCTGGACCTAGTCAGTGCTTTTCGTGATTATACCTGGCCGGGCAATGTGCGGGAGCTGGAGCATATTATAGAATCGGCTGTATCGATGATCGATGAAGAAGGAATCCTCCTGCCCCATCATTTTCCGTCAAAACTGTTGGGCAATTTGGGGAAACCCCTCCCTGATACGTCTAAAGTACCAACTGCCGGTTTGTTAGAGGTGCTGAACCAGACGGAAAAGGATATTATTTATAAAGTACTTGAGGAATGCAATTGGAATATCTCCAAGTCCGCCCGAGTATTGAAAATTGGCCGAACAAATCTGCAGTACAGAATGAAGAAAAACGGCATCAAACAACCCTCAATTATCATGTAACTAGACTCTGCATATACTTTAGGCACCTCATTATGAGGTGACCCCTAAAAGCTAGACTTTATTAGCGAGACAGTTTCGGCTGCCTCGCTATTTTTATGCAGCCTGAAGACTAAGTCTGTATTGCACTGGACTTAGCCATCCAAGTTTCTCTTTAATTCTCTTTTCGTTATAGTAATTTATGTATCGTTCAATTTCCAACTTCAATTCCTCATAGCTGTAATAGACGACACCATAGTAAATCTCTTGTTTAAGCAGTCCAAAGAAGTTCTCCATAACGGAATTATCATGGCAGTTACCTTTTCTAGACATACTTTGATAAATACGTTCTTCCTTAAGCCGGTTAGAGTATGCTCTCATCTGGTAAGCCCATCCTTGATCTGAATGGAATGTTCGGCGATAAGGACAATCTGAGGTTATTTCAATGGCTTTATCTAGTGCATCCATTACACTCTTGGCCGTAGGACGCTTGGCAATACCATAACTAAGAATTTCACCATTACACATATCCATAAAAGGATCCAAATAAAGCTTGTGCATTGTCATATGGCCTTTTGAATCTACTTCATAGTATTTAAATTCGGTTGTATCAGTTGTAACCTTTTGATGCGGTATATGTGTATTGAATCGCCTACGGATTCTATTAGGTGCCACAATACCAACCTTGCCTTTGTACGAGCTGTATTTACGACTTTTACGTGTAAATGAGGTCACCTGAAGATTGAGTTTTTGCATTATTCGCTGGACTTTTTTCTTGTTAACATGAATTCCCTGATTATTTAATTCGGCTCGCATGCGTCGATATCCATAATCTTTATTATCTTCATGTATTTTTAGGATTTTCTCTTCGAGTTCTTTGTCAGGATTTTCTCTATCAAATCTTTTTTGCCAATACATGTAGGTAGCTTTAGGGAAGCCAACTACAGCGAGAATGTCTTTTAATTTGAATTCTCCTCGGAGGCTGTGGACGATTCTCGCTGTTTTTTCAGAAGAGCTTCCTCCTCTAAACGCAGCCTCCTCAGTTCTTTTAAATAAGCATTCTCGATTTTTAGTTTTAAGAGTTCAGCTTCAAGCTGTTTAACATGCTCAGTGCTTGTATCAACAGGAGCTGAATCATCTTGACGTTGTATATTAACAGCCTTACCTGATGAATTCATTTTAGCCCTTCTTCCACGTTTCTTATCTCTTAAGGCATCAGGACCAGCCGCTCTATAATCATTTACCCACCTGGCGATAAGAGCATTATTATTAATCCCTAGTGAAAGAGCCAGTTCCTGATAAGATACCTCACTTGTTAAATAAGACTCTACCACACCAAGCTTAAATTCAAAAGAATAAGTTTCGTTCTTTCTTGAACGTTTTAATCCATCATCACCAAGTTCTTCGTAGTAATGTACCCAATTGAGAACTTGTCTTCTGTTTTTTACTCCATATTTTTCTGCTAAAAAAGTATAACCTCCTTCGCCACGTAAATATGCATCTACAACTTTCTTTTTAAACTCATAACTGTATGCAGCCATAAAAATACCGACCTCCAATCGTTAGATTTTGGGTCTAACTTTTGGGGGTCGGTACATTATGCAGGTGCTTTTTATTTCAAGCTTCTAGCGCCAAATTTCAACTATGCCATTATCAATTTTTACCCTGTCATTATCTTGTATTACTTCAAAAGGATCTTCCTCAAGGTCACAAACGGCAGGAGCACCCAACATAACCATGGCAACACCAATCCGCGAATCTACTTTTTTTAATATCCAACCGGCGGCTGCAGTGCCGGATATCTTAGTAGCATGAAAATGGCAGGACCAACCCACAGAGCCTTTACTGCCAGACATTACTAAAATTCGGTCTTTAATACTCTCCCCTTCGTGTAAATGACCACGTTCAATAATCTTACCAGTTTTATCGTCGACTCCGGCCCAACCGGCAATACTATCAGGACAGAGCATAGCATATCCTTCTGCAACACCGCCATTCAGGGGTCGTCCTTGAAGAACCTTTACTAATGTTCTGTCCATTTACTTTCCCTCCCAATATCCATTTACAGCAGCATCAATACATTGATATTTAGTGCCATAGTAAGTTTTAATACCGGCATCATAATAGGCAGGCAAACCCTGGGCAATCTTAGCCGCATCAACGGCAACTCCCTCTGCATCAGCTAAAATTTTCTTTTTACTCTCTTCATGTTCAAAAACGCCAAAGGGACAATGTCCGGCATAGATATCGCCGCCAGCCTCCTGAATAATTTTCGTGTAACCGCAACGGTCGGCTAATTTCCTAATGGAGTAAGCTGTCCAAATTTGAAAGACTATACCTTTTGCAAATTTCCGCTTACCTAGATAATCTACCACATCTTTAATTTCCGCCAAGGAATAATGGGGGCAGCCTAAACTTATATATTTTACTTTACCAGGTGTGTCATTGCATAACATCCGTCGACATCTTTCCAAATCATCAGCATCAATTTGATAAACCGCTTGAGGTTCTTTACCACCAAAAGCCATTTCAGTGGTAGCGGCTTCCGGGGTTAGACCCACAATGTGGCACATATCAACATCACTAACAACAGCTAGAGATGCCGCTAGCTGCTTAAATTTTAGAATGTTGGGCAAGATAAACTCCCCCTCTAAAACCGGCACTGAACCTGAAGGTACAATTTTACCAATGGTATAGCCAAGTAAATCCCAATCAAAAGCGCTTTCAATTGGTATATTAATTTTCACAAGACATGTGCCTAAACGATTGGCTGGAACATGCTTACCCCACTTGGGAATCCGTCCACAGGCCGCAGCCCAGAATCCTGCTTCAATACCATCCGGATTGCCACAAGCCCCAAATAAAGAATTACAAAGCAACACATTAGAAGATTCACTGGTAACAAAATGCTGACCCCTAACCGGCACCCAACCTGTCAAATAGGGAGCACAGGTTGTGACACGCATTACACCGGCATCTAAAAAGTATTGCATATACCTTTCATTTTTTTCTTTTAACTCATTACTAATTTCCAGTTCCCGGCAACGCAAATCATCGAAAGGTTCAACACAACTTTGGCATTGACAAATGGAACTGAACCGGCCTAGAGGCAAGTCTCTTCCCGCACCCATATTCATAACTGAAAAGGTTTCGTGAGCATCATCACTACCTAAAACTTCTAAATAATTATGCGCACCACAATATAAAGTAGCCATTGTGACGGTACAGAGTTCTGTGGCACCTAAAACTTTAGCGTATCTACAGATTTTTTCCATTGCCACTTGCTTGAAACGACCATGCTTTCCATCAAGCATATCTCGTTCGTAAGATGTGAGGTTTAGTTCCATAATACACCTTCCTTGTAAGATGAATAGGATTAATTTTTAAGAATTTCTTTTTTTATGATCCTTTCTTAAAAATGCTTGTATTAATTTGTTCGGATTGATCTTGTCTAAAAAAGAGGTATTAGATAAAGAATAAATGAGCAGGCCACTCCAAATAAAACTAAAGCTTACCTGGTGCATTTCTAACAAGATGAGACTGGGAGAAATGTATTGGCAAAACCATAGTTGGCGAAGCATCAACTCCATAAATATATGCAATTCTTATGCCAATAGTCTATAGAAGTGCACATAATTTTATAAATGTCACGGATAACAAGATCTTTTACACGTGACCATAATAATCGCGATGTACGACTACAGAAAAAGCATAATCCAGCAGAGTTCCCCAACTAAACACTAGAAGGTCGACAGCATGTTGAATTGCCCGAGCAAAAACCTGGAATCCTGTGCATTCAAGCATGATAGCACCTATACTGGGATTGGTACGACAAAAATCCAGGCATACTCTGACTATTTGCTCTTCAGCTTTTTCATAATTGCATCGCGCTTCAGAAAAATGACGGGGGGTAAACCCCCATAACTTGTCGAACTCAGGACATTCATATTCATCTTGTGCCCCTGCGACTATATAATTGCTGCCTATTTCTACTCCAACACTTGCCAAATGCTTATCAGATAGAGACTTTTTATGGGCACAGACGATACCGACATTTTTTTTAGGTCCAATCACCTGTTGGATAAGGGGAACTTGTAGCAAGCTTGACATAAATACGGGAATGTCTACAGCTTCTGCTACTTCCTTTTGAAAGAATGCAAAATAACCACATTCTGCAGCAATCGCACGGCAACCCAATTTTTCTAATTTCTCTGCGGCTTTGATAGTTGGTTCCAAACAAGAACTTGGGTTATCCGTCCAGGCAATTTCTTTATTGCCGACTCCCTCAATAACTTCATATTGAATTGGGAAAGAATAAGCACTAGCGTTTCTAACATCCCCAGGAAACCCAGGATAAGGATCATCCAAGAGCATTATCCCTAATCCCATACCATAACATTTGTGATCCTTCCGTGTACGAATTTCTTTAATTTCCCTGTCTCGATTGAAATAATCCATAAACGCACCTCACATTCTTTGTTGCTCTCCCAGGATCCGTTTAGATAATAATTTTTTAGAGTGGATAACAAAAATGGGCGATAAACGCCCAAATTTTGGTTTGCCCTATTTTCTATATCGAATGCGGGGATTCAAATAGCTGTATAAAATATCTGCTCCCAGGTTTGAAAGGGAATAGATCGCTACAATAATCATGCTGCCGGCTTGAATCAAAGGGAGATCTCGCCGTTGAATGGCGTATACCAGCAACCGCCCCAATCCTGGATAGCCGAATACCGTTTCTGTGACAATCAGGCCCCCTAATAGCCAACCGATACCCATGGCGACAACGGTTACGGTAGGCAATAGGGCATTCCTTAAAACATGCCGAACCAACACTTCCCACCGAGGGAGACCCTTTAGATAGGCCGCCCGGACATAGTCGGTTTTTAGTACATCTATAGTACCGGCTCGTGTCATTCGGGCTATATAACCCATGCTGGTCAGACTAACGGTGAGCGCGGGCAGAATTAGGTAATAAAAGGCTTCGCGGAAAGTGGACTCCGGATTGATAGACGAATTAGCCGGTAGCCACCCCATCCCAATGGCAAAAAATGTAATTAGGAGGAGACCGGTCACAAACTCCGGAAGCCCCACAAATGCCATGGAAATACCTGAAATAGCTTTATCTACGAATTTATTCCGGTGTAAAGCCGCAATAACCCCTAAGAGTATCCCCAAGGGCACATAGAACAGTAACGCCACAACCGCCAGCATTGCAGAATTTTGGAGTCTGCCCATGATCAAAGGAAACACCGGCATCCGACTGGTCAAAGAAATGCCCCAGTCTCCCTGCACAAAGCCAGATGCCCAATGAAAATACTGGATATGCAGGGGAAGATTTAGTCCCAGTTCTTCTCTTAAGTTGTTAATCGCTGTTTCGGTGGCAAACTGGCCCAGCACTACCTGGGCCACATCCCCTGGCAAAAGCTGGGTCACAGAGAAAATGATTATTGAAGCCAGGAACATAGTTATAATAATGAAACCGATACGACGTAATATATAGATTAACATCCCCTCACCTCCCCAGGATCAGCCGCCTGCCGGATACTTCCCGCACCTTGTAGAACTCTTAATTTATCCAGCGGTATATGGCAACAGATGCTGTGGAACTCGTTTACATCCTGCCAGGGCGGCTCCTGCTCCTCGCAGATTTTCCCAAGCTTACGGGGACAGCGGGTGTGAAAACGGCACCCGCTCGGAATGTTCACCGCACTGGGTACGCTCCCAAGCAATCGAACCCGTTCTTGACGTACATCGGGATCCGGAATCGGAATGGCAGAGAGGAGTGCCTCCGTATAGGGGTGACATGGCGGCATAAATACATCTTCCGCCGAGCCCACTTCCCAAAGTCTACCCAAATAAACCACCGCGATCCAATCAGATAGATAGCGTACTGCAGCCAAATCATGGGAGATAAATAAATAGGACGTTCCCTTAGACTCTTGCAGTTTCACCAGCATATTCATGATTGCAGCCTGGACAGATACATCTAAAGAAGCAATGGGCTCATCACAAACCATCAGAGACGGATCCGCCGCAAAAGCACGGGCGATCGCTACTCGCTGTTTCTCACCACCGCTCAACTCGTGGGGTAAACGGTGGATATAATCCTCCGGAAGATTAACTGCCTTAAAAAGTTCACGTAATCGTTCTTGGATTTCTTTTTTGGATAAATTATGTAACAGAACCATGGGACGGGCCACGCTTTCCCCCACAGGGTGCTGGGGATTAAGAGATGCATCCGGATTCTGGAACACCATTTGAATCTTTTTAAGTTCTTTGGGCTGTCTTTTTGACAGTGAATTAGGAAGATGCTGCCCTTCAAGATTGATTTCGCCGGAGGTAGCCTCATCCAGACCAGTAATACAACGGGCAAAGGTGGTCTTGCCGCAACCACTCTCGCCCACAATACCCATGGTAAAACCGCCCCGAACCCTAATAGATATATCGTCAACAGCCTTAACTGCTGCCGGCCTACGCTGCCATAGAGAAGATAATCCTCCTGAAATTGAAAAATGTTTCTTAATATTTCGTGCCTCAAGTACCAAAGGACCTTCTTTACGCTCTAACCCTTCCCTGTTATCCTGAACATCCATCAATAGCCCCGGTTGGTGCTTTAGTTCTTCCCACCTTCGGCAGGCTGTAAAATGTCCGGCTTCTGCTTCCATCCTGGGCGGACGGGAGATTCTACACGCCTCCTCCGCCAAGCTGCACCGAGGGGCAAAAATACAGCCCGCCGGCAGTTGATCCGGCCGCGGAATAAAACCAGGAATTGTACTTAAGCTAACGTCAGATTTACTGGCCTCAATCCGGGGTACACACCCCAGCAACCCCCGGGTGTAAGGATGAAGTTTCTCCTTGAAGACCTGGTGGATGGTACCTTCCTCCATTAATTCCCCCGCATACATCACGCCTACCCGGTCACATATCCGGGCTACCACACCTAGGTTATGGGTGATATAAAGAATCGATGTGTTAAATTCCTGCATTAGTTCGTGGATCAAATCCAAAATTACCGCTTCCGTAGTCACGTCCAAGGCTGTCGTTGGTTCGTCCATAATGATCAATTGAGGGCTTGTCACCATGGCCGTGGCAATCAGCACCCGCTGCAACATCCCTCCACTTAACTGATGGGCATAACGCTTCATCACCGACTTCGGGTCCGGCATTCGAACCTTGGTCAGCATTTCCACTGCTTTGTTTCTCGCCTCTGACTTGGACATACTGAGGTGAACACGGGCAACTTCGGCAATTTGCTCACCAATAGGCAAAGAAGGATTAACCGCCGCTCCCGGATCCTGGTGCACCATGGTAATCTTAGAACCCCAAATCCGCCTCATTTCTGACGTTGGCAGTTTCATCAGATCAGTACCTGAAAGGAGCACCGTACCACTTTTAATCCGGCCGTTTCCGGGAAGATAGCGAATAATAGCCCTGGCCAGGGTTGATTTACCAGATCCGGACTCACCGACTAAACCGTAAATTTCTCCCGCATTAATCTTTAGAGAAACATTTCTCACCGTGTCCAGCGGTCCCGCCTTCGTATCATAGGTCACTGTTAAATTCCGCACTTGGAGAATAGCTTTTTCAACTTGAATATCATTTTCCTGTACTCGGTTATTAATCATCGCTCACCCCACCCGGCAACAGCATATTTCTAAGACCATCGCTCATAAAACCCACACCCACCACCAACAAGGCAATTGCGCCGGCAGGGAAATATAATACCCAGCGAGCCTGATGGAACCAGCTTCTGGCCTCGCCAACCATCAATCCCCAGTCAGGCCGCGGTGGCTGCACGCCCAAACCTAAAAATCCCAGTGAAGCAACTAAAAAAATAGCATAAGAAAAGCGCATGGAGGCTTCCACAGCAAGATGGGGCAGTACATTGGGCAAGATCTCTTTAAACAAAATATAGGCGCTGCTCTCACCTCTTAATTTTGCCGCTTCAATGAATTGTCTGGTTTTAAGGTCTAACACTACGCTCCGTACTACCCGCGCCACCATGGGTATATAAAGAAAACCCACCACCAGGACCACGTTAAACCTGGATGGTCCCAGGGAAAACAGAATCACCATGGCCAAAAGAAGAGCTGGAATGGACAGGATTACATCCATACAGCGCATGCTAATTTCATCGATGATCCCGCCACGATACCCTGAAAACAGACCCAATAACAAACCCAGAAAAACTGCTAAAGCAGTTCCTGACCCTGCTACAATAAACACATCACGACTACCGACAAGAATACGGCTGTATATATCACGACCGAATTGATCTGTACCGAAAAAATGCTGGTCTGAAGGTGGCTGCAACTTTTCTGAAAGGTTTTGGGCTGAATAATGATAAGGGGCAATATATGGCCCAATAAATGCCAATATCAGAAAAAATAATACTATGGCAATTCCAATAAAGGTTGTTGGATGACGTCGTAACCTTTTTCCGGCGGACGAAATCTTAGAAGGTTTTAACAACTTTTGTTTTTGACTGGTTTCAATTTGTGCCATTTGCTACCTCCTATTGAAAATGCCTAAGAAGGAGGTTTGGCGAGTACAGGGTACCCGCCAAAACCTTTTCTTAGGTCCCCTTCCCGTATCATTTTAGGAAAAGGGCATGCTGTTTACACTATCGGCTTTTTTACACTTCCTACTTCTCAAAATAGACGGTACGCAGATCCAAAGCTGTACCCACATAACTGGTAGGTTTAAGTCCTTTCAAATTAGCCCTTGCCGCCCACATGTTATTCTTGAAGAAAGGAATAATTACCGGACCCCGATCCAGCAGGACCCTCTGGATTTCATGATATAACTCGACACGCTTAGCAGGATCCATTTCTTTCGCGGCCAATGCTGCCAACTCATCCAGCTCCGGATCGGACAAGTGACTTTCGTTCCATTGGGCGGTGCTCACCAATGCCAGATCCAAATAGGGCTGAGGATATGCTCTGGAGCCCCAGTCTGTAATGCCAAAGTCTACCTCCAACCACATGTTGTCCGCACCATAATACACTTCTGATGGAACCAGCTGGATATCTACAGTAACACCGGCTTCTGCCATCTGTTCCTTCCAAATCGTGGCAATGGCAGGGACAGGAGATGCTTCCTGGGTATAAAGGGTGATGGTAAGACCATCAGGATAGCCCGCCTCAGCTAAAAGTTGTTTTGCTTTTTCCACATCTCGGGTAGGCTCGGGCACATCAAGATAAAATTCTTTATAGGACGGACCAATAGGTGTATCCCGGCCCGTTACTCCAAGGCCTTCAATGGCACCCTGAAGAATGGCATTGCGGTCGGTGGCGAGCTTCAGGGCTTGACGTACACGAACATCACTTGCCGGCTTCCGATCAGAGCGCATGTGAATCCAATAGGATAAGTTGGACGGGCTCTGATAGACCACCACGTCCGGGTTCTCCTCCAAGATCGGCACAGCTTCAGCAGGGAGATAGAAGAGGTAATCCACCTGCCCGCTTCTTAACGCCTCTATCTGAGCTGAGGGATCACTTAAAAAGATAAATTCCATACCGTCCAAATAGGGAAGCTGGTTACCTTCCTCATCTTTCAACCAATAGTCAGGATTCCTGACAAAGGTGATGCGGTCTTCAGGAATATAGTTCTCAACGATAAAGGGACCTGTACCA
Source organism: Bacillota bacterium (assembly GCA_050952465.1). GTDB lineage: Bacteria > Bacillota > Dehalobacteriia > Dehalobacteriales > Dehalobacteriaceae > DUPU01. Next base: position 154,886 of record JBMNKZ010000009.1, on the reverse strand, counting down.
TTAAAATTCGTAGCGAAGTCCGTGTTATCCGCGTCCACGATCACCGCATGATAGTCGGCCAAATCCTTTAGAAAGTCGGGGTTGGGATTCGTTAGCGTGAACACCACAGTATAATCGTCCGGAGTCGAGATATCCACGATATTTTCGTACATGCCTACGGTAGCAGCACCCACTGCCGGATCACGCAGACGGTCAAAGGTAAATTTTACATCCCGAGCTGTAAATTCCTTCCCATCGTGGAATTTTACACCCTTACGCAGGTTGAATGTCCAAATTTTACCCGTCTCATCGGCTTCCCATTTTTCAGCCAAGCTTCGAGTTTCATCTGGTTGGCTACCCTCGTCAATAAATACTAAAAAGTCGTAGCATTGACGTCCAATGTGTTCGTCAGGTACAGTGGAATAAAAAGCCGGGTCCATGTTAGTAGGTGCAAAATACGCATTCTTGAGAATTCCACCATATTTAGACGATACTGCCTCTGTCTGTTCAGTCTGCTCTTCCGCCGGTTCCTTTGTTCCACATCCGGACAATACTAAACCGGCCATCAAGACAATAACCAACAAAAAGCTAAGTCTTTTATACATGTTCGCCCTCCTTTTTTTACTTTCCTAAAACCCCTTATTGCTTTTCACCATCAGTAGCCTAGCTTCCCTCCATGCAACCCCTCCTTTAGGATTTTTAAATTTACCGCAATTTATTAGATTTACATACGTTATTTAAAAACCCACATCTTTAGACACCTTCATTTATCCTTCGTTCGATGATCCGATCCAACTCGTTTACAACCTCTTTAGGCAACGGTTCAGGGTTGTGCTCTCTTAATATCCTGGCTACTTTTTCCCGAGCTAGATCCAGCATCGTTTTTTCTCCGTCTTTTACCCAGTCCTCATATCTCTTGCGATTTGCTAACTCAGGTCTTTTATGCTGGCGAAAGTTCTCCAATGTATGAATATGATCCAAAAAATGCCCTCCTGGCCCTACCTGCTTAATCACTTCCACAGCCAAGGCCTCAGGATCCGTATTCACCCTTTCTCTAAAAGGCTGGGTCATTCCGATGAACTCATCACAAATAGTAATCAATTCAAGAGAAATGGTAAGTGCCGAGTCCATGTACCCCACATCGTGAATCAGATTAGACCCGGCTAAGCGGCAAAGTAAGATCCAGTTTGCCGCCTCTCCTGCAGCCTGCTGATCCACAACTTTTGCATCAGTACAACCGGCATACCCCCATGAAGGCAGATTGTAGAAACGAGCCATCTCGGCTACTAAAGCTAAGCTCAACATTCCTTCAGGAGCCCCGTAGGAACCGATCATAGTTCTCATGTCCATTGGTGTATGGCCCGAACCATAAACCATTGGTGTGCCCGGATTATTCAGCTGTCCGATCACCAAACCGGCCAAAAACTCAGCATTAGCTTGGGTTAGAGCACCTGCCACAGTTACGGGGGAAGTGGCACCGGGAATCAAGCCCGCGGAATAAATTGTAGGGAGGCCTAGGCCGGTCACATAAAGCAGTTTATCCAGGGAATCCACACCTAGTTGGAGGGGAGATGTTGGTTCAGCATAAAGAAGCAAATGGGGGTAGCGTTTAAGTTCCTCCAAACCACCCGCTACTGCTATGCTCATCGCAATACAATCCTGGGTGCCTCTCAGATTGTGGGGACTGTAAATATTTGGTTTAATTGTATGTTTAAGCATTTCTCTATACTGGTAGATATCTGAAAAAGCAGCAGGAACCTCCGCGGGATTACACATGGACATGATATAAGAAATATTCTCTAATGCATCACATAGACGTACAGCATTTTCCACATCTTTCAGGTTACACCGTCTTCTTTTACCGGTATTCGTATCTAAAATATAATAACAATCTGATCCCGTGCCAAAATAGTTATTAAATCCTTCTAAGTGAAGAGCCGGAGTCTTATCCCTATTATAAAGAGTAATGCTGGATGGTGCTTGAGCAAGGGCCCAATCTATTAATTCCCTTGGCAGCCTTACCCTATCACCATCTATGGCCGCTCCTGCCTTTTTGAGCATTTTAAGAGCACCCTTGTGGTGAATAACCACACCTACTTCATCCAGCACCTGCAGAGATGCTTCGTGCACATCTACTAATTGTTGCTTTGATAACAATGTTAAGGCACCTATTTCCTGATTCATAATCTTTTCCATAAAATCATTCTCCTAGCCACTAATTTTCTCTTAAAATACATCAGCTCCGGAATTATCATAATAATCAAGGGTATATCTTAAGCACTTGTAATTAATGGGTTCGTCGGTTCCCCCTACCATCTTATTGTAAATCTGCACAAATTTAGCACTAATATTAATTGTAATTCAACAATATTCTGTAATATCCTTTATTCTTAAAATTTTTTACCCCAATAATTGATTTGGAGTAAGTATTTTCTTAGACAAACCCATTTGAAGCTAAGAAACACTTGATTTCCTGATTATGCCTAGTGCCTCTCTGGCTCGTTCTAAGATGTCTTCGATTTCTTGATCAATTTTTTCTGGAAGTGGTTCAGGACGATAGGTTTCCAGAATTCTCAACACCTTTTTATGTGTTCTTTCGCCCATGGTGGTGCTTCCTTGGCTTTTCCAGCTGTCATAACCATTGTAATCTGTCAGCTCTCCTCTCCAATCCTCTCTGAGGTGGTTAAAGGTGTGCTCATCACCCATATAGTTCCCACCGTGACCCACTCTTTTTATGGCGTCAAAGGCAAGATAGTCTTCATTGATTTCCACTTTTTTTACCGTTGCAATGGTTCTTCCGATAATTTCATTACAGATTACTAAATTTTCAAAAGAAATGCTTAAACCAAAATCCATATATCCTATATCATGTGTGATATTACACCCCTGGAGGGCAGCCATTAAAATAAACTGTGATGCTTCCATTGTGCTCTGGTGGTCAAATATCTTAGATGTCCCATCCCCAGCCTCTCCCCAGGATGGCAGTTCATAATATCTAGCCATATCACAGGAACCGCCCTGAATTTGAATCTCCGTGGGGGAAGCATAAACTGATTGCATGGTCTTCATATCCAGCGGACCGTTACCATAACCGAATAGAAAAGGAGCACCCGGACTCTTTAACTGGTGGATAACCAAACCCAGCAAGCACTCTGCATTATTCAGTAAGATTGTCCCCCCCGCCGTAACCGGGGTTGTCCCCCCCGCCACCCCACCGGCAGCATAGTTTACCGGAATTTTATTTTCTGCACATAATAAAAGTTTATCAATAGCTTCAAATGAGTTCACCAGAGGTGAACTAGGTTCACAATAAACAGCAAATAATGGTTTTCTCTGCAATTGCTCCAAACCGCCCCGGACTGCTGATGCCATGGCAATCACATCTTTTAAATCCTCAACATCATCACAAACCACAACTTGTGGTTTTTTAGATTTTCTGATCATTACTGCATATTGTTCACGGGTATTCATTCTAACATCAACGTCGGAGATGATACCCATAGACATCACAAAATCTATATTTTCTAGATAATCACATAGGGTAATGCCATTTTCTACATCCTTCTTCTTCCACCGACGTCTCTCCCTGGTACCATATTCGATTAAATAAGGAGTATCAGAGCCGGTCCCAAAATAAACATTTCGGTTTTCCGCATGAATAGCTGGATTACCGTCCCGATCATATAAGGTAAATCTTGACGGTGATCTCTTAATGGCCCATTCCACCAGGGAGGCGGGAATAAAAACCTTATTTCCCTCTTCAACATAGGCTCCCGCATCTTTTAACATTTTTAAGGCTTCTTCATGATGCACAACCATGCCGATTTCTTCCAAGATGCGGCAGCTTTGGGAATGAATCTCTCTCATTTCTTCAGGTCTAAGAGTATTGTACATAATTTCATTTTCTTGATACGTTTTGCCAAGATACATAGCTTACATCTCTCCTTGATTATAGTTTTCTTGCACCTAATTGAATCTTACAAAGATACTAAGTAAAATACTTTTGCAAAATATGTACCAAAACGTAAAAACGATGATAGCGCTAGCATTTAAGGCCTTCTATATTCTTTAAGAGCAAATTTTTTTTGCGTTTAGGGTAATTCGTTGAGAAAACATTAGATTTCAACAAATGCCAATTAATTTTGCACGCCAATTAATTTTGCGTATTTATTTTTGTCGAATTCATTTTAAATTTATAGAACAAGTAATATAAAAAAGGTTTGGTGAAGCCAAAAATAAGGTTTTAGACTCCTCATTTAGGACAAAACAGAAAGGCCGCTATCTCCTCTATATCAAGGGATTGCGGCCATTTTATTGTGGGTTTGGTAACAGGATATGCCAAAAAGGTTCTATTCTGTCAATATAATTAAGTTAATAAGAAAAAAAGCAAAATACAGGAAAACCACCTGTTTTTTGCTTTACCTGAACCTTGCTATTAAAGCTTTCCAGTAAGTTTCTTTAGTACATCTGCTGCTTCCACTCCGAAAACCTCTACCACTTTTGTTCGGGAGGACAAGCCGGAAACAATAGCCACTGATGTCTTAGGTACTTTAAATAAATCAGCAAAGAATTCAATTACCCTCTTATTTGCCTCCCCATCCACCGGTGGAGCCGTAATGCGTAATTTCACCGCATCGCCCATTATTCCGGCCATCTCATTTTTGGAAGCTCGAGGCTGAACTTTAACTTTAAAGGATACTTTGTTGTCTTTTTCAGAAACATTAATCGTACTCATCTACTGCTCTCTCCATACTTCCATCTATTAATATGAGATAGGCATTTTTCCCTGTCCGTTATTCCTTTATCTAATAAGCATGCCCAAAATCATTCGTTCCACAAACTGTAAGACAATAATGGCGATAAAGGGAGACCAGTCAATGGGCATACCTGGTCGAACCGGAATCAGCTTTCTGAAAGGTTTTAAGATGGGCTCTGTTGTTTCATAGATAAACCGAATAATAGGATGGTATGGATCATGCCTGATCCAGGATAATAGGACTCTGATTATAATTAACCAGTTTAAAACCTCAAATGCCATGCGTACTACATAAAAGACAGACATTTCTTTCCCCCTTTATTTGTCTAAGCCAAGTTCTCGGGAACGTTCTGCGGCAGCGATAACGGCATCCATAAAAGCAACGCGTACACCGGAACGTTCTAACACATGCAAAGCAGCAATGGTTGTTCCTCCAGGAGTAATTACTTTATCCTTTAGGATTGTCGGATGGGTTTTAGTACTATCAACCATAATGGCAGACCCAATCATAGTCTGTACTGCCATATCCATTGAAATATCACGAGGCAGTCCCGCCCGCACTCCGGCATCACATAAGGATTCAATAACCAAGAATATGTAAGCCGGGCCACTGCCGGATAAACCCGTCACTGCGTTAATTAGTTTTTCCGGCAATATATGCACATGGCCTACCAAACCCATGATATTTAAAGCAATTTCCTTTTGCCTATCATTAACATACTCGGAAAAGGCTAAAGCCGTTACTCCTTTTCTAATTAGGCAAGGAGTATTGGGCATAGCCCTAACCACCGCCACCTCTTTAGGGATATATTTATATAAGGTATCAATGGAAACCCCTGCTACAATAGATATCACCATCTGATTTGCCCCAAATATATCCTTTAATGGGCGTAATACTTCATTAATATTCTGAGGCTTAACCGCTAAAATAACCACATCGCTATTGGTCACCACATCAGAATTATTATCAAACACATTAATGTTATATTTATCTTGAAGATATTGAAGTCTTTTCTCATTTATGTCGCTGGCATTAACTGCATCAGACGTATATTCATGAGTTCCTAAAAGTCCGGCAATAAAAGCTTCTGCCATAGCTCCTGAGCCAATAAAACCTATTCTGATATTCACTTAAATTCCTCCGATTTTTTCCTGTTCCAAGCAAAACCCTTAAAAAAAGCTCTTTCTTTTTCTTCCTCAATAATTTGCCCTACGACATCAACATTGCATGTGGCAAAAAGAAAAGTGCTTTGGGATACCTTTTGCACCGTGCCATCCAAAGCAAACACCGTACCGCTTAAGAAATCAATCATCCTTTGGGCTACTTCTTTTTCTACATCATCAAAGTTGACAATTACCGGACGGCGTTCTTTGAGATTCTGAGCAATATTTTCTATTTCGTTGAATGATTCTGCCTTAAAAAGCATCATTGTCACCGGCCTTTGTCCGGGTAAACTTACTAGGTTACCCTTTTTCTGTCGTTTCACTCTGTTTTGTTCAGGCCATGGAGATTCATTTTCCTCAATTTCTTCTTCAACTTCAAATCCAATAGCACCTAAAACTTTATCAAATATCTTGCCCACAATTCTTCCTCCCCTGCTAAATCATTCTAGCACCAAAAATAGCACTGCCCACTCTGACGATGTTCGAACCTTCCTCTACTGCCACCTGATAATCATTAGTCATACCCATCGACAAATAGTCCATCGCTACCCCCGGGAGCTCTAATTGTTGAATTCTATCCCGAAGCATTCTCAACTCTTTAAATATAGGCCGCACTTCTTCTTGATTGTCCACCAAAGGCCCTATAGTCATGAGACCGGATATCTTAATATGAGGCAAAACCATAATTTCTTTGATGAAATCAATGGTATCCTCTGGAGCGAGGCCATATTTGGTTTCTTCATCTGCCACATTTACCTGAACCAGTACCGGCATTTTGATACCGGCCTTCTCCGCCCTTTTATTAATTTCCCTTGCCAAAGAAATGCTCTCTAAGGAATGGATGAGACTTACTTTATCAATAATGTATTTAACCTTATTCGTCTGCAGGTGACCGATGAGGTGCCAAGACACATTCCCAGGGATTTTATCATATTTTTGCATGATTTCCTGAACCCTATTTTCCCCAAGAGTATTAATTCCTGCATCTAAAGCCAATTTTATACGATCTACATCTACATTCTTGGTCACCGCCAAAAGCAATACATCTTTAGCAGCATTAGGACTCTTGTTTTGGGCGGTCTGAATATTATTTCTAATCACTTCGATCTGAGCAGCAACTTGAGACACGTTTAGTCACCCCCATACTAATCTATTCTTTGGCCTTCATGTACTAAGGAGGGATTAATAATATACTGAGCCCCTGCATCCAAACCGGATATTACTGCCTCCTCGCCTACACAGCCTTTTACTTCAACCTTTACCCATTTACATATACCCTTTCGGGGAACATAGATACCATCTTCCCCGTTCCTTTTAACTAAAGCTTCTTTTAAAACGGTTATCCCTTCGAATGTTTCAGCTGCCACATTTATTGGAATAAACCTGTTTTTCAAGTCAAAATCGGGGGCATTAAATATTTCCGCAATAAAAACATATTGATCATTTCTTTTTTTTACATCATAAAGCCTAATTTCTGCGGCAGTTCCATCGGGGAATCGAACCTTCATTACTTGTCCCTTTTCCAAGGTGCAAAGGGATGTACTGGGACATTGAATATATAAATACGGGTTAATTAAGTTATCCACTATTTTACAAACGGGTTTCCCTCTCTCAACCTGAGGAAAGCGGGAAACAGATGCTTGTCTTTCCTCTAAGAGAGCTGAAATCTTATCAATATCCAGATCATTAAGTAAATCCGGTTTCAGAATTTCCTCCAAACCATCAGGATGAAAAGAAACCAATCCGGCTCGAGGTGCTTTTACCGGTAACTTTATGAAATCAGCTTTATCTGTCGCTCCTTGTGTCTTAAGATACCCGATGGTTTTCCCTGCCGCTACCTTCTCCCCTTCGTTCACAAGAGGTTCAAATAATCCTTGGGCGGGAGCGGTAATGACGGTTTCATCCCGAATGATGGCGGCTTCATTTGCGATACTATTATCTAAAACCTTCCACTGAGCGGTTCCATACTGGATCAATTTACTTACCGCCAGGTTCTTGATGGGTTGATAGAGAATTAGTGCTCCTATAATGAAAATTGCTACGAGGAACAACTTCCTTTTGATATTGTGTCCGTTATTTTTATCCCTAATAGGATTTCTTTTTGTTTTCCTCCGAGGATGCGGCATCAGTCAACAGCTCCTCTCTCTTAGCATCATTAGTGCTGCTTGCCTCCCCGTTTTACCCTGATCTTTCCGGTAAGAATAAAAGATCTCATGCTGACAGGAAGTACAAATACCGCTTTGGGTAATATTCTGATGTTTTAATCCATGCTGCACCAGTAAATGTTCATTTATCCCAGGTAAATCAAGAAACCACTTTCCCTTCCCTTGGGAACAGCAAAACCTCTCATACTGATCAATATCTCGGGCAAATTCTTCTAAAACGGGCTGGTCTACTTGAAAACAACATTTGCCTATGGATGGTCCAATGGCAGCTAAACAATTTGAGGGATCAGTGCCAAAAAGTGCTGTCATCTTTTGGATAGTTAGACCAGCAATGTTCTGTACCGTACCTTTCCAGCCGGCATGGGCTAAAGCAATCACCTTATTTATGGGATCTAAAAAAAACACCGGCACGCAATCAGCATAGTATGAGCTTAAAATTATACCCGGCAAATTGGTAATTAGGGCATCAGTACCCGGAATGGAGGAGTCATAAGAAGCACTTCCCCGTCCCCGGTCATTAACGTCTACTATATGTATATGACTACTATGCACCTGCTCTCCTGCTACCAATGAGTCCAAATCTTTACCCAGCAGGCTGACCATTTTCCTGCGATTCTTTCTCACCGACTCTGGATTATCCCCTACGTGAAAAGCTAAGTTAAAAGAAGCAAAATCCCCCTGGCTTACCCCACCAAGGCGGCAGGTAAAACCATGTTCTACCAAACCCGTCTCGGAAAAAGCAGGCACCGTATAAAAATAAGTGTCTAATTTTTCTTCCCTGATAAAGCCCATCATTATTAACTCCGAAAAAAACCTTATTGGTTATTATACCATTTGTTCCCTTGAGGCACAATAGTTGTAGCAGATTAGCAAGGCTATCTTTCTTCTTAACACATTCCATGTATACAGTATTTTTTAAAAGTCACGGTTTGCAACCATATAGAATGGATGTATAATATATAGAAGTGTCAATTATATGACAAAAAATTTGGTGTTAATATGCTAAATATTTAGCTAAAGAATAGAGTTATTTAAGGAGGAAACTATGACAACTTTAATGGCCGCTGCCCATGTAGCAAAAAAAGGAAACAAACCGGATCAGATTTTTGCCATTGCCCAGGCAGCCAGAGAAGCAATTGCCAAGGTAGGAAAGGACAGAGTAGTAAATGCCTCTTTAGGGGTAATTTATAATGAGGAGGAAATGTTTGCATCATTTCCTACTGTGGAGAATCATTTAAAACAAATGTCCGCAGAGGACTTAATGAATTATGCTGCAATTGAAGGGAATGCAGATTTTTTACAGGCCGCTGTTGAGATGACTTTTCAGGGCAATATGCCGGAAAACACCTATGCTAAATCGGTAGCCACCCCAGGCGGCACTGGAGCCATCCGGCACGTTATTTTTAATTATCTGGAACCAGGGCAAAAAGTTCTTGTACCAAATTACTTTTGGGGAAGCTACCGAACCGTAGCCCAGGAACATCACCGGGGTATTGATGTTTACCCATTATTTGATGATAATAATAATTTTGATATTGCAGGATTCCAAGATAAGGTGGAAGAGGTGTTAAAAGAACAAGATAACCTAGTGATTATCTTTAACTCTCCTGCACATAACCCCACCGGCTACAGCATGAAAGAGACTGATTGGAACCAGGTTCTGGACTTTATTAAAGTATGTGCTCAAAATAAGCAAAAAAAGATTACCCTGCTCTTGGATATTGCTTATATTGATTTTTCCGGCCCATCAAGGGAGGCAAGAAGATTTCTCCGTCTTTTTGGAGGACTGCCGGAGAATATTTTCGTCACTATCGCTTACAGCATGTCAAAATCTTTTCTTATCTACGGAATGCGTTCCGGGGCTGTAGTCGGACTTAGCTCTTCCCCGGAAGTAGTGGATGAATTTTTTGAGGTAAATTCCCTATCGAACCGGGGCGTCTGGTCAAACGGCACCCGCAGTGCCCAAAGGTTATTAGCGGATGTGGTAAAAGACCCGGAACTCAGAGCTAAGATTGAAGAGGAACAGACCGCGATTCGGGGGATAATGGAAAAACGGGTAAAAATCTTTATGGACGAAGCAAAAAGTGTAGGTTTAGAAACCTGTCCCTATCAGAGCGGATTTTTTATTACGGTTCCTGCCCGGGATCCTCGAACATCAACCAAGAAACTCGCGGAAGACAATATTTTTGTTGTCAATATGGAAAAGGGAATACGGGTAGCCATCTGCGGAGTGCCTAGTCATAAATTACCCGGTTTGGCCACGAAAATTAAAAAAGCCCTATAGATTATCCGGATATTTAGGACTGTCATAAACTGCTAAAGGTTTAAATTTAAGGGACGACTCTTCTTGATTTACAAAAATCAAAAGAATCGTCCCTTATTGATACTAACCGTATTATTTCCCCGCTTTTAAACCGGCACTTAATGCCTTTATGTTCATTTCCTCTGTGCCTGCTGGAATGCGATCCAACACTGCTTCTTTTAGTGCTTCTTCAGATACTACTTTAGTGATACCGGCAATTACGCCCAAAGCAACAATATTTGCCGTCATTTCTCGACCGGTTTCTTTTTTGGCCATTTCTGTAATGGGAATTCGATATATTTTTTGGTTCTCTACCTCTTCTACGTTTTTTACCAAGGTGCTGTCAATAATTACGGTGGCTCCCTCTTTCACCTGAGGAGAGTATTTATCATAGGCTTTTTGGGACATAGCAAGAAGGATTTCCGCATGGCCAATTTTGGGATAGTTGATTTCCTCATCGCTAATGATCACTTCGGCCTTACTGGCACCACCCCGAGCTTCAGGTCCATAACTTTGGGACTGAACAGCGTTAAATCCGTCAATAATTCCTGCTTCCGCTAAAATAATGCCCGCCAAAATCAGACCCTGTCCGCCGGTACCGCTTAGTCTGATTTCCCATCTATTAGCCATCTTATTTCCCTCCCCCCTGTATTTTAGCAATTAATCGATCGTATTCCGCGGTATATTCTGGTGCCTCACTCTTATGAAGCTCACCAATTAGGATTCGACCTTCTCTGTCTTCAGGTTTAAGTTTAGCGGCCGCTTTAACATTAATGGTATGCTCCTTTTCCCACTGCATCATTTCCAACGGAGTTCTCATTTTATTTCTTCGCCCAAAACTCACAGGGCATTGAGATAAGGCTTCAATCACGGAGAAACCCTTGTTTTTGGCCCCGGCCACGATCAGGTCGGTAAGCATTTTCGCATGATAAGTGGTACTTCTCCCTACATAAGTCGCACCTGCCCCTTTCACCAGCTCGCAAAGATCAAAATTTCTTTCGATCATGCCATAGGGAGCGGTGGTAGCCCTTTTACCGATGGGAGTCAGGGGGGAATATTGTCCTCCGGTCATGCCGTAAATATTATTATTTATGATAATCGCTGTAATATCAATATTTCTCCTGCAGGCATGAATCAGGTGGTTGCCACCGATGGCCGTGGCATCTCCGTCACCCATGAAAACAAAAACATTAAGTCTAGGCTCGGCCAGTTTTACACCTGTAGCAAAGGCTAAAGCACGGCCATGGGTGGTATGAAGGGTATTAAAGTCAACATAAGTAGTCGCCCTAGAGGAGCAGCCAATACCGGATACCACCACAGTCTCATCTTGGTCTATTCCCAGCTCTTCCATGGCCCGGGCAAAAGCAGCCAGCACAATCCCGTTTCCACAGCCGGGACACCAAATGTGCGGGAGTTTCTCAGTTCTAAAATACTTTTCATAAGTCCCTTTCATTACTCTACCCCCTTCACCACAGCGATAATTTCTTCCGGGGTCACCAGTTCTCCATCCACTTTATTGACCCCAATCACTTGGGTCTTTCCGCCAACCACTCTTTCTACTTCCATTTTCAGCTGCCCCATGTTCATTTCCGGTACAACAATTGCTTTTACTTCCTCAGCGATTTCCTTAACTGCTTTTTCCGGGAAAGGCCAAATGGTAATGGGTCGGAAAAGGCCAACTTTAAATCCTTCGGCATTTAATTTTTGCTTTGCTTCTTTGGCTGACCGAGCACTTCCCCCATAAGATAGAATCACAATTTCGGCATCTTCTATGTTTTGGCTTTCAAACTCAATAATGTCTTCCGCGTGCTCCTGAATTTTATTGACAATTCTTAAATTCATTCTTTCAACTACTTTTGGTGCCATAGTAGGGTAGCCGTTTTCGTCATGGGTAAGCCCCGTGACATGATAACGGTAACCGGTGCCAAAGGAAGCTAAGGTAGGGATACCTTCCTCACCTCCATTATAGGCTTGGTATTTGTCCGGAGTTGTGTCCGGTTTTTTGCGTTCAATGATCTCTAAGTCCGCTACTTCATCGAAATTTAAAGGTTCTCTTAAGTGGCCAATTACCTCATCCATCAAGATAATCACCGGGGTCATATATTTTTCCGCCAAATTAAAGGCTTTTACAGCTAAAGTGTAGCATTCTTTAATGGAGGACGGTGAAAGAGCAATAATGGGATGATCCCCGTGGGTGCCCCATTTGGCCTGCATTACATCACCTTGGGCCGGACTGGTAGGAAGTCCGGTAGAAGGCCCTCCCCGCATCACATTTACTACCACACAAGGAATTTCCGTTAGACATGCATAACCCAAATTTTCTTGTTTCAAGGAGAAGCCGGGGCCGCTGGTAGCAGTAAGGGCTTTTTTACCAGTGAGGCTGGCACCAATGGTGGCTGCCATTCCGGCTATTTCGTCTTCCATCTGAATAAATTTGCCCCCCACCTTTGGTAATTCTTTAGCCATAACTTCGGCAATTTCAGTACTAGGGGTAATGGGATATCCGGCAAAAAATCTCGCCCCTGCTCTCAATGCCCCCAAGGCGCAGGCTTCGTTACCTTGCAGCAGCTCTATATTTTTTTTCTTGGTCATGATACTTCACCTACCTCGATACAATAGTCCGGGCAATGTAATTCGCATGTTTTACATCCAGTACATTGATCCGGGTCTTTTACTACTGCTTTGCCCAGATAGTCTTCCCCAAAAACCTCCTTGGGACAAAGCCCGATGCAGATGCCGCACGCTTTACAGTGTTTCTCGTTGACACTGACCGTGTATCTTTTCATATCCTGCCTCCTTGATCATCTCTATAGAGTTATTCTTGCATGCTTAAACAAAACTGTGTCATATGATTATAATTGCAATATGCGTGCCAATAGTCTTTATTTTTGAGGTCTGGTAAAGATTTTTGCCACTGATAACTAATTCCTGCAGAAAATAAAGGGATTTGGCAATTTATTTCTTTAAGAAAATAAGATAAATCCCTTATTGTCAAGGGATTTATCTGAAAATCAGCTGCATTTTTTTGTGAAATATATTATATGTCCAAAATACTGACACCGCGCTTCATGTTATAAAAGCTGTCAGTTGTTTAATGGCTACTAGAGAAAAAACAAGGGTCGGTTATCTAACCGCCTCCTGAATTTTAGTTTTAGCCCCCCCCAAAAATATGGAGGGCTTGCACTTCATCACCATCATTAATCAAAGTTGTATCGAATTCTTCTTCTGAAATAGTTTCATCATTAATTCTGACCACAATTAAGTTAACACTAAAGGTATAACCCTTTTTCTTCAAGAGTTTGGTAACAGTTAATCCTTCTTCCCAAGGAAAATCGAAACCATTGACTTTGATCATATGCATAACCCCAGTTTTTAGAGATATTTTTTAACCACTTCCACTACTTCCGGCAGATCCATGCCTAAATCTTGAAGTTTTTCCAAAGTGGGAATCCCATCGTTGGTCCAGCCTCTTCTTTTATAAACTGCATCCATTAATTTTTCATACTGATCTTCTCGGTATTTCCGCATCACCGCCATTTTTTCCTCGGTAGACTTTCCTTCGGGATCAAAGCCCACCAATTCTTTTAACTGCTTATCATATCTTTCCTGACGGGATTCATATTCTTCTGCTGTTGCCGGCCCCAAAGAACGATAAGGAACTTGATCGTGCACTCTTCTTCCGGAACCCATGCGGAGAATGAATACCCTTTGGAAATTATACACTCGTTCCGATTGCCGTACCATGGCCGCTTCATCTAATCTAACCCCGGTTACACCTTCATAAACGTCAAAGTAATTCTGCACATGCTCGGGAATCTTTGCCGGTTCACTTGTATATTTGTTATTGGGCGGGGTAATATCATTCCAAGGTAGTTTACATAATCCTAATAACCCAAACCAGGTTCTAAACATGGGATAGTAATGGAGAGCTTCCGCCTTATCCTCAAAAGTAGGAATCTGGTTATTCACCATATCCATAAAAATCAACCAAGCTTCATCATGTTGAGGACCTTTGTTACATAGGCCATAACCACCCTGCTGAGCTAAGGACTCCTTCATCAAATACTCAGAATACTCCAGGCCCTTCTGCTCCATGCCAATATCCTGCAGAGCTTGGGGATCTGCCCCATATTCTTTTGCAAAGATCTCTTTCATGCGGCGCACACCTTGACCTACGATTTTCCCAAAGCCTTCTCCCCGGGACATCTGGTGCAATAACTCAATAGCAGCGTCTTTATTACCAAAAGTTAACTCCAGGCCACCGGTAATCTCTTTATTAATGAACCCTCGTTCATAACAATCCATGGCAAAGGCAGTCATGGTACCAAAGGATATGGTATCTATGCCATAGGTATCACAATAGAAATTGGCTTCAAGAATATATTCCGGATCAAAGATTCCGCAATTTGCCCCGAGTCCTGCGGCATTTTCGTATTCCGGACCGTCTACACAGACCTTGTGTCCTTTATATGGTCCGGTTTTTAACTCAAAATTATCTGCCGCTTTAGCGCAGGATAAGCTGCACCCGTACCAACAGCCGTCAGCCATACCCTGTGTGACATATTTTTCAATAAACACAGTAGAGGCAATCTTATAGGTATCCGGATGGGAACCATATTTATAATTATGCACAGGAAGTAGATCATATTGATCCATAAGCTCTATAATGTTTGCCGTGCCGATCTTCCTCATGTTATTCTGTTTATGGTCATTTTGGGCGATTTCTTTATGCAGTCTGACCCCAGCTTTATTAATTAAGGAAATATCATGTGGATTGTTTAAATTTCCTTTGGTACCTTTAAAACGCACTAAAACCCCTTTGATTTTCTTATCGCGAAAAACGGTACCAATGCCGCCCCGACCGGCTTGTTTCAATCGGACAACTTTTCTTCTAGGATCATAAAAGGTAAAATTCAGGCAGCCTACCCTAGTATTTCCCGCTGCCGATCCCGCAGTAATCACAGAAATATTCTTTTTGTCTTCCTCGGATTCTGCATACATTTCCGTCAGCTGTTCTCCTAGAAGATGTCCGTCGACAGCCTCTTCCGGAGCTTCCTCAATCCTGACAATCCCTTTATTCCCATCGATGATCACAATAACATCTTTCTCTGCTTTTCCTTGAATCTCCAAAGCATCAAACCCGGAAAACTTCAAGTATGGCCCAAAAAACCCTCCCACGTTGCTGTCAAAAGGTAGTCCTGTCAGGGGAGAAAGGCTCACCACCAAAGATTTACCGGAACCGGGATATTGGGTTATCCCACAGATGGGTCCAGTGCCCACTACGATTTCATTTTCCGGGTCATCCCATTTGGTTTCCGGTGTTACCGCATTCCATAAATACCAAAGGCCAAAACCTTTTCCACCGGTAAACTTCTCCTTCATGAAGTTGGTAACAGGTTTTTCTTTGATCGCATTGTCACCCACATTGATATATAAAGTTCTATTGGTATAGCCCTTGTCAATGGTGCCTAGCTGATACTTATATTCTGCCAAAAGCCGATGTTTTCCCTGCATTTCCTTTACATTCATCTATTTCGCCTCCTCCATAAGTTTAATACTCTTCTATTTCTAACGCTCCGGATGGACATTCCTTGACACATAGTCCACAGGCAATACATTTGAAAGGTTCATGAAGGGTATCATGATAATACATAGTTTCCGTAGGGCAATTTCCTACACAGGTGAGACATCCGACACAAAGGTCTTTTTTAATCCGGACAATACCGTTTTTATCTCGGCTAATGGCCATAGTTGGACAAATGTCGATACAATTACCGCATTGATTACATACATGGATAATATATCCTTTATCACCGTTTTCTTCAATCCTGATGGCACTTTTTTCTCGATTCTTTTCTTTGCGGTAAGCATTGGAACATACTTCTTCGCAAATACCGCAGCCAATGCACAGTTCTGATTTTACTGCTAATCTTTTCAAGTTAAGTTCACCTCCGAATTTTTATCTGATAGTTAACAGTTCTAAAAAAACATTATTCGATATGGGTAGGCAAAAAACCTGCTAAACCTGGCTTTCGCAAAATATTCTAAAAAAACTGGGTTTCTCCAGTATACAGATCTGGCCGGCTAAAGGAAATGTTCAACTTGTAACAATAAGCCGGCCAGTGCATATTTCATCTAAGTTTTCAATTCACGCAAGTTATTAATCCAGATGGGGACATACCTCTTCAAGGAATGTCCCCATCTGAGGCGAGAGATTTACGCCAAGTTAGTCAGGTTAAACAACAGAGGGCTCTAAGAGCAATTCTCCTTTGCGGAAGCGGTCTAAGCCAAATCTTTCAATGGGCATGAAGCACTCTTCACCCATAATTTTCTGTGCAACTAAAACTGCCGTCTGAGGACCAACCATAAAGCCATGTCCGCTAAAACCGGCCAGTACCCATAAGCCTTCCACTTCCGGTACCTGATCTAAAATGGGATTAGCATCAGGACTCATATCATATAGCCCCGACCATTGCCGTACTAGGCGAATATTTTTAAGTATCGGCAGCACTGAAATCGCCTGACGGGTCACATCCTCTAAAAACTGCCAGCTGGAATTGATATTAAAATCTTTTGGTTCATGGGGATCCCCTACTCCCATAATAAAACTGCCGTGGGGAGTCTGCTGGCAATAAAGCCGATGACTAAGAGAAATAACCATAGGCCCTTGTATCGGATCCACCGGCTCGGTTACTAAGGCTTGGTGTCTTTGGGGATATAAAGGTAAATCAAAACCGACCATCTTGCAGATTTTACCCGCCGCATAATTGGCAGCATTTATTACCAAGGGAGCATCAATATCACCTCTGGTGGTTTCTACCCCTTTTACCTTACCGTTTTCTACCTTAATCCCAGTCACTTCCGTATAAGTTTCAAAAACAACACCTAGTCTTCGTGCTGCTTTTGCATAGGCATCAACTACATGAAAAGGATTGGCATGACCGTCGGTCCCACAAAAAGTAGCTCCTAAAAGTCCGTTAATATTTAAGTGGGGTACAATCTCCCGGGCCTCTTCCGGGGTAACCATTTCCACGGGGATACCTAATCTTTTCTGCAAGTCTACATTTTTATGAAATTGAGTCCACTCGGCTTCCGTATAAGCGCACATTAAATAGCCACCTTGTTTAAACTCAATATCCAAATCATAGTCCAATTCTTCATTCATCTGTTCGAATCTTTTTACGCTGTCCCGTGCTAAAATAGCATTTAGTTCCGTGCCCCACTGCTGCCTAACCCCGGCCCCACAACGTCCGGTGGCACCGGAACAAAGATATTGCTTTTCTACAACAACAATATCCTTCATCCCCCGGAGGGCTAATTCATAAGCCATGCCACATCCGATGATGCCGCCCCCGATAATTACCACATTAGCTGTTTTTTGCACTTTACTCACCCCCCGCAAGAATACCTAATTTCACAGGCTTAACGGTGGGACGGAAGGTAGGCATCAAAACCTCTTCCATACTGACCCCGTAAGCCTTTGCTAATTCTTGAGCGATCAGCATGCGGCAGGTTCTGCCCTGGCAGGGCCCCATACCGGCTCTTGACACCCGCTTAATCTCATCAATGGTGCGATAACCTTGTTTAATCAGCGCATGAATATCTTCCAGGGTGACATCTTCACACCGGCAGACAATAACCTTATTCTCCATGTGTAACCCCTCCCCGACGAATATTACGCACTTCCATGCAAAGTTCCTGCGGAACCGCCAACCAAACAGTGTAGGTCATATTTTTCTTACCGCCAGACTGCACCTTTTTCACCTCAAAGGTACCTACTTCTTCACCCGCTCGATTCAGACCAACCACTTTTTGTCCGACTTCAGGCAGAGGAACAAATTCATAAGGTATTCTCACAATTGCTTCTTTTTCACTATAGGAACGATCCACGATAAAAATAGCTAACCCCGGACACCGGCTGATGCAAACACCGCAGCCGTTGCATTTTTCAAAATCCATTTCCGGTATGTCATTGATATCCTTCATTGGTAAAATAGCTCCTTGCTTACAAGCCTCCGTGCAAGGGTTGCAAGGTATCTTTTGGAAGCATTCAATAATTGCTACGGGGCCTTTTAGCATCCTTTCTTCGGAAGGATATACTTTTTTGAGATCATCAACACTAGGAATCCCTGTTTTAATTAGCATGCTGCTCCCTCCTTGCCTAAGAGTTTCAAAATTCCCTTCATGACCTTTTCCCCTGCTGGTCCGGATCTGAGTTCATCCAACTCTTTTAAAGCTTCGGCCTGCAGCTCGGGTGCCGCATCTTTACCATAACCAAGGCTCAAAGCCGCAGAAATTCCGGCAAGTCTTCCTTCCACCATGGCGGAACTGGCCTCTTCTACACCGCCTACATCACCGGCGACGTATAATCCAGGACGAGTTGTTTCTAAGTACTCATTTCTTACGGGTACATGACCGGATAATTCAGGTATATATTTCATTTCACATTCTGCCTGCCAGCAAAGCTCTGTCAAAGGGCTTAATCCTACTGCCAAGCACATCACGTCGCACTTGATATCCTGCTCTGTCCCCGGAATAGGCTGCCATTTGTCGTCTAATTGACAGATGATCACTCCTTCCAAAGTGCCATCGCCATAAGCTTCTTTTACGGTATGTGAGGTTAAGATCGGTACTCCGGCCCGACGAATTTTGGAAGCGTGCACCAGGTAGCCCCCTATGTGGGGAGCAGCCTCAACTACTCCTGCCACTTCTACTCCTGCCTGAAGCAATTGATAGGAAACGATTAGTCCGATATTTCCCGCACCCACCATCAGAACTCTTTTACCAGGCACTACGCCGGCTACATTCATCAAGGTCTGGACAGCGCCTGCCCCATAAATTCCCGGTAAATCATTATTGGGAAACATTAAAGCTTTTTCCGCAGCCCCGGTGGCCACAATAATCCGCTCCGGTTTAATTTTAATATGTTGATCATCTTTTTCTGCTGTGACCACGCCATCTTCATAAATTCCTAAGCAGGTGGCGTCCGACCACACTTCTACTTTAGGATTTGTCTCTACCTGCTCTAAGAGAAACTCTCCAATATGAATTCCTCTGTCACCGGCATACTGTTTTTTTGAACCGAAGAACTTGTGGGTTTGTTTTACCAGCTGCCCACCAAGCTTACTATCTCGTTCCAGGATTAGTACTTGGGCCCCCAACTCAGCCGCTGCTGCTGCCGCGCAGAGGCCTGCCGGTCCACCGCCTATCACTAAAATTTCTGTCTGTTTCACCTCAGACACCCCTTTCCCTTCTGAGTTTCCACTTGCATGCCAGGTTTTACTTTCTCCACGCAGATCCTGACATTTGGCTCCCCATTTACCACCATCAGGCAGGAAGAACAATTCCCAATGGCGCAAAACAGCCCTCTGGGACGATGCAATTCCGGGCTATGCCCTAATACCCTGATGCCTGCAGCATGCAAGGCAGCAGCGATGGTTTCTTCTGTGTAACCCTCTATCGGTTGCCCATCAAAGAAAAAAGTTACTTTTTCACCTCGTTGAAAATCTAAGATTGGGTGCTCTACAATACGCATGATAGTCACTCCCCTCCTGTTAATAAGATTTGGTTAAAAAAGATCAAATGAATTTAACCTCATATTGAACCAAAATGGAAATGTCCCTCTTTAAAGCTCAACATAATTTAAGCATGCAAGTTCTATGCCAAAAAACAAAAGGAAACCACTAACACCTAATCTTAATCTTAAAGAGAACCTTCTCTATGTAACCGAGGCTTTCACCTTAGTAATTGAAATCATTGTAATTTTGAGTCAATTCAAAATACTTTTTATAGTGGGAAAACGGATGTAATTTTACAGCATAAATATTATTCTTTTTAAAAAAACAAGGGCTGCATAAGATGCAGCCCCTAAAAAATCTAGATTACCCTGAATTTTATGTCTAATATTTGGACACTAGTGTCAAATTTCCGACACCCTCTAATTCATTTTTGGATTTCATATTTTTTTAATTTATAATATAAAGTGCTTCTTGGGATGCCCAAACGTTTTGCGGCCTTGGATTTATCACCTCCGGATTCTTCCAATGCCTGTAAAATAATTTCCCTTTCAGTTCGATCCGTAATGTCCGTCAAGGTCGAATCCCCTTTGGGTATTTCTTCGCCGGTGATTTTTCTTTTTTTAATGGAAGGAGGCAAATGTTCCAGTAAAATCATATTATCCTCTGCTAAAATGACCATTCTTTCCACCACATTTCGGAGTTCCCTTATATTGCCCGGCCATGGATACTCTAGCAGGGTCGTCATCACTTCCGGAGCAATTTGCACCATATCCCGATTCTGCTGGAGGCAAAATTCCCGAATAAAGAGATAAATTAATTCAGGAATGTCTTCTTTACGCTGCCGAAGAGGAGGAATTTCCAAGGAAACCACATTAATTCGGTAATAAAGATCCTCCCGAAACAGCCCATCAGCAATCATCTGCTCCAAGTTCCGGTGCGTTGCCGCGATTACCCGGACATCCACCTCAATAGGGTCATTCCCCCCTACTTTGTAAAAGCGTTTGTTCTGAAGCACCCTTAAAAGTTTTACCTGTAAGTCCAAGGGCATTTCCCCAATCTCGTCCAGGAAAATGGTTCCCTGATGAGCCAATTCAAATTTCCCCGGCCTACCTTTCCTGTCTGCACCGGTAAAGGCACCAGACTGATAGCCAAATAGTTCACTTTCAAATAAAGCGGCAGGAATCGCCCCGCAATTGATGATCACAAAAGGCTTGCCTTTCCGGGAACTTTCGTTATGAATAGCTTCGGCAAAAAGTTCCTTTCCTGTTCCGCTCTCTCCCCGGATCAGTACCGCCACATTGGTATTAGCTACCCGCTGGGCTAAATTAATCGTATCACTTAGTTTCTTGCTACGACCGTATATTTTTTGAAAGGCATCATGGGATTTATGCCTTTTTGTAATTTCGCTTTTTAACTGTCTGACTTGCGAATTTGCTTTGGATAATTCATTATGCAAACTCACAGTTTCAGTAATGTCCCGTTCAGCACAGACACTACCTAATACTTGATCCTGATAGATGATGGGAAAAGCATTAATCAACACATGAGTACCGGGAATAGGCTGGTGGTAATCGTTTCTAACACCTTTCTTTTTCATCACGTCCTTATTGATCACATGGGTTACTACCAAGCTGGAAAAGAAACGATTGATTTCCTGACCGACAATGGTTTTGGCCGGAATGCGATATAATTCCTCCGCCCGTTTATTCCAACCCACTACCACATTTTGTTGATCGATTAGGGTAATTGCTTCATTTACCGTGTCCATCAAGGTGTTCATAGAGCATTCCACATGGAGCATTTTCTGCCAGACTAGAGAAAGGAATCGCCTCGGTTCAATCACCCCTTGAGGGAATCCCATTTCGTCCACCACAACCCCTACTTCCCGGGTAAGTTTACTTAAAATATCGATGATTTCGGCTATTGAAGCAGTAGATTTTATAGAAACCCCAGTTAAGGCCAGGTCTTCCCAAGATACTTCTTCTTCAGATGTTAAAAACTCGGACGATAACACTACATGCCAAGTATGCTTAGTTTTTGGCCAAAGAAGGGCCGCCAGCTTTTCTTCTTCAATCTTCCTCTTTAGTCCCTCCGGTTTCAGTTCCGGGTCAATTATTGTTACCGGCTGGGAAAGCACATCTTCAATTTTTATCCTTTCACTTGCCCCTCGATACATGACCCCACCTCAACTATCAGCGTTAGTTTTGGCTATTTAGCCTCTTAACTCATTATTCGACCGGACTTAAAAAAATCCTTCTTTACTAAGTCTGATCATCCGTTGGTTGGCAGAACCTCGAAAAGGGAGGCTTAGATCCCGTTGATCCTGAAGATAGGGGCCATCAATCAAAATATCAGTTAGGGAAAGAAGATCTGCCACCCCTTTGTCTTGTGTCGCCATCTGCTGAATTTGTTCATAGGTATATCCTGAATAAACCACCACGTCCTTACCCAGTGTTTTTCCCGCCCGAGCAAGTTCCGCACATTCGCCCGCTTGACAAAAAGGCTCACCTCCGCTGATAGTGAGACCGGTAACCAATGGCCGCTCCTTTAAATCCTGCTCCAAGGAGGAGATGGTTACTAGCCCTCCTCCCTGGAAATCATGAGTCTCCGGGTTATGGCAGCCAGGGCAGTGATGGGGGCAACCCTGGACAAAGACTACAAAACGAATCCCGGGTCCATCCACCACACTCTCAGGCACTGTTCCTGCGATACGGATTTTCATAAATGAGCCACCCGATCCTTCAACTCCGCAATCTTCGCATCATTAAACCTGTCTACCGTACTAAAATATCCGGTAATGCGGCGTACTCTTCTAATGGTACCACTCCCGCAGACAGGACAATTTTCTTCATTAATTACACCCAAATGGCTGCAGCCAAGACAAAAATCTATGGGAAAGTTAATTCCCGCATATCCCATATCACTAGCCGCCATATGACGGATGATGGTCTCCACCGCTTCCAAATTATGAATGGGCGGGGAGGCTAATTCTACATAACTAATATGACCTGCATTACAATACTTATGATAGGGACCTTCCAGAGACAATTTGTTAAACATAGAGATACGATAACCCACAGGAATATGGAATGAATTAGTATAGTATTCTTTATCCGTCACTCCTTGGAAGATACCGTATTCATCCTGATCATAACTTAAAAACCGTCCGGAAAGCCCTTCCGCCGGAGTAGCTAAGAGAGTGTAGTTCAGATCATATTGATGGCAAAACTCATCAACTTTTTTCCTCATATGACTAACAATCTCCAGCCCCAGCTTTTCCGCTTCCTGAGATTCTCCGTGATGCTTACCGGTCAAAGCCACCAAGGTTTCCGCCAAACCGATAAAACCGATGGAAAGAGTTCCATGTTTAATGGCATTTTCAATGCGATCATTCAGGTTAAGTTCCTCCGCACCCAGATACAAATGCTGCCCCATCAGAAAAGGCATGTCCTTTACTTTAAGATTGGCCTGGATTTGATAGCGGTGATATAATTGCCGAGCGGTCAAATCCAAAATTTCATCCAGAAGCCGGAAAAATGTCCCGATATTTCCTTTGGCCTTTAACCCAAGACGAGGTAAATTAACAGTGGTAAAAGAAAGATTGCCCCGTTTCTCCGTAACCGCAGGTCCCCGGCGGTTAGCCATCACTCTGGTACGGCATCCCATATAACTGACATCAGTCCCATACTCCTTATTAAAACTAGCATCCATAAAACTAAAAGTGGGATTCATGCGACGGGCTGCCACCCGCATCGCCAACTCAAACAAATCCCGGTTGGGATCCCCCGGATTAAGGTTAACCCCATCTTTAACGCGGAAAATAATGTTGGGGAAAATGGGGTTCTCTCCTCGGCCTAACCCTTTTTCGTAAGCCAAAAGAAGATTCCGTGTTACTTTCCGGGCTGATTCCCCAGTCTCTGTCCCCACATTCAAACTGGAAAAAGGCACTTGACTTCCCGCGCGGCTATGCATTGAATTTAGGTTATATATCAATGCTTCCATGGCTTGATATACTTCTTCTTCCGAGGCATTTTCCACATATGAAGCCATATCCCGGTCAAAGAAAGCGAAGGATTGACCGCCGTGCATATCGTTTTGAGAGCTTTGCAGAATAATCGCCGCCAAAGCCGCTGCAGAGGCCGGCCTTTTCGGGGGGCGGATATAACCATGCCCGTTGTCAAAGCCGGTTTTTAATAACTGACCCAGAGGAATTTGAACACAGGTCAAGGTCTTGGCATAAAAATCCAGATCATGAATATGAATATCGCCGCGGCGATGGGCCAAGGAAAATTCCTCCGGAATCAACCGGGATAAGTAATAACTACGGCTTGCGGCACTGGCAATCTGCAGCATCTTGGCCGAGGGAGAATTACTTACATTGGCATTTTCCCGACTGGTCTCCACTAAAATTTGCCGTACTGCTTCCATCAAATCAGATTTTCCGTCTCTCACCCGATTCCGTTTATCCCGATACAATATGTAAGCCTTGGCAGTTTTGGCATGTCCACTTTCAATCAATACTTTTTCTACCGCATCTTGGACATCCTCCACCCCAAAGGTATTGCCGTTGTACTTCCCTTTTAGATATTTCAACACTGCCAAAGTCAGCTCCATAGCAGTCTGGCGATCCTCTCCCCCTACCGCTTTGGCTGCCTTGAAAATGGCATCAGTAATTTTCTTTTCGTTAAAATCAGCCAGCCGACCGTCTCTCTTACGAATCGTGGTAAACAATAGTACTCCCCCTTACTTATTGTCATTCTTTTGTAGTAGTTCAATTTCTTGAATAAAGGTATTAACATCAGTAAATTGGCGGTAAACGGAAGCGAAGCGCACATAGGCCACCTGATCCAGTTCTTTCAGCTTACCCATGACCGCCTCACCAATAAGCCGGGTATCTATCTCTCGATCTAAAGAATTACTTAATTCTCTTTCTATGCTTTCCCCAATTTCCTCCAACTTTTCATAAGAGATAGGCCGTTTTTCACAGGCTTTCATCAGCCCGTTTAATAGCTTTCTTGAGTCAAAAACCTCCCGCCGACCATCTTTTTTGACAACAATCAAGGGAAGTGCTTCGATTTTTTCATATGTGGTAAACCTTTTTTGGCAACCTAAACATTCCCGCCGCCGGCGGATACTGCGTCCTTCATCAGACGGCCGGGAATCCAAGACTTTTGAATCTTCAAAATCACAAAATGGGCAGCGCATTTTCCACCTCCTTCCTTTACGCTATCCAAACTAATAAATAAAACTTCTTCTTTTATAAAAAAATTCCAGATACTACATGTAGGCCTGGAAAATATTATACCCCACTAAATATAGTGAGTCAATATTAATGCTGTTTATCTAAAACTTTTTTATTCAAATTATTCTTCAAAATCTTCCCGGGATTCCTTATGTTTTAAATCAGTAAACGAGTGTACTTCTACTAGGATGACATCTACTCCTACCTTTTTAATCTGATCCCAGGTAATGGCTAAGTCATCATTCCTACCGAAAATCCCCATAAACTTGCTTGTACCAGGCAGAATTAAAGATTTAATTTTCCCCCCCTGCAAATTTAATTCTATATCTTTAATAAAGCCTAAACGTTTTCCGTCTACAATATTAATAATATCCTTCATCCTTATCTCTGATACTTTTAGCATCTTTTCTGCCACCTCCCCCTTTAGGAATAGTATATGAGGCTTTTAAAAAATATTCCCTATTTTTTGCCAGGGAAAAGCCATACCGGCAATTAAAAAACAGAGCCGAAGATTTCAGCCCTGTTAATTAATTCTTTTGCTAGCCTATTATTAGTTATCTTTAGCTATTAAATTCTTCCCAAAAAAGTTCTGCACTTCATCCAAGAGTTTAAAACGAACTACAACTTGCACCGGTTCGGCGTTTACCTGCTGAACTCGTTCTTCGCTTTCGGGTAAATCTCTCACATTCACAGCAAAAGTGCTGGAGATATCGATAAAACAAAGAGGTGGAT
Source organism: Bacillota bacterium (assembly GCA_050952465.1). Taxonomy (GTDB): domain Bacteria; phylum Bacillota; class Dehalobacteriia; order Dehalobacteriales; family Dehalobacteriaceae; genus DUPU01. The sequence goes on along the minus strand of JBMNKZ010000009.1, from coordinate 129,028 downwards.
AAAGAACACACCACCAATTCCGGCCTTTTCCCTCACCTAATACTACCCGCACCGCTTCATATTTACCGGCGGGAAGCACTAAATCACCATATGCCTTGGCCGGAAAGGTAAATCCCCCTAATTCCACAGAAGCATCATAGACTTCACCTAAAGATGCTAAACAATTGTCAGCTGATTTTTTGATCTCAGGCAATTGCTTTAGCGTCACGCTTCTTGCCTCAGTCACAGTTTTGACATCTTTTAAATAAGGGGCCATTTTCTTAATGATTTCGTCTCTGACTAATAGTTTTATCTTCTGATCATATGGGGAGTCACTGTTTGCAATAACATGCAATCTAATTAGATTATTATCTGTCATCGGTGTCGCGTTTAATTCCTGATAGCCGTACCAAAATCCCCCTGCCCCAATTATTAGGATTACCACTAGAGTTATAAACTTTTTTCTCTTACTCATAAAAATCATCTCTCCCTACATTACTAGGCGGAGCAGAGTCCGCCCCTACTACATATGTTTTTTCAAGTGCATGAGAGCACCCTTTTCCAGTCTGGACACCTGGGCCTGGGAAATACCTATTTCCTCCGCCACTTCCATTTGGGTTCTTCCGTCAAAGAAACGCAAAGTGATAATTTTTTTCTCTCTGTCGCTTAACTTTCTTAAAGCTTCCCGGATCGCAATCCCTTCCAACCATTGCACATCATGATTTTTATCATCCCCAATTTGATCCATCACAAAAATGGGATCACCACCATCATGGTAGATGGGCTCAAATAAAGAAATCGGTTCCTGAATAGCATCCAAGGCAAAGACGATATCTTCCCGAGGTATTTTTAACTCTTTGGCGATCTCCGTCACCGATGGTTCCCGGGAATGCTTATTAACTAATTGATCTCTTACCTGCAAAGCCTTATAAGCAATATCTCTTAGGGATCGACTAACCCGAATGGGATTATTATCCCTTAGATAACGCCGAATTTCCCCGATTATCATGGGGACGGCATATGTGGAAAACTTTACATTTTGGGAAAGATCAAAATTGTCCGTAGCCTTCATTAAACCAATACATCCTACTTGAAATAAATCATCTACATTTTCTCCCCGGTTGGTAAATCTTTGGATCACACTGAGCACTAAGCGTAAATTTCCATTCACCAGTTTGTCTCTGGCACTTTTATCTCCATTCCGCATCGCCACAAAAAGTTTTCTCATGGTTTCGTTAGATAAAACGGGCAATTTAGAAGTATTAACACCGCAAATTTCAACTTTATTGATCAGCACCATCACTTACCCCCTGTAAGGGAATTTAACAATGTTATTTAAATTATTGCCAAGGGTTGAAGCAAATATACTCAAAGTAACTTTCATTTGTCAGAAAAAATCTTTTAAAATCTAATGCAGCCAATAAAATAAAAAAAGCCGTGTACCCTTTAAAAAAGTACATGGCCCGACAAACAACGGGGCTGCATGATATGCAGCCCCTTACAAACCATCACCCCAGTATTTTACTCTTATTCCATCTTATGAATTTCTTTTTTCAATCGCTTAATAATGCGCTTTTCCAGACGGGAGATGTAGGACTGAGAAATACCTAAAAAATCTGCCACCTCTTTTTGCGTTTTTTCCGTCCCATCAACCAGACCAAACCTAAGCTCCATAATCTTTTTTTCCCGGGGATTAAGTTTCGTCATCGCCGTACTTAAAAGTTTCTTTTCCACTTCTTCTTCCAGGGACTTATAAATTACATCGTTCTCCGTACCTAGCACATCTGATAATAATAATTCATTTCCATCCCAGTCAATATTTAACGGTTCGTCAAAAGAAACTTCGGATCGTGTCTTATTGTTACGCCTTAAGTGCATTAGTATTTCATTTTCGATACATCGAGAGGCATAAGTAGCCAGTTTGATTTTCTTTCTTGGGTCAAAGGTATTTACGGCCTTGATTAACCCGATGGTTCCAATAGAAACCAGATCTTCAATACCTACCCCTGTATTTTCAAACTTCCTTGCAATATAAACCACTAAACGCAGGTTTCTTTCAATCAAAACCTCTTTTACAGTTTTATCCCCTGTTTCCAGTCTGGCTAACAAAAATACTTCCTCATCGCTGGTTAAAGGAGGAGGTAAAGCTTCACTACTCCCAACATAAAAAATATCTTCCGCCAAATTTAACTTTTGCAGCAAACGAATATACCAGATTTTAAGTATCCATTTCAATTTGATCCAGCCTTTTTGCACCCTGCCATCCTCCTTTATAGCGCATCGGTGGAAATTTTCTCCAACTCATTGTAATAACGCAACGGTAGAAAATTTTTCGGTTACAAAAAAATTTCCTTCCCTAGTGCGTTTCAACGAGGCGGTAGATATACTCATCGCCCTTAGCATCTAAAAGATAACTTCGTTATTATGCAGCCGTTTCAAATACCTCGGGATTTAATACTGCCCGATAGCCGCCGGAATTGCTTAAAGGTTTATGGTAAAGACAGATAATTACATCTTTAGTTACTATCTTTTTTTGCCCAAAAATCACAATTAAATCAGGTTTATAGCCCAATAGCATGCCATGGTGTTTACCAATAGTATTAAAAGGCACCATCCTTATCTTGGTCATCCATAAAGGATTCCCACTCTGTTCCATCACTTTCGTGACATCTACTCCCCCGTATTTTTCAAAAGACTGTTGAAAATCTTCCGGTAATAATTTTTTTATCGCTTGATATTCCACGATAATTACCGGTTTCCGATTTAAGGGATCCTTTAGTTCATTCCCCGTATCAATTAGTGCCTCCAACATGAGGGATTTTTTATTAATAAATACTTCCACAGAAACTCTAAATTGATTTTTCTGCCAATGCCTCTTAAGATGAATCAGGCCCCATCGGCCCAAAATTCCTGCCATTGCCACCCCAAAAAGCAGTGTAGTGCTTTTCACATCCAAGGACTGGAAAAGGTAAGAGTTGTGAGAGAAAAAGTAGCTACCCCCTAAAACCGCTCCCGCCATGGCAAAACTGATTAAATAAAAATATGCCAATGCCTGCAAATATTTTTTTATGGTCAAGCGGGGAAAAGCCACAGCGACCATTAATAAAGAAAAGACTACTTTAATAGAAAGGGCATACAAAAATGCCATAGAAGGATAGATCATTAAAACTCCATAAACTGCACCTAGGAGAGCCCCCAAAATCAGACGGAAATTAGTCGTAGCAAGATGGCCGAAACGAGCTGTAGCCCAAAGAATTCCGTAATCCAGCAATAGATTGGTAATGAAGAGAATATCAGCATATATAATATAAGTAGGCTGCATAGTTTCCACCTTTCCTTTTCCCGTGAAAGGCATACTGATCCAATCATTTAAAATATATGTACAAATTCCAAGGGCTATTCTTAATTACAACAACATTAATTATAATAAATTGCTCCTTAAAAACTTGTCACTTGCCGCCTTTAAAAAATAAAAGATTATCCAATAAATCGATTAAATCCGTAAAACCGGGAGGCAAGTCGAAACCACTGAAAAGTCAAAAAAATAGGACAGGGTTTCTTTATACCCCTGTCCCATGTCCTATTTTATTAAAATTTTTTTCTTAAAAAGGCCGGAATATCCAGATCATCCTCAGTAAAAGGTTTAATATCCAAATCCTTTGGTTCGATCTTCTTTACACTTCTATTATCGAACCCTGTTGCAATCACCGTCACCCGCACGGAATCATCCATTTTTTCATCAATCACAGCACCAAAAATAATATTGGCTTCAGGATCGGAAGCTTCTGAAATAATTTCAGCCGCTTCGTTTACTTCAAAGAGACTTAAGTTGCTAGCCCCGGTAATGTTTAAGAGCACACCTTTCGCTCCCGTGATGGAAGTTTCTAATAAAGCACTGGAAATAGCTGCCTTAGCAGCATCAGCAGCCCTATTATCTCCTGTCCCTACGCCAATGCCCATCAGGGCCGAGCCTGCTTCTTTCATAATGGTTTTCACATCGGCAAAATCTAAATTAATCAAACCCGGTACGGCAATTAAGTCGGAAATACCCTGCACCCCTTGACGGAGCACATCATCTGCAATTACAAATGCCTCGGTAATAGTTGTTTTCTTATCGATTACCTGCAGCAGTTTATCATTTGGAATAGTTATTAAGGTGTCCACCCGGCTCTTTAACTCAGAGATCCCGGTCTCGGCCTGCTGCGCCCGACGCCGCCCTTCAAATGTAAAAGGTTTGGTCACCACACCCACAGTAAGTGCTCCTAACTCTTTTGCCACTTCGGCTACAATGGGAGCTGCTCCCGTTCCCGTACCACCACCCATACCGGCTGTGACAAATACCATATCCGCCCCTTTCAGGATAGCGGCTAATTCTTCCTTGCTCTCTTCCGCCGCTTTCTTGCCGATTTCCGGATTAGCCCCTGCTCCTAATCCTTTGGTTAGTTTAGAACCAATCTGCACCACAACTTCCGCATGGGAATGCTGCAAGGCTTGCGCATCCGTGTTGACCCCAATAAACTCCACACCTTTTAGGCTGCTACGGATCATACGGTTAACCGCATTATTCCCGCCTCCGCCTACCCCGACAACTTTTATTTTGGCGAATTGTGTAATTTCATAATCATCAAATTCAAGCATTTAAAATCCTCCTTAGCTTAATCACTTTTCTTATGCGAAAAAATCCTGAAATAGGTGTTTAACTTTACTGACGATTCCACCAAAAAAACGTTCTCCGGTAGGTGCAGCCTGCGCATAAGCTAGGTTTTTTACTCCATATAAAACCAGTCCCGCCGCAGTAGCATAAGCTGAACTCCGAACAGTTTCACTTACTCCGTTAATCTTGTCCGGATAACCTATTCGGATAGGTAAATCCATCTCCTCTGCAGCCAATTCCATCAGCCCGTTCAATTGTGCCACGCCGCCGGTAATAATCATACCACCGGGTAAAACTCCCCGGTAACCGGATCTTTTAAGTTCATTTTTTATTAAAGAGAGAATCTCTCTCATTCGTGGTTCAATAATGCTGGCCAGCATTTTCTTAGAAACCTTCTTCGTATCCCTGCCTACCATATCAGGAACAACAAACGTTTCATTATCCGGCATTAAACCAGATAGCACGCAGCCATGTTCAATTTTGATAACTTCAGCTACCTCTACAGGAATTCGTAGCCCGATGGCAATATCATTAGTTATTAAATTGCCTCCCACAGGTAGAACACTGGTAAACCACAATCGTCCCTGATCAAAGATAGCACATTCCGTAGTTCCACCCCCAATATCCACCACCAGACAACCTAATTCCCGTTCCGCCGGAAAAAGTACCGCCTCAGCCGATGCTAAAGGCGCAGGTACAAATTCTTCCTCTAAAAGGCCGGATTTATGCACACATCTTAATAAATTCGTGAGAGCATTACTGGATGCCGTTACCATATTGATTTCGGCCTCCAATCTGGTACCAGCCATGCCAATGGGATCAATTATGCCATCATTGCCATCTATGGTGTACTGACGAGGATGAATATGTATTATTTTCTGATCTTGGGGTAAAGGCACTACTTTTGCAGCCTGTAACACCCTGTCCACATCATCAACGGAGATTTCCCTGTTCTTGTTGGTAATAGCGACCACACCTTTATTATTCATGGAAGATAGATGCGCTCCGCTCACCGCCAAATAAACATTCTGCACATGGCAGCCGCTCATTTGCTCCGCCTTTTCCAGAGCTTGATTAATACATTTAGTAACAGCTTCTAGATCTACAATTCCGCCTTTTTTAACCCCCTGAGTCAGTTGCTCTCCTACACCGATAATCGAAAAATTATCGTTGCTATTTATTTCCGCCACTAAAACTACGGTCTTAGTGGTTCCAATATCCAAACCTACAGTAATATTATGTATGCCCAAGTTCGCACCCCCTCGGTACGATTATCATCAAATTTATTGAAAAACCTGACTACATGTTTTCCCGTATTTCCATTTAATGACCAAGGAATTGATTAAAATAGAAAATCAATTAAACTGTAAAGTTCCACATCAATTCTGATTTCCCTGCTAAACACACTTTATTTTATTTGAAAATAATTATCGAATATTCTCGAAGATTGCTATTTGCGATAGAATACCACCGGTCTTCCGCTAAAACTTACATCAATATACTCAATATTATCTAATCGATCTAATTTCTGCTCTTCTTTCATCACTTGAAGGAATTTGGAGAACTTTTCCTGAAAACCATCAGCATTACCTAAACGGATTTCTGCTCCTTGTATTGTAAAAGCTCTTAATCTTTGGGGGTCAGAAACGTTTATTTCTGCGATTTCCTTTTTGGCTGCTTCATCCATCTGAGAAACCATTTTCAAGCCCATCGTTAAATTCTCCGAATTAATTTTCTCCCCAATGGAAAATGTTTCAGGAAGATTAAGACCGGTAATAATAGGCAAAGACTCCTTACTGAGCTGATTTTCCTTTCTTAAAACAAACCCCTCCCCATCAATTTGGAGCAGTCCTCCGGCAATGGGAATCAAAGCCACCGGAACCTTTTCTTCCACAATTATTTCAATGGCCCGGGGCATACGTTTTTCTACTTTTGTACTTGCCACCATGGCATGCATACCAATCTTTTTTTCCGCCTCATCCGGATCTATTTTAAAAATATTTTCTCCTTTGGCCAAACCGGACAGAGCCACAATTTCCGTCTGAGAAACTAACTTTGTCCCGCTTACTTTAATTGACGCTACCGCAAAAAAGTCTGAATGGATAAAAGAATAAGCCGAAAATAAGACAAGAAGCAAAGTTAAGATTTTTAACAGCCATTTAATACTACCCGGTTTTTTTCTCCTCCTCACATACCTCGCTCCTCGTACCTGCACAATATCACCCCAGTTAAAGCAAGTATTTGAACTTTTTGGAGAACCTTAACCAAATACATTATAACATCATTTCCCTCATCTTGTCCTCAAATGTACTAAAAAAAAAGCACCTTGTGTGCTTAATTATAACCATGAGGCAACTTCATCGCCCACTCTTATTTTCTCTCTCTTGATATTTGCCCCTAATAGAGCATATTTTTCCTCTAGTCTGTGATACCCTCTGTCGATATGCCCTATATTATGAATTACCGTAACTCCCTCCGCAGCCAATCCCGCTAAAACCAATGCTGCGCCGGCTCGTAAATCAGTGGCCTCTACATCGGTTCCTGTAAGCCTTTTCACTCCCTTAACTACAGCGACTCTGCCCTCCACCGTGATAGACGCACCCATTCTCCTTAATTCATCGGCATGCTTAAACCGATTTTCAAAAATATTTTCTAAAATTATAGATGTGCCGTGAGCCAAGGACATTAAAGCCATCATCTGGGGCTGAATATCCGTAGGAAATCCCGGATAAGGCAGGGTTTTAATATCTACCGCCCTGTACCGGGGACAGCCTTTCACCCGCATACCTTTTCCATTTTTCTGGACACTTATCCCCGCCGCCCTGAGTTTTGCAATCAAAGGCTCCAAATGCTCTACCACAGCATTCTTAATAATAATATCTCCATTAGTAATGGCTGCCGCCAACATATATGTACCGGCCACAATCCGATCAGGAATCACCCGATGCTCTACACCAAAGAGTCTTTCCACTCCGCAAATCTGAATAGTATCGCTCCCTGCTCCCGAAACTTTGGCCCCCATGCTATTTAGGAAATTCGCCAAATCAACAATTTCTGGCTCCCGGGCGGCATTTCTAATCACCGTTACTCCCGAAGCAAGTACCGCAGCCATCATAATATTCTCTGTCGCCCCGACACTGGGAAAATCAAAATAGACTTCCCCTCCTAAGAGTTTGGTGGCTGCATGGGCTTCAATGTATCCAAATCTATCATCAATTTCCGCCCCCAGTTGTCTCAGCCCTTTAATATGATAATCCATGGGCCTGGATCCAATGGCACATCCCCCGGGAAATGGCACCCGGGCATAATTAAATCTGCTTAATAAGGGGCCAATCACTAGATTCGAGGCGCGCATTTTTTTCATAATTACTTCCGGAACCTGACTAGGATCGATTACAGATGCATTAATAATTAATGTTTTCCCTTCCCATTCAACCTTAGCCCCAAGAGATTCTAAAACTTCAACCATTAACAAAACATCCTGCAATCCAGGAACATTATGAATAATACAGGTCTCCGGGGTTAAAATAGTCGCGGCCAAAATTGGCAAAACCGCATTCTTTGCCCCACAAACTTCAATAACGCCATGTAACCGGGTTCCCCCTGTGATGACATACCTCTCCAAATTTGCTGCACCCCCGTCGGTTACCTTCGTCTCCCTTTGTGCTTCCTGTCTCATCTATCTTTTTATTTTCTTGATTCTAATAGTTTAGTTCAATTGTGTCATTCTGGAATCATTCCAGTCATCCTGAGCTAGCGAAGGATCTAAGATCCTTTAGTCCTTCCTCCTTCAGGATGACAATTGCAGATTATTATCTTCCTCTACAGTTCCTTTCCCTCTGTTAATAAACGATATTCCCGGGCATAGCGAACTCCGGCCTGCCGAATATTACCCGCACCCAAAGTAATCACCAAATCCCCCGGCCGCCCTTCCCGGCGCAAATATTCAATAATATCATCTTCCGTTGGGCAGTATACCACCTCTTTTTCATGATCTGAGTTTTTGATGGCATTAATAATCAGTTGGGCAGAAACTCCAGGAATCGGTTTTTCCGACGCACTATATATTTCATTTATTACAACTATATCGGCATCAGAAAAGGAATCCCCAAATTCAAATTGCAAAAGCTTGGTTCTGGTATAGCGGTGGGGCTGAAAAATGGCGATAATCCTTTGATACCCCGCAGTTTTGGCCGCACTTAGTGTTGCCCTTAGTTCCGTAGGATGATGGGCATAATCATCAAAAATAGTGATGCCGTCAACCCGATCGATTAGTTCAAAGCGTCTTTTGGTCCCAGTGAATTCTTTTAATCCCGCCGCGGCCTGGGGGAAAGACAGCCCTAATTCCATCCCGGTGGCAATAGCTGCTAGTGCATTTGATATATTATGTTTACCGGGCACATTAAGTTCCAAAATTCCCACTTTTTCTTTACGGTAGAAAACCTCACATGAAGAATTGGTACCCCTAAAAGAAAAATTTTTGGCAGTATAATCTGCTTCTTCACCGTTAATGGCATAGGTTACATAGTTAGCCTTAACAGTATTTTTGATTTTGGACAGTTCTTTATTGTCTAGACAAATCACGACAAAGCCATCCTTTGGAATCTGCTCCACAAACCGAACAAAGGCATTGACAATGTTTTTTACGGAGCGATAATAATCCAGATGATCATTTTCAATATTTGTAATCACCGCTATTTTGGGGAAAAGCTTTAAGAAGGATCCATCGCTTTCGTCAGCTTCCGCCACTAAATATCTTCCTGTGCCTAATTTGGCATTGCTTCCGATTTGTCTTAAGTCACCGCCAATAATGATAGTCGGATCCATCTTATTTATTTCCAACATTAAAGAAATCATAGCAGTAGTAGTAGTTTTGCCATGGGCTCCTGCCACGGCAATACTTTCCTGACGGGCCATTAATCTGGCCAGCATTTCAGCCCGGGCTAAAACTTCTATACCCCGGCTTTTTGCTGCCACCATTTCCACATTATCTTGGGGAATAGCCGATGAATAGACCACTGTACCTATATCTGCTCCAATATTTCGAGCATCATGACCAAGATAAATCTTTGCCCCCATTTCCTGCAACCTAATCGTAGTCTCAGATTCTTTCATATCCGATCCGGAAATTTTTGCGCCTAACTGTAGCAATATTTTGGCAATCCCGCTCATTCCGGCTCCCCCAATTCCAATAAAATGGATGGGTGTTTTTGTCAAAGTCATTCAGTCATCTCCTTCCAGAGACGCAGGAACAAGTAAAAAATTCCCGTAACATACAATTATCATATGCCGGGAAGATAAAGATGTGACCTTGCGACTATCTTTACCTAGCTTTACTTATTCCCACGATAGTTTTGATAATATCATCCAGGGCATTCTCTTTTCCCATCTCTTTAGCTGCTTTTCCCATTTGCTTAAGCAATAAAGTATTATTTATTATTGTCCCCAAAACCGCCAATAATTTCCCTCCCTTTAAATCTTGATCCAAAACCACTTGGGCCGCACCCCGTTTTTCCATGGCCCGGGCATTATGTTCTTGATGATTTCCAGCGGCAAAAGGATAAGGTATTAGGATGGAGGGAATCCCTCTAACCATAATTTCAGATAGAAAAGAGGCACCGGCTCGTCCAATAATCAGATCGGCAGCCGCCAGAGCATCTTCCATCTCGTAAAGATAAGGAACGATCTTTATGCGAGGATTTTTTTGAATATCAATTTTATTTTCTTCAAAATAAGATAAACTTTCTTTGTATCCGGTTTGACCTGTAATATGATAAAACTGTACATTTTCTTTTGTATGATACTCTCGATACACTTCCCCCATGGCATAATTAAGGCTCCTGGCACCCCGGCTTCCCCCGGTAATTACCACCGTAAGCTTATCTTCTGCTAATCCGAGATTTTTTAAACTGGCTGGCCGTTCAGCCATGAGAATTTCTTCCCGTACCGGGAGTCCGGTTAAACTAATGTTTCTTTGCCGGGGAAAATATTTAATGGAATCCTCAAAAGTTACACAAACCTGTTTCGTAAAGCGGGATAAAATCCGATTTGTAAGTCCCGGAAAAGCGTTTTGTTCATGTATCAAAGTAGGAATACCAAGTACTGCGGCAGCTAATACTAAAGGACCGCATACATAGCCTCCGGTACCGACCACCACATGAGGTTTAAAGGAACGTAAAATGCTCATGCCTCCAAGGCTTCCTTTGGCAGCCTTTAACAGGCTGATGAATGTACGATGAGATATGGGCCGGGATAAACCCTCCACATCGATGGTCCGAAAAGGAAGTCCTGATTTGGGTACAATGTCAGCTTCTAAGCCTTTTGTCGTGCCTACATACAGTATATCCGTACCGGGAACTTTCTTTAGTAATCCTTGGGCAATGGCTAAGGCAGGATAAATATGTCCTCCTGTCCCACCGCCCGTAATAATCATCCGCATCTAACTCACCTATCCAATCCTGCATACCGGGATACATTTAGGAGAAGACCAATCCCAGCCAGAGAAAATAAAAGGGAGGAACCCCCATAACTGATAAAAGGAAGGGTAATTCCCGTCACAGGCAAGGAACCGGTGACCACACCCAAATTAATAATGGCCTGAATTCCTACCATAGAGGTAATGCCAATGGCCAGTAAACTCCCAAATGATTCCGTAAAAGATACCGCCACCTTTAACCCTCTCCACACAAAGAGCAAAAACAAAATAATAACCATTGCACCCCCGATAAAGCCCAATTCTTCACACAGGTTGGCAAAAATAAAGTCTGTATGTCTTTCCGGCAAATAAAACATTTTAGCCCGGCCATAACCCAAACCTACCCCGGCAAGTCCCCCAGAGCCAATGGCGAGTAAGGACTGAATGGTTTGAAATCCTGTGTCCAAGGGGTCCTGCCACGGATCTAAAAAAGCAATAAAACGCTCCATCCGGTAAGGTTCTAGGAAAATCGCCAGCAAAACCAAAGTGACACCGGAGATAACCAGTAAAGCTAAATGTGTCTTTTTAGCTCCCGCCGACCAAAGCATGACAACAGTAGTTCCAGCCAATGTCATCGCGGTACCCAAATCCGGCTGCAACATAATCAAAGCGCAAGCTGCCCCCATAATCCCTAAAGGGGGTAGAAAACCCTTTCGAAAAGATTTCATTAAATGCTGCCTCTCGCTTAAAAACAAAGCCATATACATGACCATGGTTACCTTGATCAGCTCAGAAGGCTGAACCTGCATTGAACCAATACCCAACCAACGGGTAGAACCTTTACGTTCAATGCCGATCCCGTCTATCAGCAGCACTCCTAAAAGGACAAAGGAAATAATTAAAGCCGGTTTAGCAAAAACCTTCAACTTATGATAATTTAACTTCATGACAAAGATCATGGCACCAACACCTACCAAGACATTAAAAAACTGGCGCCTTAAATAATGGAATGAGTCTTTATATTGATAATAGGAGGCGTATTGACTGGAACTAAAGACCATGATAATACCGATACCCAAAAGCAAAAGTACCGAAAGAAAAATCATAAAGTCAGGAGAATTTTTCTTTAATTCCATACTTCCTACCCCCTAATTTCATTTACCAGTTTCTTAAATAAATCTCCTCGCTCCTCATAATTATTAAACATATCCCAACTAGCGCAAGCGGGAGATAAAAGCACCACATCCCCAGGCCGAGAAATCTTTTGCGCGAGAGTCACCGTTTCCGGGAAACCCTCTGCCTGATATATCGAGGTAAAACCTTGAGCTGCCACTGCTTCCTGAATAACAGGAGCAGCTTCACCCACAAGTATTAAAGAACTAACCTTACTTTTAATTATTTTCGCTAGCTTAGTAAAATCACTTCCTTTGTTTTTACCCCCGGCTATTAAAATAATTGGTTGATTATAAGCTTCCAGAGCTTTTATTGTAGAATCAGGATTGGTGCCCTTGGAGTCATTAATATAAGATACGTCCCGCACTTTCCGCACAAATTCCAGTCGATGGGGTACCCCAGGAAAAGATTTTAGGGTGGAACCAATTTTTTGCGGAGGAACACCCAAACAAATAGCTGCTGCTGTAGCTGCTAAAGCATTTTCTAAATTATGCTTGCCTTTTATATATATGTCATGAACATTAACAACATTAAAACTATCAGCTTCCACTTTAACAGTTATTATGTCATTTTTCAGAAAAATTCCCCGGGAAAGCTCAGTTTTTTGACTGAAAAAAACGACTTGGCCAGGAGATTTATCAGCCAATTTCCGCACCCGGGGATCGTCATAATTAAGAATAGTGAAATCTTCCTTATTTTGATTTTCAAAAATGCGGGCTTTCGCCTCCGTGTATCCCTTCATGGTCTTATGCCGATCTAAATGATCCGGAGTAATATTCAATATCATCGCTACCTTAGGATGAAAGTTTTCTATGGTTTCCAGCTGAAAACTGGATACTTCCGCGACAATCACGTACCCCTGAGTCAGATTTTCTACCGCAGTAACTAAAGGTATACCAATATTCCCTCCTACAAAGGCGGGCACTCCAGCATCAGAAAAAATTTGGCCTAATAAGGATGAGGTGGTAGTTTTCCCGTTTGTTCCAGTAATAGCTACCATGGGTACTTTAGCATACTGATAAGCTATTTCCATTTCTCCTGTCAAAGGAATCTGAGCCTGGCGAATTTTTTTAACCAACGGAATGTTCAACGGAACACCTGGACTGATTACTGCATAATGGAAACTACCTGGCTTAATAATAGGTTCCTCACCCAAACATAAGTTGATGGGATATTCTTTTAACTCGTCTAACAACTGACCAAGTTTTTCCGCAGATTTACTATCCGTTAAGGTTACTACAGCACCCTTTTTACTTAAAAAACTTGCCACCGCGCATCCGCTTCTTGCAGCGCCGATGACAAGAATTTTTTTATCTTTCACACTACATTCCCACATGGATTTACCTCCAGCTATGACACTTACGATTCTGAACAACTAAAAAAGCTAAATTATATTGTCACTAGTATTAATCCCAAAAATACAAAAAATGCTGCCAGCGTCCAAAAAACATACACCACTCTAGTTTCCCGCCAGCCTAACAATTCAAAATGATGATGCAATGGACTCATGCGGAAAATACGTCGACCGGTCAGACGGAAACTTAACACCTGAAGCATTACGGATATGGTTTCTATAACAAATATTCCCCCTAAAATAGGCAATACTAATTCTGTCTTTGTCAAAATAGCCAAAGAGGCAATACCACCCCCTAGTGCTAAAGAACCGGTATCTCCCATAAAAACTTTCGCTGGATAACGGTTGAAAAATAGAAAGGCTAAACAGCCTCCCGATAAAGCTGCAGCAAATAAGGCAAGATCTATAAAATTTAGGGAAAGTACCGGCGGTCTTGCTACAGCCAAAAGGCAGATAATCAGATAGCCTAAACAAACAAAAAAAGTGCAGCCGGCAGCTAAACCATCTAAACCATCTGTCAAATTCACAGCATTTGTCGTACCTACCACCAAAACCAGGGCTATCAGATAGTACCAAACACCGAAATCCCATTTTTCTCCTGTCAGAGGCATAATCAGTTCCGTACCTCTGCCTAGGATATTCACAGAAGTATAAATTAAAAGAAGTGCCAACAAAAACTGCCCTAAAATTTTGGCGCGAGCTTTTAATCCCAAAGGCCTTTTTAATACAACTTTAATCAAGTCATCCAGCAATCCGAGCAAACCGAAACCCAGAACCATCCCTATGGACAATAGCACTTCAATACTTAAATCGCTCCAAATTAATAAAGCACCCACCATGGCAATAATAAAAATCAAACCTCCCATGGTAGGGGTTCCCGCCTTTTTCAAATGGCCTTTAGGTCCATCACTTCTTACTAATTGACCAAATTTAAGAACCCTAAGCAGGGGAATCAAAATAGGGCCCAAAACAATCCCTATCAGCCAGGCCGTAACCATACACATTAAAGCTATCTTCATCATATAAACCGCCTTGTATAAAAATTAAGATCAATCCCTTGCTACTTTAGTCTTTGTAAGACTTCCCGGGCTACCTCCCGGTCATCGAAATGAAACACTTTTCCCATTACTAATTGATAGTTCTCATGTCCTTTACCAGCAATAACCACCGTATCCTGGGCTTCAGCCATTTTAATGGCTTCTTCAATGGCTTGCCTCCGATCGGAAATAATTTTGTAATGGGACGTGACAGGAGAGATCCCAGCCTCAACTTCTTCAATGATTGCCCTGGGATCTTCCGTCCTCGGATTATCTGAGGTGATAAAGCTAAAGTTGCTTAGCCTCCCTGAGATTTCCCCCATAATGGGTCTTTTTCCCCGGTCCCGATCCCCTCCGCATCCAAAAACCGTAATCAAACGGCCTTTAGTTATTTCTTTGGCCGTTTTTAAGACGTTTTTCAAGCCGTCTGGGGTATGGGCATAATCTACAATTACAGGGAAAGGCTGTCCCTCATCTATTAACTCGAAGCGGCCCGCCACCTGAGGGGCCTGTGCCAAATACTCGGAAATCAAAGAAAGTGGCACCCCTTCTAAAAGTGCCGTAGTAATGGCGGCCAAAACATTATAAACATTGAAATTTCCGATCAAGGATGTCTTCAGAGGACAACTGCCTTGATTAGTTTTAAGTGTAAAAGTGGTACCCTGGGGTGATATCCGGATCCCTTCCGCTCGTATATGAGTATTCTCATTAATGCCATAAGTCCATACCGGCACTTTTGCCGCTCTTTTAAATTCCTCCGCCACAGGATCATCCCCGTTGACCACGGCATATTTAGCCCCACCTTTACTTCCTATATGCAAGCTTTGAAAAAGCTTTAATTTGCTGTTCAGATAATCGTCCCAGCTTAAATGATAATCCAGGTGATCTTGGGTTAAATTTGTAAATACTGCAGCGTCAAATTCACAGCAGGCCACCCTGTTTTGTTTTAAGGCGTGAGAAGATACCTCCATTACCACCGTGTCTGTACTTTTTTCAACCATCTGGTTTAATAATCCGGACAACTCCCAAGATTCCGGTGTGGTATGGGTAGAAGGCAGTTCCTCTTCCCCAATGAGATTATGTATGGTACCAATCAGGCCTACGTTTTTTTTATTCTTTTCCAGTATTCCTTTAATCAAATGAGTGGTGGTAGTCTTTCCGTTAGTACCCGTTATCCCGATCATTCTGAGCCTTTGACAAGGAAACCCGTACCAAATGGTGGAAATTTTAGCCAGGCTTTCCCTGGTATCAGGAACCACGATTTGGCTAACACCGGCTGGAATATCAAAAACCCGGTGGGTAGTAACTAAAGCCTTTGCCCCCTTTTTCAGAGCATCGGGAATAAAATCATGTCCGTCACTCTTTACGCCTGGAATACAAACAAATAAATCTCCCGGCGATACTTTTCTGGAATCATAACTTACCCCGCTGATTTCTACATCTTCTTGACCAATTACATCGGCCTTTAAAAACCCGGCTATGGCTGACAATAACAATTAAATCACCCCCGTCAATATCTTATCCGTCATAAATCATGCTTAGTCAACCAATTAAATAGAAGTTCAGAAATATCCAAACTTCTATTTCTTTTATTAAGGTCCCAAAGTCTCCGCTGTTTCTTCCTCTTCCGAGAAATAAACCTTCACTTCTTGACCGGTTTGGATCTTTGTTCCGGGGATGGGCTCTTGTCTTACGACCTTGCCGAAACCGTCCGGATTTAATTTGAGCCCCATGGCACTAAGGAGTTCAGCCACTTCTCTAATCCGTTTTCCTGTTAAATCCGGAACGGTAACCGAACCAGGAACTAAGGACTGATCTGCTGTGCCTAAATTCAAAACTACTTCAGTGCCTGCTTCTACTTTAGCCATACCGGCCGGGGTCTGACTTGTTACGACCTTACCTTCTCCTTTAATCTCGGCCTTCAATCCCTCAAGCCTTAAAACCTTAGCCGCTTCTTCCGGAGACAAATTAACCACTTCAGGGACAGAAATAAGCTTTGGTTCTACCTTAAGTCCTTCATTTTTCTCTTCCTCATAAGTATATTGGGAAACTATCCCCAAATAGCGGAGGGTATCTTCGGCTACTGCCTTAAAAACCGGGGCAGCGATTTGGCCACCCTGATATGGATACCCCTGAGGCTCATCCAGAATTACCAAGGCTACTATTTCAGGGTCATTAATAGGAGCCATTCCAATAAAAGAGGCTACATACTTACCCTGCTGATAACCACCGGGTCCTGCCTTTTGGGCAGTTCCTGTCTTTCCTCCAACGCGGTATCCCGGAATATAAGCGTTTCTACCTGTCCCCTGGGAAACCACACTTTCTAATAAATCTCTTTCTATTTCCGCTGTTTGTTCTGAGATTACCCTTCTTACAGGCTTTGGTTGAAAACCTTGTACCACATTTCCCTCATTATCAATTACTTCCCGAACAATTTGGGGTTCCATCAATGTTCCCCCATTTGCTACTGCCGAAACGGCTGTAATTAACTGGATTGGTGTAACCGCAATGGCCTGACCAATGGAAATTGTGGCAATGTTAATCGGCTTTAGATCTTTTTCATTAATCATAATGCCCAATGCCTCACCAGGAAGATCAATACCTGTCTTGGTACCAAAACCAAAGGCTTTAATATACTTATAGAAAACACCTTTTTCCTTGTTTTCCAACTCTAACCCCACTTCCACAAAACCTGGGTTACAGGAATTTTGCATCACTTCCCGAAAAGACTGGCTGCCATGGGGATTATAGGAACGCCAACACTTAATCCTATGTCCCCCCACCTCATAATAGCCGGGATCATAAAACCGATCATCCGGACTAACCACTCCTTCTTCCAAAGCAGCCGCCGTGGTAATTATTTTAAAAGTGGAACCCGGCTCATAGGTATTAGAAACAGCAGGATTTCTCCATGTTTGAGAATCAAACTCACCATACTTATTGGAATCATAGCTAGGACGATTGGCTAGGGCTAAGATCTCTCCCGTTTTGGGCTGCATAATTACAATCGTGGCTCCCTTAGGTTTAGAAGGACCTGACATCACCTTATCCAATTCCCGTTCCGCAAAATATTGAATAGTTTCATCAATGGTAAGTACTAAAGAATACCCATCCACAGGAGGATTGTATTTATGTACTGCCTGGGGCAGTTCACGTCCCTTGGCATCATATTCAACAACAATATTTCCCGGAACACCCTTTAGCTCTTGATCCCAAGTAACCTCTATCCCTTCTAACCCTTGATTATCAATACCAGCGAAACCTAAGATATGGGCAGCCAAGGCATCCTTTGGGTAAAATCTTTGGGATTCTTCTACTACCTTAATCCCAGGTAGATCTAACTGCCGAATTTTTTGGGCTTTTTCAAAATCTACTTTTCGCTTAATCCATTCAAAGGAACGAGGAGCAGTAATTTTCTCCAAAAGCTTATCTTCCGGCATTTCCAAAATCGGTGCTAATTGCTTGGCAATCTCTTCCCCTTTTCCAGAATAATTAACTTCCGGCGGCAACGCATAAATAGAATCAGCACTAATGCTGACCGCCAATTTTCTATGATTTCTATCATAAATCGTTCCTCTCTTTGCGGCAATAGGAACCTCTCTCATACGTAACTGTTCTGCTTTTAATTGCAGCTCACTCCCCATGGCAAACTGGAGATATGCTAAGCGTAATAATAAAAGAAAGAAGACAGCTATCGCTCCAAAAAAGAGACACGCTATCCTTCGCCTCATCAAAATAGTAGTAGTTTGCACTCTGCCCCTCACTCCTCAGGGGAAATTTTAGGTAAAACATGGTCAATAACTAATTTATTGACTACCAAAATGATAGGGTGAAATTTCTTACCCGACGCTACTTCCACCGCCGCCGTTGCCTCTTCTCCCAGTGCACCCTGCTCAGTAAGATCGGCTTGTGTGTCAGTATCTTCAAAGGCAATATACTCGATCTCATTAATTCCCGGTTGAATCATACCCAATTCCGTGGTAGCAATCATTTCCACCCGGTCTAAAGACTTCAAGCGCGCTATTTCTAATTTTAATCTTTCGTTAGCATTATGCAAGTCAGAAATCTCTCTTTTTAGTTGAATAATATTGTCTGTCTTATATGTAATTTGGGCATGGGTAGCAGTTAAGAGCAAGCCGGTCAGCACAGCTAACAGAACACCGCTCACAACAACTATTTTTGCTATGAACATGTTTGCTCTTTTAACTTTTGGTCGGGGCTTCACAATCGGCCTCGGTTTATAATTATAATCACTGTATGCGTGGGAAATTTGTTTTGCCTCTAACAAGCTTATTCTACCTCCTGTTAGTTTAGAACTCTTTCTGCTACTCTTAATTTTGCACTCCTAGCCCGGGGGTTCTCGTGGACTTCCCGAACAGACGGAATAATGGGTTTTCTGGTAAGAATTTTTAAAAGCCGCGGGTTATTGCATCCGCATATAGGGAATCCAGGAGGACAGGTGCAGGCACCGGAAAGCTTATGATACTGATTTTTAACAATTCTATCTTCTAAAGAATGGAAGGTAATAATACAAATCCTTCCACCGGGTTTTAAAAAGGTGGCAGTATCGGCTACTACCTTCTCCAAGACTTCCAATTCGTTATTTATAGCAATCCGTAAAGCTTGAAAAGTCCTTTTGGCGGGGTGAGGACCATCTTTACGGGCTCCTGCTGGAATAGCCTTTTTAATAATTTGTACTAATTCCCCAGTTGATTCAATTCTTTTTTTGATACGAAAATTTATGATAAATTGGGCAATCCTTTTGGCCCATCGTTCTTCACCATATTGAAATATGATGTCGGCAAGTTCCTCTTGACTTTTGGTATTAACTAAATCTGCGGCAGTAAATGTTTGGTGCTCCTGATCCATTCTCATATCCAAGGGAGCATCTTCCATATAGGAAAATCCCCGTTCCGGATGATCTAATTGATAGGAAGATACTCCGATATCAAATAAGAAACCATCTACCTCATTGATTGCCAGATTCTCTAAGATACTTTTAATATTTTTAAAATTATCATGGACAATAGTAACACGTTCTCCATATTCTTTTAATCTTTGCCGCCCATGGGCGATAGCTATTTCATCCTGATCCAGGGCAATTAGCTTTCCCTGAGGGGAAGTCCGTTTTAGAATCTCAAAAGAGTGTCCTGCTCCTCCCATAGTGCAGTCTACATAGATACCGTCACTTTTTAGATTGAGCATCTCCATACATTCTTCCAGCAAAACAGGAACATGATAAAATTCCACAGTCAACCCACCTGTTCAGATTCTCCCGCTACTATAAATCCAAATCAAAATCCACCAGCTTTTCCGCCAGTTCCTCATAGTCTGAGGCTGCCTGTTCATTGTAACGATCCCAGCGATCTTTGCTCCATATTTCCACCCGGGATGAGACCCCAATAATGACAGTTTCCTTGTCTAATTGGGCATAATCCCTTAGATTAGCGGGGAGTAATATTCTTCCCTGTTTATCCAGTTCACATTCCATGGCACCGGAAAAGAAGAAACGGGTAAAAGCCCGAGCATCAGCCTTAGTAAAAGGAAGAGCTTTTAATTTCAATTCTAATCTTTGCCACTCGTTCTTGGAATAAACAAACAGGCAATTATCCAGGCCCTTGGTGACTACAAAATTATCACCTAGATCCTCGCGAAATTTTACCGGAATAAATAACCGTCCCTTAGGATCAATTGTGTGTTGGTATTCTCCCATGAACATAATAGCGGCCTCACTTCAATCACATTTTCACCACTTTTACCCACTTCACACCACTATATTCGCTATAGAGTCCACTTTTCCCTTCTATCATCCACAAAAAATTAAAATTAATTTTATTTTTTTCTTAAACTGTTAATAACTAACAACTGGGTGGGCAAAATATAGCAATGGCACTCCCCCTGTCACTTTGAGTGACATCCCCCGCATGAGGAGGATTAATTGGAGAAAAAAGGCGGCTTTAAAGCCCAACCTAGCCGCGATAAGACATGAAACAGAAGCTGAAATTTTAGAGGAGCACAAAAAGGAACAAAAAAAGGAAAAGGAGGAGAACTAATTTCTCCTCCACCTTTTTATTAACCACCATATTACAATAAGTGCCAGGAATACCCCAGCCAAGACTTCCAGATTAAATAAATATTTATATACCTTAAACAGACCAATACTGGCCATCGTCACGGCAATCCCAGCAAAAAATGCTCCCCCGCTTAAGGCGATTAAGGAATACCAAAAGTTTATGCCCATAATATATGCTAAAATGCTTCCCGTCCATACTCCGGTACCAGGCAATGGGATCGCCACAAAAAGGAGCAAACCTAAAGCCCCATACTTTTCTACCTGATGCCCCTTTTTCCTTGTCCTTTCAATAATCCGTCCCCAATGACGTTGAAACGCAGGCACCCGTTCAAACAGCTTAAAAAGCCAAGGCATAATCATAAGTAAGGGGATAATCGGCAAAACATTTCCTGCCAACCCCAAGACGAATGCAGCTTCAGGAGGTATGCCCAAAGCTATGGCCACAGGAATCGCTGCCCTTAATTCAGTAATAGGAAAGGCACCCAAAATAATAATTCTAATGGCCAAGGGGATATTTGATAATAAAGATAGCAGCCATTCTACCATCAGTTCTCTCCCATTCCTTTTATATGACAATAAACCCAATATCACATAATTATTTGTTGAAGAATTTATAAATACACTGGGTCATTACTTTTACTCCCAGGGGTAAACATGTTTCCTCAATATCAAAACTACTGTGATGTAGGGGATATCTCTTTTCAGCGCTTCCGCACCCCAAAAAGAAATAACCAGAGGGAACATGCATCCCATAGTAGGAAAAATCTTCTCCAATCATTAAAGGTTTAGTCATTACCTCTAATGTAAGATCCGGATCTTCCCTAACCACATCCATAATCATATCTGCCATCTCCGGATCATTCACCACAGGAGGATATCCATTTAAATAATTTAGTTGGTAATCTGCCCCCCAGGCTTTGGTAATACCGCCTAAGGTTTGATGCATCGCCTTAAAGATTTCCTCTTTTACTGTCGGGCTTGTGCACCGTACTGTTCCCGTAAGAATTACCTCATCAGGAATAATATTTTGCGTTGTGCCCCCGTGGATTGTTCCAAAAGAAAGTAAAGCCGGTTCGGCAGGATTAATCTTTCGGCTAATAATATGCTGGAGTCCTTGGATGACCTGGGCGGTGACCATGATCGGATCCACCGCCAGATCGGGAAGAGCCCCATGACTGCCTCTCCCATTAATCGTAAGTTCAAAGTCATCGGCAATGGCCATTAACTCCCCAGCCTTCAAGGCGATGGTGCCCACTGGATAAGAAGGTAAGACGTGAAGCCCAAGCACTGCTTCTACATCAGGATTCTTTAATGCTCCAGCTTCAATCAAGTATTTTGCCCCCCCTGGTGGTTTTTCCTCACTAGGCTGAAAGATAAATTTCACCTTTCCCGGCGGGGGGTTTTTAACAAGTTCCGCCGCTGTCCCTAAAATGACAGCCATATGAGCATCGTGACCGCAGGCATGCATGGCTCCATCCGTTAAAGATTTATATGCCAAATTTGTTTTTTCCATGACAGGCAAAGCATCCATATCAGCCCTTAAAGCAATACACTTACCTGTCTCCTTCCCATTCAATTCAGCCACCATACCATAGCCAAAGATATTTTCCTTGATTGCCAAACCCATCTGTGATAATTCTTTGGCTAAATAGGCCGCGGTATTCTTTTCTTTCCCAGCTGTTTCCGGATGCATATGTAAAAAACGCCGCCAGGAAATCAATCTTTGATTAAGATTCATTCTTTCCGTCATCGCAAACGCTCCTTAAATATAAATTATTCGATCAAAGCATCACAATATATATATATCTTAACACATGCTGGGTATTTTTTAAAAAATCAGGAAAAATAAGCCCTGGTATTTATTCCAAGGCTTATCCTTTATGCTTATGCTTATTCTTATGCATAAGAATTAAATTTATTCGATAGGCTAAGTTCTAATACATTGTTATTCTTTAGTGTTATCTTTTTCTTCGTTACTTTCTGTTTCTTTAGCCTGATCAGCTTGTTCCTGCTCTTGAGCTGCTTTTTCCAGGGCTTCAATCACCTCTAATAATTGATCCGCCTGGGCAATCCTTTCATCCCCATCTTTTAACAGGGCTTTATAGCTGCCAATCTCTGCCTTCGCCCCTTCAATGTCCTGAAGGTAAAATGCAAGGAAAAGAACGTAATTATACCGGGTATTAAAATCTTCCGGTACTAACTTAACGGCCTCTTGATATAGGGAACGAGCCACATTACCCTGATCGCTGTTGGAGGCGCAAAAAGCAGCCTGAACCATAATATCCGCTCTGCCCTGTTCATTTAATTCTTCAGGCGCATAGTCCAAAGCGGAGAGGTAGTTTTCCAGGCCTTTTTTGAAAACCTCGACGCTTTTTTCCTTATCGTTAATTTGCGCATATAATCCCGCCTGTTGAGCTCTTACGTCAGCCAAACTTTTAACAATACTAAAATCCTTAGGTTTTTCCGTTAAATCCTTTTCCAGACTATCTATACTGACTTGTAGATTCTTAATTTGATCCTCCGGTTGAACCTCACTGCCTGGAGAATTTACATTAGGTGAACTCCAAATGGCAAAAGAGCCGACTAGACCAACTGCTAACATTACAACCATTATGATCAAAGGCCAGCGCATTTTCTTTTTGCTACGCCGAATTGCTTGGATGACCATGGAATACTCCCCCTATTAAAATATTTTGCACTAAATCTCATGATATCTAATCGCACCAAAGCTGTCAATGAATAAATTTTAGCAGACCTAAAGAAACGGATACTCCGCCCCCTAATGTTTGATCCCTCAGGCCGCTCCTGTAGTAGGACATATGCCTCCCGGATCCTTAACCGGGCAGCCGGAGCCAAAACCGGAACCGGTAATTACCCCCACTTTACTAAAATCCTGTCTTTTATCTTTGCTCCCGCAGTTAGGACATTGAACGTTTTCCTTTTCCTGCCAGGGGATATTGACGGTAAAATCTATCCCACACTGTTTACATTGAAAACTATATTTTGGCATAATTCCTCCT
Source organism: Bacillota bacterium (assembly GCA_050952465.1). Lineage (GTDB taxonomy): Bacteria > Bacillota > Dehalobacteriia > Dehalobacteriales > Dehalobacteriaceae > DUPU01. Next base: position 105,323 of record JBMNKZ010000009.1, on the reverse strand, counting down.
TATCCTAAGTGTTTACGCAAAGCACCGGCTAAGTGGGCGAGAGAACTACACTCCCACATCACTGAGTAACGTTTAAACAGAGCTACTGTATGGTACTTTGACCATTGTTGGCCTGGCAATGGGTTTAACCAAATTATATCCTTTATTTTTTGCCTAATTTTTTTTAACTGCTCAGCCGCCAGCTCTGCTTGCAGAGACTTCGTGTCGCTTAAAATAATCAAAACTGTTAAAGGCTTCAGTAACCCCTGATAATCTTTCCTGAGTCTATTTAAAGAAACATTGAGGTTTGTCCCCTCCCCCCACCCGCTGCTTGTGAGATTGGTAAAAGAAAAATTAGCCAGGTCTATCTTCTCCAAATTATCAGCAAAGACAAAGGCCTCCATCCGAGGCAAAACCTCAGACAACCCGCTCATAAACTGAAGGGTAAACCGAGAATACTTAATCATGGAACCGGAAACATCGCACAACAGGAGAATCTCTGGTTTTTGTACTTTTTTCTGTCGGTATTTTAAATCCAATAAGGTTCCTCCGTATTTAATGCCGGCTCGGATAGAACGTCTCACATCAATTCTTTTGATCTTAGAACTTCTTCGATACCGACGTCCGATTCTAGAGGCCAGACGCCTGGTCAGTTTCCTGATTAAAACCGCTGCCTCCAAATAATCTTTTTCATCAATAGCAGCCATATTTTTAAAAAATAAATCCCTGGCTTCTTGATTGTGGGCAATTTGATGCAGCACAGCGTCAATTTCTTCAATCCCCGTTAACTCAAAGGGAAGCATCTGGGGAAGATCACTATGGTTACGGTGATATTCCAAGGCCCCTTTAATTACATGTTCAACCACTGGTTTAAATTTAGGGGTGACATTCTTCCCGGCGGAAGTTCTTTTAAGAAATTCTTTTATTTGCTCCCGGGACTTTTGGGGCAGTTGACCATACATATCCAGATAATCTTGCCCCAAATCCAGGTACTCTTCTTGAAATTCCAGATCTTTTTTAGCCTCTTCTATTCCTTTAGTATATTCTTTTTTCTCCTCCACCTGACTCTCCCTCATTTGTGATTCGACAAAAAATTTTTGAAAGGCAGAGTCAAATAAAGGATAATGGACGGCATCTTTGATTAAAGTCGCCTTTAAAGCAGATTGAAATTGTCTTCTTTCCGTCAAATCTATATTTCTGACGGCAATCAAAGCATCTATGGTTTCTGAAGTGCCGATTTTTAGTCCTAAACTTCTGAGAATCAGGACAAAACGCAAGATATTGTTTTCAAGGGAATTTTCCACACTACACCTTCCTTAGCATTTCCCCGGCTCCCCCTTTTTCCCGGAACAAATCTAAATCTTCTTTGTCTTTTAAGAGTAGATTTATGGTCTGATTGATTAGGTGCTCCGTCATTCTTTCAGCATTAAGGGTGAGTAAGGCCTCAGCCCAATCCAGGGTCTCTGAGATGGAAGGTTTCTTTTTCAAAGCCAGCTCCGTCCTTAAATAAGCCACGCCTTTCACCAACCGCCAGGTTAACTCTGTACCCAATTGAGGCACCTTTCTTTTAACAATTTCCGCCTCCTTTTCCGGGGAAGGAAAATCAATATGGAGAAAAATACAGCGACGTTTCAACCCATCAGAAAGATCACGTTCTCCATTGCTGGTAAGAACTACTATCGGAATTTCCTTTGCCTTAACAGTTCCCAGTTCTGGGACTGACACCTGAAAATCAGACAACACCTCAAATAAAAAAGCTTCGAATTCAGCGTCAGTTTTATCAATTTCATCGATCAGCAAAACCACTTTCTGCGGTTTTAAAATCGCCTTTAACAATGGCCGTTCTAAAAGATATTCCCGGGAGAAAATATCTTCTCCCGCTTCCGAATTATTTCTATGGGACTGAATGTGTAAAAGCTGCTTTTGATAATTCCATTCATATAATGCTTTATTTTCATCCAGTCCTTCGTAGCACTGGAGGCGGATTAATTCTGTCTTTAACACCTTGCTTAATACCTTAGCAATCTCCGTCTTACCTACCCCGGGCGCACCGGTAATCAAAAGGGGTTTGTTTAGCTTTAATGATAAATAAACAGGAACCAAAATATCTTCATCACAGATATAGTTCTCCTGTTCAAACTTTTCCTTCAGTTCTTGTACTGAAAAAACCATTTCCAACAACCTTTCTTATTCAGCCCCGACAAGTATTTTAAATCCTGCCTCAATTATGTTTTTTTACTTAGTGCTTGATACTTCTGCTTCTTCCTTTTCACATTGCTGACAGGCTCCATAAAACACTAATCGATGGCTTTCCACACTCCCGCCGATAATCTTTGCCGCTTGCTGATTCAGTTTCGTAAGCACCGGCATATTCAAATCATATACTTGGCCACATTTAAGACAGACAAAATGATAATGAGGATGGGTGTTGCCATCAAACCTACTAAAGGTGCTCCCATATTTCAATTCTTGGATTTCTTGTTCCTGAACTAAAACTTGCAGGTTACGATATATTGTACCTAAACTTATCTCTGGAATTACCTTTCTTGCTTGTTCGTAAATCCATTCAGCCGTAGGATGACAGGTTGTACTGCGTATAACTTCTAAAATTGTTTTTCTTTGTTTCGTCATCCTTTTCACAATTCTCCACCTCAAGACACATTTGATAATATTTGTACTTTAGGAATCCTAACCCGTAACCTTCGCCTCGTTATATTTAATTCATATATTTTTTCACATAATCCAAGTCTATCCATAAATCTAAAGCTTCTCCAATAATTTTCTGCACATCAGTCATCAATCGAGCCAAGCGATATTCAGCTGTAAGAAATTCATTTATAATTGGATTCATACTTAACAATTGATAAATATTTTCCAACTGTTCTAAACTATTTTCAATATCTTCCCCAGTCATTTCCGCAATTTGTAGTTCAATTTGTTTCCGACGGAATTCCTGGAGCATATTAGCATTTTCTTCATCACTTTGTAATTTTTCTTTGGCTTCGGCATATCTTCGATATTCTTCGCTTTCCTGAAGTGTCCTAGCCAACTCATGAGCACGGTCATTTACACTCATCCGGCTACCCCCTAAAACCAATCTTCTATTATAGTGTCTTATCATTTTCTCTATAAATTTTTAAATCCCTGCTTTCTACTTAAGCAATTTACCCTTAATCTAATAATTTAAGGTAAACTTTAGTCACAGTCCAAGTTTTGCATAATTAACTCTTTTTGACGAAAAGTAGCGATCTGCCGATAACCAACTTGATAAGCCAGGGCACAGGCGGCATTAAAACTTCGCCCTACGTCTTCATAACGGTGGGCATCTGAACCGATGGTGATAGGTATCCCTAATTTAAAACATTTTTGTAGAATTTCCCTGGCCGGATATATTTCCCCCACCGGTTTATATAAACCATTGGTGTTGATCTCTATGGCTAAAGATTTTTCTTTAATGATTTCCAACAAATTACCAATTAATGAGACTGCTGGCTTTCTTGGACGGTAACCAAATACTTTAATTAAATCCAGATGTGGTATAATCTGATAAAGGTCAGATAAAGCCGCATGCTCCACCGTCTTAAAATACTCAATATAAAGATCATCAATATTCTTTCCCCTATATCCGTCGGTATAATCAGGAAGGTCAAACATCCATTTTTCTTCCCCTAGATGATGCACTCCCCCCATAACATAATCAAAAGGCTGATCTTTAATATAAGAGTATATTTCCTCTTCCCGGCCAATCATGTGATCGACTTCTATTCCTACCCGGATGGATATTCCAGGATATTTTTCTTGAAGTTCTTGGAATAGGGAGAAATTCGGACTTTTTTCTACCCAATCATGATCTGTAAACCCTATCTCCTTTATCCCTTTTTTAATGGCCTGTAACACAAAAGATTCCAGGTTATTAAGAGACTGGGTTCTCTCTTTGTGCCCCAATGAATGCACATGGTAGTCCGCTAGCAACTGAACCTCTCCATTCAAACTTTTTTGACTTCTCTTGTCATTATATCAAATATTTACCTCTTCATCCCAGCCTTTACAGACATCGATCCACTTTTTATTAAGAGAGTACTTATCAAGTTCATCACAGGTAAGCTCAATAGCAGAATTACTACTTCCACAGGCTGGAAAAACCGTCTTAAATCTTTTTAAAGATAAATCCAAGTAAATAGAAGAACTTTTCGGCAAGCCAAAAGGGCATACCCCGCCTACAGCATGTCCGGTTAAAGCAAGTACTTCATCTGGCGTAAGCATCTTGACTTTAAATCCAAATTCTTTTTTGAATTTCCCATTGTCTATTTTAGCATCCCCGGCTGTTACGACCAATAAAGCACCCGTTCCATTTTTTAAGGAAAGAGTTTTCGCAATTCTCCCCGGTTCCACGTTCAATGCTTGGGCGGCCAATTCTACCGTGGCAATGGACATGGGAAGTTCCAGAATATCTTTGCTTTTACCCCATTTTTTTAAATGTTCTCGTACTTTTTCAATTGACAATGGTATCGCTCCTTATTTTCCTATCATCCTGCTCCGGTTTTTACTTAGTTTTTAGCTTAGGGATATTGGGTATTTGCCAGTCTATTTCAGTTTGTCCCTTTTCTCTTAAAAATTTATTTGCCTGAGAAAAATGTTTGCAGCCGAAAAACCCCCTGGTAGCGGAAAGCGGGCTGGGGTGCGCAGATTTCAAAATCAAGTGTTTTGGATTAGTTAAGTATTTAGCTTTTTCCTTAGCATTATTGCCCCATAAAAGAAAAACAACAGGTGCATCCTTTTGGTTCAACAATTTAATTACTGCATCTGTAAATTTCTCCCAACCTTTGTTTCGATGGGAATTAGCCGCATTCGCTACTACCGTCAAACTAGTGTTAAGCAGTAATACCCCCTGCTTTGCCCAGGGTACCAAATATCCGTTATTCGGCATGTAACACCCCAAGTCATTAACTAATTCTTTATAAATATTTACCAAAGACGGCGGGATACTAACCCCTTTTTGCACAGAAAAAGCCAGTCCATGGGCTTGATTTTCACCATGATAGGGGTCTTGTCCAAAAATCACCACTTTTACGTCTTTGTATGCCGTTAATTTTAAAGCTTCAAAAATATGATACATATCCGGGTAAATGATTTTAGAACTGTATTCTTTTTTTAAAAACTGCCGTAGTTTTAGATAGTATTCCTTTTGGAACTCGTCTTTTAATAATTCATCCCAGTCATTATTGAATTTGACCAATATTATCACCGTTCCTTTATGTATAAACCCTAATTACTATAACATATTTTTACATGATCCTAAAGAGAAAGCTTTGCTTAATAATGAAACCCTGGCATTTAACATCGCTGCCAGGGTAGGGACGAACGTCCGGATTGTGAGCGGCTAAGCTATCGGGTTTAATCGTATATCGAGGCCAACATCACCTGCCGAGGTAGAAATGCAGCAAGTTGTACGTGTTAAATACATCTTTCCGTCATCCGACTTATGCAACTGGGGTGTACCTATATCGCATTTTAAATTATCTGCCGCAAGCATGGTAAGAACATTGCCGCTGATAATATTTGAAATTTCCGACATTGCGGATATGACAAAATCATCTACTGTTTCGATTTCCATGCCGCTCATAATTTTTACTATGTTGAGAGATGTTGTACCGGGAAACCGGTAGATGACTTTTCCGACAAGATCCCCAACAATTTCAACAGAGATATCCAACTCATCTTCAGGCTTAAAGGTTTCCGCCGGTCGGTCGCTGATATCGGATAAATCAAGCATGAGGTGGAACACGTTCCGTGTCGCTTCCAAAAACGAGTCATAAAGCTTAGCGGTCATTACCGGCCACCCCCTTTTCTATCGCGTAAGTGGCAATTCGCTGGTCTTCGGCTGCTACATGGTTAATCAACCACGCAAGGAGCTTGCCGGCAAACTGTTGCATGAGCTGCTCGCTATAGCCGCTGCGCTCATATTCGGCAGAAACCCGGGATACATAATTTACCATATCGTCATGTATTTTCTTATGCCTTTGATAATCGGGGTATCCGATACGCTTCTGATACGCTTCCTCGTCATGGAAATGTTCAACCACATATGCCTTCATAAACTCAAGTGTTTCATTTACGCGCTGTACCTTCTCATCCCAATCAACAGTTGAGCGTAACGTTTGTACGAACAAATCAATACGCCGGAAAAGTTCTTTATGCTGCTCATCCACAATCGGAACGCCCAGCGCATACTTATCTTTCCAAATCATGATATCATGTCCTTTCAAAATTATTTTTATCTATATACATTATATCGGTTCCTTTCCCGAATACCTGAGCAGTCAGTTATATTTTAAATCTCCTCCTTTGGTTTATAAGAACTCCAACGCATTAAAGCTATTTTTTAAACTATCCCGACATGATCCCCAGATGTTATAATACTAAGGACAAAAAATTTTGGAGTATTTTATGAACATAAAGGAAATGATTAAAGAACTTCCCCAAAAGCCCGGTGTCTATATGATGTTTGATGCACTGGGAAATATCATCTATGTAGGTAAAGCGAAAAACCTCAAAAACAGGGTTTCTCAATATTTTCATAGCCAGAAAAACCGGTCTTCCAAAATTACTGAAATGATACAGCATATTGCCGACTTAAATTATTTGGTTACAGATACAGAATTGGATGCCTTAATTGATGAATGCCGCCTGATAAAGGAAATACAGCCCAGATACAACAGGCTGATGAAGAATTCCCGAAAGTATATCTATCTGAAAATACCCGCGGAACCATACCCCAAAGTAATTAAAGTTAATGAAAAATCTGATGACGAAGCTATATATTTCGGACCTTTTACGAGTCCCCACCGAGTGGAGGCGGCGATACAATACTTGAATGAATTCTACCCGATACGAAAATGTCCCGTTCCTAAATTAGTAAAAAGGACTAACGGTTGTTTATTTCACCAATTGGGCTCTTGTTTGGGAGTGTGTACCAGTGCGGTAGATAGTAAAGAGTATTGGAATCACATAGAAAAAATACAGCAGTTATTAGGTGGAAATGATACAGTCCCTGTTCAAGAGCTACTAAAAAAACTGGATAGGGCCGTTGAGAATCTAGAATTTGAAAGGGCCTCCCAATTAAGGGATTATTATTTGGGATTGCAGCATTTATTTGCCAAGCAGCGCTTAGTGCAATCCTCCGGAAAAAGCAGGAATATACTAGCCATAGAATTTATTGATAACGGGCATATTAAACTATTCCTGATTAAGGGTAATAAGCTTCTTTATCGGAAGATGTTTAATATCGAGTCGAGAAATCAGACAAAGTTGACGGGATACCTGAAAGAGATTCTCACGGATAAGATTTTATCTGAAAAAGGCATGTCCGGGCTGACACAACAGGATATTGATGAAGCACAAATCATATACTCCTACTTGAAAAAGAATAAAAAAAGCATCCTCAGTTTTTGGATACCGTCGATACATTTAAAGAATGAGACCTCTGTTAATGATACAATAAGAAAAATCATTAACAGAATACATAACTAGGCTTCATGGTTAATCAAAAATAAGTAAAAAACCAATTATCAAAAAGCCTTGCCACTAAGGCAAGGCAACCACCAATAAAGATAATTTAAGGAAACGTAAACTGAATACGCCCGCCATCTGCATCTGCTTCACGACATCCTTGGCATCTGTTCCTCCTTAACGCGTAAAGTTGGTTTTCCTTGTTCCAGAGGTTTCTGTAATTTTTGGATTTCTTCTTTGGTGGCAAAACGAATATGGATTTTCTCACAGGAGGGGCATTCCTTTACCTCTCCTGCCCGGTAGAACAAAAAGCCGCAGTCTTCGCAGGTATAAATCATGTCATCCCCTCCTTCCCCATGGATATGGCGATTTTCTTCAAATTCCCAGAAGTTGTCTTTTCTTTGCGTCAAATTCCTGCTGGGTAATGATGCCGTCGTCCATAAGCGCCTTGTATTTTTTAATTTCCTCGATGGCGTCGGTAGGGGATGCATTGGTTGTATGTACCGCCTGTGCCCCCGCCACCCCAAGGCCGATGGACTGTTCCGGTGCGCCCGGAAAGGCCACCGTCTTAAAGGCAGTTACCAGCTTTTCAAGCTCCTCAATGCTCTGCTGGTAGTCGCTGAGATAGTCGTCCACATCCGGGTAGGTATTATTAAATCGGGGGCCGTCCATGTCGCATTTGATCACCGTCCAGTAAGGGTGGTCCAATTTAAGTTCCACGTTAAACGCTCTAAAGGGCTCCGGCACATCAAAATGCTGCACCTGTGCCGACCCGTTTTCCTTGCCGTCATCCAACTTGTCAAGAGCACGAGCCATCCGCTTGTTCATCATAAACTGAGATATTTGCGGTGCAAGTGCCATGGCCCGTTCCGGCACGGTGCTGGCATAGCAGCGGATGCCAGCCGCCGAGCCCTCAAACAGGGGCGCGCTATCCTCTTTAATGGTAAAGGATTTCAGGTGTTTCCCTTCAAACACGGTTTTGTCCGGGTTTTTGCTCATGCAGAACAGCTTGTCCTGGTAATCAAAGATGATTTTGGTATCCCAAAAGCCGAAGTCAATCCGCTCAGATATTACAAACTGATCTTTCAGCAACTGATTTTGATCATGAAATGCTAAATATTCCCGAAAGCCCTGCATCGTCAGATGATTTCTCTTGCCGTCCTCCATATCAATTTTGCTGTAACAGTTGTCACAGATGTATTGGCCCTCAATCTTCGATGGCAGAAACCACGAAATTTTGCCGCCGCAGATGGGGCAAGGGGGTTTTTTAGAAAATAAGCCCATAATTATTTCCTCCTTATGTGTTAATCATTATCTGGTCCCGCCGCCCGAACCGCCACCGATGGAACCACCGCCCCCGCCGCGGGAAGCAAATCCGCCGCCTCCGCCGCTTCGTTTTTCCTGCCGGCGCCCTACTTCGGCCCTCTTCATATTACTGTAAAGCAAATAATGATAGGAGTAAGCAGTATCTATAGTCTGGCTGTAATCGGCCAGCTCGGAAGACAGTTCCGGATATAGCTCTTTCATTTGCTCCGCTACCTGATCGGCAATGCCAAACAGCATGGCATATGTCAAGAGCTCCCGCCAAATCGGCATTTCCTTGACACCCCGCTCGGCAACCAGTGAAAAATCCTCCAGATACCGTTTAAGCCCCATCAACTCTCCCAGCTCCTGTTCACCGGCTGGCGTCAGATCGGTTAACTTGGCAGGAACATTCCATCGTTTCATACAGTGCTTTAGATTCAACCAGGCTCTGCCCGCCCCGTCATGCTTATTTATATAAGCACGAAGCAGGGTGTCATTTCGATGGGCAAAGCGTTCCAGTTCCTTGGCCTGCAAGATACCATCCGCACCGGCCGCGCCTTCCAATACCGTATAGAGGTATTCATCATACTCGTTCATTTTGTCATGGCAGCTGCCCTTGAGCCGCATGCTGACCGTTTCTTTGGTCTGCCCCATAAAGCCGACTTCCTGTGTTTCCACAGGGGACAGGCAACCCAGCTGAACCAGCCGCAACATTCCTGTGGCAAGAATCACGCCATCTTCACACACATCAAACATTCTCCCCAGGGTATAGGTGGCGCTGAGGCTACCTTCATTGGGAATATCCCTGAAATGCCCAAACCGCTGGGAGAATCGTTGCAGTTTTTTCGCTGCTCTTTTCTTTTTTATCCTGTTAATCCCAATAATCAGCCCGATGGGAAGTCCGAAGAAAAGCAGTGTCGTGACAATTACCGCAAAGACGGACACTTCTTCATCTGCGGAGCCGATGTCATCGTAATCGCTCCCTTGAAAAGCTGTTTCTTGCACTTCTTCAAAGCTCCCCGTCTCCTGCCGTGCGGGGGACAGGATTCCCTTATCCAGAGCAAACAGAACCGTCACATGGTTTTCCACGGAGAGTGAGGTATCTGTACGAACAACGATATTTCCGTCCTCAAACCCTACCTCACCCTCGAATCCAAAGCCCCAGATATCGGCAATTTCATCGGTGATAGGTGTGCCGTCGGCAAGCCGGACTTGAACCGTCACATCGGTAGGGGTTGTATTCATCCCATCGTTGACAAATCGGAAATTTACGCCGTCCCTGTCGCTGTAACCGCCTACCACCTGATCCAGCTTATAGGAAATGGTATAGCGGTTTTGCCCATACCGGCTGATGCCGAAGCAGATTTCATAACCGTTGTCAGTATTATAGATGCCACATTTCCTTGCCTTTTCTTCAAAGCTCCAGTGAATGTTCCAATCTGGCACAGTATCATAGCTGCCGTCTTGGTCGGAGACCGTAAGTTCGCTGATGGTCAGATAATCGGGCGCATTCATGGGAATGTAACTTTCGGTTCCTTCATTAAAGCTTCCCTCCCAGATCTGCGTGATGCCCATGGAGCCATCCTCGTATATAACGGCCTGAATATCCACGGTATCCACTTGATTCGCCGCAAAAGCATGGAAAGGGAGGGCTAATAGCAGGAGAAAGCATATTATCAGGCCACTCACTTTTTTTCCCATAAAGCACCTCATTTCATGCTGGGCATACCCGCCTTGCCTGCCTGCTCCTCCAGATAGTCTCTTTTCCGGAAGCCCAACATCCCGGCAATCAAGGAAACCGGGAACATTCGGATTTCACGGTTCAGCTTCGTCACGCTGTCGTTGTAAATCAAGCGGCTGGTGCGCACCATACTTTCAAAGGTTTGCACCGCATCCATGGTTTTGATATAGGTTTGATTTGCCTTTAATTCGGGGTATTGCTCCGTTACCATGGCAATCCTGCCTAAGGCTTCGGAAATAATCCCTTCTTGACGCAGCACATCCTCCGGCGTGGATTTTGCCGTAATCACGCTTCTTCTTGATTTGATGGTTTCAATCAGCGTTTCGCTTTCGTGTTTAGCATAGCCCTTGGTCAAATCCAACAGAGCTGTCAGAGCATCAAAACGACTTGACAACTGCACCCCGATCTGACTCATGGCGTTGCTGATATTTTCGTCAAGCACCACCAGTTTGCGCTGGGTGGAAATGATCCATAGAACAATGATTACAGCAATTGCGATGATTGCGATGAAAGTTGGCAGCATATTAAAGTCCTCCTTGTTCATATTAATTCCTTCATACATTTGTAGGCAGTGTACAGGGAACATTCCCCTGTATTCAATCTATCATGAATTTCCTTAACAACCGTCCGCTGCATGAAACATGCTGAAAAAAGCTTTAAACCACACTGATGATGTCTATGGCGCTATCCCTGTATAAGCCGCGCCGGGCTGGATGACCGCCTGACCTGCCCCGCCGTCCCAGTAGAGATTGAACTGGGATGCTGTGCCGGAAAGCTTCTGTGCGAACTCGCGCAGCTGAAGGTAGTTGGTATTGTTTATAGTGTACGCCGCTGTGACGGATACGGGTTTGCTGTTCATGACAAAACTTGTCTTGCTTGGTGTGGCGATAGGCCCCGCAGGGGCATCCGTGGGGATAAACCTGAACTCGCTATGTTCGGGCCCGTCAGGGACAGGATCGGCCGGACAAACCCGCTTGTCTATATGGGTCCATAAAATAATATGAGTTCCGTTCGCTACTTTGTCTACACCCAAATACCTTCCGTCCTCCGTCTCCAAAGCGTAGGCATCACCAAGTCCACCGTTTCCCAGGCAGTGCAGAAAAAACTTTGCGTTTCCTTCCGGGGTGTCGGTTTTGTCGCGCAATTCCGCATTGCCATCGGCGTCTAAGTTAAGATAGTTGCCCATACACCGAAGATAGTACCAGCGGTCTTTTTCAGGTATGGGGTTGTTGGGATGGGCTGCATGTGCAGTTGTCGGCAACAGGATCAGCGCCATGCAGAAAATGAGCAGGATGCTCATAAATCGCTCTTTCATCGTGTTGTTCCTCCTTTGGAAATTTTGCCTCACACCTTCAATTTATCAGAAATCTGTCAAAAAAACTGTTTTCTGCACGAAATATAGCTTTTTCTGCATGAATCATTGTTCAGGCTGAATCACCTTTCTGTTATAGCCAATATGCCGGCTGACAACCATGCCATGCAGAAGGGGCCGGTGACGGCCCCTTCTGTACTTTTTGTTGGTGATAGCTTTCCCCATCTGTCTTTATGACTAATTAAATGTCTCTATGACGGCGTTGCCGGTACAGTTGTCAATCCAGGCCGGTAGTGTATCTGAATAGTTGTACCAACAATAGGGCCGGCATAGGTGCTATTACTTCTCTTTACCTTTACGGTGACCGAATCTTCTGAAACGCAATTACTTATTAAGTAGACTGGTGTAAAGACGGAATAGTTGTCATTACCGACAATACCGCCGGAATATTTAGTGCCTCGGATCTGTGTTTCAGTAACAGTACATCCGGATACATTACCGCCATCCATCTGACCTGCAATACCGCCCGTACATTCGCCATATCCATATTTCGCCATATCCATATATAGATGCCCCGGATACTGTTGAGCCCGTGATGGTCCCATTGCCATTGTTAATAGCCGCAATGCCTCCGATATAAAAGCTGCCGCCGTAGACAGTATTAATACCGCTCTTATTGCCGCTGACGGAGCAATTGGAAATTTCTCGAAAAAACCGTTTGCTGCAAAATACCGGGCTATGAATTCGGGAAGAATAAATAAAGAAAACTTGCTTGTGCCAAGCTTTTGGCGCCGCGGAATCCTTAGTTGCACTTATATCTATCAGAAAGGGGGTATACTTTCTGGTAGACAAAAAATATTGCCACGTCCTCTAAAGGGCATGGCAATATTTTTTTGTCACTTCGCTTTTGGCTTATTTTTTTAAAAAGTGGTCACTTCGGCATCACTGGTGGAATTGATTATCCAGTCAGTTATGTCCTGAGTATATTTAGGGTTAGCTCCAAATTCAGCATAGTTTCCAATGAACTCTCCCGCATAAGCTTTGCAGGCTTCACTCACCTTTACGGTTACCGTATCTTCTACGGTGCAATCTGAAACTTCAAAGCGGACAGGAGAATCCTGTACAGCAACCCAGCCAGCAATGCCACCTACATATATCCTCGCTTCAATTTCTGTATTTTCGACTGAACATTCACTTATGTTAGCACTACCAACAAAATATCCTACGAGGCCGCCACCTTTGCCTTCGTTCCCGGCAGCGGTGATATAGACACCGGACACGGTACACTGAGATATTAATCCACTGCCGCCATTCGAACCTGAAATGCCGCCGGTTTCCTTTGTGCCGTACACGGTATACTCTTTGCCTTCCTTCATACCGCTGACCGTGCAACCTAAAATGGTACCAGCGGTGTTTTCGCCGGTGATGCCTCCTATTCTCGCCCCTCCTTCAACATAGCTGTCCACCAGCTCACAATTTTCCACATAGGACCAGTTGCTCCCCACGATACCTCCGATATAATCTCTGCCAGAAATCTCTGAATCCTCGATAATCCAGCCGGATACATGACCATGGTTCTCACCGACAATACCACCAATGTAATTTTTCCCATATGTTATTTTTAAACCAGTGATTGTAGTATTGTTGCCAATTATCACACCGTCATAATCATTATACCCGGCAATACCGCCTACATAATCACAATCAGTGGCCCACCTTTTTGAAACATTCATTTCTGTATTTTCTCCTAAGGTGCATTGGCGAATCGTTCCGTAATTTCTCCCTACGATACCACCAATGTAATATCCGCCTCCAAACAAGATTTCTGCATTAAAGATGCAATTTTCGATGGTGCCGTAATTTACTTCTGCAATACCTCCAAAATGAAAAACTTCATAGAATCTACCTCTAACATCGACATTCTTCACAGTGCCGCTTGTGCCGACTGTGCTGAACAAGCCAAGATTGTTATAACGAGTGGATCCATCAAAATATGATCCGAACTCGATATAGCACCCATTGCTGCTGTTGCCATCGAAGATACCATTAAAGCGCCGATTAGACCCCCATCCGTGATCCATCCAATCTTTTAACAACAGGCCCTCTAACTTGATTGCAACAGGTGTATCGTCCCGATAGCCTAGCTTATAATTTCCACTGCTCCAACGTCCGCCATTGCTGTTGTCAAAGACACTATCTCTTAAAAGTAACAGGTCTTCCGCGGTTTGGATCAGGCACGGGTCTGAACTGCTGTATAGCCAAGCGTAGATAGTCTCATTTTCTGTACCGGTTAAGGTGTAAGTGGTAATCTCGGTTTTAAAATCGGCATCTTTGAACCAAGCCAGAACGGTGACGGTGCCATCTTCTAGGGTCGTCGGTAAAGCGATGCCCTGTCCTTTTGGTCCCTCTAAGAAGTAGTCAAGGCCGTTTTTGCCGACAACTTTTACAAAATAGCGCTTTTCTTCCCAGTTGGCGACGTAGTTGCGATCGCCGGTACTTCCTGCCTCAATCCTCACATCCTTTGTGGCTTCGCTAAGATCCGTCCCGGTCCAACCGGTGAAGGTATAATCCTCCCTTGTTGGATGGGCCAGCGTAAAGCTATCTTCTATTGTGAAAGTAAAAGGATTTCTAGGATCATTTTCACCGCCATCCAATTCATAGGTGATGCTGTATTCAATCGGCACCCACTTGGCTGTTATGGTAAGATTCTCTACTGGCATAGTTGCCGGGATATCCCTGGACCAGCCGGTGAAGGTATAGCCTACCCGTTCTGGGTCCGCCGGAGCCGCAACAGCCGTTCCGTAATCCTGCGTAATCGTACGGTAGGTGGTGTTGCTGTCGGACTTAAAGGTTATGGTGTACTGCTCTTTAGTCCACTGGGCATAAAGGGTCATGGAAGCGCCGTCTTCGCTGAAAAGGTTATATAGTTCAGCCCCCGGGGCATAAGAGGTACCGGTACCGTCGGCAGCTGTACTCCAACCGGTAAAAGAATGGCCAGTTTTAGTAAATCCGTTGGCGGACAGGTTTTGCGCCGTGTCATAGACAAAAGTCTGGTCTGCCATGGAACCGCCGGTACTTCCGTTTCCGTCAAAGTGCACCGTGTACCGGTTGGCCCGCCATTGTGCATAAAGATTGACCGTGGACTCATTTTCCGTCGAAAGGTTAGACACGAGAGCCTCATCTGCATAATCGGTACCTGTGCCGTCATCTTTCGTATTCCACCCGACAAAGATATAGCCGGTTTTTGCAAAGCCATTGGCTGAAAGATTTTTTCTTTCATCGTAGACAAAGTTTTGCTCCTCCGCGGTCCCGGTGACGTTTTCCCCGTTTCCGTTAAATACCACGCTATAGCTGATCGCAGTCCATTTTGCATAAAGTGTCAGATCCCCTGTGACCACTACATTAAAATCATAAGCTCCGTTAAAGGAATGATCATCGGTAAACCAGCCGTCAAAGATATAGCCTTCTCTTGTAGGATCAGCAGGCTCCTCTGCCTTTTGGTTGTATTCTACCGATTGGCTGCCAACCTCGCTGCCGCCTTTTGAATCAAAATCAACGGTGAAGCGTAAAATGGTCCACTTCGCATAAAGGGTACGGTTACTTGTAACTGATGTATTGAAATTGTATGCTGTGCTGTACCCCTCGTCAATATACCAGCCGTCGAAGGTATAGCCTTCTCTTGTAGGATCAGCAGGCACTACTGCCTTATTTCCATGTTCCACACTTTGTTCTGGGACTGCACTGCCACCTTTTGAATCAAAGGTTACGGTGTAAGTTAAAATGTTCCACTTCGCATAAATGGTATGGCTCTTGGTAACTACCGCATCAAAATTATATGGTACGGTGAAGGTATTGTCGGTATACCAACCGCCAAAGGTGTAGCCTGTTCTTGCAGGGTCAGCAGGTTTAGTCACCTTCCCGTTGTAGCTAATAGTCTGGCTTAGAACTGTGCTGCCACCCCCGGTATTAAATGTCACTAAATAGGTTATCGCACTCCAGTTTGCCGTAAAGGTCATATCCGCTGTGCCCATTTTAACCGATTGTGGAATGGTCTTAACCGGTGTGCTATATCCTGTCCAGGTCCAGCCTGTAAAATTATAACCCTCCTTGCTCGGTTCGGCAGGCGCTACAATAACTTTGCCGTAGCGATATGGAACATTACTGATAGGCGTTCCGCCGTCCACCTGCCAAATAGCGTTATGAATATCGCGGTCGTAATACACTTTCACCACAGTGGTGCCATCTCCTGCAATAGTCCCTTGAATGATGGGCTTTGCGGTAAATCCAGTGTAACTGTTGGCTCTGGCTGCAGTAACAGCCCCTGTGGTTCCCGTTAGTGTCTGAGTGTCCTTCAAGGTGTAAGCATCATCATCCACATTCTTCTGCCAATGCTCCACCTTATAGGGGGTGCTGAGGCCTGCTGTCCATTTGGCATATAGGTTCACCACCGCCCCGTTTTCTGTCGCAAGGTTCAGAACACTTTGGCTGTTGTCATAGACCACTTCGCTATCGGGAGAAGTAGCCCAACCCTCAAAGGTATAGCCAGTCTTGACAAAAGCATTTGCCCGGAGCGCCTGGGATATTCCGTAAGTAAAGCTTTGATCGCTCATGGAGCCGCCTGTATTGGTATTTCCGTTAAAACGTACAGTATAGGTATTTGCCTTCCAGACGGCATATAAATTGTACTGACCGTCTTTAACCGTCGTCAGATTGCTGACAAGGACTTCGTCATCATAGGCTTTGGTGCCTGTAGGACCCATTGCCCATCCGGCAAAGGTATAGCCGGTTCTGGTAAAGCTGTTGGCCGTAAGAGCTTTCTCCTCTTCGTCATAGGTAAAGCTCTGGTTTGCCATGGTTCCTGCCTCAGCTCCGTTGCCATGGAAGACGACGGTGTAGGTATTGGCAGTCCAATGGGCGTAGATATCCTGATCTTCCGCAAGGGAAACCGTAGCTTTGCTGTCGACCTCGGTACCTCCCTCAATAGCTGTAAACCAGCCCGCGAAGGTGTAGCCGCTGCGGGTAGCTACAGGCAGATCCCCGTAAGTTTCGCCGAATTTTACCGTCTTGCTTTGCGGTGTAACCGAACCCCCGGCAGCATGGAAGGTGAGAGTAAAGCTTCTTGGCAGCCAATGGGCATATAAGGTTGTATCATTAGCCTTGTTCCAGGTGCCAATGCCTTTCCCATCTGCTACGTAATAGCAGTTACCTTTGCCATCTTGTCCGTCGTAGTAGCCTTGGAATTCATAGCCTGTTCTCACCGGAATCTCCACATCCGGCAGATCGTTCCCATATGCAGCCGAAATGCTGCCGCTGCCGCCTGTTCCGCCCTCGTCCTGCAAGGTAATGGTGTAGGTATTACCTTGCCATTTAGCATAGAGGACAATGTTCCCCCCTGTGGTAAGGTTGGAAACTTCTTGGCCATCACTGTAAGAATCGCCGCTGCCATCGGCATTGGTGGTCCATCCTACAAAGGTATAGCCGGTTCTGGTAAAGCCGTTGGACGAAAGTGCTTTCGGGCTTTCATCATATGTAAAGCTTTGATTTGCCATGGTTCCTGTCACGCCTGATCCGTTGCCGTTGAAGGTCACGGTATAAGTGTTTCCCGTCCACTTGGCATAAAGATGGACGATGACACCGTTTTCCGTTGACAGGTTCCTTACATTTTGCTTATCATTGTATACTTTGGGTCCATCGGCACTTTCCGCCCAACCGGCAAAGGTATAGCCAGACCTTGTAAAGGTATTGGCAGAGAGGGCTTTGGTTTCGTTATACTCAAAGATTTGGTCTGTTGAAGCCTCCGTTCCATCATTGGCGTGGAACTTAACTGTGTAGCTGTTTAAAGTCCACTGGGCGTAGAGGACAATGTTCCCCCCTGTGGTAAGTTCGGAAACCACTTGGCCGTCACTGTAAGAATAGCCGGTGCCGTCTTGCTTCGTATTCCAACCGGCAAAGGTATACCCTGTCCGAGTAAAACCGTTGGCTATCAAGGCCTGCTCTGCATCGTAGATAAAATCCTGTGACGGGGTTGTTCCGCTGCCGCCGTTAGCATCAAAAGTTACTCGGTAGGTCCCTGCCACCCACTTGGCAAAAAGAGTCAGGTTTTCACCAGGCATTTTATCCAGGGAAAAGTCGAAGGCTTGTCCCTCGCTGCAGGCTGCGTCTTTATACCAGCCTCCAAAGGAGTAACCTGGTTTTACCGGATCAGCCGGCCTTTCTACCGCTGCACCGAAACGAATACCAGTAAGCTGGGGAACCGCTGAACCGCCCAGGGAATTAAAGGTCACATCGTACGTATTTCGGTCGTAGTACAACTTGATAACCAGTTTTCCATCCGCCCTGATTTTAGCAGAATCTATCGTTTCCCCGTCAATGGTAGCCCGGATAAAGTTCATACCGGTGGAGGCTTGTGTCAGATCGGCTACCCTCACAACAGATGCGGTAGCGCCGGACCTGCTCTCCATGCTCACATAGGTATAGCCGCTCCCACTGAGATTTTGGAAATAATGCTCCACGCGGTAAGGCGTATTGGGATCTGACTTCCATTTTGCCGCATATGTCACATCTCTCGCCGGCATTGTTCCTGAAACCTCGCTGTCCCAGCCGTCAAAAATATAGCCACCGAGAGCTAGCTTTGGTGCATAGATATCCATGCCATATCTATAGGTATAGACGAGATCCGTATTTTCTGCTCCCGAGAACTCACCGTAGGTAAATCTAAGGGTGTATTTGTTTCGCTCATAATAGACTTGTACCACTGTGGACCCAGTGGCGGCAACCATCGCCTGGTTTACGTTCCTCGGGCTATAGCCCGGGATGGTAATAGCCTCAGCAGCTGTTATTTCACCCGTTCTTTTATCCTTTTTAATCTGGGTTAGCGCTGGATCTAAAGTGTATCTCCCGTTTAATTCCTGGAAATAATGCTCTACCGTATAGGTATTCAGTGCCGGCGTCCATTTTGCATAGACTGTGACACCTTTTGCCGGCAAGGGATAATCGGGCATAACTGCAGGGAATACAAAGGGTGTATTATAGCTCTTGTCAGTATACCAGCCGGCAAAATCATAGCCTTGTTTCTTTGGATTACCCGGTTTTGTAATCGGCACGCCTTCCTTTGCGAATATCATGTTTACCGGGCTGCCCCCCACAGAATCAAAAGAAATATATCGCCCATTCTCCATATCCTGCCATATAAGTTTTACGGTACGGCTTATAGGCTTTGAGGTAAAGGCCAGAGTACCACCCTTCCATATGATGGTCATTTCTCCGACTTCTTTCGTGGAGTTTTCTTCGGGTACCACCGTCACGGCATTAGTAGCCGGATCGTAACGGAAGGCCTTGTTAGATAATTCTATAATGAAGTTGCTTTCCGTTCCGTCGTCGTAATTCTTTGCCGGATGCTCTGCATCCGCATTTTCTCCCCCGTAGATTTCTCCCGTCTGCATGTCCAGATATTGCATCTCAAAGAGGCTTGTCGGCAGAGTAAAGGTCTTTACTGTCTTAATATCAAAGCTGGGAGCCTCATCCCCCGCATAATTGAAATCAAAGACATTTTCCACAGAGCCGATGGTCAAAAGCGGCCAGGTCTTATCTAAAATGGTCGGCTGGTAGGTAAGTTTTTCGCTGCTGAAAAGCTGGGCCTTGAAGGTCATCTCCAGATAGGCACCGATCTCGATCAGCATGGCTCCGGCGCTGTTGCTCTCTCTTAAACCCTGCCCTCCTCCGGTACCCTTCTCCCATCGATAATGATAGTAGAAATATCCCCACATCTGGGCATAGACACCCGCTTCGGCAGTGATTCCGATGCTGTCAAGCTTAAGGGAAAAGAGACCCACCGCCACCTCAAACTCAACCCCGGCCCGAACGCCCATGGTCCCCATAACATAAAAGTCAAACTGGTAATGGGCCGGTTCCAGGTCTATGGTTTCGTTGGTGCTCTTCTGGTGGAAAAGCATCAAGGAGTAGTTGTATCGCTTGGCATTGCCGTATTCGAAAGTCATGCCCATGGTAACATACATATTGGCGGAAACCACAAAGTCGGCGCTGATGCCGAATACCAGGATGTGGAAGGGATCTACGGAACCTTCCACGCTGAAGATCTCTTTTCTGAACAGTTCGATCCAACTGTCATCGGCCTCTTCCAGCATGGCGGCATATTTTTCCGCCAGACCGCCGCCATTGCTGCCGCCCCACTCTATCTCTTCACCATTTTCGTCCACCAATTTTTCACCCAAGAAGGCTTCCTTTTCCTCCATTAACTCGGTGATCTGCCGGCCGATGTCGATAATCCTCTCCTCGGCCTTGGTGCCGCTGGCAGGCTTCCAGTCAAAGTCTATGCTATCATCCGCTCCGGTGGTCTTTGCCGTTGCGGTGATGCCGATGCCGGTGAAAGTACCTAAGTCAAAGTTTGCGTTGAGCTGGTAATCGTAAATGTAGGGGATGATCCAGGCAAACTTCCAAACAGCACCCCCCTTCACATTGACATTTAAAAGCACTTCCTGTTCAAATATCGCCTGCACGGTAATCTCGATCTTGTTATCAGATCCGGAAACAGGAGTTATTTCCACGGCAAAAGTCATGGCAAGTTCCGCTCTGACGCCATAGCTGCCGTCGAAGTGCTGAAGCACCTTCCCTGCAGCCACGGTTGCCTGTACTTCTTTCTTTGTGATCTCCGTCTTGCTCCCGGATAAAGCAGCTAGCTTATGGCCGTTCGCCTGCGTCCCGTCGACGAAAAGACTTTTTAAACCCAGGTCTCCGGAAAGCTCACGGAAGCCGTCGGTATTCATGGCCAGATGGGTAAGGTAGTTGGCTGCCTCATCTATAAAGCCGCTGGATTCAGCTTGTTTTTCTATATCTCTTTCGATCTTCTCTATCTCGTCCTCTGTCAGTTCTATCTCTTCATTTCTTGTGTGATAGACATCCATGGCGGCATAGACTTCATCCTGGGTCACGATCTCATAGTCTATGATGTAAAGGTCTTCGTTCCTGCTGACTTTAGTGATTTTCCCGTAAGACGCGCTCCCGGAGGCTCCGCCGAAAGTCCCTGTATAAAAAGCGATGAAATCTCCGACATCCACAGTTGTCTGAGAATCAAGATTCAGGGAAGCGTATTTGTCGTCGGAAAAATCCACTACACTCCTTGCCACCGTGACAGAGTTGTTATCAGGATCGCCGTCGGTATCTGCATCTTTAGGCACCGGCAGTACATCCGGGGTAAAAAGAACATCTTCGGAATCGGCCGGACGATAGCTATAGGTGGTACCGTCTATAGCGGTGATGTTCACATATATGACATCCCCGTCTCCTGCGCTGCCGGTGGTGGCAAGATCCCTTTGATCCGGCCTGGTGCCGGAATAGATGGCAACCGTGTCTCCCACGGCTACGCCGCCGCCACTATAGGTAAAGGTCCCGCCGCCATTGGTGTCATCAGCGGAAAGTGTGCCGTTTTTAAGACTCAAACTGAATAGGCCGTCGAAGGCTTTTCCCGTTATATTCGACACCTGGTTTTTAGGAATATATTTGAGTCCGCTGGAAAGGCTAAGACTCAATACTTCATCCATCTTGGTGATAAAATTAAATACCCGGATGCTCTCCGGCTGCACCCCGTTGTATACAAATGCCGTATCGCTGTCTTCCGCCAGCTCTGCTATGTAAGTCTCTCCCGGCGCGTAATCCGCCGTCACGGTAAAGGGGCTGCTGCCACCGGTAACTATGTAGTCCATTTCTTTGTTATTTGCCGTAATATTCTTAATGGTTAAGCTGCTCTTAACCGCTGCCGCCGATGGGGCCTGTACCTGGAAAGTGAAATTGGGATCCACATCAACTATCGTCATATAATTGAGGGTTTCCAGCTCCATGGCAGAAACAAGGCCGTCAGCAAATTTTGCATACAGGCTGAGGTTCTGGGTTATCTTGTCACTGCCTGCGGCCGGTGCGGTTAAGTCTTCATCATAGTACCAGCCTAAAAATACCGTATTCTCCTTATACGGTGTGGGCAGGGAAGAAATCGTCGTTCCCGAAGGATATAACTTCCCCTCAGGCATGGTCGCCCCACTTACGCCCGCCGGTGCATGGAAGTTCACCTGATAATAGGTGGTCTTTTTGCCACCTCCGCCCCCATCGCCGCCAGGGGGATTGTTGCTTTGTGGTACAGAAGGATTCTCTTGATTGCCCGGTTCGGCCTTAACCCCAGTCTCCACAAACCATTTTTCCACCGTTTCATCGGTGCGATGGAAAAGGACTGCCGCTTCAGATCTCTTTGCCTTGTTGCCGGGGTTGAAGTTGCCCTGGTTGTCCCCGGTAAACAGCCCGGAGGCCCAGAGTTTCAAAACCGCCTCCTTGGCCCAGCCGGCAACGGAATCAATATCCTGAGGCACCGTTGTTACCGTTGCCTCAGGATATGTAATGTTGTAAGCATCAAAAAAGCGCACCAGCATGGTGGCCATTTGTTCTCTTGTCACCAGGCCGTTCGGATCAAACCTCCCGTCGCCTATGCCGGAGGTGATGCTTTTTTCCGTAGCCCACTGGACATAAGGCGCGTAATAGCTGCCGGGAGCCACATCGGTAAAAGCTGATGGGTTGCCGTATTCTGTCAAGTCTATTTCAGCTATGCGCCCTAAAACGGTAACAAACATAGCCCTGGTCATTGTGCTCTCGGGTGAAAAAGCAGTATCGCTTGTCCCTGTGAGCAAGCCATTTTCTAAAGCGTACATGACGCTGTCGTAATACCAATCCTTTTCGGATACATCCTGGAAAGGATTGGTTGTTTCCTGTACCTGCTGCCAGGTTGTCTCAGGTTCTGCCGCAAATACCTGCACCGGAACCATGCCCACCACCATGCAGAGGATAAGAATCATACTGATGATTCGTTTTGTCATTATATGCTAACCTCCCGTGCATAAACGTTCTTCTCAGTCCGGTTTTTTAATTTCCCAAGGTAATGCTATTATCGCTTTTTCATAATGCTGTTCCTCCTTTGGAAATTATGCTTTACCTTAAAAAATATCAAAGATTTCCCGAAAAAACCGTTTGCTGCACGAAACATGTTTTTTTCGACATGAATCATAGTTTTGGGAATTTAAATTTTCTTATTTTATGGTAAACTTAGGTTGGAGAAGAAGAATAATGTTGAAATCGGAGGAATGCTGATGCTGCAGATTGCGGTATGTGATGATAATATTGACGAGCTACCCAATATGGTACAGCTTATAGACCTATATAGAACATCAAAATATTTTAGTTGCCAATACGCTGTTTTTCCAAACGGATTTGAGTTGATTTCGGTCTTGGAAAAAGGAAAGCTGTTTGATATATACTGTCTGGATATAACTTTCCATTAATCTAAGAAAAAGGACACACAGGGACAGGCACCACCTGCGGAGGCATCATGTATACGACGAATGAAGAAAAAAGGGTATGTCGTAAAATAAGAAAAGCGAAAACGTCTAATGTCTTAAAAAAATAAAAAGCCCTTGAACTCAAGGGCTTTTTATTTTTAAGTTTCCTATTTAGTTATATTCTCAACCCATCTTTCGATCATCGCTGCTATTTCTGCACGTGTTGCCTTACCGCCCGGATCTAAAATACCTTTATCTTTGCCGTTCATTAGCTTTGAGCCGGTAACCCATTTAATTGCATCAACAGCCCAGCTTGAGGCATCTTTTCCATCGGTAAACTGAGACATGTCTCCCACAGCCGAGGTGTCATATCCTTTATATTTGCCATACCGATAAAGCATGGCTGCCAGCTGTTCCCGGGTAATACTGTCATTGGGGCCAAAGAGTTCCCCATAGCCGGTAACAATTCCGGAAGCATTAGCCCATGACACTGCATTATTGTAATACGTACCAGCTGCCACATCGGTAAATCCTGCCTGAGGTGCTTCAGGCTCGCCTTCAAGTCGGTACAGAATAGTGACAACCATAGCCCTGCTGGTATTTGCCTTAGGACTGAACTTATCGGGTGCCGTCCCATTCATCAGGCCATTTTGATAAGTATAGGATACATTTTCATAGTACCAGTCTCGGGAGGATACATCGGTAAAGGGATTTAACCATGTCAATGTTTTATCCTTAGCAATCACGTAATAGGAGAAATGATCTGTTACAAACTCTACAACGCCTCTCTTGGCATCAAATACTGCATTTTCTACCTTTGTAACAGTTCCCTTGTCCGAGATGTAGTAAACTGTGATACTTTCTGCATCCTCATCATCTCTGAGGACGTAGGGAATAGCTACAGTAACATTCTTCCCGCCAAAGCTGCTGATACGTTGGCCGCCGCTTTGCAAATACAGGTCATAGACAAGATTGTCGCCGGCTATTGCCGCCTGCTCTTCCGTCAGGCTTTGATTGTCTACCTTTTCAACTGTCAGGGTAATATCTTCCCCAGACGCCTGTTTATTAATTTCATAAAGGGCATCGTTGGAAATGGTAATGGTAGCAATCTCCGACTTCATAATCAAATCGGCCTTGGTGCCTTGCGCAATTTCACTGACAGTCGCTGCAGGAAGTTTAGTTGTAACAAGAGATACATCCCTTCCGCTTTCGAGAGAAACGATAAAGGAAGAGCTGTTGTTTTCTTTTACGAACTTTAGTGTGGATGCCGCTTCTTTCTCATCTATTTCAACAACAGCCGCACCGTCACTTCCCGTAACACTGCGATTAATCTCATTGTTATTCTTTGGAGTGTCAGGGGCTCCGCCTGAGGACGACGAAGAACTAGGGTTGTAAACAGCATCTACAGTCAAAGTAACATCGTCCGCTACCCCATTGGCAGTGACCGTCCATGTTCCTCCGGTACGCCCGTTCATCACTTCATCCTTGGTCAAGTCATAAACCGCACCTGTAACACTCACTTTTATAATAGAGTGATTCAATTGGGGCGTAATAGTAAAGGTGGCATTGGCTCCTTCCCGTACTTTCCGGGTAACATTTTCCCTGAAATCATTTGTCTCAGTATACCAAGCAAGGGGACCGCTAAGACTAAGTTTAACAGTACTTTGGCTTGGAGTGATGGCTATGTCATGAATTGGTCTACTGTCAACCACAAAGTCTGCTCCGGTATCAGCGGAGGGAATGATATAACCCCATGATTCCCCCGTTTCTCCATTTGCGGCATAAGCGTTATAGGTGAAGCGACTTTCACCAATAACTGTAGTTCCGTTGATCACATCTGTCAGGGCATAACCACTATTGGGAGTAATCCTGAGCTCTATTTCCGCCCCCTCCCGTACATAATAGGTGCCGGTACCGGTGGTGTATTCAGCAGTTTCCTGATAATTATAGGGCCGGATATTTTTGACTTCCAAGGTCAAAGTACTGTCATCAGGTGTAAATGTCATCTCATAGATGGGTTTTGCCGTTACGGTGACAGTGATATGATCTGTTACCGCACCAAATTCCCCCGTCCAACTCTCACCTGTCTGTACATTTGGTGTATAGTCACCTTTAATAAGCTCATCGAATTCCCCGTTATTGCCTGTTACTGTTGCGCTGTTGATATAGTAACCATTATTAGGGGTGATACCCAGCTCTATTTTAGATCCCTCACGCACATTGTATGTAACGGTGCCTGTGGTGAAATCTAGTGTTTCCGTGTGATTATAAGGTTGAATAGCGCTAAGCCTCATGGCTATAGTACTATCATCAGGTGTAAATGTCACTCCAAAGATATGTTTCGCCTCAACAGCAACACCCATACTCTCTGTGACTGTATATTCTCCTGTCCAGCTTTCACCGGTCACTGCATTTGGAACATAGGTACCCTTACTAAGCTCATCCAATTCTCCTTCAGTACCTTCTACAACAGCACTATAGATATAATACCCGCTGTTGGGAGCGATGCTGAGATTCATTATTGAACCCTCACGTACATAGTAGCTACTCGTGCCTGTGGTGTAATCCACAGTTTCTGTATAGCCATAGGGCTGGATATTGCTTAGCGCCATAGACACCGTACTGTCATCAGGTATAAAAGTTACCTGGTGAATGGGCCTTGCATCAATGGTAACGGTGATGTCATCTGAAACAGAATCAATTACTCCTGTCCAGCTTTCACCTGTTGGGGCATTTGTAACATAACTGCCTTGATTAAGCTGATCGAAATTCCCGTTATTGCCTGTTACTAAGGTACTATTGATATAATAACCGCTATCCGGGGTGATGCCCAGTTCAATTTTTGATCCATCACGCACGTAGTAAGTGCCGGTGCCTGTGGTGTATTCAGCAGTTTCCGTGTAATCATAAGGCGCTATACTTTCTAGCTCCAGGGACAGGGTGCTGTCATCCGGAGTAAAGGTTACCAGGTGAATGGGCCTTGCGTCAACGGTGACGGTGATGTCACCTGTCACAGCATAGATTTCCCCTGTCCAGCTTTCACCCGTTGGCGTGTTAAGGACATATTCACCCTTAGTGAGCTTATCGAACCCTCCCCCATTGCCGGCTACTGTTACACCATAAATGTAATAACCGCTCTCCGGGGTAATGGTCATCTTGGCATAAGCACCTGACCGAACTTTGGTGTAACCGGCATCTGCATTGCCTTCCGCATAATCTGTTGGGCTGACACTAGTGACTTTCATGGCGGCATGATCGCCGGACTTTTCGATTCTGTACTGCGCCAAGGAAGTAAATACTGCCTTCACGTTTGTGGTCTGGTTAAGCACAAAACTATAGTCCATATCTACCCGAGGCTTTCCATAAAAATTTAATACTGTCCCGCCGTTAGCCGTCCAGTGGTCCAGCATATTCCCGCCTGCCGGGTTAGCCACAAAGCTTATGGTTTTACCCGCTCCCATACTTTGGTTACCGCTGACAAAGGGAACGCCGTCAATTCTCGCGGAAGAAAATGAGCCGCTGCCTTCTGCTGCATAGGTAACAGTGTAGAAACCGGTAGAACTGAAGTCAACCGCAATAGATTTATTCCCCTGAATGCTGCTGATGGACCAGGTATTAGTATCAGTCTGGGTTGTGGTAGCGTCTTCCTTCCAATAAATCACCCGGAACCCGTTAGCCGGGGTGGTGCTTAGATTAACAACATCCCCTCTGTATACGGCAAGGATAGTACTTACTTCTCCACTATCATAGCTGTAAGTGGGGTTATTCACTGTACCGTAAGTGGGATTGGTCACCGTAACGTTCATTGTGCCATAAGCAGCCTTAGTTAGGGTGAGATTAAATAGATCATTGTTTTCAAAGACAGCCTCTATATCGTAATTGCTTCCGATTGCCTTGATGGTGAGTCTTCTGCCGTTTGCCGACAGGGTAAGAGCATCTGTTGATTCATCCAGATAATCATCATCACCGTTTATTTTCCAACCAGCAAACCTTGTGCCGTAAGCAGGCTTGGCTTCAATGACGATTTCCGTTCCGCCGGTGATGTCTTCAGAAATATCTTTATTTACTGAAACGGTTGAACTGCCATTGGCTGCCTGGATAGTGGTCAGGGAAACTTCATAACCATTATAATAAGTAGCCGCTATGACGGTAGTATCGGTCGTTATGGTGAAGGTATAAAACTGATCAGTGCATTCAATACCATACCATTCTTCCACATAGTAACCACTCTTTGGCTCAACAACAACACTCTTATCTCCCGGTATGGAGGCTCCGGTAAGGACGACAACCTTCTCATCCGGCGTATTACTGTTGTTATCAGTGTCATCATAATAATTCGCCTGCAAATCACCGACTAAGGTCAATACATATTTCTCCCGTTCAAAGACAGCGCGCAGATTAATACTGGTGCTGCCGCTGGTAACAGTAATTGTTTTCTTAGTCGTGTCTGTATAGGACGCGGCACCGCTCACAACCCAGTTTACGAATTTATAGCCTTCTTCAGGAGTAGCAGTAAAGGTATAAGAGGTGCCGGTTTGGAAAAAAGCACCGCTGGTCAAAAAGGGTGAACTGTCACATGTCACCGTGCCAAAGGTGTCGAAGTTAGGTCCAAAGTTAATACTTTTTTGTGCTACTCGGAATTCTACGGCTACATACAGCGGCTCGGAATTCATAGTGTAGTTTAAATATGTCCCCGTGTAGTTGCCCCCTGCCATCTGATAAGGTTCGGCAGAGTTAAGACCTTCTGAGCTGTTGGCAATGTACCATGATTTTACTTCATAGCCATCATAGGGAGTGGCTCTGAAGGTAACCTTAGTGCCGTTTTGGTACTCTGTCCCTGGTTCAAAACCTACCGGGGAAGTGACCTCAACCGTGCCCCGAACCTGACCGTTCAAGAGAAGGGCAGTTGGATGCACTCCGAAAGTTGCCGCAGTGAGAATGTATGTACCGGCTGTATTGGTAATCTGATAGTTGGACAGTTTAACAGGATCAGCACTGCCTCCCGGTGCAGCCATCAATGTATACTTACCGGGGGAGTAGAACCACAGATCGCCGTTAGGGGGTACCCCACCAGGCTCATCATGGGAATCAGGGTCATGTCTTAAAATTGTGCCTTCCTTGAAGGCTGAGTTAATCGCTTTAACATAGAGACCCAGACTTTCCAGTGTGTCGCCGTTAGGTAAAGAACTAATCTCCTGCATGGTAACAGTGTTATAGGCCTTAAGTTTACCTACGGCAGGATGCTCCACGATAGCTGTGTTTGCCGTATGAGTATAGGTTGGTGCAGCAAGGGTCAGTTGATATGGAGATACGGTGATTTGTTTTGATGCCACCCCGGTACCATCCACACTTGCGGTGACCGTATAACTACCCACTGCTTTGGCAGTGATGCGGGATCCGCTGACCCAGCCTGCCGTGTTGCTCACATCATAGGTCACTCCATAAACATCCTCATTAACGGATGTTTTTGTTGCATCTACCCCATAACCTGTTACCAAATACAGGGTTGGAGTAATATCATCTCCATAAACAGCCTTTTCACTGAGTTCCAGCCAGTAACCGTCACTGCTGCTGGACTTATACATCACAGGCTCAGACTCTGTGGAACGGAAAATGCGGCTGCCGCCGTAGTAAGCGGTGATTTCGTAGATTCCGTCAGGGAGTGCTGAGATATTAGCTGATGACAGGGTGGCAGTAGCATATGTATTGCCTGTCACCGGAACCAAATTCACATCATAGCTCTTAATATAGTCAACACCCTGGATAAAGAAGGTAACCGTACCAGTGGGCGCCGCCGCGCTGTCCCCATGGGTGTTTTCTATATCAACCGAAATGATGGGCTTTGAAACGTCATTGCTGTAAGTCGCCGATATAGCATTCCGCACCCGGGAGGTACGCTTGGAATAGCTCACGTTTACCGTGTCGGAGAAAGCGGTAATATAATATTCATCACCTCTCTCGGCGTCGTAGAATATAACATTAACCCGGCAGCGGTATTTACCTTCCGTTGACATACCGGCATTACGAATGCGCATAGTAGCAGTGGTAAAATCACTGTTGCTACCTGCATTTATCCAATGCCCATCAACCAGTTTCTGCCACTGATAGAGCACAGCTTTATAGGCATTGCTGCCGTCTACATCGTTATAGCTGACGCCCAGGGTGACTGTTCCCACCGCATCCGGATAGACCAGCAGGTTCGAAGTGCTCAGCGCCAAATCAGGATAGCCTTTGTCAGTTTTGGTTCGAGTCTGCAGCATCACACCGGGAGCGCTTGTTGTCGGTTGGGACGTCCCGATGACCTGAATCTGGAAATTATAGTTCTGGTAAGCGCTTAAACCTTCCACCGTATAACGGTATCCTCGGGAATTAGTTGCTTCATCATAATACTCGCTGTCGGAGGCAGCTACTTCAGCAATCTTCACCATGCCGCTGCTTCCGGAGAAGCTGTATTCCCGATAAATAGCAAAGGCAGATGCATTTCCCGAATAGCTCCAAGTCAGATCAACGGAAGTATTTGAGGTAGTCTCAATGTCCCAATCAAAGTCAGCAGGCACTTTAGGAGGAGCTGTGACATCAGTTACCAAAAAATTGACTACCGGGAATGAGGTTCTCCCGTCGGAATAATTATATGTAAAAAGCTTCCAAGCATAGTAATATCCGTAATCCTCTGTTCCTGCCGGCATATTGACAATGGTTGCTGAGAAGGTTGACCCTTCTGTAGTGGTAGTAGCAGTACCCCTGCCCCACTCAGTACCTACGGTGACACCGGCTTTAACTACGCCCACACCGCCGCCAATCTTGAAACTGAAAGAATTGGTCTGACTGTAACTTTTGGTGGTGCCGGTGCCCATGGCAATCTCCTGAGAGATGTACCCGTTGCCATAGCCCACTGCAGCCCAGTTACCATTGTACACTTCGGCATCTCTGTATCCGTTTGCACTGACAGGATAGGTAGAGGGATCACCAATTTCATGGGTGAGTACCGTACCGGAAATCCGGGGCAGCTCGGGATAATCTGCTGCGATAGATTCATATTTATCAAGAGAAAGTACAGAAACTGCAGCAGTATGAGGTATGTTCACCGTCATAGTCTGCTCTTCATAACCAGTGATCAGATTGTTGCTGTTTGTAATGGGAGTATAAAGGGTATACTCATAGACCTCCATGGGAATAGAGTAGAAGGCCACCGCATCCTCACCGGCAGCAGTGCCGTAGGTGATAGTCTGTTCCATGGAGGAACTCTTTTCCGTTTCCCATGTCCAGCCATGGCTGTACTCTGTCTCCATTTCAAAGCTGGCCACTTTAACGCCAAATACAGTGACATCTGCATCAATGCCGAAATAAGCACCAGCAGAAATGGTGTTGGAGGTAGATGAGCCCTGCTCACTGCCTGTGGAGGAACTATAGCTGGTCTCGGAGTTACCCACATGATCGTCTCCGCCTTCCATATTCCTCACATCATTAAAGTATGGAGCCGAAGCAATTACCGCCAATACCTCCGGATCTGTGTAAACTACGTAATGGTTCCCGGTATACTTCATAAATGAGGTATCATTATCGGTATTAACAAGGCAGTAATACTTGTCCAGATTTTTCAAACCGTCATATATTTTTCTCGTATTCATGCCGGTGATGGTGCCATCTCCGTTGGTTACAGCATAGAAGGCATAAACATTAAAATCACCGTCAATGGTATAGTCTTGCTCATGGGTCACTGAGGTTTTACTCCACCATGCCCTAGTCCAGAACCACCAGTAACGCTTGCTCATTTTTTGCCAAACAGTTTCCTCCCAGGTGGTTTTAAACTCTTGTAAGAGAAAATACTGGCTGACATGAAGGTTTTCCTTGCTGTCACCGGTAAAATCCCCTGATATGGCACCATATTCCACATAATATCTGGCCATTTCCAGCTGAGCCGGTGTTGGATTGGTAACACCGTTTAAACGGGAATTATTATAGAAAGTAGCCAGAGCACCACCGTCTTGATTGTCTTCCAGCATATCATATATTTCCAGGCCATTATTACCGTAAGCATAAATTACGCTGTCTAGGTAAATGTAATAGTCAGTGCCTTTCCCCCTAAGCGGACGGCAGCGATATTGGCAGCCATTGCGGGTGAACTGTAGTACTTGCCGTCGCCTCGTGGCTGCATTTCACCATTCTCATCCTCGAATTCTACCAAATTAAAGTTATTGGAGGAATATGGGATGAAGCTGTCCAGATCACCGTTATATGTATACATATTGATAATACGGGTATCCATGATGCCGTTGTTGATATCGTCCTCCGACTGGCCGCCCAGGATAACCTCGCTGGTATTGTCACCGTTCACATCTCCGTAGGCAAAGGCAGCCCGGACGATCTGACTGTTGCCATAGCTTAGATCAAACCATTTATCTTTCTGCAGCATCTTGTTTTTGTCATCACCGTAGAGGATAACTGCCTTGGAATTGTTCTTGTAATCTTTGCTGTAGTATACTCCCCAGGTCATGGCAAGGTCATCCGTGCCGTCCCGGTTGAAATCCCCGGCCAGCAAGGAAACCATGTTGGAAACATAATACCCTTCAAAAAAAGAATAAGTCCAGGCTTTTTCCCACTTGCCCATATTAAGATAGTTGCTCTCAGGTGTATCGCCGGGTGTGCTTGTATAGTTTAACTTATAAACTTCCACCCGTGAGTTGGAGGTAGCGGAGCCACCGCCCCCGCCTTGAGGAATATAAACAACGATCTCATCGATCCCGTCGCCGTCAAAGTCGCCGGTTTCTACCTGCAGGTAATTTTGCAGCTGATATGGTGCTTCACTGAAATCTTCTTCTTGGTACCTGCCGATGTTGCCGATAAAGGAATCGGTCTTTAACAAGGGCTTTACCGAACTGGTTGCGCCGGTCACAGGGTTAGTGACGTAGAGATAGATACCGGCGTGGGCACCCTTGGCAGTAGCATTATCAGCCGAGGAGGTGTCCCAGTTCCCTGCCGCTACGGTAACAACCATGTCATCCTGTGCACTGCCGGTAAAATCACCTTGAGCAGCGGCATAAGCAGAGTAGCCGCCAGGGGTGAGTCCAGTTGCTGAATCTTTTGAGACACCTTGATTAC
Source organism: Bacillota bacterium (assembly GCA_050952465.1). Taxonomy (GTDB): domain Bacteria; phylum Bacillota; class Dehalobacteriia; order Dehalobacteriales; family Dehalobacteriaceae; genus DUPU01. The sequence goes on along the minus strand of JBMNKZ010000009.1, from coordinate 73,045 downwards.
CATAGAATGTTCCTTGATCAACCAGCATTTTAGATTCGTGTCCATAGAGCTTGGCCTTCTGCTTGGCATCAGTCGAGTTAACGGAACCCTCAAACAGCTCGTACACCGGCAGGATGTTTACCCTGTCCTTGCCATAGGGGTTATCCGTACTGTTTAAGTCCACACCCTCCGGTGTAGAAGTGTCGATACCGATTGCATCAAATGCATCAGTACTCTCTTGATTGTTTGCGGCAGATGCAGTAAGTCCAAAGGCGAGGAATATTAATGTCACCAAGATCAGAATGAGCAGCCGCTTTCCATGTTTCATATACCCTTCTCTCATAATTCCACCTTTCTTCCTTAGTCAGCATAGTTTTTCCAACACATTGGTAATTTTTAGTAAAGTTCTTCAATTTGACAAATAAAACACTCTCTACAATCGGCGCATGATGAAGATGCTACCTTCAGAAACAAGAACGGTAAAAGTCAAAGCGGATATGTGGCAAATATTGCGGAAAACTGTGACAAAAAAATCCGTTTCAGTTGATTACTGACTATGCTGTTGCCCCCAACATAAAAAATGATGTGGACTTTATTAAGGATAGAATCCCAGTAATCAAAGAAAACACTAATTGTGAAAAATTACTGTCGATGGGGGATATTACTGTGAGGATCCCATCGGCAATATAAAAGATGTAGAATTCAACTTACTGATATGACGGGAAGATGTCCAAGCGATAAAATACCTGCTACCGACTTTGAATTTGATGAAAAAAAGAAATCATCATCTTATGTCCCAATGGCCCAAAACCGATCTACGCCAAGTTATTAAAATGGTCAGTCAGTTGCCCATTGTCATACAGACGTATGTAAAAACTGTGAACACCGTTACAGATGTCCGCCAAGCTACAAAGGAACAGCTGTGTGGTTTGCTTTTGCAGCAAGGCAATAACTGCGGTTCTTCATAATTTTTCCTCCTTTTTAATTGAACGAAATAACATTTATTTCTCCACGTTCAATCTATCAGGAATTTCTCTGAAAAAACCGTCCGCTGCATGAAACATGTTTTTTTTGACATGAATCATAGTTTCGGGAATTCAACTTTTATAATTTTATGGTAAACTTAGCTTGGAGAAAAAGAATAATGTAGAAATGGGGGAGTGCTTATGCTGCAGATTGCGGTATGTGATGATAATATTGACGAGCTATCCAATATGGTACAGCTTATAGACCTATATAGAGCATCAAAAAATTTTTGCTGCGAGTACGCTGTCTTTCCAAACGGGTTTGAGCTGGTTTCGGCCTTGGAAAAAGGAAAGCGGTTTGATATATACTGTCTGGATATCATTATGCCGGGCTTTATGGGCATTGATGTGGCAAAGGAAATCCGTGGTTTCGACAAAACCGCGCCAATTTTATTCTTTACATCATCGCCTGAGTTTGCTTTGGAGAGCTATTCAGTGAAAGCCATAAACTATGTACTAAAGCCTATCTCAAAAGAAAAACTATTCTTCACCTTTGACGAAGTGCTGGAGCAGATAAAAGCGGAAAAAGACGAGGATGCGCTTATCGTAAAGAGCACGGAGGGCATTCAAAAAATACTGATCTCCAATTTGGCTTTTGTCCGAGGTTCATGGGCAGAAATGTGTTGTATCACCTGCGCTCCGGCAAGGTAATCGAATGTAGGGAACCCTTTTCCTCCGTCTGCGATCGTCTTCTGAAATATGGGTGTTTTATCAAACCCCACCGCTCCTATCTTGTGAATATGCAGTATGTGGATACCATCGAAAATCATCAGATAACCTTACAGAACCTTTCCTCTGTCCCTGTTGCACAGGGCAAGGCGCGGGAGATTAGGCAGCAGTATCTGAATTATCAAATGGAGGGGGAATAAGCAAATGATAGCAACTGCCATTGAATTTTCTCGTTATTTTATTGCCCTGCTCTTCGGTGCAGCGATTGCGGTCAGCTTCGCCGGAATGCCACCTACACGGAAAAATTATCTGGCTCTTGGGTGCTTTACCTTAATATTATTTATTTTACAGATCTTTTGCTTGCGGACATGGGGTATGGCTGTAACGGTAAAAATATATCCGCTGCTTTCTCATTTGCCGGTGGTTGTTTTTATCGCCCTTTACGTAAAGCGCCCGTGGTTGATTTCGCTGACAAGTATGTTTGTCTCCTTCCTGTGCTGCCAGCCTCCCCGTTGGATCGGTACTGTTTTGGGGGTCGCTTTTAACAGTGCTTCTATGAACCATGTGGGTTATATTGCGGACCGCGTTTCTGATGTACTATTTCCTGCAGAAATATGCGGTGAAATCTGTGCAGCATCTATTGGAACGCTCAGTTAAATCCTGCTTGCTGTTTGGCGCCATGCCCGCTTTTTACTATGTGTTCGACTATGCCGCCACTGTTTACACCGATTTTATGTACAGCGGAACACGCGCGGCTGTACAATTCATGCCCTTCGTGACATCGGCATTCTATTTTGTGTTTGTCCTCTTTTACTATGCCGAAACACAAAAACAAGCACGGGTCCAAAGAGAGCGGGATATGCTGGTTATGCAGTTTAGGCAGGCACAAACAGAGTTTGCTTCTCTGCGGCAGATGCAGCAGAACGCCGCGACCTTTCGGCACGATATGCGCCACCATATCGCTCTTTTACAGGGACTGGCCTCCAAAGGACACATAGAGGAGATCAAAGAGTATTTACGGACTGCCCAGTCCGATATAGAAGCCATCACACCTATACGCTTTTGCGAAAACGAAACCGTCAATCTGATTTTGTCCGCTTTCGCCGCCAAAGCAAAACAATCGGGAATAATGTTGACGATAGATGCAAAGCTGCCTGACTCCCTGACCTTCAGCGACACCGAGCTTTGTTCACTCTTGTCAAATGCTTTGGAAAACGCCATTCATGCCTGTGAAAATATTGCAGACAGCAATGAACGCTATATCAAGCTGCGTGTGTATTCTAAGAATAACAAGCTGTGCATTGACATTCGCAATAGCTTTGAGACAGAACCCATATTCCACCAGGGCCTCCCTGTATCCAAAGAACAGGGTCATGGCTTTGGCACAAAAAGCATGGTGCATATCGTGGAAAAGCATGGCGGTGTATACCAGTTTTCGGTCAGGGATGGCTGGTTTATATTTCAGGCCACTGCGTAATCTTTTAATTAACCTTATTTTCCGCTATTTATAGCAGTTGACATACCTTGCCTTGCCTTAATCTTTTCGTTTTCTATTGGGAAAGCTGTAATGCGGCCATATAAAATTTGGCCATCGAGACTTATAGGGTTGGCCATATTCGGACCAAAACCTCATTTGCATGGCATTCTTGGGACAATGGTTGACACAGCCGAAACAAAGGGCGCAAGTCCCTTTGGCTTTTGGAATCCGAGACTTTATACTAAACCTGCTCATTGGACAATAATTTACGCAAAAGCTGCACCCGATACACCGTCCGCCCCAAACGTACGTACGGTATAGGAATCTGTTAATCCACCTATTATCAAGCAGAAAACCAATTAATGACAACGGTGTTGGCCAAAGAATAAAGGGAAGTCCGGTTCTTTCTCCCCTGGAAAACTCTTGAGCAACGGTTATCAGGAAGTCAATCTCTTTCTGGAATGGTGTCAGGGAATCAATAAACTGCCAGAGTGATTTTGGGCCGAGGCGAAAGGTAGGAATATTTAACGGATAAATGCTCCATAACCGTCCCACAACCTGATACCCTCTCAAGGTCAAAAGAGTTCCGGCTATAAATCCTGCGTTTTCCGGCCCACCCGCCGCAGTATAAAGGATGAAAACCGGTTTACCCTTACCAGGAGGCAAATTACTTAATAAGTATTCGGTCAGAGGCCATGGGGGTTTCCAACCGCTGACAGGGAAAGCAAGTACTAAAGTGTCACCATCTAAAATGGGATTAAATTCTTTCTTCCGATGAAACCGGTGGACTGCCACAGTTTTGCCGTTCCCTTTTAATGTATCAACAAAAGTTTGAGTATAGTGTCCTGTGTTACCCGAAAAAGAACATAGTATGACATCGATTTTTCGCGGGTAACGGGTAATGGTTGGGCGGATAGTCCCAAGGGCATACAAAGATACCCATATTAGTGTGGTCCCCAAGAGAACCACCTCAATAACCCCCATTGAAGTGCTGAAAACGGCAAAAGCAACCCAGGCCAAAATAAATATAACAGATACCAAAGTTGCAATACGTGATTTAAGTCTGTGATTCACCAGAACAACAACCGATGCTACTAAAGGAAGATACCATATTGCCCCTTGCCGGGAAAGGAAAGAAGTTAAAATAAGCCAAGTAAATGGAATAAGGGAAGTTTCCAACAAAACTGACCAGGAGCGATATGCAAAAAACACGGGAATCATGGCAATAGCCCAAACTAAGAAATCCTGGGTCAAAGTAAGCCTGTGAACAATAAACCCCAGCCCGGCAAAATATATCATGGAAAAAATAAACATGAACCAGGTGACCTTGTTTTGAGTCTTCGCTATAAGTTATCCCTCCTTAACATTAGTTGTAAAACTCATCCCTTTTATAACCGAGAAAAATAAAAAAAGAGTCAAATTTCTCCTTGATGGCGAGTACTGTCTAATCAAAAAACTACATACTAAAAACCCCGGCAGTCGCAACACCACCGGGGTCACTATTAAAATTCGTTAGGCAGATTTTTCAGTTCGGCCATGGTAAATACCGGGCCGTCCAAGCAAATATATTTGCTGCCGATATTGCACCGGCCGCATTTTCCGATACCGCATTTCATTCTCATTTCCAAGGTTGTGATCACCTGGTCATCGGTATAGCCCATCTTATTTAAAGACTGGAGGCAGAATTTAATCATAATGGGCGGGCCGCAAAGTACCACAATCTTGCCCTTAGGGTCAGGATTCACCTGCTCTAGGAAGGCCGGTACAAAGCCTACGTTGCCTTTCCAATTCTCATCCCCTTTGTCCACAGTGATATGAACCTGGGTATCTTTTTCTTTAGGCCAGTTTTCAAAAAGGTCTTCCTTAAAGCACAAGTCTTCCGGAGTCCGGGCGCCATAGATAATATCAATTTTCCCGAAATCTTCCCGGTGCTCAAAGCTATACTTGATTAAAGAACGGACAGGAGCTAAACCAATCCCCCCGCCGATATAAAGCATGTCTTTTCCTTTGCACATTTCAATGGGGAAACCATTTCCGTATGGTCCCCTCACCCCAACAGTCTGGCCTTCTCGGATTTCATGGAGAGCATCAGTAAGCATGCCGCATTTTTTGATGGCAAATTCCAGATGGTTCTCTCCCTGAGAGGTAACGGAAAACATGCCTTCTCCCAGGTTCAGCATAGAGAACATCCCCAACTGACCGGGCATCGGGGTAAAAGGTTTTTTCCCATCCTTGGTGGAGACAAAAAATGTTTTAATATCCGGGGTCTCTTCCACAATTTTAAAAACTGTTCCTAAAGTCGGCACCAAAGGATTGCATGCTTCATGGTTGTTTCCGCAGCTGCAATTACTCATTAACAGGCACCTCCTTCAATTGATCGATAAACAGGGTAATGTCCACATTAACCGGACATTTCGCCACGCATCGCCCGCAGCCGACACAGAGGTTTTTGCCGTATCTTTCATTGAAGTATTCCAGCTTATGGAGAAATCTGTTCCTAATACGTTCTTTCTTACTGGGACGAGGATTGTGTCCCCCTGCCATCCGGGTGTACTCAGAAAACATGCAGGAATCCCAGCACCGGAAGCGGTAACCCTCATTACCCCCATTTTTCACATCAATATCAAAACAGTAACAAGTGGGGCAAACATAGGTGCAAGTACCACACCCGATACATTTCCGGCTGATATTTTTCCATACGTCACTTTCAAACATTTTGGCCAGCTTCTGAGGTACATTGGTCATATCAACCTTTAAGGTACAGGAAACCTCCGGTATAGTAACTTCCCCTTCACTAAGTAGGTTGTGCCATTTGTTCACTAGAGCCTGACCTGCCTCCGTCTGAGCTTCTACCCCATAAGAATCACCCAGATCGTACATTTGCACATCCGCTGCTTCATGTTTTCCGGGATTTAAGCCCATGGAATCACAGAAACAGGTGGGAGCGGGTTTCGTACAGCCAATACAAACAGTCGTCAGGTTCTCCCGCTTGGTTTTATAGAACTCATCCACAAAGGTTTTGGTCAAAAAAACATCATCCATGCACTTAATGCTTTGCATATCACAGGGCCGAAGGCCAAAGATTACTTGGTTTTCCGCTTCATTATGCACGGTAAGCTCGGCCACCTCTTGATTGGCTATCTTATAGGAATACATTTTCTCGGTATTGGGAAATAAAACATCCTTCGGCGGCAGCAGGGTATTCACAGCATCAAACTCCAGTGTTCCTGTACTGCCCCAGGGGGCAAACTTACTAACCCCGTTCACATTCATGGGTACCAAGACTCTAGCGTCTTTGGCAAGGATCTCAATCGCTTCATTCAACTTATTTTTGGCTAAAATTTTCACTGCTTGCCACCTCCCCTACATGAATTTATCCGGATCATCTTCTCTATATTGTCCCAAGGGCGGTTTTACTTCCGGATCAACTGCCGCCTCGTAAGGACCAAAAAGTTCATTTAAGTCTTTAATAAGTTTACGGTTCAATTCCATCAGAGGTAATCCCATGGGACATACCCGTTCACATTCCCCGCACTCAATACATCTATCGGCAATATGCATCGCCCGGGTCAATCCAAACACCTGGTTTTCCGCCCGGTTGTTTTGTTTTCCCTGCCATCCCACTCGATACTGATCCACATAACATTCTCGGCAGTTGCAGGCGGGGCAGGCATTACGACAGGCATAACAGCGAATACATTTGTCAAACTGTTTTGCCCAATACTCATATTTTTCATCAGGAGATTTTTTCTCCAATTCGATTACTGAATTAAACCTTTCGGGTTTATCTCTTTCTGGTACCTTTTCTCCGATAAGAATGTCAAATACCACTGGATTTGGATGGGTGCATTCCTGGCATTTCTTTGCTGTCTTCCCTATCTCCGGATCCTTCATCCCGGCACAGGGAATACCAATCAGATAGATGTTTTCCCTTTTTATCTGGTTATCCTGCAGCAGTCTATTTACCGCTCGGGAGTCACAACCCCGTACAAATAAACCGATCTTGCCGTCCGGGTACTTATCATCCAATAAATATTTCGCTGTCCCAGCCAGGCAGTATTCATCCCAAACAAGGCGGCCGACATCCTCAGCAGAGGTAATAAAGGCCGGCGGAGACTGATGGGGGAATCGACCTTTTTCCCAGCCAATTACATATATTACTTCCCCTTTTTCTAAGAGATCCTTGGCAGTTGCCCGCATTTTTGCACTAATATCACTCATTCGGCTTCCCTCAACTTTCTGTTCGGCCCAAGAGCCTTGATATCATCGCAAAGACTAACCATAGTCTCCTTGAATTTGTCCGCTTCCGAACCGGAAATCCATCGGGCTTGGAAACGGTTTGGATCTACGCCGTTATACTCCAAAAATCTCTGCATTAAGAGGAAGCGACGGCGAGTAAAGTAGTTGCCACTAACATAGTGGCAGTCTCCCGGATGTCAGCCGGCCACTAAAACGCCATCTACGCCTTTTTGAAATGCTCGTAAAACAAATTGAGGATTAACCCGACCGGAGCAAGGAACCCGTAAAACCCTAACGTTCTCAGGATATTTCATCCGGTTTAATCCGGCCAAATCTGCTCCGGCATAGGCGCACCAGTTACAGCAGAATGCCAAAATTTTTGGTTCCCAGTTGTTTTCTACAGACACAGCGCATCCACCTCCTCTAGGATTTGAGCATTGGTAAAGCCGTCTAAATCAATGGCTCCCGGCCGACATGCCGCAGTACAGGCACCGCACCCTTGGCACAGGCCGGAATTCACTGAGGCCACTTTTCTTTCAATTGGTTTTCCAAGTTCTCTATCTTTAATCGTCTTAAGTTCGATTGCTTTATATGGGCAGCAAACAACACACATGCCACAGCCGGAACATTTTTCTTCGTTTACCTTGCTGATCATGGGGTCAGCTTCCATTTCACCCTTGCTAAAGAGACCGCAGACCTTTACAGCCGCCGCACTGGCCTGGGATACCGTATCAGGAATATCCTTTGGCCCCTGGCAGGCTCCGGCTAAAAATACGCCGCCAGTGTGAGTTTCCACCGGACGAAGCTTGGGATGAGCTTCCTGGAACCAACCGTCTTTATCAGTGGAAAATCCTACAATACCTGATATCTTTTCATATCCCGCCGCAGGAACCATGGCTGTAGCTAGCACTACCAAATCCGCGGCTACTGTGACCTGTTTTCCGATCAGGGAATCTTCACCCTTACAAATTAGCTTATCCCCTTCCGGATAAATCTTGGAGACCCGGCCCCGAAGATAAACAGCTCCATCATCCAATGTCTTATTATAAAATTCATCGTAAGCCTTACCTGGAGTTCTCACATCCATATAGAAAACATAGGCTTGAGAATCGGGAATCTTATCAAGTACCTGATGGGCATGTTTTGCCGTATACATACAGCAAGCCCGAGAACAATATTCTTTTCCTTTTACATTATCACGGGAACCTACACACTTAATAAAGACCACGGTTTTCGGTTCCTTTCCGTCGGAAGGACGAATAATCTTCCCGTTGGTGGGCCCGGCCGCGTTAGACATACGCTCAAAGTGGAGACCGGAAATTACATCGGGATATTTTCCGTAACCGTATTCTCCATAAGCTTTTTCCCATTCAAAGAGGTCAAAACCGGTGGCCATCACAATGGCACCATATCTTTCTGTGATTATTTCATCCTTATCTTCATAATTAATGGCCCCGGTGGGACAAATTTTGGCACAGACGCCGCATTTTCCGTTTTTTAGCTTACGGCAGTTCACCGGATCAATCACTGGTTTACTAGGTACGGCCTGAGCAAAGGGTTTGTAAATGCTGGGCCTTTTCCCCAAACCTAAATCATATTCACTGGCCACTTTGGAAGGACATTTGGTTTCACAAAGTCCGCAGCCGGTACACTTAGAATAATCTACATATTTAGCTTTCTTTTTAATGGTAACATCAAAGTTACCAATGTAACCTTTGACATCTTCTATTTCAGAATAAGTCAATAATTCAATATTCGGATGCTGCGCCGCAGCAACCATCTTCGGTGTGCTAATTCAGGCAGAGCAGTCCAAGGTAGGGAAGGTTTTATCTAGCATCGCCATTTTCCCCCCGATGGTTGCCTCTCTTTCCACCAAAGTTACCTGATAACCGGCATCAGCAATATCCAAAGCCGCCTGCATCCCGGCAATACCTCCGCCAATCACCAAAGCCCGTTTGGTAATAGGAATGGTGGAGGTAAATAATTCACAGTTTTTTGAAACCTTTGCTACAGCCATTCTAACTAAGTCAATCGCTTTTTCCGTAGCTTTGGCTTTATCATTATGCACCCAGGAGCATTGTTCCCGAAGATTCGCCATTTCTAAAAGATATGGGTTTAGACCGGCACTGGCTAAAGTCTTACGGAAAGTAGGTTCATGCATTCTCGGGGAGCAGGAAGCTACCACAATGCGGTTTAGGTTATGCTTAATTATGGCATCTCGAATTACACCCTGACCAGGCTCGGAGCACATATACTTATAGTCCATAGTAAAAACTACATTAGGCATGGCTTTGGCCACTTCTGCCACTCTTTCCACATCTACCGTCGCGGAAATATTGGTTCCGCAATGGCAAACAAATACACCTACACGTCTCATGCTTCTTCCCTCCTTACGCGTCCAAATACTTCCTGAATTAATCCTTCTGCCGGTACAAAATGTTTAGAAAGCCCCACATCTTTTCCGGAACAGCCAAAAGACAGTGCCATTAATTCAGTAAAGTAATAAATGGGGATGTTTAACTTAGTACCTTTTTTTGCGTTAATTTGTTTTTGTCTCATATCCAAATTCAGCATACACAAGGGGCAGGCAGTGGCAATCGCTTCTGCCCCATTTATCTCAGCATTTTTCAAGATTTCATAAATCATATCCTTACCGATTTGAGGTTTGGTTACCACGTGACTTGCACCACAACACTCAGTCTTAAAGCCCCATTCCACCGGTTCCGCTCCGATGGCTTCCATAATATGATCCATCACCATGGGATTCTCTGGGTCATCACTTTGAGCAATTTTCGGTGGACGCACCAGCAAGCATCCATAATAGGAAGCTACTTTTAACCCATTCAAAGGCTTGGTTACCTGGGCCTTAATTCTCTCTAAACCAATTCTTTTCCCAATTACATCTAATAAAGAAACTATTTCCGCCCTAGCCTGATAATCCATTTCGATGATATCACTTATCTTTTTTTGCATTTCTTCAGAAGTTTTAACTGCCTCGGCTGTAGCCTTAAACCGGGCAAAACAAGCGGCACAAGGAACGGCCACTGCCTTTACCCCAGCTTTTTCAGCAATGGCTAAGTTTCTGGCCGGCAAAGACAAAGCCAGCATATGATTGGTTAAATGCCCGGCACTAGCACCGCAGCAGTTCCAATCAGGTATTTCCCACAAATCCAAATCCAGCTTTTGGGCCAATTGCTTAATAGACAAACTAAACTCAATCCCCGTAGAGTCCAAGGAACATCCGGGGAAATATGCATATTTCAAGATTACTCCCTCCCCTCAAGGCACTTTTCAAAGATCCTTCGTACCGCTTTTCGATCTTTAACTCTCCCCGGAATAACATGCGCCTTCCCGGATGAAAACAGTTTTGGTACGGAGTCAACATCCTGAAATAGTTTTCCTGACCGCAGATTATACAAAGCACTTAAAAGCACTTCAGGAGATCTGCCGAACATTTTTACATTTGAAAGAAAGATATCATTAAACACATCAATATTTCTTTCTGCAACGATACCTTTCTTCTTCGCTAACTGTCGTGTGACCTCCATTAAGGCAGCCAAATCTACATCTCTGGGACACCTGGTACTGCACGTTTGACATGTTGCACAAAGCCAAATCGTCCGGGACTTGAGGGCTTCTTCCAACAAGCCCAATTGCAATAAACGAATAATCTGCCGGGGAGTTTTGTCCATCGCAAAAGCAACCGGACATCCGGCAGAACACTTGCCGCACTGATAACAATCAGTGATATTTACACCGGCCTTTTTTTCCAACCCTTTGATTTCTTCCTGATTGCGTTTTGCGGTGCTTGATAGTTCCATTCCCTCCATACTTTACCCCCTCTTTCCTGCTTAATAATTGATATAATCTATACTAAATATTAACTATACAAAGAATACGAAGAATACAAAGAAAAAATTACTAAATGAGCATCACAATAATAAAAAAACAAAAAAATAATCATTATATCTCAATAATACATCATATTAGCTAATTTTTCTATAAAATATAATGGATTTGTTAAGATTTACATGTTGTGTTTACATTGTTTTCCCTTCCTTAAATCATACTAAAATTGCCAAAAGCACATGATTTTGCCCCAAATAAATGTTGTACAAAAACAGTACTTTTTTGTCTATACTGATTTTAACATACCTAATCGGCTAATGTATGTTGAAAAAGATGTAAAATTGTCTATTTTATTTTCAACATATATAAAAAAATTTTGTACAAAATATAATTAGTGCGTTATTGAATGTTAGTTTATGAGGAGGTTTTAAAGATGGCAAGGCGGAAAGGTGTCATGTCTGAACAGCTGAAAATGGAGATCGCTAAAGAACTGGGAATTTACGATACTGTGCAGGCTGAAGGATTTGGATCCGTTCCGTCCCGACAATGTGGAAACATGGTAAAAGCTGCCATTGAAATCGCAGAAAGATCTATGACTTCCGGTTTGAAATAACTTCAATTAAAAACGCACGGCAAATAAAAAGAGCCCCTTCCGGGCTCTTTTTTTCTTATCACCTTTTGTGCTTGCAGCTTTGTTTTTTTTGATGTTTACATTTATCATCTTTTTTGTCATGATCCATACCGAAGCAAGGAAACTGACCCATAGACATTTGCTCCTGTTCCATATGATGCATAGGTGCCATCATATGCATCTGCATAGGGTGTTTCAGCATCATCTGAATCATTTGCATACAATGATGCATCATAGGACAGTTTTGATGCATCGGCGGCATCGCAGGTGTCGTTCCGGGCAATGGCATTTTCCCCTGCATTCCTGGCATAGGCTGAGCAGGTGTTGTTCCGGGCATTTTAGTTTGCATTCCCGAGGGCATAGCAGGTGTTGTCCCAGGCATCTTTTTCTGCATCTCGGGCAAAGTTACCTCGGGAGTTTTCATCTGCATCTCTGGCATAATCGGCATAATTGCTTCCGGTTGGGTTGGGGTATCTACTGGTGGATTATATTTCTTTTCCATATAATCCTTATCCACAGGTACTTTAATCTTATTGCCTGGATATATTTTGTCCGGATTTTCAATATGTTTATTTTCCTCAAGTAATTTTTGTAGGGAAACACCAAACAACTTGGCAATTTTTAACAAGGTGTCGCCGGTTTTTACTACATAATACATTTTATTAGGAATATTGTTTTGCTGTACATGACTAATTTGACCAGATTGAGCAGGTTTCATCTGTTCTTTGGATTTAACCTCGGTTTTAATGGGTTCAATGTTTATCATGCTTGTTTTTTTGTTCTTTTTATTGATTCCGGAGTTCTCTGTATCATTCTCCTCCATATCAGTCTCCGGTAAGTGGATTACATCTCCCACATTAATCCGATTAGGATCAGTAATTTGGGGATTAGCCGCAATTAAATCATCTAAAGTAACTCCAAACTTTTTGGCAATTAACCACATGGTGTCTCCCTTTTTCACCACATAATCATTGTCAGGTTTAACACCGGTTAGGGGAATTGTAATTACGTCATTAATATCGATCCTGTCCGGATTGGCAATTTGAGGGTTAGCCGCAATCAGATCATTTAAGCTGATGCCAAACCTTTTGGCTATCAACCATAAGGTATCTCCTCTTTGAACGGTATACTTCACTGTCAAATCCTCCTTTCATTGATATTCAGTACAATATATGCATAGAATAATCAATGGTTACCGTGAGGACAAAGCAGATTAAAGCATGAGAAGGATTTTTTTAGGAATAATAATTGTATTATGTTTTTTACATTCTAAAATTTTTAATAATGGGGTATGCAAAGAATGAAAGATTTTTTACCGAAAAGAGTTTTTTTTGAACAGCAAGCTCTAGATTATCCTTTAGGAAAAGAATTATGGAGCCGGTTCAGAGAAATGAATATTCCTATAACAAAAATTGCCTCCCATAATAGGGTCAGCGGCATTCCGGGTAAAACTCCCCAAGAAGCCTACCGGGAGGCAAAAGCCACATTAGTTGTAGGGGTAAGGAAAACATTAAAATTCGAAGGATGTAAGCCATCGGCTCATTTTCAACTTCCCTTGGTTACCAGCTGTCCCGGAAAATGCGAATACTGCTATCTACAAACTACCCTGGGGAAAAAGCCTTATATTCGAATTTATGTAAATCAAGATGAGATTTTAAATCGGGCTGCTCAATATATAGAGGAAAGAAAGCCGGACATCACCATTTTCGAGGGAGCAGCCACCTCTGACCCCCTGCCGGTAGAACCCTATAGCGGTGCCCTGGCTAGAACCATTGAATTTTTTGGCAGGCAGGAATACGGACGGTTCCGATTTGTAACAAAGTTTACTAACGTGGATACATTATTAAACTTAGCCCATCACAATCATACCAGATTTCGATTCAGCTTGAACAGCAACTATGTAATTTCATCCTTTGAACATGGTACCCCATCTTTAAAAGATCGAATTGAAGCAGCGGCCAAAGTGTCCTATGCCGGTTATCCCTTAGGATTTATCATTGCCCCAATTATGTTTTATGATCATTGGCAGGAAGAATATCATACTTTGCTAACTGATCTAAAAAAGAACCTTGACCCTTTGGCTCAAAGGAATTTAACATTTGAATTAATCAGCCACCGTTACACCAAAAGGGCCAAAGAAAATATTCTTTCCTTGTTCCCCGAGACCAAACTTTCTATGAATGAAGAGGAACGCCGGGTTAAGTACGGGCAATTTGGCTATATTAAATATCTTTATCCCCAAGAAACTTATGAGAAAATGAAACAGTTTTTCGCTGATACAATAAAAGAATTATTCCCCCAAGGAAAATTAGAGTATTTTGTTTAATCTAAGCTTCTTCATCCTCTTTAATCATTCCTTTTAAATCTTCTTCATCAAACCGATACCTCTCCCCGCAAAAATGACAGGTTAACTCTGCCCCGCCCTGTTCTTTTAACAGGGAAGTGAGTTCATCCTTACCAATTCCCTTGAGGATATAACCCAGATGTTCCCGGGAACATTTACATTTAAACGCCACCGGGTGCTTTTCCAGCACCTGTATATTCATGCCTTTTAAAACCTCTTCCCCGATTTCCTCCGGGACCATCCCTTGCGCAATCATTTGACTGACCGGGGGAGAATTTTCAATATTTTTTTCCAACTGGGTAATCTCTTCTTCCGTTACCCCCGGCATTACCTGTACAATGTATCCTCCGGCGGCTTTTACTGAATTATCCGTATCTACCAGAACCCCTAAGGATACAGCGGTCGGGGTTTGTTCAGACTCGGCAAAATAACGGGTAACATCCTCCCCAATTTCCCCCGATACCAAAGGTACGCTTCCTGTATAAGGTTCTTTTAATCCTAAATCTTTTATCACATATAAAAAGCCGTCTTTTCCTACGGCTCTGCCCACGTCTAATTTACCAGGCCGTTTACTAGGCAGATGGGTATGGGGATTCTGTACATAACCCCGTACTTCCCCCCGGGCATTAGCCGTAACTACTACCGCGCCTAAAGGGCCATCCCCCATAATTCGTAAAGTGAGGGTATCTTCCCCCTTTAAATTCAGGCCCATCATCACGCCGGCTGTTAAAAGACGCCCTAAAGCGGCACTGGCAGTAGGATAGGTATCATGACGTTTTCTCGCCTCCTCACACAAATTAGTAGTAGAAGCGGCCCAACACCTAATACGTCCGCCTGCTGCCGTTGCTCTAATGCAATAATCAGACATAAAATACTCCCTTTCATAATGACATTTCCAATAACAGATCTAACAATATTCATACCCATAACTTATAAATTAATTACTTTCTCTTGGTTGAAACCGAATTATAATTTCCACAATTTCTGGTATGTTGCCAATCCTAATAGGTGGGCCCCAGGTACCAAAGCCATTAGAAACAATCACCTGTAAAGAACCCTTTGCCAAATAACCCCAGTCGTTTTCAAAAATACGCTGGGTAATCAAGTTAATAGGAAAAAATTGTCCCTTATGGGTGTGTCCTGAAAGCTGTAAATCGATGCCTGCTTCCTCAGCCTCAGCCAAATTTTGTGGCTGATGATCCAGTAGAATTAGGGGATCATTCTTATTAACTCCTTTTAATAAATCGGAAAGTACTCTTCTTCCGGCACCGGAAAAATTATGATTTGATCTTTCATCCCGACCAATCAAATAAAAACTGTTCGCTACCCGCACCACTTCATCTTTCAGGACATTTACTCCACCTTTATCAAGATAAAAAATTGCCCGATCCACCTCTCGACTGATATATTCGTGATTGCCCAAAACGGCATAAACTCCATATTTTGCCTTAATGTTTTTTAAGGCATTGTCCAGCCTTTGTTCCGTAAAGATATCAACGTTTCCGTCAATCATATCTCCGGCAAATACCACCACATCCGGTTGGGTTTGATTCACCATCTCAACCATTTTGTTAAGACGATTTAACCCGACGATTTTTCCTAAATGAATATCGGAAACCAATACCATTTTTATTTGGGATAAGCCACCTCCGGATTTGGGAATGGTAAGAGCATATTTGGTAACCTGGGGATTCAAGGCATTCCATGACCCGAATATTAAAAGCACAGTAATAATCATTACTACCCCGGCAGGGATGATACTACGGTGTTCGGCAAAAAAAGCCTGGAGCCCCGGAAACAAACCACTCAATCCAGAAATCATCCGGATAGCATCAATCAGACCCAATATCAATAAAGCATAAAACATAATGCCCAGCCAGTAAGAGCCCAGCCAAGTTAAGGCCACATTAATTTCATTTGGGAAAATTCTTTTTCCGGCGAACTCAATTATATAAGCCCAAGCTATAAGCCAAAAAATTACCCAATAGACAGTAGCACTTAACCCGGAAATATTTTTAAAAATATACTGCCAGCCCCGTAACCCAATATAATAATTAAGCAGGCCATACAAACCAAAAAAAAGAGCAAAAACGAACCAGACACCAAACTTCACTTTACTTAGCTTCTCCTTATTTATACAACTCTTAAGGCAAACTCCGGGCAGACCGGATTACAATAGCCGCATAAGAGGCAAGCCTCATGATTAACTACTGCTTTTCCGTCTGCAATAGATAATGCCCCATTGGGACAGGCATCTATACAGGTACCGCAGCCTTTACAGAAAACAGAAACCCATAATTTCTTATCCGTATTAGTTTTCAAATCTTCTTGCAGTGTTATCTCTTCTTGATTAAATAATTTTAGGTTAACAGATAATTCCCTTTCGTGTACCATGCCTATAGCTATGGCACTTATACCCGGAATGGAACGGACAAAATCAAAGGCTTCTCTCACTTGGCCAATAAGATGACCCCCGGCCAAGGCTTTCATGGCAAAAAGCCCTTTTCCCGCTTGATAAGCTTCAAAGATGGCCTTAACCATCTCATCCCGGCTTCCCCCAATGATGCCCAAACCTGCCTGGTTAATAATAGGAAAGACCACATCAATATCCTCTCTTTTTGCGGCTTCCTTCACCACATCAACAGCATGAGTGGCAATCCCAACAGCTCGAATTAACCCTTTTCTTTTCATATCTTTCAAGCACTTAAAAGCCCCTGCTCTTTCCTCAAATACAGCCGTACTTGCCCGAGCGGCATGAAGATGAAAGATATCAATATAGCTGCGGCCCAAGGCTTCTAATGCTTCCGATACCGCCTTTTCCATATTTTCATATGTCACAGCATCGGATTTGGAAGATATCACAACATCCCCGGCAAAGCCATCGAGAGCTTCCCTAATATAGGGATAAGTTCTATAGCTCTCCGCCGTGTCCAAAAAATTTACCCCACTTTCCAAGGCTTGACGAATCAATTTTGCTCCTACCGATACCGGGAGATTTTTTTGTAATGGTCCCATGGGTAAAACACCAAAACACAAAGGGGAAACTTTGATCCCGGTTTTTCCTAAAATAACTTTATCCATACTTCTTCATTCTCCCCTCAATCGGTTTAACGCCGAAGTGCCTCCACCGGTGGCACTAATGAGGCGGATACCGCTGGATATACGCCAAACAAGAGCCCCGAACCTAAAGCCACGAAACAGGCAGTTTTAATGGCTTGAAAACTTATCGCTGTTTCAAAACCGTAGCGGCTAAAAATATTTAAGCCCCAGATTCCACCGGCTACTCCGGCAATGGCTCCAATACCGCTTAAATATAAAGCCTCCATTAAAAACTGGCTGACTAAATCCCCTTGCTTGGCACCAAGGGCTCGGCGCACCCCAATCTCCCCTGTCCGCTCCGTCACAGCCACCAGCATGATATTCATAATACCTAAGCCCCCGACCAAAAGGGAAACCGCGGCAATCCCCCCTAAGAGTAACGTCATCACCCGATTGGCTTTATCTGCTTCTTGCACTAGCTGGTTTAAGCTGGTGATGCTAATCACATCGGTACCTTGGGATAGTCCGGGAGGTTCCGGTTTTTCAGGCTCCGGCATAGGTTCTTCCATCACATTCCCAGGAACAGTTTCTCCCATGGCCCCCCCTCCTGGTTGAGGTACCACAATAGTTGGGGCACTGGTATCCAAACCCATCTTCCGTCGGAAAATGCGTCCTAATTGAACTACAGCTAAATCCGCTTCCTCCGCCGACCCGGCTTTCCCCCAGATTTCCGTCACCGTCTTACTTTCGGCAATTTTTTGAGCGGTAGTATACGGAATCACGATTTTATCATCAATTCCTTCCCCTTTACCAGGCCCTTTAGGGCTTAAAACGCCGGTAATCCGAAATGTCAGCCCATCCAGAGTAATGGTCTGACCCACCGGATTCCGTCCGCCCATAAGATAATTACCTATATTATACCCTAAAACTGCTACAGGAGATCGCTGTTCCACATGAAGGGCAGAAAAAAAATGTCCCGCTACTAAGGGATGATCCCGAATTGCTGAAAATTCATGATTCACCCCAAGTATTTCTGCATTACCTCGCGCGCGACGCCAGCGCATCGTCCCTTCGGTATAAACCACGGGTGTCGCCATATTCAGACCGCTTACCCTATCAACTAAATCTGCCGCCTCCTCCGGTTTAAATTCCGCCGAAGGATCAAGTGCCTTAATTACGATCACATTGGAACCCAGACTTTGAAACTGCTCCATTACCGCCAATCTTGCTCCTTCACCGATGCCCATCAGACTTACCACTGAAGCCACGCCGATACTTACGCCTAGAATAGTCAAGGCAGAACGTAAAGGATTGGAGAGAATTCCATGCCCGGCCATTTGGGCACTAAACCAGAGGCGTACTCTCATCATCTTCCAGCCTTGTAAGAAACGCATCGTTATCACCTCCAGTTATTTTCCATCCTGTTGACCTATATTGCCGTTACCCTCATTTCCTTTCCCGTCATCCCCATCTCCTTGACCAGCAGGGAGGAGAGTGTCTGATTGAATTTTCTGGCTGGGTAAAAGATCCGCCGTGCTGCCGGTAATCACCTTTTGACCTTCGGTCAAACCGCTTTTCACCTCGGCCACCCGATCATTCATCAAACCCAGTTCCACAGTGACTATCTTGGGCGTCCCGTCATCTTCCAAGACTTCCACCTTATTTTGGCCGTCTTCCTGGAATACCGCTTCCAAAGGCACCAGGAGCACATCCTTCGCTTCCCCAGCTTTAATATAGGCTTTAGCCTGCATCCCCGGCCTTAGTTCTGTACCACCGTTTACTTTAATGGTAACCCCAAAACGAGCTACCCCTTTTTCATCCCGGCCCATGGTGTCTACCTGTTCCACCTCACCTTTAAATACTTCACCCGGGAGGGCATCCACCGTCACATCTACGGGGGCACCTTGTTTTACTAAAAGAATATCAACGTCATCCACCTGAGTCCAAATGCGCATATCTGAGGCTTGATAAATACTCCCCAGCCACTCGCCCGGCTGGGCGGTACCGCCTTGCTGCCGACCTAAGTCGGCCACAATTCCGTCCATAGGGGCGCGCACCTCCAATAAGCCGGTTTTGGCCTGAAGTCCCTGTAAATCCATTCTTTTATTCCGAATACTAGTCAGTTTTTCTTCAATCTTATCCCGCACATCCTGACCCGCCATTGACATGATGGGTGTGCCTGCCTTAACAGATTCCATCTTATGTACGAATACTTGCGTAATTACGGACTCCGCCTGACTTAACACCCTTTCTTCACTGGCATATTTATCTACGCTTGATGTATAGCGCATCCATCTGATTTTATTTAGATCATAACTTTTGTTTTTGGCATCTTCGGCTTTTACAAAGCCAATGCTCATGCGCATTCCCGGGCGCACCAGTCCTGGGTTCTTCCCTTCTAAGGTGACCCAATAAACAAATTCATAGCTTTCTTCCTGGGCATTGGGAGCCTGATCGCTTAATAAATCCTTACTGGATTCCGGCACGGGATTCGGATTAATATCAATAATCTCCGCCGGAATAAATTCGCTGAAAAAATCGGAAAAATTCAGGACTGCCATCTGATCCTTGGTTAGCTGTTTATATTCGGAAGGGGTAAGTTTGGCAATTACCTGAAACCGGGAATCATCCACAATCCGAGCCACGATTTGCCCCTGACCTACCTCATCCCCTTCTTTATAATTTAACTCAGCCACCCGGCCATCAATGGGGGCTCTCAGAATAATCCCTTTACCGGGATCAATTTGATCAATTTCGTCTATAGATACCCCCATCATACTTGCTAAAGACTTTTCTTCGGCTTCCAAGGCCTCCTGGGCATTTTCTAGCTGCACATCCAAATCGGGAGCGAGAAGTTCTACCAGCACCTGCCCTTGTTTTACAAAGTCCCCTGGTTTTACTAAAACTTGATCAATAATATAACTGGAAATACCTGAGGTATCCCGATAACCTCCCGGTACCTGGATTCCCCCGCCCCACGAAGGGTTTAAGGGCCCGACCGCTTCTACCCCTACATTAATATCTCCCCTGACTACCTCCTGGGTAGAATAAACCGGCCCCTGGGCAGTCTCAGCCGGCGGAGGTACCAATTGCTGAAAGGCAAAATAGCCTCCCCCTAATACAATTACAAGAATTGCTACAATCATGGTAATTCGTGTCATCATAGTTTTTCTGCCTCCTTGTCGGTTTCTGTATTTTCGGAAGTTTCACTTAATGTTTCTCTTTGAGACTGATCGATTACTTCTTCTTTAGCCACTTCCCCGTCTTTCAGATGAATCACCCGATGGCCGTAACATGAGACTGTTTTGTCATGGGTCACCTGCACAATGGTCATCCCTTGCTCCTGATTTAATTTTTGAAAAATCCCCATAATTGTTTCCCCGGTACGCGAATCCAAAGCCCCTGTGGGCTCATCCGCTAAAATTACCTTTGGTTCCCCAACAATTGCCCGGGCAATGGCTACCCGCTGCTGCTCACCCCCAGAAAGCTGGGTGGGCCGGTGATGGCGTCGATGAGCCAAACCCACTGCTTCCAAGGCTGTCTCCGCTAATTTATGCCGCTGACGGGCGGACATCCCCCGATAAATTAAGGGGAGTTCCACATTAGCCTGGGCATCCAAGTCATGAAGCAGATGAAAACTTTGAAAAACAAAACCAATAAAACTGTTTCTAATGTCCGCCAGTTTACCGTCTGATAGTTTCTCCACCTGTTTCCCGGCTAAGGAATAAGTACCAGTGCTGGGTCTGTCTAAGCAGCCCACAATATTCAATAGAGTTGATTTCCCCGAACCGGACGGGCCCATAATTGATACAAATTCTTGTTCATAAACCATCAAATTAATCCCTTTTAATACCTCCGTAACTACATTACCGTTTTTAAATTGACGGGTAATCCCGCTTAACTCCAATAGCGGCAAAAAAACCACCCCGATCCCCATTAATCTTGTTCCTTTAATCATACCAAAGTTATCCAATATCGGATAGACGAAGGTAAAATATTTTTTGTTCCCAAAGATTCATGGATTCACATTCTGCCTTGACAAACGGGAGTCTCCTCATTATGATAGAATAAAGTTTATTGATTAAAAAAGTTTATATTACTTAAACAAAATGTGAATTTAATAGCCAATTAAACTATGAAAGAGAAAGTAGCTTTTGATGGTGACAATAGAGAACAGCCGTGAGGTGCAAGGCTGTCGGACAGAAAAAAGCGAAATACACTCGGGAGTTTCAGTCCAATAGACTGCGCTGTCATCCGTTATCGTGGCCAAAGTGACATTATTGAGAATGATATTTTATACCTCAATAGTGTAATTAAGGTGGTACCACGGGTTTTCCTCGTCCTTATGGATAGGAAAACCCTTTATTTATTTTAAGGAGTGTGGGTTTAATGAAAAACGTATATGATATTCTAGCCGAGCGAGGCTATATTGAACAGGCTACTCATGAAGAAGAAATCAGGGAACTTTTAGGTAATGAATCTGTCACCTTTTATATTGGATTTGATCCGACTGCAGACAGTCTGCATGTGGGGCATTTCATTCAAGTCATGGTGATGATGCACATGCAGCGGGCAGGTCATCGCCCCATTGCCTTGATTGGAGGAGGAACCGCCATGGTGGGGGATCCTTCCGGCAGGACAGATATGAGAAAAATGCTCACGGAGGAACAGATTCAAATAAATTCCGCTTCCTTTAAAAAACAATTTTCTCGGTTTATTGACTTCAGCGAAGGACAAGCCATGATGGTCAATAATGCGGACTGGCTGCTTAAGCTTAACTATATTGAATTTATGCGGGATATTGGTAAACACTTTTCTGTAAACCGCATGCTCACCGCTGAATGTTTTAAGAATAGATTGGAAAAGGGACTATCCTTTTTAGAATTCAACTATATGCTGATGCAGTCTTATGACTTTCTGGAACTGAATCGTCGTTACGGCTGCAAGCTGCAATTAGGGGGAAATGATCAATGGTCCAATATTATCGGAGGGGTGGAATTAATCCGCCGTGCCGATGAAGGTGCGGCCTACGGCTTAACCTTTAAGCTATTGACTACCAGTGAAGGCAAAAAAATGGGGAAAACTGAGGCCGGTGCCATTTGGCTGGATGCAGAAAAAACTTCTCCCTATGACTTTTATCAATATTGGCGGAATGTAGATGACCCGGATGTAGAAAACTGCTTGGCCCTTTTGACCTTCTTACCTATGGATGAGGTAAGAAGACTGGGTGCGTTGGAAGGAGCAGAAATAAATAAGGCCAAAGAAATTCTGGCCTATGAAGTAACCAAGCTGGTACACGGAGAAGAAGAAGCCGCAAAAGCAGCTCAGGGAGCAAAAGCTTTATTTGGGGGCGGAAAAGACTCAGAAAATATTCCCTTTACTGAACTAAAAGAAGAAACCCTTGACCAAGGAATTGATATATTGAGTTTGCTTTTGCATGCTGGGTTAATATCCTCAAAAGGAGAAGGCCGCCGTCTCGTTCAGCAAGGCGGGATTTATATAAATGACCAACGGGTGGAGGATTTTTCCTTGGTTCTTCAGGAGAAAGACTTCCCTGAAGGAAAAATGTTGGTGCGAAAAGGGAAAAAGGTGTACCATCAGATTAGGCTTGTATAAATGAGGGGAATGTCACGTAGTGACAGGGGAAGTCTATAAAGAAGGCTGTTGCATAATGAACCAACAGCCTTCTATTTTTAATTATTCTCTTGTCTTGGGAGTGATTCTGCGGCCAATTTCCTCCAATTCATCACCAAAGGTGGATATTGGAGTACCTCTTCTTACTCCCTGGTAAATCTTTTGCAAGCGACTCACGGTGTCAGCATCAGAAGTAACCACGCATCTTCTTACCGAAGGGTCGGCAGCTAAAGCTTTGTTCAAAGCAGCCCTTTCCACTCTTTCTGTTTCCTCGTTTTCCAAATTACCTTCCACGTCAAGTCCCACATAGCAAGTATCTCCGGAAATTACTACCGTGGCATCCTCTACACCGGGAACATCATCACAGGCGTTGGAAATTCTATCCGCGACGGCCTGAGCATTTCTTAACCGATCCGTGGTAATGTCATTTCCTGGACGATTATCTCCGGGTAAGTTATTTTCTGGAACGCCGTTTCTGGTAATGTCATTTCTCTGAGGAGCCGTATCACGATCCTCCAAAGGCCTTTTAGCCGGGGCACAAGCACTGACCAGTAAAGCCATGGATACAACCAAAACTAATAACAAAACAAACAGACTAGTTCTTTTCAAATTTCCCACTCCTTTCATTTTTGCTGTTTTTATTATGTGAGATGTGTAAAAAAATATCCTGAATCCCTATTGGAATTTTCAGGATCATTTCAATAAAATCTAAACAGATAAAAAATAAGCTTATATTATTCTGGATCTATTTCCGGGTTTAACATCGGTTTTCCCGCTTCTACTAAAACTTTGTTTCCAATCAAGAAAAAGCTTTGGATAAAGAGGAGAATGCCGGTTCCAACAAGCAGCCACTCAATTTTGATCACGTCGGATATTGGCCCAAACACCAACATGCCGATAGGCATCACAGAACTGGTGATCATGGTTAAAACACCAAAGACCCGTCCGAGAAAATCCTCCTCTACCTTCTCCTGTAACAGTACCGTCGATGGAGTATTGAAGATGGGCATGCTAATTCCGCAGATCACCATAAAGATAAGATAAACCCAAAAGTTAGAAACGACACCCAGGGCAAAGGTACAGGCCCCTGTAATCAGACAGGATAAGGTCATGGTATAAATCTTATTCTTAAAACCACCCCATGATGCCATGACAATGCCGCCTATAATCATTCCAATAGAAAAGGTGATTTCAATGGCGGTAAGACGCCAAACATCCTCCCCAAAGCTTCGGGCCACCTGGAGGGGTGTTAAAAAAGCTACCGGTGCAACTAAGAAAAGGAAAACCGCACAAAATAAAAAGAAGTTTCTAACATAATCATGATTCTTAACATAGGCGAGACCTGCCCGTAAATCGTTAAGATAACTGACTGGATTCTTATCCAAGGCTTTTTTATGAACCGGTACTTTTAAAAAGAATAATAATGTCAAAACTGCTATGGCTGCCGTAAACACATCGATAAAAAAGATCGTTTCAATATTGGACATGGTAAGAAGTGCCGCACTGACCATAGGGGATACCAGCGTTACCAGTGACTGAATACTTCCATTTGTTGCATTTACTTGGGTCAGTTTATTCTCCGGCACCAGTTGGGGAATAAAAGCTCCTACCGCCGGCATTTGAATAGCTGAGCCGAGTGCCCTTACAGCAGAAATAACAAAAAGAAGCCACAATGTCTCAAATCCTAGGAAAAACAGGATCGCTAAGAAAAGAGTTACCATAGCAATGATAGTATCTGACACCATAATTAGTAATTTCCGATGATAACGGTCTGCCCATACACCCGCAAAAGGAGAAAGAAAAAAGGTGGGCAAAAAACCGCAAATAATGTATATGGTCATCATTACCCCAGATTGGGTTTCCAGAGTAATATACCACATGATGGCATATTGAACTAAGGATGAACCAAAAAGGGAAATATTTTGGCTGGTCAAAAAGAGAATAATATTCTTTTTCCAATTATTTTTCATATCCCTAAAACCATTTTCTAATAAATTTGCCGGTCAGTATGCTAGGTTTGGTTTTTTATCATATTGGCATAGGAATTATAATCCGACCACTAAATTATGTCAATATAATTGTAAATTATCCCAGCAGAAACCTTAGTTGCACTTAGACCTAGTAGAAAGAAATTATGCCTTCTGGATAGACCAAAAAAGCGCAAGATGCGCTTTTTCAGGATTTTTTATGAAGTTATTATATTCATTTTGGTTTAATGGATGCACTTAACCATGCAACAGCTCAATAAGTCTATCTTTAATATACCTGGTGATTTCCTTTCCTCTTATATAAGCATGATTTTCCTTAGTAATCATATTAAAGAAATTGATAATTAATTTATTATCCTTGATGTAGTAATCATCAAAATGCAAAGGAGCAAAAAATACTTCCAGTTCCTCGAATTCTTTGTCCTTCCCCACGTCCCTAAGACTTTTCGAGAGTTGGTCTAAATTCAATGTCTTAATGGGTTGTATCATTTTCAGAATATCTTCAACATCTTCTTCCAGCATCCAAAGATTATTGTCCCAAAAACGAGCTTCCTTCTTGTTACGAGCTAAGAAAACCTCCCGATTTTTAATGGCGCTTAATACCCGGCGCACCGACTCCCCATCAAACTCTTCATCATAAGCAAGGGTTAATCCGGGCATCTCAGCAACTTCAAAAATAAACTTTTCCCTTACCTTTTCTCTGTCTTTTAAGGCAAACCAAAAGTAAAGCATTGCTTCAATGGCCTCTAGGTTTTTAATAATCTTTCTTTCCACATAAATCCCCTCCTTATTTGATAAATTTTGACTGAAAAACGCCTGTTGTCATTTATTCCCATTATTGTTTAATTCTACATGACCCTAAAAATACCTCCTTATTTGATAAATTTTGACTGAAAAACGCCTGTTGTCATTTATTCCCATTATTGTTTAATTCTACATGACCCTAAAAATACCTTTATCTCCGTTAAAAACATTTAATTATTTTAATAGGTAGCAAGGGACGTTTCCTAAAATTTATGCCATTTAACACTATAATGTACCCATAGATTAAGACACGAAATTACAAAACTAAATGAACCTGATATAATAAAGGCAGAAAACTGCCGGACGGAGAGTGGTTCAAAAAATGCAAAAAAGACAATTTACAGCCGAGTTTAAGACAAGAATTGTATTAGAAGTGCTACGAGAAGAAAAGCAACTAAACGAGCTGGCAAAGGAACATGATATAAGTCCGAACCAGTTGCGTAACTGGAAAAAAGAGTTTATTGAAAACGCATCTAAAGCGTTCTCTGGCAGCAGACTGGAAAAAGAGCAAAAACGACAACAAAAAGAACAAATGATAGAGAAACAGGAACTAATGGCAAAAGTCGGCCAACTCACTATTGAGAATGAGTGGCTTAAAAAAAAATCTGTTGAAATGTTTGGACCAGACTACGAAAAAAGGTTTAATAAGCCACCATTCTAAGCTAACTATAAAAGCGCAATGTAAAATACTGGGCATTAATCGAACCAGCGTTTATTATACACCTGCTACAGGAAATACGGAGTATGAGGAGCTGGTAAAAAGCCGAATTGACTACTGGCATACCAAAATGTGTTATTTGGGAGTGAGACGGCTTAAAAGTAAGCTTCAGAATGAAGGCATCCGAATCGGCCGGAAACTGATTCGACGATATATGGAAGAAATGGGTATATACTGCATCTATCCGAAGCCTAATCTCTCCAAACGTAACAAAGAACATAAGGTATTCCCGTATCTGCTGAGGAATATTGCCATTACCAGGCCTAATCAGGTATGGGCAATTGATCTCACTTACATTAAAATGGGCAAAAGCCATATGTATTTAACTGCTATTATAGACTGGTACAGCCGGTATCTCGTAGGATGGGAGCTATCGGATACGTTAGATACGGCTCCTGTATTAGCAGCGGTAAAGAAGGCAATTGCAGTACATGGAAGACCTGAAATCATCAATTCAGATCAGGGAAGTCAATTTACCAGCGAGGATTATACCGGATTCCTACGACAGGAAAGCATCCGCCAAAGCATGGATGGAAAAGCAAGATGGGTGGATAACGTTATCATCGAGCGCTGGTTTAGAAGCTTAAAATGTGACAATATTTACATTAATGAATATCAAAATCCTAAACAGTTAAGAGCTGGTATAGGGGCATATGTACAAGAATACAACATGGACAGGCCACACCAGTCATTGGATTATCTTACCCCTTATTTAGCTTATACCAACCTGGGACATGCAGCGTAATTGACCGCCGACCTTGACTTTGTGTCCGGCAAATGGTGTAAAGATGCGATGCGGGCGGGATGAGGTTATGAATGAAACTGATATCTCCCCCGCAAATCGTGCAAGCATACCATTTGCCAGCCCCAAACTCAAGGCAACCTGCTAATCGCAGGCGGCTGCTTATGTGAACAAATCAAAAAAATGAAACGGGACGAACAAGGTTATGAAATGGGGATATCTGGCACATTTAGATTTTGAAATTTGTGTCTTGACAAAGGGGACACTTTACACCCCATAAAAAAAATTGGCTTGCGTCAAGCCTACTGGTGCTGACGGAAGCCTTAGTTACACTTAGATCTATCAAAAAAATATTATACTTTCTAATTAACCAAAAAAAGCGCAAAATGCGCTCTTTTATGTTAATTCCTTTTATCATTTCGACGCCACATATTTAAACGGCCTTCCCTTTTCTTTTCTACCTTTCCTCCAAGCATTAAGTCGTTAAGGGAAGAATTTACCACCGTAATAGGGCTCATTTCCGCACCACACCCGCTTAAGTCGTATTCCCGCAGAAAGTCCTTCATTATCCTCCGAAATTCTTGGGGATATTCGGTACGCAATTCCTCCACTAAATAATCTACGGTTTTATAACAATCTATCTCCAGTAATTCCAGGATAAGTTTGTTTAAGGCTCCGCGATCCACTGCTTCATACTCCTTTAATCTTCTTACGGCATCGACTCTACTTTTTCAATAACTCAATCAGTTTATCTTTAATAAAATCTGTGATTTCCTGCTCCCCGATAAACGCCTGATTTTCTCTGGGAGTTATTTTAAAGAAATTAATAATTAATTTATTATCCTTAATGCGGTAATCATCAAAATGTAAAGGGACAAAAATTACTTCCAGTTCCTCGAAATCTTTGTCCTTCCCTACGTCTTTAATACTTTCCGAGACTATATCCAAATTTAATGTTTTTATGGGTTGTACCATTTCCTGAGTATACCCCAAATCTTCCATCATCCAAAGATTATTATTCCAAAAACGAGCTTCCTTCTTAGTGCGGCTGGAAAGAGTTTCCCTGTTTTTAATAGCACTTAATACCCGGCGCACCGATTCTCCGTCAAACTCTTCGTCATAAGCAAGGATTAATCCGGGCATCTCAGCAATATCATAAATAAATTTTTCCGCTACTTTTTCCCGGTCTTTTAAGGCATGCCAGTAGTAAAGCATTGCTTCAATGGCCTCTAAATTCTTGACAATTTTTCTTTCCACATAAACTCCCTCTTTCTCTGATAAATACTTAATGTATTCCAGTAAACTAATAGAAAAATTCGACACCCCCTTTTAAAAAACCTTTTAATCAGTTAAAAAAATATTAAACTTCAACCTTAATTAGCCTAAGGTAAGTTGTTGTCAAACAAGTTTTCTATCAGCTACTTCATCGTGATAAATTTTCTGATTTAACTCATGGCTACCTTGGTTATAGGAGCATGAGATGAAGAGCCCGTGTCAAAGGCAAAATAAGTATATAACACGTAAAATCACAAATAATATATAAAGTTCGATTTAATAGGCTGAAATTTTCGCGGTTTAGTTGCTGGTAAGATAAGGTTCTAGGGGGTATAAATAGTGTTTTTTAATAAAAAGGCGAAGGCGGATGATAAACTAAATGTTGCATCATCACACATCTTATGGCGGAGTCTGGTTGATAGGAACATTTCTATTGAACATTTACAGGTATTAAAGAACTTCATATATGACAATGACTTTAAAGATTATCTAGAAAACACATTAAAGGAATACAAAAACGAAGTAAATAAATTAGTTGATTTATTAAATAAGTATTCTATAACCGCTCCTGACCCGAGTCCTAGAAACCAAAATGTACAAGTTAGTTCAGAAATTTTAAATGACAAAGACATCGCAGAAGTACTGCTTAGATTCATGCGGTTAGATACTAACATACTTATGTTGGGCTTGAAAGAAATACCAACAAACCAAGATGTTTATGATTATGTTGGGCATTTAGCAAAAACGGCAATTAACAGAATTGATGCTTATATAGATTACCTTAAAAAGAAAAAATGGATTTATATTCCCCCGCGATATCGTCACGCCAATCCCGAAACAGAAGAGGTTGGCGGTGTTACAATTTATTTGTTATGGGATCATTTAATTTTTAGATATAATAATATCCGTCTCACGCAAATCTTCTCAGTTTATGTCACTGATCCTGAACTTAATGCTTTGCTCACCGCTGGCATTAAGATTTTACAAACGGAGGCAAAGTTCCTAGAGGATGAACTTTTGTATTTCGGGATTACCCTACCAAAACCTTATGCCTCTGTAACAGTTAAGCCACAAGATAAAGACATGTTTGATGATAGATTTATCTTTAATCAAATCCTCCGTGGTATGCAGGATGCAGTCGCTCTTCATGGTACAACAATCTCGGAAGTAATTATTAATGATAAGTTACGAAAGTTATTCATAAAGTTAACTTTTAGAGAATTGTCCTTAATAAATAAAATGATTAATTACGGTAAATTACAGGGATGGACATTTATTACTCCGGATTTCTAAGGATTATCTAACGAGGATTTGTGGCAAAGAAGCAGAAGCTCTCTCGAAAGTGCTTCTGCTTCTTTTTTCCCCTTACATCCGAATTATTCCCGGGCGGTTTTTGAAAAACCACTATCACAAGATATCGAACATAAACTGCCAACTCATACGAGGTCAGTTTAATGATGTGATAAAAATCGTTGAGTTGCCTAAGGATCAAGTTTTGTGGTAAATTCTTATTGGAGTTTCGGCTATTATCTAAAAATTTTCTGGGAGAGGCAAGAAATGTACTATCCATTAATTAAACCCGCCGTTTTTATCAAAAGACCAAACCGATTTATTGCCCAAGTGCTGGTGGACGGAAGAGAAGAAACAGTCCATGTAAAAAACACGGGACGTTGCCGAGAATTACTAATTCCTAACGCCCAGGTGATTTTGGAAGAATCCCAAAATCCCAAACGGAAAACCAAATTCTCTTTAATTGCGGTATATAAAAACGGACTGTTAGTGAATATGGATTCCCAAGCCCCCAATAGAGTTATTTGGGATGGAATAGTAGCAGAAAGAATTGATGAAATTAAAGGGCTCAAAGTTTTAAAAAGAGAAGTCACCTTTGGCCAATCCCGCTTTGACCTTTATTTTGAAACCTTTAACGGGCAAAAAGGATTTGTGGAAGTGAAAGGCGTAACCTTAGAGGAACAAGGGATCGCTATGTTTCCCGATGCTCCTACCCTAAGAGGTACGAAACATGTGCGGGAAATGATACAGGCGGTTAGGGTAGGTTATCTGGGTTTTATCATTTTTTTGGTACAGATGAAAGGAATCAAGTCTTTTACCCCAAACCGCTTGATGGATCCACACTTTAGTACAGCTTTAAAAGAAGCTGAGAAACAAGGGGTGAAAATATTGGTTTATGATGCAAATGTTACCCCCCATGAAATCAACCTGGGCGAAAGAATAGAGTATTCCTTGATTTAAAGGAATATTTTTAGCGGCGTCGAATTTATTTAGAATGATATTTTTTTGCTATTTAAAGGGGGATATCAATGGAACTGAAAGAAAAAATCGAAAACATGATTATTAACATGGTGGAAAAGGCCAACACCCATACTCGTTATCGGAAACCTCTGATCAATTATGCCTCGGCCCATGATCATCTTTTCACGCAAATGAAAAAAATTATCGGTTCCCATATCATTCACCCCAGGGAAATCCTGCCGGAAGCAAAAACGGTAGTGGCTTTCTTTGTGCCCTTTTCCCAAGAGATTGTCAAGGCCAACCGCTCCGGAGAAAAGGTTCCTGTGGAATGGGCCCGGGCTTATATTGAAACCAATGCTCTAATTGGAGAAATCTGTGCCCGGCTAAAAGCGGATTTGGTTAAGGAGGGAGTGACCTCTGGTTTCCAGAAAGCCACCCATAACTTTAACGAAGTTGATCTCACAGCTGCCTGGTCCCATCGAAGTGCTGCTTATGTAGCAGGTTTAGGTACCTTTGGTGTTAATCATCTCTTAATCACTCCTGCCGGTTGCGCGGGACGCTTTGGGAGCATCATCATATCCGCTGAAATCCCCCCTTCCCCAAAACCGACTCGGGAATATTGTTTATATTATCAAAAAGGCACCTGTTTAACATGTGTTAAAAATTGCCCCACCAAAGCATTACAACTTGACAGCTGGGATAAACAAAAATGCTACTCTCATCTCTTGAAAGTAGCGGAAGATTTTACGGAGCTGGGGCTTTGTGATGTATGCGGCAAGTGCAACCTAGGGCCGTGCGCTTTGGCTGGATGCTAATCAGGTGTATTGTGTCATCCTGAGCGCGGTAGCGAAGGAGCTGAAGGCCCTTCAGTCATACTCCTTCAGGATGACACACCACTTTTAGAACAATACTATTTTCTCCGTAATCCTTATTCTGCTTTAACCTCAGTCCAAATTCGGTCATAATCTTTAAGATACTCACCTAGATCTTTAAATATTTCACATTTATTAACGGCCTCTTCCGAAGGGTAAGCAGTAGGATCATTTAATGTTTCTTCCGGAAGATTCTTTTTCGCTTCCATATGGGGTGTGGAATAGCCAATATATTCTGTGTTTTTAAGCGCGATTTCCGATTTGCACATAAAATTAATAAACATTTCCGCTTCCTTTTGGTGGGTGCTGGTCTTTGGGATCACCATGGCATCAAACCAAAGGTTACTCCCCTCATCAGGTACCACATATTCCAGATCCGGGTTCTCCCATTTCATAAAAACAGCATCCCCTGACCAAACTACGGCTAAAGCTGCCTCCCCGGCAATCATTTTATCCTTGACATCGTCCCCGACATAAGCCAAAACCAATGGTTTCTGCTGAATTAAGGCTTCCTTGGCCGCTTCCAGTTCTTCCGTCTTCCTTGTATTCAAGGAATAACCTAGTTTCTTCAAAGCGACACCGATGGAATCTCTTTGACTGTCCAACATCAAAATCTGCTTTTCATATTTGGGGTTCCATAGAATATCCCAGCTATTTACCGGATCATCTACCATGGTACGATTGTATAAAATCCCTACTGTCCCCCACATATAAGGAACAGAGTAAGATTCATCCGGGTCATATTCCAGATTGCGGAATTTTGGATCAATATATTGAAGGTTAGGGATATTATTCATATCAATTTTATGCAAGAGATCCTCTTTAATCATTCTTTCAATCATGTAATCTGAGGGAAAAGCCACATCATAGTCGCTCCCTCCCGATTTAATCTTAATATACATATCTTCGTTGGTGGTGAAAGTTTCGTAATTTACATTAATTCCAGTTTCCTTTTCAAAATCAGCGAGCACCGATTCATCAATATAGTCAGCCCAATTATAAATGTTTAATGTAACTTGAGATGATTTTCCACACCCGGTACCCATAATGACCAGTGCACTCAATAAAACGCAGATAATCAATAATTTACTTAGTTTCATACTTTTCTTTCCCCTTTCATTTGATCTTTTGACATTCTTCGATCGACAATGATTAATAAGATGAGTACAGTGACAAACATAATCGTGGATAAAGCGTTTAACTTGGGATTGATCCCCCTCTTAGCCATGGAATAAATTAAAATAGATAAATTAGATACTCCGGAGCCGGTAGTAAAAAAACTAATCACAAAATCATCGATGGATAAAGTGAACGCCAGTAGGGCTCCGGTAATTACTCCAGGCATAATTTCCGGTAAAATCACCTTTCTAAAAGCATAAAAAGGGGGTGCCCCCAAATCCAAAGCCGCTTCGTAAAGATGTTTGTTCAATTGTTTTAATTTTGGCAGCACAGAAAGAATTACATAGGGAATATTAAAAGTAATATGTGCCAAAAGTAGTGTAAGGAAACCCAATTTTAAATTCACAAAGATAAAAAGCAACATTAAAGCTACCCCGGTCACAATATCCGGATTTAAGACGGGGAGATATGTAATATTCATCACCAGTCTTTTCCGGATCTTGGTCATACTATCTATTCCAATGGCGGCAGCCGTGCCAAAAATCGTAGCCGCTAAGGAGGAAAGTACCGCTATCGCCATCGTATAATACAGGGTTTTCATGATCCGCGGATCTTTAAATAACTCAACATACCATTTTAGGGTCAACCCATCCCAATGCCCCCGAGATTTGGAATTATTAAAGGAAAAAATAATTAACACCACAATAGGAGCGTAGAGAAATAAAAATATTAAAAAAACATAGAACCTTTTGAAGAATTTCTTCACCAGAGACCGCCCCCTTCATTTTCCTTTTCATATCTTGCCATGGCAGCCATACTGATTAAGATTAGAAGCATCATCACAATGGATAAGGCCGAACCAAAGTTCCAATCTCCCACTGTCAAAAATTGCTGCTCAATTAAGTTGCCGATTAGGGTAAATTGTCCTCCCCCCAATAACCTGGAAATTACAAAGGTGGAAACAGCCGGCATAAATACCATGGTAATGCCGGACACAACACCCGGAAGACTGAGGGGGAAGATCACCTTAAGAAAAACAGTAAAGCTGTTTGCCCCTAAATCCTCCGCCGCCTCGATCACAAAAGGGTCAATCTTTCTTAAGACGGAGTAAATAGGCAGTACCATAAAGGGAAGAAAATTATAAACCATCCCCAAAACCACCGCTTCATTGGTATAAAGAATCTGTATAGGAGGCAGGTGGATCATGGATAGAAAAGTATTAATAAGTCCTTTTCTTTCTAATAAGGTCATCCAAGCATAGGTTCTGAGTAAAAAATTCATCCACATAGGAAGCACAAATAAAAGAATGAGAAAGTTTTTCCGGCTCATTTCTTTTCCCGCTAAAATCATCGCTAAGGGATAACCTAAAACTAAACAAAAAACAGTGCTGATTAACGCTAAATTAATGGAACGAATTAAAACTTTTACATACACCGGTTCAAAAAATTTCTTGTAATTGGCTAAACTAAACTTTGTTATCCCACCCTCTACTGTGGTTAAGCTAAAATAAATTACCAATAAAAGAGGCACAACCACAAAAATCAGCATCCATATTAGATAGGGATAAGAAACCCACTTTCTTTTCATTTCCCACCCGCCTTTTTCATAATATGAATGTCATTAGGTAATATTTGCAAACCGACAGTGGAACCTACCGGTTCCATAATGGTGCTGTGCACTTTCCACTTTACACCCGTTCCTTCCACGATCATCTCATAATGTACCCCTTTAAAAAGAACGGAACGGACAACTCCCTTAAGCATTCCTTGCTCTTCGGGAACAATTTTGATATCTTCCGGACGCACCACCACATCTACGGGTTCCATAGGATTAAACCCGCCATCTACACAGGGAAAATCCTGCCCTACAAATTGCACCAAAAAATCTTTTTGCATCACCCCAGAAATAATATTACTCTCCCCGATAAACTCGGCGACGAAAGCATTTTTTGGTTCATTGTAAATATCCTGAGGTGTACCAATTTGCTGAATCACCCCGTCTCGCATCACCACAATGGTGTCGGACATGGTTAAGGCCTCTTCCTGATCATGGGTGACATAGACAAAGGTAATCCCAAGTCTTCGCTGCATATTTTTCAATTCTAGCTGCATGCCTTTTCTAAGCTTTAAATCCAAGGCACCCAGTGGTTCGTCCAGAAGCAGCACTTCCGGCTCATTTACTAAGGCCCGAGCAATGGCTATCCGCTGCTGTTGCCCACCACTTAAAGATTCTACGCTTCGTTCTTCGTAGCCGGTTAAATTAACTAAATTAAGGATCCCTTTTACTTTTTCCCTAATCTTCTCTTGAGGCATTTTTTTTATTTTTAAGCCAAAAGCAATATTTTCAAATACATTCATATGGGGAAAAAGGGCGTACCTTTGAAAAACGGTATTTACCTTTCTCTTATATGGCGGTAAATCATTGATCTTAACATTATCAAAAAGAATCTCCCCAGAGGAAGGCTGTTCAAAACCCCCGATGATTCTTAGGGTCGTTGTCTTTCCGCAGCCGCTGGGGCCGAGTAAGGTTAAAAATTCATTCTTTCGAATATATAAATTTATATTCTTTAACGCCTCATGACCCTGATAATCTTTTGAAATATTGACTAGTTCAATAATATGTTGTGCCAACTCATAGAACCTCCATAATTATCGGTAGCGGGTGGAAACCCAAAGTACACTGGCTTTTTGTTTCCCCGCATTAGAAATATAATGAGACATTACCGGCCGGAAATAAAAACTCTCGCCTTTTTTCGCCCGATATTTTTTATCACCCAGATGGATATTTACTGACCCGGATAAAACATAACCAAATTCCTCCCCACCGTGGGGATCTTCCTCTTCAGTCTGCCCGTTAGCATCAAAGTTAACTAAAATCGGTTCCAATAAATTCTTTTGATATGTAGGCACCACCCATTTTTTTTCCGAGTGAAGTTCTTTATCGGAAGCAACATAAAAATCCTCCGAGTTAAAAACCACTTTTTCTTGGGTCTTTTCATTAAAGAAATCCTTTAGATTAGTGCCCAGGCATTCCAAAATATCTACCAAGGTAGCAATTGAAGGTGATGTGAGATCCCTCTCCAACTGGGAAATAAACCCTTTTGATAGTTCGCTTCGCATTGCCAACTCTTCTTGGGTCATACCATTCTTTATTCTTAACCGCTTAATCTTTTCCCCAATTGACATAATATCCTCCTCATTACCTGCTTTCGCTTTACTAAACTTTTTGTTTACATCCGCTAAACATACAATCAGATACTATTTACGCACATTCTTCGTAAAATGTCAATATTCTATGAAAAATTTTTTTGGCCTATTTTTAACCCTTATTCCTTATTTTTCAGTAGAATTTTTTTAAATAAATGCTTATAATATTTAACATATTAATGAGAATGCCTTTGAGGAGTGAAATCAGTCTGTGCAAATTTGGGATTTTGAAATAGCAAAAATCATCCCATGGATCACACAGTTTGGGTATGCGGGTGCTGCAGGTGCTTTGTTTGTGGAGGGATTATCCATTCCCTTCCCCGGAGGAACCTTCCTGCTTATTTATGGTTTTCTGGCCTCTCAAGGAAAAATTTCATTGCCTTTAGCAATTTTTTGGGCTTCCGTCGGATATACAGTAGCTGGTACCTTTCCCTATTTGGTGGGAAAGATTGGCGGGCGACCTTTGTTGCTTAATTACGGCCCATATATCGGCCTGTCCAATCGTAACCTCATTAATACTGAACGCTGGTTTAAAAAGTTTGGTATCCCGGTAGTAGCCTTTGGACGGCTGCTTTTTTTCCGAAACTATATTTCTTACCTGGCCGGTATGGCCAAAATGCCTACTTTCTCCTTTTACTTTTTTACCTGGATTGGTATTCTGCCCTGGGTTGCCTTTATGACCATCTTAGGCTATATCCTAGGTAATAACTGGACATATGCCTTCAAATTGATTGAGAAATATTCCTGGGTAGGGATAGTTGTCTTTGTGGCTATATTTGCCGCAGCTTATTTACTTATTAAAAGCCGTTTATTTAAAAGATTCAACAAATGGTTAGGGGATGCATAACTCCTGCCGTTAATAGAATTATCGGTTTTACACCAAATGTAAAAATATTCCACTGCTCTGATCAATTTTTCAAGTCTATTTATATCCATCCACTCATAATTTCATAGTAAAATAAATTCAGGAGTTGAAGTGGATGTATAACCATTATCCATGCACCGCTGCTTATGCCCACATTATTGGAGGCCCTTTAGCACCGGAAATCCGAGGCATAGTCTACTTAAGGGATGTTCCCGGGGGGACTGAGGTATATGCCAATATCTCCGGACTCCCACCCTACCGCCCGGCCCAAGGGGACTCCCCGCCCATAGGACCCCATGGGTTTCACATTCATGAAACGGGTGATTGCTCCGTCGGAGACCCCAATGATCCCTTTCAAGGAGCAGGCGGCCACTGGAATCCATATCATCAACCCCATGGGAATCATGCCGGCGATTTTCCCGTACTATTCTCCAATAACGGCAATGCCTGGATGATTTTTTTTACCGATAAATTTAGTGTTCAAGATACGCTAGGAAAAGCCATCATCATCCATGAAAATCCAGATGATTATCGATCACAGCCCGCAGGAAATGCAGGAAAGCGTCTGGCCTGTGGTATTATCAGATGTCTTTATTCCTATCCTGTCTACTAAGTATTTCCACTGGAAAACTCTCAACTTTACTTACATTCAGAAAATCCATATCACTAAACCTAAAAAACCTGAAGGATGAGAAAATTTACTTATCCTCAGGTTTTTTAATTCCACCTGATACCAAGAACTGTTTATTCTAATCCTTTCACTTTGCCAAGCAGGCAGCGCATATTATACAAAAAATGATTTGAGGTGATCATCAATGATGCCCTGTTATTGGTTTAGTTGTCCTTATCTTCAATCCGCCGAGACGGAAATGAGAACTTTAGAAGAGGAAATGGAAAATGAGCAGCTAACCCGTCAAGGCCCACAGCCAATTTTAAGTAATAATCCTCCCTCTCGGATTCTGGTCTTAAGAAAAGAATTGACCGGTTACCCCAATTATGGGAATCCCAGCGGAAATGCTGACATTTTGTACACAGGAACCCAAGGGACGTGGAACTTTAACCTTCCTCCCTTAATGGCCCTGGTTTTGAACAATGCGCGAAGGGTGGAACTGGTAATTCGAGGAGCTTTAGATGACCATTACAATGTACCGGAAAACCGTTACAGCATGACAGTCAACTTTAACAACAACCGTCAGAATTTCAATCAACTACCCTTTGTGCACGGTCGCCCGTCCGGACAAAGATTTAACAACTGGAATGAATTAACCGTGAATATTCCGCCCCGAGCCGGAGGAATTAACAACCGGGTCACTATTCGCAATACCTCTAATGCCGGTGAAAACGATTGGATTGCCATCGACTGGATGGAACTGAGATTTGTTTTTTAGAATATTTGCCTTTTTCGTAAATTTAAAGATAAAAAGGAGATGAAACATGAGTAATCTTACTAAACTCCCGGTTCAGGTCAAGTCAGTCCATCTATTTAATCACCGGTTAGACTCTTTTTATCCGGTCATCGGCGGAGTCTCCGATAAAGAAGTGCAAAGAAAGATCAATCATACCATTTTGAGAACAGTTTATGCTTTAATGAAAGAACAAGGATATTTTGAAAATGAAACTACAACCATCACCGCATCCTATGAGATCAAAAATAACCAACGGGGCATTTTAAGCTTGTCTCTCATCAATTACGCTTTCTCTGGTGGCGCCCATGGTTTAACCCTGATTAGATCCCTTACTTTTAACACAGAGACAGGCAAACTTTACCAGTTAAAAGATTTGTTTAAACCTGATGCGGATTATGTCGCCCGCCTGTCAATGCTGGTTGAGGAACAAATCAGGGAGCGGGATATTCCCCTTCTAGGTGAATTTTCCGGTATTAGGCCCGATCAAGATTTTTATATTGCGGATAAATCTCTAGTTCTGTATTTTCAACTTTATGAAATAACCCCCTACGTTTACGGGTTTCCCTATTTCCCCATTTCAGTTTATGATATCCAAGACATTATTGATGAAAAAGGGCCATTGGGACAAATGCTGGGATCATTTTGATGGTTGGTTATTGCTTCAGTGATTAGTTGGACAGTTGGTCAGGTGTTGCTAGTTGATAACGCTTTAGAGTATTATCGAAAGGTTCAAAACCTGCACAATTACAAATAAAATGCCAGATCAGCAGAAGCCTTCTGGCATTTTTTATTTATTCTATTCAGATGATAAAAGTATTTATGATACTCGCCTAACTTATAAACTTCTAAGGAACTTTCAACTTTCCAACTGCCCAGCTATTCTTTCATAGACAAAGGGACAATTGACTTGGCGATTTCCGCTTTAATCTTTTCAAGCTCATCCGGAGTTTCGCCTTCACAGCGGACAATCAGTTCCGGCCCGGTATTGGAGGCTCGAACCAATCCCCATCCTCGGGGAAATATTGCCCGTACCCCGTCCACGTCAATAATTTCTAGACCTTTTGATACAAAATATTTCTTGGCCTGTGCCACATAAAATCCTTTTTCCTTTTCCGAGCAAGGAATTCTTAACTCCGGGGTGGAAAAAGTTTGGGGAAGATCTGATAAGAGCCTGCTTAAATACCGGCCGCTTTCTGCGATAATTCTTAATAACCGGGCAGCGGCGTAAATAGCGTCATCGTAACCAAAATATTCATCGGCAAAGAACATATGCCCCGACATTTCACCCGTAAAAACAGCTTTTAATTCCCTCATCTTGGCTTTAATTAAGGAATGGCCGGTCTTGTAAAATACAGGTTTTCCGCCTAATTTGGCAATTTCCTTTACTAATAAATCAGAGCACTTGACTTCTACAATTCCCGGAGTACCCGGGTATTTGGGCAAGATTTCTCTCCAAAAAAGAATCATCAGCATGTCGCCCCAAATAATATTTCCCTGCTCATCCACCACACCCAGCCGATCCCCATCACCGTCAAACCCTAATCCTAAATCCGCTTGAGTGGTTCTTACCGCCTTAATTAAATCCACTAGGTTTTCCGGACGTACAGGATCCGGAAAATGATGGGGAAAGTCTGGATTTGAGTCACAATAAAGAGGAATTACTTCGCATCCCAATTCTTTTAAAATCATGGGAGCAAAAGCACCCGCCGTACCATTACCGCAATCCACTACTACCTTTATTTTCTTTTGTCCTAAATTTACCTTGCTTTTGATCATTTCAGTATAGTCACGAACCGGTGAACGATAATCCACTATTCCGGTACCCTGGGTGAAAATTCCGTCATTAGCCCTCTCCCTTAGTACTTGCAGGGCATTCCCATAAATGGTATGTCCCCCCAATTGTATTTTCAAACCGTTATATGGGGCCGGATTATGGCTGGCTGTGATCATCAGCCCCGATGGGACCTTATAAAGATGTGTCGCATAATAAAAGATGGGGGAAACTACAACTCCAATATCCAGAACATTAACCCCTGTGGAAAGAAGCCCTGTAACCACATGCCTGTGAAGGATCGGCGAGGATTTTCGGTTATCCCTTCCTACAATTACCCAATTTTCTCCTAGTTCCAGTACCATAGTGCCAAAGGCTTTCCCGATTAATTCCCCGTCTTTTTCCGTGAGTTCTACCCCAAATATTCCTCTAATATCATACTGCCGAAAAATGCTTTTCTTTAGACTGCTCATTCCTTAACCTCCTTGGAGCTTCACATGTTTCAATATATGCCACGATGGCTCCAGGTGTTAAAGTCCTCTGTTTTTACCCTTGTGATTTAATTGATTGACATCAAGAATCCTGACCTATATCATTGTTATTATGATCATTACCTGCATAATAAAAGAAAGGTTAAATCATAATAATGTTTGAAGCGGAAAGTTTAGCAGCCTTTTTACAAACTTTAGGTAACTTTGCCCTTCCGGCAAGCCTGGGGATTAGCATAATAATTGCCATAGCAGGGATACTTCCCTCCATTATGGTTACAGCAGCCAATGTGCTCCTTTTTGGTCCCGGATATGGATTTATAATTTCCTGGTTAGGTGAAATTTTAGGAGCAGTGGTTTCTTTCTATCTTTATCGAGCCGGATTAAAAAAGCCTTTCCGTAACTTAACCGCAAATTATCCCCGAGTACAAAAAATCACGGCATATGAGGGCCGTAAGGTTGGTCTTTTGTTATTCCAAACCCGGTTGCTCCCTTTTCTACCCTCAGGCATTGTCACATTTGCCGGTGCTATGAGCAAGGTAAATCTAACCGTATTCTTTTTAGCCACTGCTTTAGGTAAAATCCCTTCCCTTCTAATAGAAACCTTTGTCAGTTACGATTTAATTAATATCAGCCAAAACTGGCTCAGGCTGTTACTTACACTGTTTTCCTTGATCGGTTTATCCTTCATCCTGAAAAGCAAGAAGATTTCATGATATATTGCACTTAAATGGATTCGTGATAGAATAGAGATGAGGTGGTTAAATATGACACAAAAATATTGGTATGGCCCTGTGCATTCCCGAAGGCTCGGACGCTCCCTGGGAGTGGATGTGATCCCTTTAAAAACTTGCAGTCTGGATTGTGTTTATTGCGAATGCGGGGCAACGAACTCTTTGACCTTGGAAAGAAAAGAATACTTTCCCACCAATGACATTATTAATTCGCTGGATAGTATTTTAAAAGAAAAGTCAGACTTGGATTATGTTACTTTTGCCGGTTCCGGTGAGCCCACTCTCCATACTGGGCTCGGTAAAATCATCAACTTTATCAAAGAAAAATATCCTCAATTTAAGGTTGCCGTGTTGACCAATGCTACTCTCTTAAATGACCCTGTTGTGATCCAAGACGTAGCCAAGGCCGACTTGATTGTCCCTTCTCTGGATGCCGTATCCATGGAAGCCTTTCAAAAAATTAATCGTCCGGCCGAAAACATTACCCCTGAAACCATCATCTCCGGCATTCAAAATCTAAAAAATAATTTTACCGGGGAAATCTGGCTGGAAATTTTTATCATCCCAGGTATTAATGATGATGAGAAGGAACTGGCCTTATTTAAGGATACCATCAATAAATTGGGCATTAAAAAGGTTCAGCTGAATACCCTGGATCGTCCGGGAGCAGTCAACTGGCTAAAACCTGTATCCAAAGAGTATAAAGAGGAAATTGCTGCAAAGTTAGGCAATGTGGAAATTGTCAATCGGTAAGATATCGTTAAAGCATGAGGAGAATAGATCGTGAAAAAAACCGTAAACTAGAAAAAGGAACCTAAAGAACAGTTAAGGATATAATTGCGGTACAACTTTCTCAATAAATATTTTAGCAATTTCCGGATCGAACTGTGTTCCGGAATTTTTTATGATCTCCTGGCATGCTTCTTCATGACTCATGGCCTGTCGATAGGGTCGCGTACTAATCATAGCATCAAAGCTGTCGGCCAGAGCAATAATCCTTGAGATCAAAGGGATATCCTCTCCTTTTAATCCTTTTGGATAACCCGTGCCGTCCCATCTTTCATGATGGGCTAAGATACAATCTGCCAATTCCGAAAAATTATAAGATGTGTTGAGAATGCGATGTCCAATTTCAGGATGTCTTTTTATTTCATTCCATTCCTCTAGAATCAGTTTGTCCGATTTATTCAATATCCCTTCATCTATTGCTATTTTCCCAATATCATGAAGCAGTGCTGCTGTTTTCAATTTACTTAGTTCGGTTTCCGAGAGACCTATCATGGTTCCGATTTTTATACTTATTTCACTTGCCCTTTTTGAATGGAGTTGCTCCCGGGGATTTTTTTCATGGAGGGCATTAACGATGGTATTGATGGTACCGTTACGCTGACCCCGGTTTTCAATAATCTTATTTTGATACATAGAGTCTTCGGCACTTTTTAATACTTTTTGGATATCTTCACCGGCTTTACGTTTGGTAGCGCAGCCAAAGGAGGCACTAATATTTAAAGTGTTCACATGCTCAGTCGAATATGATTTTTTTATTCTTTGAATAATTTCCTCAGCTTCTTCTATTTTTGTTCGCGGCAATAGAATTACGAATTCATCACCGCCCCAACGGGCAACAATATCTTCCTCCCGGCAGGATACTTGTATCAGGTGTGCTGCCTTCTTTAAAAACTCATCCCCTTTATCATGACCGAAAGCATCATTGAACAATTTTAACCCGTTAACATCCCCCATAATTATGGAAATAGGAAGGTATTTTTCTGTATCTATTCTTTTTATTTGTTCTTCAAGGAAACGTCTATTATAAAGGCCGGTTAATTTATCGTGATAGCTTAGATAAATTATTTCATTTTTTCTTTTCATTAATTCCAAAGCATTTTTTACTTTTAAAGGTAAAGATATTTTCATTACTTCTTTGGAAAAAGGTTTGGAAAAATAGTCATACGCACCTAAGGTTAAAGCTTTTTCAATGGCTTCATTATCATCAACACCGGTACATACAATCACGGGTAAATCCATCAAATCAGGATGATGCTTCATTTCTTTTAATACCTGATAGCCGTTTTTGCCGGGCATCATAATGTCTAAAATACACATTTCAATATTATTTGCTAATAATTTTTCGATGAGATTAAAGCCATCTTCTGCGTGAAAAACCTTAATCCCCTCTAGCCTCTCATTGAGAATACGGGAAATAATTTCCCTATCTATGGGAGAATCATCCGCAATCATAATATTTCCTGTCAGCATTTGCTATCTTCCTCTTCTTTTTCTCTTATTGCCTTTAATAATCTTTCAATTTTCCTTAAGGAATTGGCAAGCATGTCATTCTGAGAGGTTTTCAGTGCCTCTTCCATTTTTAAAGCCTGTTCCCAGATCTCTTTGGCTCTTACATTACCGGCTGAGCCTTTTAATTGATGGACAAGAATATCTGCCTCATTCAGGTTGTTTTGATCAATGCTATCTTTAATCCTTTTGATCAGCTTTTCTGCCTGGGAAGAAAAGATTTTTATTAAATCTTCACAGGTTTTTTGATCAAAATCAGATTCTTCCATAAGGGTTAAGACAATTTCTGAAAAATAATCTTTTCGCCCCGGATCAATCCAGTTTTCATACTTTTCTTCATACTTTTTTATAATATTCATCAAATCTTCCCGCCGGAAAGGTTTACTTAGAAAATCATCCATCCCGGCCTGAAAACATTTTTCCACGTCGCTTTCCATGGCATAGGCGGTGATGGCAATAATTACGGGATGCTTTCCCTTTCCTTCGATCTTACGGATCTGCCTAGTCGCCT
Organism: Bacillota bacterium; assembly: GCA_050952465.1. Lineage (GTDB taxonomy): Bacteria > Bacillota > Dehalobacteriia > Dehalobacteriales > Dehalobacteriaceae > DUPU01. Next base: position 29,115 of record JBMNKZ010000009.1, on the reverse strand, counting down.
CATAACCATCCAACACCGGCATCTGGCAGTCCATAAAAATCAAATCATACTCTTTTTCTAAACATGCTCGAACCGCTTCCTCCCCATTTAAAGCTAAGTCACAACCAAAACCCGCCTTCTTTAGAAGCTCCACAAAGACCTTAATGTTAATCTCATTATCTTCAGCCAGTAGTATTTTCAGCCCACTCTGGTGTTGATCCCTTGTGGTATCTTTGGTTGCAAAAGTGCCATGGCCGATTTTATTAAATTCTTCCCCTGACTTTTCTAAGAAAACCGTAAAACTTAGTTTTGTTCCTTTACCTTTTTCACTTGCCACATCAATTTTTCCCTGCATCATTTCTACAATGCTCTTACAGATGGCAAGTCCTAAACCAGTGCCTCCATATTTTCGAGCTGAGGATGAATCTACCTGGGTAAATGGTTTAAATAGCTTACTAATTTCCTCAGTTGTCATCCCGATGCCCGTATCCTTAATGGTAAATAACAGTTCTATTCCCGTTTCAGTTTCTTTATTTAAAGAGACCTCTATAAAAACCTCTCCCTGATCAGTAAATTTAACAGCATTATTGATTACATTTCCCAGCACCTGCCTTAACTTGGTTGGATCCCCCAGGGCAAACTGGGGAATGTCCGATCTGATCAGTACATTAAGTTCCAAGCCTTTTTTCCTGGTTTGCGCCGTAAAAGAATGTACCGTTGTTTCTACAGTTTCCCGAATATCAAAAAGGATCCGTTCCAGTTCCAGCTTACCGGCTTCTATTTTCGAGATATCCAGAATATCATTGATCACTGCAAGGAGAGTATCGGTAGATGTTTTAATCGTATTAATATACTCTTTCTGTTTATCATTTAGCTCCGTCTGCTCAAGAATCTGTAAAAATCCGATAATCCCGTTCATGGGAGTTCTAATTTCATGGCTCATAGTTGCCAAAAACTCACTTTTTGCTTTATTTGCCGCCTCTGCTCGCAACTTAGCGTTGATCAGCTCATTTTTCACTTTAAGGCGCTCGGTAATATCAGTAAAGGTTACCACTGCACCCACAACCTGCCCATCACGAAACTGGGGATAGGAATAATACTCTACAGGAAAACAGGTACCATCCGCCCGCCAAAAAACCTCATCATCTACGTGGGAGCCTTCTCCCTTAATGAAGGCCTGAAAAATTTTGCAATTTTCCGCTGAATACGGTGTCCCATCCTTACATTTATAATGGATTTGCCAGTGCATGTTTTTCCCAATTAACTCATTTTGATCCTGATACCCTAACACCCGAAGACAGCTAGCATTGCAAAAGGTGCAATTCCCCTCTAAATCAATACCATAAATGGCTTCAGCAGTAGAATCTAAAAGAAGTCTGATATCTCCTTCACTCCTCTTTAAAGCCAGGTTGGTGTTTTCTAATTCTTTTGTTCGCTCGCTTACCTTCTCTTCCAATGAGTTAATATGGATAGATAATAATTCTGCCATATCATTAAAAGCCTGTGATAATTTCCCTACCTCATCATCTCGCACCACTTTTGCCCGCACAGTGAAATTTCCCCCGGAAAACTGGGCACTGGTGTTTATCAAATCATATATAGGCTGGAACGCAAACTTGGTGATTTTTATATAAATGATAGTAGCAATAGCAATGGCCAATACTGAGAGCAGCACAGTTAGATGAACGATTTGGGTGATTCTCGCAGTAAACGGACCTTCCGGAATCGCTGTAATGATTACCCAGTCCAAGCCATGATGCTGATAATCCGTAAAATTTACATGCAACTTATCATCCGCGGTTTCTACAATATGGTTATTTCCCGCATTATTTTGATAGTTTAAATATGCCTTTACAATCTCTTTGTGATCAATTTCTTCAATGGTCATTCTTTTAAGTTTTTGATCCGGCCCAGTGACAAAGTTCGGCTTGTCCAGGGAATTTGCTACCCATGCCCCCGAATCCTTTTCAATGATATAAGCTATAGCCTGTTTGTCTTTAACCGCTGCTTCTAGAAAGTTATTAATTTTAGAAAGGGTAAAGTGGGTACCTAAAACACCCATTAGGGTGCCTTCATCATTATAAATGGGATAGGAGGCGCTCAAAGCTAAATCATCCATCACAAAATGTTTATATATAGGCGAAAAAACCGGTTTCCCTTTTTCTTCAGCAATTCTGTACCAATCTCTGGTGCGGGGATCAAATTCCCCTAACCGTTCAACTACTTCCCCAGCGGTCAGGTTTTCGGTTAAAGCATAGTAGGTGGATTTCCCTTCTGTTTCTCTGTCACTTTGCATGATCTCAATTTCATTTTCTAAATTTTTACGCGCCCCGTAATACGCGCCGGTATTTGTGCCGTAGCTGAAACTATATACATGCTCCTGATTTGTTTTCATTATTCCGGCAAAAAACGCTTCCCGTTCCTTTTTATCATTAATATCGATAATCCCTTTTTTTATTAAATGGTAGTTTGTTTCATTAAGATATAGGGGAAGATTAACAAGACTTTCAATTTTATTTAAAATATCGTTATTCGTGCTTATCTCCATATTGGTAATGCTATTTTCCACCGAGGCCCTCCAATTGGAGCATACTAAAATCAAGATAATGCTATTAGTAATGATTAAAAGCATAATGAAGGTCATAATAATTATGGCCCGCATTGAAGTGCTTTTTTTAGTCATATTTGATCCCCCTAAATAATAATAGCATAAATAATTTGTAAATTCGACAATATTTAACAAAGGAAATCAGCTTGATGTGCTGAATTTTATACTTTAAGTCGAATTTAGAACTGGAATTAATAATCAATTTCTAGAACAGATGGAGGCAAAAATGAACCTTCACGAGCATGATCATGAGCAAATTGACCTTCTCCAAGAACAATTACAGCACTATATTAAGATAAATGAAAAGCTTATTAATGAACTAAAAAATTTCAGGCATGATGTTTTAAATATACTACAAGGCATGAATGGCTTGATTGAATTGGAAGATTGGGTGGGATTAAAAACATACATAAATAACATTCTCAATAATTTCAAACCCGGAAACCAAAACCAAGCTGCCAGGGAGAAAATTGTAAATCCGATGCTTAAGGTACTTCTCGAAAATAAGGCAAATAAAGCCGACCAGACCGGTTTAAATTTTAATCTCTTGGTAGATAAAAACATCAAAATTGGAAAAGAGCTAATCAATGAGAATGATTTATGTAATGTGATTGGTATAATTTTAGATCAAGGTATAGAAACGGCGGCCCGAACAAACAACAAAATAATCTCCATCTTCTTTATCGAAAATGGAAATTCAATAAATATATTTATTGAATATTCTTTTCCAAATAAACCAGGAAAATCGGGGAAACCTGCAATCCCCCAAATTGATGCACTGTCCTATACTCTTTCTAAATACCCCAATATACTCTACAATACCTTTGTCCAGTACCAGGTAATTGTCCATCAACTGCGCATAGAAAAAATTATTAAAAATTTCTTGTAAGAGGTGGGCTGTATGCATTTAAACTTTATCATCATTGATGATTAGAAATCAGTTCTTCAAAATATATGTAGAAATATCAAAAAATTTATTAAAGAAAATCGTCTGGAAGCCAGGGTTTCACTATGTACCACTACCCCAGAGGATGTACTAGACTACGCAAAGGTGCATTTTAATCAGATGAATGTATATATATTGGACATTAATCTTAATTGTGAAACCAATGGTTTAACCCTAGGCAGAGAAATCAGAGACAAGGACCCTCAGGCATATCTCATATATCTGACTGCCTATATTGAACTTTCCATGATGGTCTTTAAATATAAACTAAAGGCCTTTGATTTCCTAGTTAAGCCGGTTTCTTATCCTGAATTGTCCTGCTGCCTCCAGGCTTTGGTAGAAGACTATGCCAGAATTTCAAATCTTCCCATATCCTCAGAACAAAATTCTATCACTATTAAATCTAATTATCTGGAAAATAAAATTTACCTAGAGGACATTATCTATATTGAATCCTTCGGCCCTAAACTTGTCTTGCATACGGTCAATGGGCATCTGGAGTTCTATGGAAGCCTAAAAGAGATGGAAAAAAAGCTTCATGAAATGTCCGACACCTTTTATCGATCCCATAAATCATTTTTAATTAATACTAAATTTATTAAAGAAATTAATTTGAAAGAGCAAGTTGTTATCATGTCAAACGGTGATAAATGCTTGGTATCCAGGAATAAAAAAGAATCTTTGAAAAAAAAATCTTACTGCCTTATCCCTTGATATAGGGCACTATATTCATATCCTTACGGTTATAATCATTTAACAAGTTCCTTCGGCTATATTCATTTAACAAACCATCAAGTTGTTGGCTAATGTATATTGTTTCCGGATCAGTGAGACGTCTTTTAATGAGAATGGTATGATATAATCGCTTTCTGTATTCTTCGATAGAAACCTCTAATTCCTTTAAATTATCCAAATAAATCACCTCACAAACCTTTCCACCCCTTATTTCCTTCTACATTAACATATCTGTATTATACTTATGACAATACAGTTTTCTACAATTTTCTTATATAATGTCAAAAAAATGTCATGAAATGTATCAAAGCTACATTTCATGACATTTTTTTGGCATTTATAGTTTACTTAAAATGGGATAGCTTAGAAACACTATCCCCAATAAAAGAGCCACTGGCCCGTCTGAATGAATTACGGCGCCCTGGCTAAAACCAGGGCTACTATCTGCAGCCCCAAAAATATTAAGATGTGAATTGAAGTAGATTTAATCCGATTTCCGGGTTAAATTTTCTGTCTACAGTACCATCAATTACCCCCACAATCAACTCCCCGGTGGCACTGATGGTAGCGGAAGTTAAATGTCCCCCATAGGTCTTGTTTTCTTTATCAGACAAGCAAATATGCAAATGAAGATATACCTCTCCATTCATAGAAGATATATTCCCGGTGAGTGAGGAGACTTCCATATCTCCTGTCAGTTCCCGGGCATGATACTTTTTAATGGCTGTTTCAAATAACCCAATCGTTGCCCGGTTCACTGCCCCAATCCCATTTACCCACCCTAAAGTAATTTCTTGTTCCTGGCAAAAATTTTTCAATGTTTCTACTACTTCTTCATTTTTATCCAACCTGATCACATATTTATCGTTAAACCGTTTAAATTCCATAAACTAAATTACTCCTCCTTTAACTTATTCCTTATCGTCAGTTACCCTACCGTCTCCAGTTACAGGAATAACCTCACCAAGATACTTGGGAAGGGGTTTAATTATCTTGGCGGTCAGAAAATCTTTGTTTCGGGCTGCAATTTCCCTAAGTTCGTTTTTCAGCATCACCCCGTAGTATATATGCTTGTCCGCGGGAACCCCATAAACATCTAGACCTAATTCACGGGCAATAAATATCGCCCGCATAAGGTGATACTTTTGGCTCACAATGATCACCTTTTTTACCTGAAAAATATCTCTTGCTCGATATAAACTTTCGTATGTGCTGAAACCGGCATGATCCATAAAGATATCTTCAGGGGGTACTCCTTTTTCCATGAGGAAACTTTTCATGGCATTTACCTCATCGTAATCTTTCCTGCCATGATCTCCGCTCACAATAATTTTTTTGGCCTTCCCTCTTTTGTATAAGTCATAGCCGGTGGTCAACCTATCATTAAGCATTAATGAGACATTGCCGTTTTGATATACTCGGGCTCCTAAAACAAGAATAGCATCTCCTTTCGGAACACTTCCCGCTTCACTAATATATTTTAGTCCTGCTTGCTGTACATAATGATTAACAAACAACATAAATGCAGTTATTATTATTAAGAAAAGTCCCAGATTTATGACGCTTCGTTTTAAATGTTTATTCATCAGTAGTCCCTTTATTCTTAGATATTTTCTCCGACATTTCATTTTCCATCTTATTCATCAGGTTCTCCAGATACTCTTTCTGGGTGATGGAGTTGCTAACATCAGGAAGTTTAATATCTGTTCCAAAATCGTAAAGCTGGAAATCTCCATTCATCTTCATTTCAATGTTAACCGGCCCTTCCGGATTTACAGTCTCATCCATGGCATATTTCATTTTCATATCATAGAGCATCCCTTCAGTTAACAGGGTTTCTTTATTAATTAAGGAGTCGATATAATAGTTTAATTCCATGGTAGCAAGAAGCTGTTCCAGTACCCGTTGCATTTCATTGACAGATGCTGCCATTCCTTCTTCATCTTGTTCCGGCAATGCTTGAGAGCCCGCCATTAATCCAGCCATATTAATACTACCCATATACTCTTCAAGAATTTTTTTAAATGTTTTGCTGTCAACATAGTTCTTGACAGTATAATACTCCTGTCCGTCGAGGACAACATCTTCGCCAAACACATAGACAATGCCAAATTTACGCATCATCTCTAAAGACTGCTGGGGGCTAGTCTGAAGCAGATTGGTCAAATTCCCCATCATATCTAGATCGCCCAAATCCTGCACGATCCATTGATCTAATAGGGGAGTCTTTTGATAAATTGCCTGGTCCGTCCAAACCATTTCTGTGACCATTTCACCTTGCTGAAATAGAGCAGCCTCTTCTTCACTTAATTCTGTATCTTTTACACTTGTCACACTTGCAGGAAGCTCAACAGTTTGTTTTATATACATGGCCAGCGGTTGCTGTTGAAATACCCCCTCCATATAAGTATTCATTTCCGGTATTGCCGGGTTTTCTTGGCCAGAGCCGGAAATGGACATTTCCATGGCGGCATTACCTTTCATCTTATATGTATTAAGCTCCTGCATTACCTTGGATGACTCTAGTACCAATTCATCTGCCGACCATTCATCATTCTTTTCCCGCCAGGAAACAATTACTTGTTTTTGGATATGATCCCAGTCCACAATTCCTTCATTGCTTTCAAAAAACTTCCTGAGTGGCACATATCCTTCTTCCCTAACTGCTATTCCCGGAATTTTCACCAGGGATGCTGCAGGTATAAAACTGACTCCCTCGTCCACATAGATATCTGCCTGAAATTCCTGGCCGTTAAATTTCAGGCTCACCAATTCATCTGCCAAAACTGTCTCCGCCAACAATAACACGATCATGAGACCCATCAACAACAGCTTACTTACCTTCCAACATTTAGTTTTCATAATGCCTCTCCTTTATAATGATATTTTTTATTATTAAACTATTAAGCATATATACCCATATTCCTAAAATTCCATAAATTTAATTATTTTCCATCATGCCTTCAGTTTAAGCTAATAATCCCCTTCAATCTTTTTCTTGAAGTTTAAAGCCTTTTTAGATAAACTACTCAATGAGAGAAACCTCCTTGGAGTATATTTTATATTAAATAGACACTATAGTATATTACGGAGATGATAAAATTGACAGAAAGTAAATTATACAATAACTTACTAGAGTTATGCCGTATACCTAGTATATCTGAAACCCCAGGGGAATTGAAGATAGCTGCTAAAATCTATCAATTATTAAAAGAGATTAATTATTTTCATGACCATCCCGAACTCATAAACCTATGCCCTATTCCAGAAGATAAATACAACCGAAGCTTTGTTTACGCATTGATGCAAGGAAAAATAAAGAACCCTAAAACCGTCATCTTACTCAGTCACTTTGATGTAGTTGGGGTTGATGATTTTGGGATGGCAAAGGAACTTGCCTTCGAACCGGTTCTTTACACTAGGCATTTAAAGAATAACCCCCAGATTGAGTTGTCCGAGGAAGCCCGTGCTGATCTAGAATCCGGGGATTACTTATTTGGCCGGGGCACCATGGATATGAAATTCGGCATTGCCGCCTATATAGAAATGTTAATGAAAATGGAGAAAGAGTTGGATAGTTTTCCAGGAAATATCCTCTTTCTTTCTGTTCCGGATGAAGAGGCTAATTCCGCTGGTATGCTTGCTGCCGTAGATTTATTATTATCGCTAAAAAAAGAAAAACAGCTGGAATATACCTGCTGTTTGATTTCTGAGCCTTTCTTCCCCAAATATCCAGGCGATCGTACCAAATATATTTATAACGGAACGATTGGAAAACTGCTTCCCGTATTTTATTGTGTGGGTAAAGAAACCCATGTTGGGGAACCTTTTTCCGGTTTGAATCCAAATCTTCTGACGGGAAAGATCATTGAGAAAATTGACTCTAACCCCCAGTTAGCTGATTCAGTCAAAGGCCATTTGACCCCGGCACCGGTGTGCTTAAAACAATCGGATACAAAAACAGCATACTCTGTGCAGACACCATATTCCGCCTACACGTATTTTAATTATATGACTCTGTCAAAAACACCACAAGAAGTAATGCAGTTAATGGTGGATATTGCTCAGAATGCTTTTAAACAAGTTTTGGCTGATATTAAGGAAAAGGCTGACGCATGGTCTAAATCCAATCAATCAGTTTCAGATCATTCAGACATAGGTAATTCATTTAATTTGCCTCTCATTAAGCCAATGGTAATTACTTACCAAGAACTTTACCAATGGTGTTTTGAAAAATATGGGGCTAAGTTTGAATCCCATATCAAAGATTTTATTAAAAATTATTGGGAAAATGCATCGGACGGTAGTGGTGACCTGAGGGATTTGTCCATAGAAATTGTTAAAGAAGCGCATAAATTTTGTCCTTATCGGGAACCGATGATCGTGATCTTTTATGCTCCGCCGTTTTATCCCCATTCGGATATGCAGCTGCCAGACAGCCAGGTGACAAAGGTAAGTCAATACATTCAAAGATTGGCTAAAGATGTTTACCAGGAAGACCTGGAGATTGAATCTTTTTTCCCAGGGCTTTCTGACATGAGTTATCTCGGTTTATCTAATAGAATAGATGTAACTGAGCTAACAAAAAACTTTCCGGTCTGGGATGCCGGTTATCATATTCCATTAACAACTATTCAACAGCTAAATATTCCCTTTATAAATATTGGCCCTTTAGGGAAAGATGCCCATAAATTTACAGAAAGGCTATGCCTGTCATATTCATTTGATAAAGCGGTACCTCTGATTTGGGCAGCAATAAAAAATTTATTACTCTTTTAAGAATAAGGGGACAGGTTCATAGTTTGCCATTAAACAGCTAAGCAGCAAATTAGGACCCTGTCCCCCCTATTTCAAATTATATATTGTCAGAATTTATAGCCGATCGATGCAAAGTTCTGGGTATAAAAAAAATAAACAAAGCTATTAAAACAGGAAAAATCACCGATAGGTAAAAAACAGCTTCCACTCCGGCCAGATCGGCCAGTTTCCCCAGAATCGGGGCGGCAAAACCTCCTATGCTTACAGCCAAACCAATGGTCACACCGGAAGCAAACCCCGCCCGCCGGGGTAAAAATTGCTGACCCATTACAATGGTGGGACTAAAGGTAATATAAATAGTTAAACCCATGGTCATTAAAAGAAAAGTAGCAAATAAACTATTTCTCAAATAATTAAAAAGAACCAATTGAGGGATAAATAATAGAACTGCTGTAAAAACTGTTTTTTGATTACCAAATCGATCCGCCAGCTTTCCTCCCACCAAGTTGCCCACTACCCCCATCCCCAATAATACCGCTAATACTGTACTGGCTTCTTCCTTGGAGGCGTGAAAGACTTCTATCCAATAAGAAGGAAGAAAAGTATTAAAGCCTTGCAACAAAATGGAGCGACAGATTAAAGCCAAAGTAAGTAAAATGAAAGGTACCCAATGATCGCTAAGTTGGTCATTCTCAAGGTATGTATGCCCACTGGTATTATTTTGATTCCTCTCATTTTCCAGGGCAGTGATGCGGGAAAAGTTCCCCACAAATTTAAATAAAATTACTGACATTACTAAAGCAGGAACTAAGTAAAAGGCTATTCCCTTCAGTCCAAAAATCAAGATCAGACCCGCGACGATTAGTGGCCCTAAAGCAAAACCGGCATTACCCCCCACGGAAAAAATGCTCATCCCGGAAGCTTTCTTCTGTCCGGCAGCAATACCGGCCAAACGGGCTCCTTCCGGGTGAAAAGCCGCCACCCCCAGACCGCAGAGAAATATTCCGGCTACAATTAGATAATATTGATGAAACAATCCGGCTACAGCAATACCCAATCCGGCAAAAAGAGGGCCAATGGCAACAAACCAGGGAAAAGATGTCCTGTCCGCCAAGAAACCGAATATGGGCTGCACGATGGAAGAGGAAACCGTTAGGGCCAAAATTAAAAAGCCTGCTGCAGAATAAGAAAGATGATACTCAGAAATAAAATAAGGCAATAAAGCCGGTACAATTCCTTGGGAAATATCGGTCATAAGATGACCGGCAAATAATAGGAAAATAATTTTGTAATTCATAGATGCTTGATTTCCAATATTTTTAATATTTTGTTGCTGCATTTTTAAAGCTCCTTTTATTTCGATACTTTTGTTCAATAAAAGACAACCTCTTATATCTAAAAAAAGGCTATATCTAATATTATAGGTTTTTAATAAATAAGCGAATCACGTCAGCTCCGCCAATAAGTGTTCCAATTGATCCTCCTAAATTGGCCAACGTAACGATTAAAAGAATTCTGGTTACCTTATTATTCCAAAAGCCCCGTAGGCTGAAAATATCCTCAGCAAGATTTTCAAAGTCCCTGACATTGGGCCTGCGAATATAGGCTTGAGTGAGACCGGCAAACCACCCCGCTGCGATTAATGGGTGCAAAGTGGTAATGGGAGCGACCACAAAGGCAGTAAGAATGGAAAGAGGGTGACCAAAAGCAAGGGCAGTTCCGATGGCAGCAAAAGATCCCGTCCACAATACCCAGCTTATGGTTTGCTGTGCCCCCGCAGAGGGATTAGCAATAAAAGTATAAACAATCAAGGCAATAATAAGAACCGGTATGGACCAACCAACTATTTTTGTAGTTTTCGACTTCGGAGGTACTTTAGTTAAGGCTTTTAAATCATGCTCTTTTTTTATTTCTTCTTTAACCCCAGGAATATGGGCTGCCCCAAGGACAGCTACCACCTTTTGACCAGGAGCATCTTTAATTTTCTGGGCTAAATATTGATCCCGCTCATCTACTAAAGGCACCTTTAACCTAGGAAATTTTTTGGTGAAATCCCTAAGAATTGAGTTCAGCATATCTTGAGATTTCAATTTTTCCAACTCTTCTTCTGTAATTTCTTCATCAACAAAAATACTCAATATAATCTCCGTAATCAGCTTAATTTTTCCCCAAAAACCTATGCTATGCCAAATGCGGGAGAATGTAATTTGAATATTTCTGTCCGCTAATACTAAGTTAGCACCGACGTCTTTGGCAGATGTTATTCCCTGAATCATTTCCTGCCCGGCATTAATACCAAATTGTTTGGCGATCCGTTTTTGGAAAGATGAAAGCACCAGATTTACCAAAAGCAGAGTAGCTTTCTTTTCTTTTATAATTCTAAAGATATCCGTATCCTGCCATTTATTTCCTTCAGTAATGGTTTGATATCTTTGTTTGTCCAATTCAATACAAACAGAATCGGGTCTTTCTGATTCAATAACTTCCTTCACCAATTCCGCGCTGTGCTTTGATACATGGGCCGTCCCAATTAGTATGAATTCTTTATTTTCTATATTTAATCTCGTAATGCTTTCATTAGCCACAGGCATATATTCCCGTCCTTTACTTTTTTAATTTCCTTTATTATAATACCATTCTTTATGATAAATAGCATTGATTTTAAAAGGTAAAAAAAAACACACCCTTTTGGTGTGCTTTTATAAATTTAAATCCTGGCAACGTCCTACCCTCCCAGGGACTCCCGTCCCAAGTACTATCGGCGCTGGAGAGCTTAACTTCTGTGTTCGGAATGGGAACAGGTGGGGCCTCTCCGCCATCATCACCAGGAAAATGTATTTTGTTCTCTCAAAACTACACAGTGAGCAATTAATGCTTAGTTTTCTTTTCAAGGTCAAGTCCTCGACCAATTAGTACCGGTCAGCTCCGGGCATTACTGCCCTTCCACATCCGGCCTATCAACCAGATCGTCTCTCTGGGGTCTTACTACCTTATGGTATGGGAAATCTTATCTTAAGGGGGGCTTCGCGCTTAGATGCTTTCAGCGCTTATCCCTGCCAGACTTAGCTACCCAGCTATACCCTTGGCAGGATAACTGGTACACCAGAGGTCTGTCCATCCCGGTCCTCTCGTACTAGGGACAGTGCCTCTCAAATTTCCTACGCCTGCGACGGATAGGGACCGAACTGTCTCACGACGTTCTGAACCCAGCTCACGTACCGCTTTAATGGGCGAACAGCCCAACCCTTGGGACCTACTACAGCCCCAGGATGCGATGAGCCGACATCGAGGTGCCAAACCTCCCCGTCGATGTGGACTCTTGGGGGAGATAAGCCTGTTATCCCCGGGGTAGCTTTTATCCGTTGAGCGACGGCCCTTCCACTCGGTACCGCCGGATCACTAAGCCCGACTTTCGTCCCTGCTCGAGATGTCTCTCTCGCAGTCAAGCTCCCTTCTGCCTTTACACTCTTCGCGCGATTTCCATCCGCGCTGAGGGAACCTTTGGGCGCCTCCGTTACTCTTTGGGAGGCGACCGCCCCAGTCAAACTGCCCACCTGACACTGTCCTTCAGCCGGCTTACGGCGTGAAGTTAGAATTTCAGTACATCAAGAGTGGTATCCCACCGGCGACTCCTCCGAAGACTGGCGTCCCTGATCTCTTAGTCTCCCACCTATCCTGTACATGATATACCAAAATCCAATGTCAGGCTACAGTAAAGCTCCACGGGGTCTTTCTGTCCTGTCGCAGGTAACCGGCATCTTCACCGGTATTACAATTTCGCCGAGTCCCTCGTTGAGACAGTGTCCAAATCGTTACGCCTTTCGTGCGGGTCGGAACTTACCCGACAAGGAATTTCGCTACCTTAGGACCGTTATAGTTACGGCCGCCGTTTACTGGGGCTTCAATTCAAAGCTTCGCTTTCGCTGACCTCTCCTCTTAACCTTCCAGCACCGGGCAGGCGTCAGCACCTATACGTCGTCTTTCGACTTGGCAGGCACCTGTGTTTTTGCTAAACAGTCGCTTGGACCAATTCTCTGCGGCCTCTTCATGCTCTATCTGTTAAAGACTTCACACTACAAAGGCACCCCTTATCCCGAAGTTACGGGGTCATTTTGCCGAGTTCCTTAACGAGGGTTCTCTCGCGCGCCTTAGGATTCTCACCCCACCTACCTGTGTCGGTTTGCGGTACAGGCACCTTAACCCTCGTGAGAGGCTTTTCTTGACAGTGTGGGATCAGTCAGTTCGCTACTTATTTTCGCTCCCCATCACCTCTCGGGATTTTGAATGGCGGTTTTTCCTGCCATTCTCCCTACCGGCTTGGACGCACTCGACCAACGGTGCGCTTGACCTACCCTCCTGTGTCACCCCTTCCTTCAAACGGGCTAAGGTGGTATCGGAATTTTAACCGATTGTCCATCACCTACGCTTATTGCCTCGGCTTAGGCCCTGACTTACCCTGGGCGGACGAGCCTTCCCCAGGAAACCTTAGGCTTTCGGCGGGCAGGATTCTCGCCTGCCTTGTCGCTTACTCATACCGGCATTCTCACTGCTGTACTCTCCAGCTGTCCTTTCGGTCAACCTTCAGCGTGTACAGTACGCTCCCCTACCGATTGTTATTCACAATCCCGAAGCTTCGGTGGTGTGCTTGAGCCCCGTTACATTTTCGGCGCAGAGTCACTCGACCAGTGAGCTATTACGCACTCTTTCAATGGTGGCTGCTTCTAAGCCAACATCCTGGTTGTTTTAGCAACTCTACATCCTTTTCCACTTAGCACACACTTTGGGACCTTAGCTGTCGATCTGGGCTGTTTCCCTTTCGACTACGAAGCTTATCCCCCGCAGTCTGACTCCCAATCTAAATTTATGGCATTCGCAGTTTGTGAGAGTTCAGTAACCTGGTTAGGCCCCTAGCCCTAACAGTGCTCTACCGCCATAAATCATCAATTGAGGCTAGCCCTAAAGCTATTTCGGGGAGAACCAGCTATCTCTTGGTTCGATTGGCATTTCACCCCTACCCACAGTTCATCCGCTCACTTTTTAACGTAAGTCGGTTCGGGCCTCCACTCAGTCTTACCTAAGCTTCACCCTGACCATGGGTAGATCACCAAGTTTCGGGTCTACGGCAACGAACTAATCGCCCTATTAAGACTCGCTTTCGCTTCGGCTCCGTCTTCTCGACTTAACCTCGCTCGTTACCGTAACTCGCCGGTCCATTCTACAAAAGGTACGCCATCACACATATATAGTGCTCTGACTGTTTGTAAGCATACGGTTTCAGGTTCTTTTTCACTCCCCTCCCGGGGTTCTTTTCACCTTTCCCTCACGGTACTGGTTCACTATCGGTCGCCAAGGAGTATTTAGCCTTGGGGGGTGGTCCCCCCGGATTCCCACGGGGTTTCTCGTGTCCCGCGGTACTTGGGATACTCTCAAGCATTTCAGCCTTTCGCCTACAGGATTGTTACCCTCTGTGATGGGCCTTTCCAGACCTCTTCGGCTAGGCTTCCATACCTTTGTTGAAAGTCCCGCAACCCCAGTGATCGAAATCACTGGTTTAGGCTCTTCCCGTTTCGCTCGCCGCTACTCAGGGAATCGAGTTTTCTTTCTCTTCCTCTGGGTACTTAGATGTTTCAGTTCCCCAGGTTGTCTTCATACACCTATTTATTCAGTGCATGATGACTGGATACTACTCCAGCCGGGTTTCCCCATTCGGACATCTCCGGATCGAAGCCTGCTTGCGGCTACCCGAAGCTTTTCGCAGCTTACCACGTCCTTCTTCGACTCTTGGCGCCAAGGCATCCACCGTACGCTCTTTTTAACTTGACCTTCTTTAATAGGGCGATTCGTGAATCGCCACTACTATGATGATGAATCCTAAGCATTAAATTGTAATTATCAGTTTCCACTGATTTACCTTTATCGCTTCACTGTGTAATTTTCAAAGAACACGACTCTCAGGAACACTTGGTCCCTGAGAACTAAACAGTTTTAAAAGCCTGATGTATCGACCTTAGGATACACTTTTTCAAGTGTTTCTCCTTAGAAAGGAGGTGATCCAGCCGCACCTTCCGATACGGCTACCTTGTTACGACTTCACCCCAATCATCAGCCCCACCTTCGGCGACTGTCTCTCAAAAGAGTTAACTCATCGACTTCGGGTGTTGCCAACTTTCGTGGTGTGACGGGCGGTGTGTACAAGACCCGGGAACGTATTCACCGCGATATGCTGACTCGCGATTACTAGCGATTCCGACTTCATGCAGGCGAGTTGCAGCCTGCAATCCGAACTGAGACCGGCTTTTTGGGATTCGCTCCGGATCGCTCCTTCGCCGCCCTCTGTACCAGCCATTGTAGCACGTGTGTAGCCCAGAACATAAAGGGCATGATGATTTGACGTCATCCCCACCTTCCTCCGGTTTGTCACCGGCAGTTCCTTTAGAGTGCCCACCTTATGTGCTGGCAACTA
Source organism: Bacillota bacterium (assembly GCA_050952465.1). Classification (GTDB taxonomy): domain Bacteria; phylum Bacillota; class Dehalobacteriia; order Dehalobacteriales; family Dehalobacteriaceae; genus DUPU01. The sequence goes on along the minus strand of JBMNKZ010000009.1, from coordinate 13,626 downwards.
AAAGTAGGGGTTGCGCTCGTTGCGGGACTTAACCCAACATCTCACGACACGAGCTGACGACAACCATGCACCACCTGTCTCCTCGTCTATACCGAAGCATAGAACTCCATATTTCTATGAATTGCGAGGGATGTCAAGCCCTGGTAAGGTTCTTCGCGTTGCGTCGAATTAAACCACATGCTCCACCGCTTGTGCGGGTCCCCGTCAATTCCTTTGAGTTTCAACCTTGCGGCCGTACTCCCCAGGCGGGGTACTTATTGCGTTAACTCCGGCACAGAAGGGGTCGATACCTCCTACACCTAGTACCCATCGTTTACGGCGTGGATTACCGGGGTATCTAATCCCGTTCACTCCCCACGCTTTCGCGCCTCAGCGTCAGTTACAGTCCAGAAAGTCGCCTTCGCCACTGGTGTTCCTCCTAATATCTACGCATTTCACCGCTACACTAGGAATTCCACTTTCCTCTCCTGTCCTCAAGAATACCAGTTTCATGTGCAATCGTGAAGTTAAGCCCCACGTTTTCACACCTGACTTAATATCCCGCCTACGCGCCCTTTACGCCCAGTAATTCCGGACAACGCTTGCTCCCTACGTATTACCGCGGCTGCTGGCACGTAGTTAGCCGGAGCTTCCTCGAAAGGTACCGTCACCTCTCTACATTTTTCACATAGAAAGACTTCTTCCCTTACGACAGAACTTTACGACCCGAAGGCCTTCTTCATTCACGCGGCGTTGCTCCGTCAGGCTTGCGCCCATTGCGGAAGATTCCCCACTGCTGCCTCCCGTAGGAGTCTGGGCCGTGTCTCAGTCCCAGTGTGGCCGATCACCCTCTCAGGCCGGCTACTGATCGTCGCCTTGGTAAGCCGCTACCTTACCAACTAGCTAATCAGACGCGGGTCCATCCTATATCGGTAGCATTGTAAAGAGGCCACCTTTCCTCAAATGAAGATGCCTTCTCTTGAGATTATCCGGTATTAGCAGCCGTTTCCAGCTGTTGTCCCAGGATTTAGGGTAGGTTACCCACGCGTTACTCACCCGTCCGCCACTAAGATATTGGATTCAGTAAACTGATTCCTATATCTCCGTTCGACTTGCATGTGTTAAGCACGCCGCCAGCGTTCGTCCTGAGCCAGGATCAAACTCTCCAATAAAATTTATCGTATCGGCTTTTGCCGCTACTAACTTTATCGAGGTCTAATTGGCTCGATTTGAATTACCTGTTTTTACTTCTCTCAAAGTTATTTCCAGGTTTCGCTTTTTTAATGTTTCTCATTCCCCGGATCGAAGCTTAAACTCTTTGTTCTTGCTACTGTTTCCGGTTCCTGAACAACATCAGGCTTTTCACTGTTCAGTTCTCAAAGACCAGCTTCACAGTGCACGGATGCACCAGGATCGACGTTGCAACACGATGTTGCGTTCTTAGTCGATCTTCATTTGTTTACCTTGCCCTCTCTCGAGCGCTTGACTAGTTTACCAGCTTGTCTTACCTTTGTCAATCACTTTCTTGCCGGTAAATTTTGGTGCGCCTTGGTGCGCCCTTGAGCAGCTTTATTAGTTTATCAAAGAAACTCTCCACTGTCAATTATATTTTGCTGGTATTTTATGGGGATTGGGTATCCACGAAAAAGCTGTGGTTACCCTAAGTTTGGCCAGTAATAAAAAGCCAGGGAAATATTTCCCTGACTTTTTATGTAATTAAAGTTTTAAAGATCCTGAAAGCGGTCTTTTAGTTTTTTCATTACTTCGGGCATGGTGGTATACTCCATTTCCTCCAAGTGCAGCCGGTGGGGCTCAAAGGGTCCAAGACGCCGTAGATAATTGGCCAGCTCATTTGCCATGTCACGGGCTTTATCAAACCCAACATCAGCAAAGAAGTCTTGGGGACCGACTAACTTTCCTTCTGCTAACTGGAATCCCAAACCCACTACCCTGGGGGGGCCATCAAAGCGGCTGGGACTGGCATCTTTCATGGCCACAGGCATTAAGGGCCCGCTATGGCTCCCCCGCATCCAACCTGATACCAGGTGAGGATTGGCGAAGGGCTCCAGCACCTCTCCTACCGCAGGAAGCCCGCTTTGGCACCTGACAATGCACACGGGGTCATCTTTACCCACATACCTTCCTGCCATTAGGTTTAACCGCTGAGTACTGGATGTGGCCGCGATTTCCCCGGATTTGGTGAAAACTGACTTAATGCAGTAATGCCCGGGTGCCCCAATAAAGACCAGCAGATCATATATTTCTTCCGGACAGCTAAATGTTAATTTTTTATTTCCAATCAAATCATGAACTTCAAATTTAAAACCGTCGTGCATTTTGGGGTCTATCACCAGGCCTATAGTATTAAAGGGATCGGCAAACATTTTATATAAGGGTAAATTCCATGCCCCCGGCTCCGTCTTATCCGCCATAAACACTATCACCGGTTCGGATTTCCGTTCTTCAAATTCCATCTCTGCCACACCCGGCCCCATACCTTTGATATTTCCGGAAAAGGCGTCAGAGAGTAAATCCTGTCCTGCCCCGTATAACTTTAATTTCTTGGCCACTTCCGTACAGGCTAAAAAGGTGTCCCAGGCCAGCTGGTGGATTTCTTCATTGTCGATGCCCTTTTTGTGAGTCATAATTAAGTTGATATCATCCCCTACATGACCTACAAAAAAGTCCACCAATTCCTTTCTATTGGCTAATTCCTTTCTTGCTGTTTCTAAAAGTTCCGGGTGTACCGTCGAATGGCCGACAAATCCACCTACGTCCGCCTTGATCACTGACAACGTAATTTTCTCTCCCATCTAAAGGAACCTCCCTTGGAAATTTTAATTGTGTTATACTATATTTAATTATATTCTTTATGTGCTGCACAGCCGCGAAAGCCGGGTTGACCAGTGAGAGGGCCGCATGGTAGGCTAAGGGGCCTGGCAGCACCCAAATACTGGGCATGTTAAATAACGCACCCGACAACTTAGTTTTTCAACTGGGGCTTTAATGAACAAGTATTGCTATGGGGCTGCCTGCGCTGCCTAAAGCCATGCGGCCAGAGGCTCACTGTCAACCCGGACCGTGGAATAAATGCGTCATTAAGCGGCAGCTGTATCTTTCGGACCTTTTTTCATAGCTTGGTAATAAAGGTCCATATCGAAGTATTTGCGCCCTGTTTGCCATTTTTCATCTTGCTCCATTAGCAGTGCGCCCATTAACCGTATTACTGACGCTTCATTGGGAAATATGCGTATTACTCGCTCCCGACGCCTTACTTCCTGATTAAGCCGCTCTACACCATTGGTGGTGCGTAATCGCTTCCGATACTTTAGAGGGACCGCCAGAACAGCTGTAATATCATCAAAGGCTTCGTCTAACAGGGTAGCAGCCTTTGGTGCTTTTGTTTCATATTTATCTATGAGCTGGTCTTTTACTTTCTTGGCACTATCCAGGTCAACGGCTTCATATAGCTTGCGCAGGTCTTCTTTTACTTCCGGCTGTAATGCTTTAGGCGTGTTATCCAGCATGTTCCTTGAAAAATGGGTTTGGCACCTTTGCCAGGTTGCTCCCTGGAAATGCCTTTTCACAGCGTTAACGAGCCCCTTATGGTTATCAGAAGTAACTAGGTGGACATCTTTTAAGCCCCTTTCCTTAAGGGATAAAAAGAATTCTCCCCAGCTGCTTTCACTCTCCGTATTAGACACCTGAAAGCCGATTATTTCGCGGTAACCTTGTTCATTGATCCCTATGGCTATGAGAAGCCCCCTGGACCTAACACGGCCATCTTCCCGCACCTTTAGATACAAAGCATCTACTATTAGAAACGGATAATGATTTTTTAATGGTCTTGTTCTAAAAGCGTTGATTATGGGGTCAAGCCTCTTACAAAGGGCAGAAACAGTGGACTTCGAAAACTTCTTGCCACAGAGTTCTTCTGTAATATTTTCTACCTTGCGGGTTGAAACGCCGTTAACCACCATCTCCATCATTGCAAGTAATAATGCCTGTTCGCTGCGCTGATAACGCTCAAAAAGTTCAGTGCTAAACTCCCCATACCTGTGGCGTGGAATGCGCAAGTTCAGCGTTCCCACCCGGGTAACAAGCTCCCGATCATAATAGCCATTGCGCTGGCCTTTACGCTTATCGGTCCTCTCGTAGGGCTCTGCACAAAGCTGTTCGGCGGACTGACATCGTAAAACTTCATTGAATATTTTTTCAAGGAGCTTCTCAATTGCTTTGTCACGATTATTGTTAAGAAAAAGTCCGTGCAATTCTTCTTCGGTTAGTGTAATATTGAACTGAGCCATGGGTTCTTTCCTCCTCGGTTTGGTATTAGTTCACACCTATATTATAACCGAGGAAATGAGTCTGTGGCTCACTATCCTTTTACACAATTATACGGATTATCCTCTTTTACAAGAAATATATAACATGTTATTTTTCAATATATGTCATATATATATTCCCGATACTTTGTCTAAATGCCTGTTTTCAAAAAAAATCACCCATATCCATTACCGGTCTGAAGCCGTTCATGGAAGGGTGATAGGTTGTAAAGAAATTATTTTAACAGTTATTCTATTTTACTTCAGCTCCTAATTTTCTTGCTTGTTTTGGGTAATCGCCGGTTTCCAGATCATCTCTTGTTGCCGCCCCAAAAGCAATGACGGAACCACTATCTTGCCAATTTAAATAACGACAGATGGTTTTAAATTGCATCCTTATCGCATCCATAGCCCAATCATCTACATCAGCACCCGCCGTGAGCAGATAGGCCTGCTTCGGCATTTGCTGCAATGCAGAATTGATCGCATAAAAACGATCAATGGCACACTTAAGTTGTGCCGACATCCCAAAATAATAAAGCGGCGTCACAAAGACAATGGCATCAGCATCCAACAAATGAGGATAAATCTCTGTCATTGCGTCCTCCTGGATACAGCGGCCCTCGTTCTGGCGACAATGATCACAGCCAAGGCAGGGGTGGATGTTCAGTTTAGCCGTATCAAACCTAACCAATTCATGCCCGGCTTCCTTAGCACCAAGACAAAATTCGTCCGCCAGCATAGCGGTAGTCCCCTTCAAATGAGGACTGCCTGTAAGCATTAAAATTTTCATATCATCACCTCATTATTATTTTGTAGATATCATTTTATCTTCACAGCACATATTTAATAAGTCTAATTTAATTATACCCCCATTATTTAACTCTATCAATGAAACTATACTTTCAGCGCCTTTTTTATTTTTACCGAAGCTCTTTCCTGTTATGGTCGTTCAAGATACCGTCCACTTTCTCCCCTACTATTTCTGCAATTATTTGCTGTCCCCTTTTATTGGGATGCAGGCCGTCCCTAAAATAGCTGTTGTATTCACCTGAGGTTCTGGCAGTAAATTCATGATAGAAATCCAAATACTCTATATGAGATGTTGTGCTAAAATCGATAATCCAGTTTCTAAGTAATTTTATTTTTTCTGCTACCTCTCGAAAATCAGCCCATGCTGCCCAATCTGCTCTAACGGTTTCCGCCTTAATCCGAAAAGGTGCGCCCACCACTGGGATTATCTGATTGCCGGTGGCCATTTCAACCATTGCCATAATATTCTTTTGCACTGCTTCTAAGCCCAGGCCCCTAATAAAATCATTTGCACCACCCATCATAATTACTATATTAGGGTTTTCTGCCAGCACATCCTGTTCAAACCTTGCCAACATATCGCCGGTCGTATCACCGTTTATCCCCTTATTGACATAAGCTGCCGTCCCATTTTTATTTAACAGGCTAACCCAAGTGTCTTTCCGTGGTACCCCGTACCCATATGTTAAACTATCTCCCAAACAAACTATCTTCACATCTATTCCCCCATACCTGCCCTAATTGATACGCGATTTTTATTTATCAGAGATTCCTTATTAAATAAAAGAACTCCTAAAATAATTACAATTCCACCGAAAACCGTTGACATCTCCGGAACTTCACCGGCAATAATAAAGCCCAATATACCTGTTATCAATGGCGTAACAAACATATAATTGCTGACATCAGAAGTATTCTTGGCTTTTGAAAATGCCTTGGCCCAAGAGACATAAGCAATAGCACTGGAAAATACCCCCAAAATAGCGATATAAAAGAACTGGATACTTGGTGCCTGTTGTATTTCTTTCAGGGAAGTAGGGGCAAATATTGCTAACATAACCGTTCCCATCAAGATACTATAAGCCGACACTTGTAAAGAATTATAGGTCTTAGTCAGTTTACGCTGGATTAAATTATAAATACTTATTAATAATGCCGCCACTAATAACCAGCAGACACCAATATTTACGGAAAAACTCCCCCCAGTTAAGGTCAATATTAATATACCGGCAAATTCAATCAATACCGCCATCCATTGATAAACTTTTAACCTCTCTTTAAAGAAAACACTGGCCAAAAGCGCAGTGATAATAGGCGTTGTGGCAATCACAATACTGCTGGTTGCCGCGGTTACATATTTGGTGCCGGTATTAAAAAATATCATATAAAGAAAAAAACCTGATGCTGCAGATACTACATACCAATGAAAATCCTTTTTTCTCGGCGGGTTTATTTTTAATTTAGCAATCACCAGCACCAGGGTAACGGATGCAGCAAAATATCTTAAAAACCCCAGCGAAAAAGCTGTGAAAAACTGTAATGCCAACCTAGTAAAAACAAAGGCTAAAGCCCAGAAAACAATTGTAATCAAGGCATATAAATGAAAACTATCTTTTATTCTCATAAACAGTCCCCAATGAGGTTGACAAGGATTTTTAAAATAAATTCCACAGCGTCTGCTAAAGCCGCTTCATCAAAATCAAAATAAAAATCATGATGACCGCTGGCGAGTTTGGAGCCAATCATCATATAGACACCTTGGCCGCCCTGTTTTTGCACAGTTGTCATTAAGTTTGTATAGTCTTCGCTGGCGCCAAAGCTGACATAATCAATTATATCGGTAAACAGGTCCGTTTCTTGGGCAATATTTTTCAATGTTCGGCTTAATTCCCGGCTGCTTTCACCGCCAGCCGCTTCTCCCACTGTTTTTATCTCATAACTAACCCCGTACATCCGGGCCGCACCGGCAATAATATTTCGGACAGAGTTAACCATATAATCATTTATTTCCGTAGTTTCTCCCCGGGTTTCAATTTTCATTTCCGCATTAGGCGGAATCACATTGCGGGCCTGTCCGGCATGTAGCGTCCCCACGGTAATTCTGGAAGTACCTTTGCCATGGCGAGGGATAGCATGCAAATTTAAAGCGGCACTGGCAGCCGCTAAAAGAGCATTATGCCCTTGTTCCGGAGCAGCACCGGCATGGGCGGGAATTCCGGTAAAGGTTACATCAAATTTAGTAGTAGCCAGAAATTTCCCTGCCCCGCAGATTAATTGTTTATTTTTTGTGGCTTGAAAGCCGATATGAGCCCCCAAAATATAATCAACCCCATCTACCGCACCAGCCGCAGCCATCGCTCTAGCTCCCCTGGCGCCTTCCTCGCTGGGTTGAAATATTAATCGAATCTTACCCTTTAATTGATTTTTTATTTTAGTGATAGCCTCTGCTACCCCGAGGCCTATGGCAGCATGTCCATCATGAGCGCAAGCATGCATCACCCCTGGGTTTATTGAAGAAAAGCCTTCCCGGAAAGGTTTATGCTTTTCTTCTTTGGGCTCAGTGATATCATTAGCATCAATATCAAAACGTAAGGCTACGGTAGGTCCATCCCCGCAGTTTAACTCCGCAATAATCCCGGTAAGACCGCCTGCCATTTCTTTTATAATTTCAGGATTAGCTCCTTGACAAATCGCCCGTTTCATGTGTTTTTTTAACTCTTCTTCAGAGGGGACACCTAACATCTCCTTTTTACACACGGCATCGGCACCTATTTTTACCTTATAGCCTAGATCCAAAAGTATTTCCGTAATTTTTACCGCCGTTCTAAATTCCGTCCAGCCGACCTCCGGATATTTATGAAAATCCCGTCTGTATTCAATCAGCAAAGGTCGGATTTCCTGAACTATCTTACTAATAACCTTACTAGTATCATCCGTCATAAGCCTCATTCACTTCCTATATTGTTATGGGGACGGTTTTACCCGTCCCCTGGTACTTAGTTTAAACTTTTCACCCTGATTATTATTTTAACAATTTATTGTGAAAAAAGCACTATCCTTTAGCAATTTGGATGATGGCCTTAAATAAGTCTCCGTCAATCTCTATCTCAAAACTTCCTTTTTGAATTTCAATCAGGCTTTTGGCAATGGATAATCCTAATCCACTTCCCTGACTGCTTCTGGATTCGTCACCCCTTTTGAACCGTTCCATTAATTCTTCTGCAGAAATGTTCAATTCATAAGCTGAAATATTTTTAATAATTAAGGTGACCTCATTTTCCTGCACAATAATGTCAATATATATCCTGGATCCTTCCAGAGCATATTTAAAGATATTGGAAAACAAATTCTCCACAGCTCGCCAGAATAATCTTCCGTCAGCCTTAATAAATATCTTCTCCTTGGGGTGATTAAACCTAAACTCTAAATTACGCTCCTTAATTTTATCATCAAGTTCGCCTAACCCTTGGGTGATCAAGGATACTAATTCAATCTTTTCAAGGTTGACCGGAATATTTCCGCTGGTTGCCTTGGCAGCTTCAAAAAGATCATCAGTCAGGATTTTCAGCCGCTGAGATTTTTGATCTATTATTTTTATATACTCATTACTCTTAGCCGGATCCATTTCATTTTTTAACAGATCCACATAAGTAATAATAGAAGTTAAGGGAGTCCTGATATCATGGGAGACATTTGTAATTAATTCGGTTTTTAAGCGTTCGCTTTTTAGTTCGTTGGCCACAGCATTATTTAAACCATCAGTGATACTATTGATATCAGAAGCAAGCTGAGCAAACTCCCCTTTTCCCGAGACATCAATAGTATAGTGGAGATTTCCCTCTTTCACCTGCCTAACTCCTTCTTTAATGGCATTAAATTCTTTCACCTTTTTATGGGCAAGCCAGACAGCCAAACCAATGGTTACAGGGAAGATAAAGAATGTGGCCGCCACCAGGACAGGATAACCAATCACCATCAGTAAAACCTTCACCGCTACACTGCCGCTGTCATAGATATCCTTAAAGAATTTAAAAATCCTGTAAAAGATGAAATAGGTTAAACTATGCTTGATAAAATTTCTCTTCTTTAAACTGTTAACTAAAGAGAGAACTAATATTAAACCAAGAGAACCTATGAGCAGGGTAATGGGAAATGCCAACTGTAAAATGTTAAAATCATGCAGAAAGACCATCAATGCGATCCATGAGATAATCAGCACCAGACACAGAGCCAACTTCACATCATTGTAGATCCTGTCAACAAAATTTATCTTAACCTCGCCATCTTCCTCGGGACTTCTCCCTGTAACTACCACCAAATAAATAAATGATATACAAAGCGCTATTAACGAAACTGCTATTAGTTTAAGGTAGTTAGTGGCAATGGTATTGTTTTTTTGCCATTCGGCAATTCTTGGGCTTAAAAATTCATCGCTGAACCCTACATAGAGAACATCATTTGTTCCTAATTCCTTGGTATTCCATGTAAACCAGTAATAATGATTATTATCCTTAATTTCTTCCGGAAAAACCTTTTCCTCAACACCATCAAACATAATATAAGCCGGGAAGGATTGAAAATAGTCTTTACTATTATTTGGACTGTTGGTCACCTCATTCCCCCATATATTAGCATAATAAAATATCCCTTTTTGTTTTTCCAGCCGGCGTAAGGTTTCCCGGTAAGCCCTCAATTGTTCCTGAATCAGCTGGTTTTTTTCTGCGGCAATTTTATCCGCATATTCCTCAACAAATATTTTATAATTTTCCTGTTCTGTTAAATTAGGATTATAGCTTCTGGAGTTATCACGAAACTCAGCAAACAAATTCTCTTTCATTTGGCGCAAATCATCTTCCTTAATTGCCGCACCGCTTAAAATATGTTCCTCACTTTGATATATTTGAGTAATATCCCTAAGATCTTGCAGCACACCGCTGCTTTCACCGGGAAAATCCGTACTTAGGAAATAATTTTTTTGAAAAGCCGCTTCAAAGCTGCGGTCATTAAATAAGATAAAATTGGCAAAGTTTGTGATAATCGTTGTAAAACTTAATATGGCAATAATAAAAACTATCATCTTCGTTATCAAAGAGTGGCTATATTTTTTCCACCTTATATCCAATTCCCCACACCACCTTTAAGTATTTCGGTTCCTTCGGGTTTATTTCAATTTTTTCTCTGATTTTTCTAATATGAACGGCTACTGTGTTCTCCGGACTATAGGGAGTTTCTTTCCATACCTTTTCATAGATTTCATCAATGGAAAAGACCCTGCCTGCATTAGCTGTAAGTAACTTCAATATCTTATACTGCACAGGTGTCAGTTTAGCTTCCTCACCGTCCACAGTAACCTGTTTACTCTCATCATCAATAACCAGTCCCCCGGTTTTATAAAGATTACTTCTGGTTTCCAAGCTCCCCAGAGTGATATATCTCCGGAGTTGGGACTTTACCCGAGCAATCAATTCCAGGGGGTTAAAAGGTTTCGTAATATAATCATCAGCCCCCATATTTAAACCAATGATCTTGTCTGTGTCCTCAGACTTAGCCGAAAGTAAAATCACCGGTATGTTTTTATCTTCTCTTATTTTCAAAGTAGCCCGGATACCATCCATTTTTGGCATCATGATATCCATAATTATGAGATGTATTTCTTGCTCCTCTACAACCTGCAAAGCTTCTATGCCGTTAGAGGCCTTATATACTTGATAACCCTCATTTTCTAAATAAATTGAAATCGCATCTAAAATTTCCTTATCATCATCGCAGACTAGGATATTCATGATGAATCACTCCTCAACATTGGCTTAAATACATACAAATTAAATCACACCCCAACTTTTACTTTAGGGTAATGATATCAATCAAATCTTATCATAATCCTAATACAATTCTTAATAAATTCTTAAAATTTTTCCGATCACCTTATTAATATTCTTGGGATTAGGTGGAATACTAGGTTCAAAGCTAATGGAAAAAACAGAAAATACTTTTATACTAAAGGAGTTGTCGTGTATGGATAAAAAGATCCCTGATATTAACAAAACTCCCCAGCCAAACCCAATGAACTTTGTGACACCAAACCAGGATTATATGCCAGATGAATCAAAATCCTCTTCTCACCCCAATACCAGTTCCCATAGTAAAAAATCCTGGCTGATGAAACTCTTAATGAAATAGAAAAAATTACACTTTAACTGGTTATAGTGGTAATACAAAGGGGACAGGTTTCTTGATTTAGTGGTTAAATCAACGTACCTGTCCCCATACCTAATTTTATCCCAAGATTATGTGATTTTAGTTTTTGTTCATAATATTTAAAGCAGGCCTTTACTTTTCAGCCTCGAAACTTTAAACATCATCATTACCTTTCCGTTTTCTCCTTCTTTTGATATAAATAAAAGCTACAATCACTAAAGCGATCAAGATCAATGTCGGGAGGGCCGTAAAGAATAATACAATAATATTTCCTACTTTCGCTGTTAAGGTGTTCAGCCCGTAAATCAGCCCGCTCCAGCTCCGGGTAAAAATATTTAAATTTTCCACATTTAGATTAGTATCGCTATTTCGCGGTTTATAAAGACTGATATTAATCGTCGCATATTCCACACTATGGCTTAGTGCCTTGAACTGTCCTTCTAAAGATTCTCGTTCCTGCCTGGTAGAGGTTATCTGGGCTTTAATCTTCAAGATATCCTCAATGGTTTCTGCTTTATTTAATAGATTCAGGAGGCTCTCTTCCTCTGCTTTAAGTACTTTAACCCTGGCCTCCAAATCAATATATTGGGTGGTTACATCGTTGGTGTATTCCCTCTTATAATCAGGTTTACCTTGTTCCACAATAAAATCCAATAATTCCTGGTAGTGGGTACTGGGCACCTTTAGGGAAATGTCGGCATGGGTATTGTTTTCACCGGTTCGAATAGAATAGTCATTTAGATAACCCTTTAATTCCAAGGTTTTGCCTTTGACTTTCTCACAGACACTTTCAATATCCTCCACCCGAAGCCTGACCTCAGCATTTAGGATAATTTTCCGGTCTTCAAAGGAGACCTCCGGAGCGCCTCCGTCCATATCCATTCCCACGGTATCCTCTAACTTCATACTATCCCTGGCCTCAGGAGCAACAGCGGAGTTCCCGGAACTTTCCTCCATAGCAGCATCTTTTGCACCGCTTCCACAACCAGAAACACTAAACAGGATTAACATTAAAAGAATTAATACTTTTTTCACATTATAGCCTCCCTTTTTACTATTAGGATTAAGCCATCAAATTTGTCTACAGGAAGAGGGTTTTATTCCTTTTCATAATTAAATAATTTAATTAATTAGACGATGTATGCTAGCAAAAAGTTTCCGTTTACCAAAGTCATACGGTATTTATCTCACTAAAAATCCTTGTCCCTTAATGTTTTTACCACATAACGAAAAATGTCATCTTGAGCTGGCCGAAGGATCTTAAGATTCTCCAGGCGTTCTCAGGATGACATTGAATAATACATTTTCTGGCGGTGAAAAATTAAATCTTCTTTGCTACAATCAGCTGCCTGCCTTCGTAATAATTCCTGCCCTGTTCTTTAACATTCATACTTACCGCTTCATTAAGGGTTTTGGGACTCTTAGGATAATGCTGAATGGAATACCCTTTTGTTTGTTCCGTACCGATTTATCCCCCGGCTGCAGGAGGAAACAGAGAAAGCAAATCCCCTTCGTGAAGTACAGTATCAAAGGTGCCATGGAGACCATTGATCAAAATGATCCCAATTTTCATTTCTTCTTTGGTGATGGAGAGATCTGACATTACCTCTTCAACCGTAGTACCCTCGGCAATATCTAATTCTTTTATGGAAAAACGGCCTTTCCGAAGAAAAGCAAACAATTTAACGGTTATTTTCATGGGCGTTCATCCTCATTAAATTTACATTTTACTCCATATTTCTTTTTACTTTATTCGTCTTCAATCATCAATTTACCTTCAATTAATTCCCCTTTACTCCATGCCCTGCCTAAACTCGGCAATAGTTTCCGCGGCATTCTTCTTTCGGCAGGTTTCACAATAGTTGGGAGATCCGCCGGTATTCCTCTCACGCTCATTAATAAAATCAAGCTGCTTCCTGGTAGCAAATAAATGCCCACAGCGAGCACAAGCCACCAAGTCAAAATCCTGATGCCAGATCCGGCGTATCCGGCCTTTCTCATCATCCTTCATTTCAATAGCCCCGGTGGGACAAACTGCGGCGCAAGCCCCACAGCCGATGCAATCCGGGGATGCTTCATCATAGGGGGTAGCGAGCCTTTTTTCCGTACCCCGCATCACCAGGGAAATCGCTCCGGTGCCCATTTCTTCACAAACCCTAACACATAAATTACACAGGATACAGCGTTCACCCTTATTTTCTCGGAGAGAATTTTCTTCACATCCGTACTCTTGAAATAGATCCTGCATCAGTCTACTCTCAGGAGCCTGCTTATAGAGAAGCATCACAATGTCTTTTCTTAATGCTTCAAT